>NZ_FNNL01000002.1:0-485249 GCF_900106735.1 Pseudomonas sp. NFACC08-1 | reverse complement strand
CCGGTACGTTGACCTATGCACTGGGCGTGGTGGCCGGCGCTTCCGGGCTGACCGACACGGCCACGGGTGAAGCGGTCAATCTGTCGCTCAACGGCACAACGGTGGAAGGCCGCACGGCCAGTACCAACCTGCTGGTGTTCACGGTCAGCGTGGCCGCCAATGGCGATGTCACGCTCGACCAGATCCGGGCGCTGGTGCATCCCGACGCCACCAATCCCGATGACGCCAAGAGCCTGACCTCGGACAACCTGGTCACGCTGATCGCGACCAAGACCGACAAGGACGGCGACAGCGCCTCAGCGACACTCAACATCGGACAGAACCTGGTGTTCGAGGACGACGGCCCTTCGGTCGCGTTCGGCAACCTGATCGGCACCGGCAGCGTGCTTGCGCAATACGGATTCTGGGAGAAATCGGCCGGGGCCGATGGGCTGGGAGCCGCTGGCCTGGACATCGCGCTGGTCAATGGCCAGTTCACCCTGGTCAGACCCGACGACACGACCACGACCGGGACCGGCACGCTCGTCGAGCAAGCACTCTCGCCGGATGCCAATGGCGCGTACCATTTCGCCGGGACGTTGACCGGTGACTTCGACAACAACGCCGCCACCGCCGATACCAGCGTCGACTACACGCTGACCGCCTATGCCAATGGCAGCTATGCATTGGACCTGGTGCAAGGCTTCAGCTCGACCATCGTACGTAGCAGTGCCGACGGTTCGCTCGATGCCGGTGGCCCGGATCCGGTGCGCACCTTGTTGATCCCTGAGACGAACAATCCGACCATTCCTTCGGCATCCGAAGAAATCGTGTTCTTCTCCGCGAAGGCACTGGCCTCCACCACGGATATCCTGACCGGCATCGGGCTCGGAGCCCCCGACCCCACCGAGGCGGCCCTGCAAACCACGCCACTGCCGTCCTACATCGACCCGACGGCCATGAACGTCAGCACCTCCGGCATCGGCGTCGGCAACAACCTGCTGCAAGGGGACAACCTGGCGGCAATCGGCGCGGCCGATGAAAGCTTCGTCATCAACCCGGAGAGCCTGGTAACAGGCATGAAAATCTTCATCGACAACTCGGTGGCCGGCTACAACACCGCGACCGAGGATTTGTACTTCCGGATCTATTACGAAGACGGCACGTTCTCCAACCTCACCGAGGTCAACACCCTGACGCCCGAAGCAGGTGGCCAGGTGTCCTTCGAAATCGAGCGCGAGGGCACGGCGATGATCGATGCCGTCCAGCTCACAATGGGCCGTGGCGCGATCAAGATTCCGGTCATCCAGTTCATCCAGGAAACCGAGAACCTGGCCAGCGATGTGCAACTCTCGTTCAACGCAACGCTGACGGACAAGGACGGCGATACCGCGACCAGTGCGTTCGACGCCAACCTGTTCGCCAACAACGCAGCCGATGCACTCTTCGACTACACGCTGGTGGGCACGGGCGGCGAGCGTGATGCCTTCAACGTCGATCTGACATTCACCGAGAACCAGTACCAGGTCACGGGCTTTGATGTAAGCCAAAACCTGCGGGACACGCTGGTGCTCAATGGTGACCAGAGCGCCGTTGTCCAATCGATCGATAACGCCGGCGCGGACAGCATCGTGACGGTCGCCGAGTCTGGCGGGCAAATTACGACCATTACGTTGGTGGGCGTGGACCTGCAGAGCAGCGACGTTGTCTTTGGCAACGCCTGAAGCATCGCGTGCGTGAAAGATGCGAGGATGGCCTGGAAACCATCCTCGCATCGCTTTTCATACCTTCCCTGATCACGACGAAACCAGCTCACCCCTTTGACGGCAGGCATCGAGTCTTACAGACAAATACCCAGTAACAAGGAGCGCCAGTCCTGAGGCTACGTCGTCTTGCGCCTTTGCCTACAACTAAGCCAGAATCCGCCCGCTTGTGCGCCTTGGGGCCGGACTCTATCGTTTCCTGGTCGCTGACGAATCAGCGGTCGGGTTTAGCGACCCGAACCATAGGCACATAAGCAACCATGCTTCATTGCGGGATCTAACCGCAATTACGTCATGGCGGCTGTATGTAGGAGACCTTCGGGTCTGCCGGGTGCCTATGTCCGGTTCGCTAACCTGCGTGCAGTCGCCACCATTCTGTTTAGCGACAGGTCTTGGCGGCTCCCATTCCCCATAGGAGCGTCACCATGTTCAAAGCCACACCCAATCCACCGGAATCAGACCCCACCTCTTCCTACTCAAGCCTCGATCCGGAAAAATTCCACGAAGCCACCGAGCGGGCGCTCGATTATTACTTGAAGCCGGAACAGGCCAAACCCAAGAAAGGCCGGCCAACGCCTAAGCTCTTCACCGTTGTCGATGGCATCGACACTGAAAGCCTGCTCGCCAACCTCAGCGAAAACCTGGCCTCAGCCAACGCCATGATCAGCGACCTGGCATTCGATCTTGAGGGTTCTCGCCGGCATGTTGCGATGGGTATCCAGCAAGTGATTGAAGTGAATGAGCTGCTGGCGAATCGGGCGCTGGATATCGCCGATCCACGTTAACAACTCGCCCCAAATCGAAAGGGTTGGCGGGCACTTGTAAACGCCTCGACTACAAGGCCGCCAACTCGCTCCCACACAGATCGGTCAATCCAACTCCACCCAAGTGGACTCCGGCGGCTCTTCACTGTTGGTAAGCCCATGCTTGAGCGCATACATCAACAGGTCGATGCGGTTGATAAGATCAAGCTTCTGATAGATGTTACTGAGGTGATTGTGCACCGTGTGCTCGCTGATACCCAGGCGCTCAGCGATGCTGATGTATTTGGCAGACGGGTCCCCCACGATGGCACGAATCAATTCCTTCTCACGCAGCGTCAACCGAGCCTGTTTCGCCTGCTCCAGATTGCATTGGGGGGTTGCATGGCCGATGGCGGCATAGCCGGAAAGCCCACCGGCCCAGGCCCTATCCATTCCGATATCGCGATGGTGCACCTTGACGATGGCCTGGATGATCGACTCCGTCGGGTCTTCGGCCAACACGATACCGCGTGCGCCCGCCTCTATCGCCTGGGCAACAGGAACGGCCTCATACAAGCCCTTGAGCACGAGCACTTTCATCTGCGCGCTGCGGGTCAGCCCGGCAACCACTTCCAGAGGGTTGAGTGCATCGGGAAAGAAACTGAAGAAAATCACGTTGGGCCGCAACTGATCGGCAAGGTCCAGTGCATGGGTATAGGTCGAAGCCTGACCGCTCACTTCCATCTGCGGCTTTCTGGCGTTGATCAAGTCATGAAGCCCCCGGAGGACAAGGGGACGACAATCGACCAACATCACGCGGATGGGTGCTCTATGATCCGGTCTCATATCGTTAACCCCCTCGCAAGACAAACCAGGATGTCCACTGGATGTTCTGGTGGGGGTAGCGTGCATTTCAAGAAGCCGGAAGAAACCATCGAGACAACCTGAATAGGAATAATTATCAACAGCTTACACATGATAATGTGCCCCTTTCGAGCTCGTAGGCTGAGTCTAGGCCAGCCCAGCGCGCCACAGGCAGCCCATCAGCCAGCCGTCGACCGAGGCTTGGCGCCGACCCGTCTGCCCAAACTTCCCGAAAGTGAAAAAACACCCGCTAAATCAGCTCGTTAAGCCAGGAGCGAGGCATTGGCAGCCTGTATGACGCCGAGAGACAATCGTCAATTAATCGACGAGCGGCACGCACTTACACATCTCAATAAACATGACGTCAATATACCGTCAAAAACCTGCTCCGAATCAGCCAACGGTGTGCTGCATGGGCCTATCCCGATCAACGAAAGTCCTGGCCAACGCTGCCGGAACTCAACCAGCCATTCACATTCTCGATACCCTCGGCCGGTGGTTTTCCCGCCCAGCGGTTCAGGATCAGCACGTTGCTGAGAAAGTCGTATTGGGTCTTTAGCAAGTCGCGCCGAGCGCGGAACTCATTGCGTACACTGGCCAGGACATCGACGGAATTGACCATCCCGTAGCTCAGCGCTTTCTCGGCAGCCACCCTCGATAACTGTGCCGATTCCAATGCCAGCCGGTTCGCACCGATTTTTTCGCCATTGGAATTGGCGGTCAGGTAGGCGTTGGTGATCTCCTTGACCACCCGGCGCCGGGTCGCCTCCAACTGTTGCTCGGCAACCACTTGATCCTCGTAGAGTCCACGGACCCGCGCCGAGGTCGAGCCACCGCTGTACAGCGGCACCTGGAGACCTATCCCGGCGACATAACTGTCGGTGCGGGGGGCCAGGGAGTTGTTGTAACCCTCATTGGTCTGTTGGGCACTCAGGTTCAGGCTCAGCGTCGGATAGTGCCCACCCTTGCCGCTGCGCAACGCTGCCCCCGCCGCCTCGACGCCGCTTTCGTTGGCCTTGAGCGCCGGGTTGAGTGCCATGCCATCGCGAACCCAGGACTCCAGGCTGTTTGCCGAGACTTGCAACTGAAGGTCTTCACGAATCCGGTTGAGGCGCTCCTTGACCGGCCGGCCAACGATCTCCGCCAGTGCCTCGCGACTGAGGCTGACCTGGTTGCGAGCGTCCAGTTCCTGGGCCGTGAGCAGATCCACCCGGGCCTTGAGATCGAGTTGATCGGTGATCAATGCCAGTTGCTTTTCGTACAACGCATTGATCCGGTCCAGGCTCCTCTGGGTGGTTCGACGCTCTGCCCGCACCAACTCCAATTCATCCTCGGCCGCCAGCGCGGTGAAGTAACGCTGGGCCAGCTCCACCGAGGCTTCGGCCTGGGTTTCCAGGGCCTGGGATTCGGACTGCCGAGCCAGGCTCTTGAACTTCTGATAGTTCTCCCACGCAGCTTTGTTGTAGAGGTACTGACGCAGCACCAGGCCGTAGCTTTCGCTATCGAAACTGCGCTGCACCAGGTCGCTTTCCTGGTGAATCCGGTTCGACCCGGCGCTGAACGACAACTGCGGCAAGAGCGCGCCCATGGCCTCGCGCTGATGCTCCTGGCCCGCCTTCGCTTGCGCATAGGACGCCACGATCTGCGGATCCTCCAGCCGTGCCTCGCGATAAAGCTGCATGAGGTCGGTGGAAAACGTCGAGGCGTTGACCCCGGCGGGCGTTGCAGCCTCGGTTTGTGCCAGGACCGCACCCGCGGCGAGCATCAATACACTGCCTAGCAGAGCTGCCGACGCAACCATGGTCATTCCTCGATCATCGATTGAGAAAGGGCATTGCGAGCCGGCTGCATCAGATACTGCAACAACGTGCGTTGCCCGGTGATAATCAAAACGTCCGCCGGCATGCCCGGCAATAATTTGCGCTCACCCAAGGTGCGCGCACCCGCCTCGGTTACCCGCACCCGAGCCAGGTAATAGGCCGTCCCCGTCTTTTCGTTGGTCATCCGGTCTGCCGACACGCTGCTGACCTCGCCTTCGATCACCGGCGTGGTGGCGCTATTGAATGCGCCGAAACGGATATCGGCACGCTTGCCGATGGCGATGCGATCGATATCCACCGGTGCCACCTGGGCCTCGATGACCAGGTCGGACACCGAGGGCACGATATCGAGCAGTGGCGTCGCCGGACGCACGATCCCGCCAATGGTGTGCACCGACATGTCGATCACCATGCCCGCCTCGGGCGCCCGGATGACGATACGAGAGAGCCGGTCTTCCAGCGCCGAGGTTTTCTCCTTCAGGTCGTAGATCCGGGTCTGGACCTCGGCCAGTTGCTTGACGACGTCAGCATTGAAATCCTTGTCGACCTGCAGGATCTGCAGTTGTGTTTCGTTGATCTGCAGGCGCGTCCGGTCAATGGTGGAGCGGTGATCGGCAACCTCTGAACGCAGCAGCCCCAACTTGCGCTCCTGTTCGAGCAGGCGCTGCTTGTCAACGAACCCCTGTTTGAGAAGGTCCGCCAACTCATCGATTTCACCGCTGTAGGATTTCTCCAGATGAACCTTGGAACCGACCATCGATTCCAGCCCCTTGATCTGCTGGCGGAACTGGCCAACGCGCTCGCGCAGCACCGCGATCTGGCCCAGTCGTGAACCTTGTCGAGCGCTGAATACCCGGGTCTCGCCCTGACGCGCCTCCATGCCCCGCACACTGTCGGGATCGGCGATGTCACCAAAACCGATCATCGGTAAACTGTCGCGCTCGGCGATAAGCCTCGCCTCCATGGCCCTGGCCGCGATCAGTTGGCCGCGAGCCATCTCGTACTCGAAGCGCAACTGGGCGTCATCGAGAATGATCAGCGGATCGTCACGCTTGACGATGTCGCCATCGTGGGCAAGCAGTGCTTTGACGATGCCGCCCTCAAGGTGCTGGACGGTTTTTCGATAAGCCTGCACGGTGACCACGCCTGGCGCATACGCGGCGCCGTCGAGGGGCGCGATGGCCGCCCAGGTGCCGAACACGCCGAAGATCACGCCGATGATGACAACGCCCAGGCGACGAATCTTGTGATCGGATGTCGGCAGGTCGGCGAAGCTCTCAATTTGACGACTGGGCACCATGGGATTCATTGGAATCACCCTTGCCGGTATCGACCGAAGCCGTGCCGGTGCTTGCGGGCACGGCTGGCATCTGTGCCTGCTGTCGCTGCGCGTTAAGTTCGGCCAGGACATGCTCGCGTGGCCCGTAGAGACTGATAATCCCGGCGTTCATCACCATGAGCCGGTCAAGCTGCGACACGATGTTGGTCCGATGGGTAATGACAAACAGCGTCGCGCCGGTCTGCCTGAGCTGCTGGATCGCTGCCGCCAGGGCGCGGTCACCGACGTCATCAAGATTGGAATTGGGCTCGTCGAGAACGATCAGCCGTGGGCTGCCATACAGTGCCCGGGCCAGTCCGATGCGCTGGCGCTGCCCTGCCGAAAGCATGAGGCCCTCGCTACCGATGACAGTGTCGTAACCATCGGGAAACTGCAGGATCATCTCGTGAACACCCGCGATCCTGGCCGCCTGGATCACCTTCACCGAATCGACTCCGGCGAAGCGAGCGATGTTTTCGCCGAGGGTGCCTTCGAACAATTCAATGTCCTGGGGCAAGTAACCGATATAGGGCCCAAGTTCATGCTTGTCCCAAGTGCTGATGTCGGCGCCATCGAGCCGAACCACCCCGTGCTGCGCCGCCCAGACACCCAGCAGCGCCCTGGCCAGGGTCGACTTCCCCGCCGCACTGGGACCGATGACGCCCACCATGCAGCCGGCAGGCGCGCTGAAACTGATGTTCTTGAGGATCGGCACCCTGGACCCGGGGGCCGCGACAATCAGGTTCTCGACCTGGACATGCCCCTGGGGCGCCGGCAAGGACATGCGCTCGGGTTGGGCCTGCTGTTTATCGAGGATGTCGTTCAAACGGCTGTATTGAGAACGAGCGGCGATAAATCCCTTCCAACTGCCGATGATCAAGTCGATGGGGGCCAGCGCCCGCCCCAGTAACACGGACCCGGCGAACACCAGGCCGGCCCCTACCTGATGGTCCACGGCCAGGTACGCCCCCAGCCCCAGCACCAGCGATTGCACAAGGATGCGAAAGGTACGCGACAGCGTGCTGATGATCGCCCCGCTGTCGCTCGCCGCCGATTGCAACAACAGCACGTTGCGTTGACGCCGTCCCCAACGATCCATCAGGGTCTCAAGCATGCCCATGGATTCGATCACTTCGGCGTTGCGCAGGCTCTTGGTGGTGTAGAGCGTCGCGCCAATGTGCTCCTTGTTGGCCTGGGCCAGTACCGGCCCCGTCAGTCGTTCGTTGACGAAGGCGAGCACGAGCAATAACAGCGCGCTGCCCGTCGCGACCCAGCCAAACCAGGGATGAAACAGGAACATCACCGCGATATAGATCGGCAACCAGGGCGCATCGAAAAACGCGAACAAGCCGTTACCCGAAAGGAACTGCCGCAAGCCGGTCAAGTCATTGAGCGACTGGGCCGAGGCATCCATGCCGCCACTTTCCAGGGCACGTTTGAAACTGGCCCTATAGACCTGGCGACTGAGCAGCACATCCAGCCGGGTGCTGACCCGAACCATGACACGCGAACGGATCCATTCCAGCGAACCGAGGGTCACCAGCAATGCGGTCATGATCAGCGTCAGCATGGTCAGGGTCGTAAGACTTCCGCTGGTGATCACTCGCCCATAGACCTGGAGCATGTAAAACGTGGGTACGAGCATCAGCGCATTAATGAAAAAGCTGAAAAACCCGACAGAGATGAAGCTGTCCCGGCAGGCTTTCAGTGCCTTTTTCAGGCTGTTTTCAGGTGCGCTTCGCATTGAAACCCCCTGCTCGGGTAACCCTCCTCTGGAGCTTAGATCATGCCTGACAACGGCGTGTAGCAATTGCCCAGATTGTTTGTAAGGGCATATCCAATACCGCCGATTGATACGACTTCAAATTGGCGAGACAGCTGGGCCCGGTCGTACAAAACACTGTTCCGTGACGGGTCGCCCCCATTGCTGTCCTTCTTGCTCCAGTTCCAACTTGAAACCGAAATCCTCGTACAGCTTGCGGGCAGCATCGAGCCCCTGGAACGTCCAGAGGCTCGTTGAACTGAAGCCCCACTCGTCACAGAACTTCATCGCTTCAGCCAACAGGCGTCTGCCGGCGCCCTTGCCTCGTGCCGAATCATCCAGGATGAAGCAACGCAGTACCGCACTGCCGTCCTCTCCTTCTCCGTCGATGGCAATCGAACCGACCACGCGTTCGCCATCCAGGGCCGACCAGACCTCATTGCGCGGGTTGTGCAAACGCCCCATCAGTTGCGCCATGTCCGATGCCACCAGGCTTTCGAACAACTGGCCGAAGTTCGAATGCCTGGAGTAATAGTCCGCATGCATTTGCACAATGCGGCCAATCACGCCTGGACGGTAGCCCCGGGCAATCTCCAACTGCGCCGGCGCAGGCGGCTCCGTACCGAGTCGATGAGCGTGCAGCGCAACGGCATAGCTGGCAATCCCCACGCTCACGGTCTGACATTGCTCGCTGGATAAGTGAGACATGGCCGCGACAACCTGTTGGGTGGCGAAAGCATCGATGGCTCGAAGGGTCTTTTGCCCCTGCGCGGTAAGCCGCAGTCGCTTGGCTCGGGCATCCCGTTCATGGGCAATTTCTTCAATCTCACCGGCCTCGACGAGCTTGCGAACCATCCGGCTTACGCTGGATTTCTCCAAGCCAAGCAGCTCGACAAGCTCACCCGCCGTCAGGGATTGGCGATGGCCGAGTTCGATTATTGTATGCACCGACGACGGCGGATAACCCGTCGCAGCCAGCGTGGCGTGCATGAACCCCAGCTCCCGCACCATGAGACGCGACGCCGAACGGACTTTTTCAATCAGGTCTGGTGGGCACTGGTTCACGGGGGACCTCGGACGCAACGAGCCATTAGTTGTATTGCACAACTAAAGACCCATCCATGCGTTCAGTCAAACCTTGCGGCGCAATCCCGGATAACTTCAAGACCTTCCAGGCCCATGGCATTGCCGATTGCTGGGCCAATAACGATAACGCCAGGGACTTATAGAGGCTCTGCGGTCTGGATGAGCGAGTTCAGCACCAGCTTGATTTCAACAGTTGGGTCTTTATGCCCTTGCAATATCAGGCCTTCCGCCAGGGCGGTGAAGGTCTTGGCAAGCGCGGCGTAGGCCAGCGGCGGCTTCTTGCCAGCATGATTGAATATGATGGTAATCAACTTACCCAAGGCCTCGCTGTTTTCCTCATGCAAGTCGTAGTAATGCGGCGAGAACTCTTCATCGCGCAAGGCGATCAATTGCAACTCGGCATCGAGGATCGCACAGCGGGTATTGTTCTTCAGCGTATCGATATAGGCATTCAAGCCGTGGCTCAACTGTTCCGCTGAATATCCCGATGCCAGGGTCGTACTCAGTCGCTCGATCTCAACTCGCTTGAAGCGTTGAGTCAATTGCAGCAGCAAGTCCGATTTACTTGAGAAATTTGAGAAAAAAGCGCCTTTGGAAAAGCCCGCCTCTTCGGCGATAACGTTGACGCTGGCGGCATGAAAGCCCTTGCGGATCATCAGCTCAGTGGCTGTGTCGAACAATTTGTCTCTTGTTACTTGCTGGCTCTCTTCTCGACCTAGTCTCTTTTTAATCACGCCCTCGGCTCCTTTGGCCAAACAAGATAGCTATGTGTGACTGAATGCAACGAATCGATTACTCACTGTACGGAACCCGTTTTCGCCATCATATCTTATACGCGCCTTGTTCAATCATTTACATTTTAACTTTCAAAAAATGCCATGTATGTGCCATGTAGTTGGAACAGCCGCAAAGGCACCCTAGATGGGGCTACAGGCCCCAGTTTTTGCCGGATAGGCGTGACTCACAGTCTTCGTTTCGCGCCCCTTGATGAGCCCTTGCCGTCCCTTTGAGCGGATCAAAGCGGATATTTTCCTGCCCTCGACCATGCACCGGAACCTGAAAAAACGCGCACGAAGCCCAATGCAGAGCCATCAGCTCGTCAATTCGACGAAATACCACTTGATTTTCAGATACCGAATGGTTTTTACTTGCGCCGTTGGTGGAGCCCAACGCCTGATCAGCGCATCGAGTCAGTGACACCGCTCTCGATGCAATGCCAGGTCACCTCACAGGAGCGGGATTTTAATGGAATATGCCTTCGTTACAGGCGCTACTGGCCTGCTCGGGAATAATGTCGTTCGTGCGCTGTTAAAGCGGAACATCAAAGTAAAAGCGTTGGTTCGTTCCGTAGAGAAAGCCAGGAAACAGTTCGGCAACCTGCCTGTGGAGTTCGTCGAAGGCGACATGCTTAATGTCGAGGCCTTCGCCCATGCCCTGCAAGGCTGTGACGCCCTGTTTCATACGGCGGCCTATTTCCGCGACAGTTACAAAGGCGGGAAACATTGGCAAAAACTGTATGACACCAATGTGACCGGCACCGAGCGCTTGTTGCAAGCCGCTTATGACGCCGGTATCCGTCGTGCGGTCCACACCTCTTCCATTGCCGTATTGAAGGGCAATCGGGATCAAGTGATCGATGAAACCATGTCTCGCAGTGAATTGGAGGCTGACGATTATTACTTGAGCAAAATATTGTCCGAACAGAAGGTCCAGCAATTCCTGGCGCAGCACCCGGACATGTTTATCGCCATGGTCCTGCCAGGGTGGATGTTCGGCCCCGGCGATATCGGCCCTACTTCCTCAGGACAGTTCCTGCTCGACTTTGTCGGACAGAAATTGCCCGGTGTACTCCCCGGAAGCTTTTCCGTTGTCGATGCCCGGGATGTGGCCGAGCATCAAATCGCGGCCATCACCCGTGGCAGGTCCGGAGAGCGCTACCTGGCCGCCGGCAATCACATGGACATGAAGAGCATTTTCCAGGCGCTGTCCAGCGTCAGTGGCATAAAAGCCCCAGAGCGAAAAGTGCCTCTGTTCATGCTGCGAATCATCGCGCTTATCTATGAAGGTTACTACCGGATCACAAAAAAGCCGGTGCTCATCAGTACCTCCACGGTCAAGCTCATGGAGCAAGAACAAGGCCGCACTCATTTCAGCCATAACAAAAGCTCAAGAGAATTGGAGTGCAAGTTCCGCCCTGTTGCTGAAACCCTGACCGATACCCTGGATTGGTATCGGAATAACAACTACACAGATGCTTAACTGAAACAATTCATATATAGCCTGCCTCTGTAGTACTTTTTTTGACTAGCCATATATCCAAGGATTGAGAGAGGTTGGTAAATGAAAAGCCTTTCATATAAAGAAGGTTTTCTGCATCGCTTTGTCGGTTTTTCGGAATCGTTTCCCGAGCAAGTTGCTATTCGGCATCTGGACACGGAAGAAGATACCGTTACTTACCGCGAGTTGCACATCAAGGCTGAACAATGCAATGGCGCTCTTACAGCGCTTGGTGTATTGCCTGGCGACAAAGTAGCGCTGGTGCTGCCCAATGGGGTGGCATTCATCGCTTACTACTTGGCGATCATCGGGCGAGGCGCCATTCCGGTCATCCTCAACTACAAGTTGACCCCTTTCGAAATGGCCAGTGTCGTCAGCCTCGCCAGGCCGACGCTCGTGGTCACGACCGAAACGCTATGGGTGCAACACAGTGAGGTGTTCCAGGCTGACAACGGTGTCAGGCACTCCCTGGTGCTGGACGGTGGGAGCGAACCGTCATCGTCCCTGCCCGCCAACGCAACGGCCATCTCTCAACTGCCTTGCCAGATCGAACCCTTGTTGTTGCCCGAGGGTAATCCGGTCGTCTCGGTCCAATTCACCTATCGAGGCATCGGCAGGCCCCTGGCTGTTTCTCACCGATATCTCGACCTGACGCAATCGAGCGACGGGCTGCATGAGCACTTTCATCTGCAAGGCGTCGGCTCCGTTCATCTGGTGACGTTGCCGCTGTATGCGATCTTCGGCCTGTCCGTGATGATGGTGTTTCCCTTGAGCGTGGGCGCCACCCTGCTGATGACCAACACCCTGCTCAACCGAGACCTCGCTGAAGTCCTGTCCGAGCATCAGGTCACCTTTGCCTGCCTGGTGCCCGATGTCATTCGCTACTTCAATACGCGCCTGGCCAAACGCAAAGGCGCGCTCCTGCCGTTGCACCCGCAGTTGATGATTTACTCGGGGGGCAGCCACTTGCCGGCCGATGAAGCCGAGAAGCTGGGGAAGTTGCTGGGGTGCAATCCGGTGCTGCAGGGCTATGGCTTGACCGAAAGCATGCCCGTAATCGTCCAGAGCTCGATTGGTACGGTCCACCGTGGCGCCATGGGCCAGCCGATCAGCGGCGTGGAACTGCGCATCGTCGATGCCCAGGGCCAGGACGTAGCGCCTGGGCGTATCGGCGAATTGCTGATACGTGGCGCGATGGTGATCGACGGCTATAACGATGCCGAGGACACCAATGCGCGGTTCTTCCGCGATGGCTGGTTCCACAGCGGTGACCTGGTCTGGCAGGACGAGGATGGCCATGTGTTTTTCTATTGCCAGCGCCTGCGAATCTCGAAGATCAAGGCGCAGATGGTCGACCTGGTGGAAATCGAATCCGTCGCCCTCAAGCACCCCGACGTGGTGCGCGCCAAGGCCTATATCGTCCCGGACCACAAGGAAGTCAACGTGCTGCACCTGTGCGTCGAAGGGACTGGCGAGCTGAGCCAGAACGCACTGTCCACCCTGCTTTCGCGCTACCTATCGGGCTTCAAGCTGCCCAAGACCATCGAGATTACTTCTCTCAAGGAAGAGGCCCATGCACGCTAACAGCACACAACCGGTCCTGGCCGTTTTCGACTTCGACGGCACATTGACCGACCGGCACACGTTCTGGCGCTACATGCGCTTTATCGTGGGCACCCGCTCGTTCTGGCTGCGGATCATTCCCCTGCTGCCCAAGATGCTCAGCGTGATCGTCGGCATCACCCCACTGATGCAAGCACGGCTGGCGTTCATCGCCTGCTACCTGGGCGGCCTGTCGGTGGAGCAAGAGCGCGAACATGCCAAGTATTTCATCAGCGAGCTGCTGCCGCTCTGGCTCAGGCCCGAGGCGTTGCGGCGGCTGCAATGGCATCAGTCCATGGGGCACGTCACCGCGCTGGTGAGCAATTCGCCGGAAAACTACCTGATCCCCTGGGGCCAGGCCGCGGGTTTTGACTATGTGTGCGGCACCCGCCTGGCAACGGCAAAGAACAAGCTGACCGGCGGGATATCCGGTACCAACTGTGTAGAGCGAGAGAAAGTCACGCGGCTCAAGGGCTGCTTGAGCAACCTTGATGATTTTTACATTTATGCCTACGGCGACTCATCGGGCGACGACGCCCTGCTCGGCATTGCCAACTCTCCCTTCTACAGAAACTGGTACTGATCGATGAACACTCTGAGCACGTTGGCCCCCAATCATTTCAAGCGCCCTGGCAGCGCCCCGACCGTCATGATCGTCGGAGCCGGTCCTGTTGGCCTGTCCCTGGCAATCCTGTTGAAGAAATGGGGCGTGTCGTTCCGCATCATTGAAAGGAACGCCGGCCCCTCGACGGCGACCAAGGCGATGGCTATCCATTCCCGGACCCTGGAAATCTTTCGAGACCTGGGCGTTGCCGAGCAAGCCATCAGCGACGGCTTCACGATCAACCAGTTTTCGGTGCAGTCGAACGCCAAGCGGGTATTGAACTACAACTTCTCCTACCTGGACGCGCCCTATCCCCTGCTCCTGAGCCTGCCACAGCCGCAAACGGAGAAAATTCTCCTGGAGCGGCTCAGGGAGCTGGGGGCCGAGGTGGAATGGAATACCGAACTGGTGGACATCGAAAACCAGCCGGGTTCGGTGCGCATGACGCTCAAGCATGCCGACGGCACCGACGAACACTTCACCAGTCGTTGGGTAGCCGCGTGCGACGGTGCTCGCAGCAACATCAGAAAACGCCTGGACATGACGTTCGAAGGCTCGTCCTACGACCGCTTCTTCATGCTCGCCGATGCCGATATCGAGTGGTCCGGAAGCAAGGATGAGGGCGCATTCTTCCTGGGTGCGCAGGACGGTTACGTGGCCGTTGCACCGATCAGCGCTCAATCGCGTTATCGGCTGTTCATCGAAATGCCCTACAACCTGCCACCAGAAGGCGAGCGCCCGTCCTTGAGCCTGGAGAACTTCCAGCGCTTGTGCGAAGGGCGCGGGCAAAAGATGACGCTGTCCAACATTTCATCGACCACCATCGCCTCTTTCCAGCATCGCCGCGTGCAATCGATGCAACAAGGTTCCGTGTTCCTGCTGGGGGATTCGGCGCATATCGGCAGCCCCATCGGTGGGCAGTGGATGAACCTGGGGGTTTCCGAGGCCTATAACCTGGCCTGGAAAATGGCCTATGTCGATCAGGGCCTGGCGAATCCGTCCTTGCTCGACAGCTACAACGAAGAGCGCTACCCGGTTGCCCTGGAAGTCGAGAACACCGCACACCGGCTGACGGGGCTGATTACGGTCCGGCGTCGCGCCCTGGTGTGGCTGCGCGACAACGTCCTGCCGCTGTTGAGCAACCGCAAAAAGGTCCAGCGCAAACTGCCGTCGATGATTTCCGGTCATCAATATCACTATGAGAAAAGTGACTACATTCAAGAATCGCTGACGAAGAAGCAGCGCAAGAACTGGAGCAAGAAAGGGAAAAAACCCGAGTTCCAGAGCGCAGCGCCTCGCGCCGGGCAACTGGCGCCCGATGTCGAACTGTGGCAACTGCAAGGGATGCCGACAAAACGCTTGATCGACTTGTTCCACGGGACATTCACGCTGTTGATTTTCAGCGCGGCCGATCAGTTTTCGCCGTTGTTACCAGGCTACTACACGCTGGCCAAGTCGGTGGAACAGGACTACCCAGGCATCAAGGCCTACTGCGTGATCGACGCCCTGAGCAGCGCCGGCCTGCCGGCTTGGCATTCGACGTTGCTGGACCCCGACTGGCGACTGCATAAGCGCTATCACGCCAAGGAAGGCACGATGATGCTGATTCGTCCTGACGGCTATATCGCTTTCCTCGGCGCCGATGCAATAACGCTGATGACGTATCTGAACGTAAGGTCCGGGTTGCTCAAGGGCGCCAGGAAAACAATAACTTGCGAGACCGACGCAGTGGAACTCCAACTTTAAGTCGCTCCATGGCTACTGCCAGTTTGATGATTTGATATAAACAAGGCCCTGCCCTGGGCCATGATTTTTGATCTTTCTTACTTATAGAAATATCGACCGACTTGGTTAGGAGAACTTTATGCGCTTGCAACTTAACGATGTTGTGCAGGAATTCATCGTATCCAATGGGAGAATAGCCCATAGCTATTTCTCTCTTTCCGAAAAGATTATTGATTCACTGTGCGAATCCAATGTCGCCAAAGAAGCAATATTGCTGCGACTGCTGGAACAGGCTGAAACAGTCACTGCGCATTATTTCAATGCTCATCAACAAGTCCTTGAAGGCGTTTATGCCAATGGGACCGAAGCAGCTGTCAACCAGAGTGTTCCCGTGCTGGAGCCGGTGCACTTGAACCCGACCATACTGGCGCCGGCGCCTGTCGTCGAAGCCGTCGAAGAGACAGATGCACTTAACTACGGGCAATGGTTGCGTGCCGAAATCAGCACGGTCACCGGCTTCCAGCCGCAACAGATCGACTTCGATCAGAGCTTCGAGAGCCTGGGGATCGACTCGCTGGGGCTGGTCGATATTTTCGAATCCCTGGCCCAGCACTTCCCGGAAAAGAAAGACCTCACCTCGCAGCTCTTCGATGCCCCTACCCCGACCGCCTTGCTGGCACGGCTTGAAGCCGATCCGCAGGCACCAACGGTGGATGTCCAAGCATGGGTGCTCGACCAACTCGCGGCCATCACCGGCTTTACGGTTGAGCAGATCGACCCGTCACAAAGCTATGAAAGCCTGGGCCTTGATTCACTGGTGCAGTTGGACTTCCTGGAGTCGGTAGTCGCCATGTGGCCACAACTCAAGGCCCACAGTTCCGAGCTGGCCAACGCCAAGCTCCCGCAGGCAACCATTGTCCTGATTCAAGCCGCCCTGGCCGATCCAACACCGCAGGCAGCGCCTGGCGTCGAGCCTTCAGCTGCCACGACGGACACTCAGGGGCAGGAAGAAAACCTGCTGCTCAATGCCCTGTCTCCGTTGATCCCGGACGCAGCGCAGTCGATCGACATCCAGACGCCGTTCGCACAACTGGGCCTCAACGGCTTTGCCCGCGAGGCGCTCTGCCAATCCATGGCGCAACAGTGCTCTGCCAGCGAGTTTGCCGGTGAAGCGCTGATGTCCCGTCGCACTCCTCAAGATGCCTTGTCGCTGCTGGCCAGGCTGAGCTGAGCCCAGCAGCAACAGGAATGGAATCCGGGTGATCGAACAGGTCACCCAGCATTTTGGCGATCAGGGAGACAGGTATGAGTGGCGCAGTAACAACAATGGGCGATTTCTGCTTCAGCGCGATGGCGGGCGAGTTTCCGGGGGCGCCGTCCACGGATGCTCTTTGGCAGTTGCTCTGGCAAGGGCAGATCGCACCGATCGAATCCATGCCGACACGTTGGGAATTGGACAAGGCGTCGATCTATTCAACCAAGGCCGGCGAGAAGGATCGCACGTACCTGGACAGCGCTTTTTGCCTGACCGATGACGCTTCGACCCCGTCACGGCACGAAGGACGACAGGTCGCCATCGGCAAGAAAGTGCTCCAGACGTTGCTCACCCAACTCGCCGGACAAGGCTCGGCGCTGAGCAGGGAGCGCACCGCGCTGGTGGTCGCGACCTCCTGGAGCGACGAGAGCTATTTCGTCACCGGCGTATCCGGAAAAACCGACACGCCGTCGGGCTTTACACCGGGTGAGCAAGTGGCGGAACTGGCGGCGGCCTTTGCCTTGGGTGGACCGGCGTTATCGGTAGACACCGCGTGCAGTTCGTTCCCTTATGCCTTGGATATGGCCCAGGCGCTGGTCAACAGTGGCCAGGCTGACAACGCGATTGTCATGGCCCTGAACACCGTGCTGCCACCCGCGCTGTTCCTGGGTTTCTCGCAGTTGACGGCTTTTTCCGCCCGCGCGCGGATGGAAGCGTTCGGCCAGGACGCCGACGGCATCGTGCCAGGCGAATGTGCCGTGGCCTTTCTGGTCGAACCGCTCGCCCAGGCCCTGACAGCGCAGCGTCGTCCCCTGGGCGTGCTGCGCGCCTTGGGCATGTCCGCCGACGGCGCCGAAGGCTCGGTGTTTGCGCCAGGCAAACAGGCCCAGTACTCGGCCTACCAACGTGCCTATCGCGGCCTCGATCCACGCGATGTGGACTACATCGAGACCCACGGCACCGGTACACCGCTAGGGGACGCAACGGAGCTGGCCTCGCTGAACAGCTTCTTTGCCCCCCATCGTCCGGACGGCAAGAAAATCATCATCGGTTCGATCAAGTCGGTCATCGGCCATCCCCTGGCCGCCGCCGGAGGGGCCTCGCTCGCCAAGGCCTTGATGATACTGCGCCATAAAGGCATTCCCCCGCAGCCCGGTTACCGCCCCAGCACCAAGGTCGACGAGACCTGCCTGCGACTTGCCACCCAGCAGGTACAGCCCCTGGAGGATCATCGATCCGCACTCCGGATCGGCATCTCCAGTTTTGGTTTCGGCGGCGCCAACGCGCACCTGGTGGTGGATGAATACATTCCCGACAACCACTTTGCCGCCCCCCTGACCGCCCCGGCGAGCGCCAGTGGCGTGGTAATGCTCGACCTTGCCATTGTCGAGGCTGAAGCAGCGCTGGGCAGCCACCGTTCCTTGCAGTCATTCCAACAGCAACTCGATCAACCCGCCGCCTCCTCGGTCATGTTCCCTTATGGGCGCTTCGTTGATTACACCCCGGCGCCCGGTCAACCGTTGCTGGGGAAATTCCTCGCCCAAGACCACGTTATCGATATCGATGGCTTTGGCATGGGTCCCAAGCCATTGGCTCATGTCGACCCGTTCAAGCTGTTGATCACCGATCGCGTCAATCATCTGCTGCGACGTTTGCCAGGCGTGGCCGGTTCGCCCGGCACTGCGATGGTCATGTGCTGCAACATGGGCGGCGAGCGCTTCAGCAATGCCTACAGCAGCGCCCACAACTTCTACTCCCGGGCGCAAGGTACGGCACCGGGCGTCGAGGTGACGGACGTGGCAACCATGCTGCCGAACATGTTGTCCGGCTACCCGGCGCAGATTTTTGACTTCAAGGGTTTCCATCAGACCCTGGTCGGCACGGCGGGACTGTTCTGGCAAACCCTGCTGGCCTCGCCGCAATGGTTCAACGATGGCATCACCACGCTGCTGCTCGGCGCAGGGCGTTTTTTCAGCGGTGAAATCGAGGTCGAGCGCGCCCGGAGCAACACAATCACGCAAGGTGAAGGACTGGGGCTGATCGCGCTGCGTCGTTATCAACCGGATGCCGCTGACAAACCCTTGCTGGTGATCCGCGCGGCGGTCCTCGCCCACGCTGCCGACTCGTTGGAAGAGGCTTGCCAACGGCTGGGCAAAGCGCCGAGCGACTATCCGAACGTTGACGTCTGTGAGTTGCAGCCTGCTGCGACGCCTGCCAGCGGATCGCTGCAGGAGATGACCGGCTTCCTGGCTGAAGCCAGTGGCATCGAGACCCTGTTGGCGGTGATGTTGAAGGGCACGACCCACTCGGTGATCGAGGTGCGCGATGCCGGCAAGACGGTGATGTGGCTGTTTACCGAAAAACTTCGCCAATGGAGCCCGGCGGCGGCCGAAGCCAGCTCGCCCATCAAGCATCCCTTCATGTTGCGCTTTGCCCATTCGTCATCCCACGAACTGCAGCAGGTCATCACGCCAGCCCGGCCTGTCAGCGTGGTTCGCGAACCGCAGAACGATGGCGTCGACGTGCAGCAACTCAGCGACATGCTCACCAGCACCTTGCTCTCCGGGCTGCGGGTGCGGGTTCGCGCCATGGAAAGCCTGTTCGCCCTGCACCGTGGCGACACATCCCAGCGCCCGACACGCTGGCAGCGCAGTGCGGAACATATCGTGATCGCCAACGCCCAGCGCAGCCCACAGTCGCTGCACGCCCAGCTCGTGGTGGATGAAGCGCACCCGTACTTCTTCGATCATCCCCTGGATCACGTCCCGGGCATTTTGCTGCTCGAGGGCGTGCTGCAACTGATCGAACTGGCGATGCCCCCTCTGAGCGGACGGGTCGCCTACATCAAGACCCTGACAATCAAGTTCCAGCAATACGTACAGAAGCAAGGCGTGATCGATCTGCACGTCGAGCAAGGCCAGGATCCCCAGGTGTTCAACGCGAAGGTCATGCAGGCCGGGAAAGTGATGTGCACCTGCGTCCTCGGGATGGCCTACAGCTCGGCGTTCGAGATATCGCCAGCCGGCGAATTCACCGCCACGCCGTGCCGTAACAGGGCCCTGTTGCACAAGGCCAGGGAGGAGAACGTCATCGTCAGTGACATGAGCGGTGTCGCCCAGGGCCTGAGCGTGGACACCGTGAAACTGCCGCAGGAGCACTTCTTCCAGGCAGGTGATCCCGAGCACTATTCGATGGTGTATTTCCTCGAAGTCGCTCGCCAGTGCTACATGCAGATCGCCCACAGCCATCTGCGGATTCCACTCAACACCCCGATGAATCTGCTGGCCTTGAGCTTCACCCTGGATCGCCCCATCCCCAGGAACAGCCCGCTGTCATTGGCGCCGCAAGCCGGCTTTGATGCGGCGCTCCAGGCATTCAAGACCAACCGCATCTATATCGATCTGTTCAACCGGGGTGAAAAAATCGGTCAAGCAAGTATTACCGCCCAGGTGCTGAGTCAATCCGCACCGGCGGCCTGAGCATTGAATGGATCTGCCCTCCGCATGACCGTGCCCCCCACAACCAAGGTGTCGCCGTGAACGATGTCAAAGTGCAAGTCATAGTCAAATCGCCCCCTTCTGAAATCTGGAAGATCTGGAGCAATTTTGCAGAAGCGCCGTTATGGGATACCGACGTTCGCCAGTGTCAGCTCGACGGCCCTTTCCAGGCGGGGACACGCGGCAAATGTGTGCTCAAGAACGGCTTGAACATGCCACTGAAACTGGAAGCCGTGAGCCTGCACGAAAGCTATCGCAACAGTGCACGGCTGCTGTGGATCGACCTCGAATTCGATCATCAGATGCGCAGGCTTTCTCCCGACGAAACCCATGTCATCCATAGCGCGAAAATTTCCGGGCCGTTGAGTTTCCTGTACCGCGCACTGCTGCGCAAAGCGTTGACCGCAGCGATGACCACGGCACTGGACAACCTGTGCACGCTGGCTGAACAACGGGCCATCGCCACCCCAGGACACGAGAAAACCGCGACGCCTTTGCACCTCGTGTGAATGCCTTCCGGAAGCATGCGTGCAGAACGCGCCTTCCCGGACTCGCTTTGCTTACTTATCGATAACAGTACATTTCGGATCCAGCATGAACCTACAAAAAAACACCCAGTATCTGCTCATGGCAATCGTTGGCCTGGGGGCTATTGCCCCAGCACCGAGTTTCGCCGACAACCTCGGCCCCTACATCAGTGGCATGGGCGGCGTGAACTGGGTCTCCAAACAGGACCTGACCCAGAACAACAATGATTTCGTCGAGATGGAATACAACCAACCGCTGCACTCGGGCTACGCCACCGGGCTGGCACTGGGCTGGCGGTTCCCGGTCGGGCTACGGCCCGAGGTGGAACTGAGCTACCGCCGCAACACCCTGGACCAATTCAATAACCGGATCTACGAGGGCGGGAGCAGCATCGAGGGCAAAGGCGAAGAGGAAGCCAGCAGCCTCATGGCCAACCTCTGGTATGACATCCCGAACCTGCCTGCCCCCTTGAGCCGGTTCACACCCTATGTGGGCGGTGGCCTGGGCTACGCGGTGCTGACCATCAAGGGCCTGGAAGCCGGGGGCGTCGAGTTCGGCGGCACCCATCGCGACACCGTCTCGGCCTGGCAACTCGGCGCAGGCGTCGCTTACGAGCTGAGCGACCACTGGTCCATGTCCCTGGATTACCGCTACTTCAAGACCGGCGAAGCGAACTTCGGCCAAATCCAGGGCCTGCCCCCGGCTGACGTGGAAACCGAATACAACGCCCAATCCTTGATGCTCGGCCTGCGGTACTGGCTGTAAGCGCTAGACGGATCGGCGCCTGGCTTTGGCCAGGCGTCAATCATCATCCCGACTAACGCAAAATGCCTGGCGCCTGCCGCCTTTCCGGCAAATCTTCTGGCCCGAAACACAACGTTCACCGAGCCCCATACTGCATCTTGATGACTTCACTGATTCTCTGCGCAACGCCGTTGGCCGGCGGCGTGACTGATCGGATCGACTGGCCACGGTAAGGCCCCTCCGCGGGAAACCAATTCTGCACAACGACCACGTTTTTCGGCTGCGCAGCGGAAGCCGAAACGGTAGAGATTTCATTGGTGAACTTGCAGGTATCAAACGTACCGAGGGCCGTCTTGATCGTTTCACGACCGTTATAAGTCAGCTTCTCGACGACATCGAACTCGATGGTCGCCCCGGCGCTCACGGCTTTGTTTTTGTAGCTGACGGTGACGGTCTGCCCGGGTTGCAGATCAATCGGTGTGGAAGCGGGAGGTTCGTAGGTGGTGGTCACCAACGATGCCCCGGCGCCATGGCGATCACCGTAACGAATCAGTCGACCGTCCTTGATCTCGGCGAAAGTGGTCGTCAGAAAGAACGGCGCGTTGTTCAAGTACGACGTGTGCACCGAAGCCACCGGATTGGCGTCGGCAAATGCCTCGCGCCCCAACGTCTCGGTTTTGCCGCGACTGATGGCCGATGACAGGTTGTCACGGCTTTCATACTCCACCACTGTCCCGGCCTGAAAGTCCACTTCGTTGGTACAAGCCGCAGAAGACGTTGCACTGGCGGTCGAGGCCGACGCATCGGCGCTAAAAGCCCCCCAGCCACTGACGGCAAAGGTCGAGGCGGTGACCGCCGTTGCCAGGCATTTGCGCCAAGCCGGATTGACGTTGGACTTTCTGGCAGGTGTGCTTTTCAAAAAACAGATCCTTGTCCCGATGTGCTCATTGCGATCGATCGAAAAACCGATAACGCTCATAGGTTATGGGACGACTGAAGAACGGCGCTATAGCGCAAGTGTGCTATAGGCTCTGACCTTGTCTGGTCCATTATTCAACCTTGAAACCCTATCGGAGGCTCGCATGACCGAATCACTGGAGCGTTTTATCCAGGCGCAAGCCTCTACCTATGACCATGCCTTGCTGGAACTGCGGCGTGGCCGCAAGGAAGGCCATTGGATGTGGTTCATCTTTCCGCAATTACGCGGCCTGGGCGTCAGTGAGAACGCCACCTACTATGGCCTGCGCGGCATCGACGAGGCGCGTGACTATTTGCAGCACCCGCTTCTGGGACCGCGACTCGAACGCGCGACTCGTGCCGTACTGGACTCGGGAGCCGCTTTGGAGACGCTCCTCGGGACCATCGATGCCATGAAGTTCGCCTCCTGCATGACGCTTTTTGCAGCGGCTGCGGGCGGGCAATCCGTGTATGCCCAGGCGTTGGAGGGTGGGCTGGTGGTCGACTCAAGGACACTGGATCTGCTCAAGGAGCAGGAGAGCAGGAATGTCTGATTACGGAACATGGACGCTGGCAGTACACGTGGCCCAATGGCGCTCCTGCGCGGATTAACGTTCTAGATCGACAACACAAAGCGGCCTCCGCCCTCGATTTCCTCGCCACCCGACAGCGCTTCAGGCACGAACCCGCACCGTTCAAGGACCTTCCTTGAGCCGACGTTGCGGAGGCGGTGACCGATCGTTCCCCACGCTCCGCGTGGGAATGCCGCCAGGGACGCTCCGCGTTCCGCTTCTGCAAGGTGACGCAGAGCGTCACGGGATGCATTACCACGCAGAGCGTGGGAACGATCGGGTCGCGGAGGCCGTGGAAGATCGTTCCTCACGCTCCGCGTGGGAATGCCGCCAGGGACGCTCCGCGTTCCGCTTCTGGCAGGTGACGCAGAGCGTCACGGAATGCATTACCACGCAGAGCGTGGGAACGATCGGGTCGCGGAGGCCGTGGAAGATCGTTCCTCACGCTCCGCGTGGGAATGCCGCCAGGGACGCTCCGCGTTCCGCTTCTGGCAGGTGGCGCAGAGCGTCACGGGATGCCACCAGAGCGTGGGAGCGATCAATGTCATAAACGAAAAATGCCCCGTACCTTTCGATACGGAGCATTTCTTCAAGAGTTCCTATCGGGAGAGTCGGAACGGAACCTGCCTGGCGTCCTTCAGGCGTTTTGGTTCCAGGGACGGTCTCCATGCTCGTCCTTGATGCGCGTCGGCAAGCCCATCACATCCAACGCCTCGAGGAACGCCTCGGCAGGCAGCTCCTCGACGTTGACCATGCGCTGCACGTCCCACTCGCCACGGGCCACCAGCAAGGCTGCGGCCACGGGAGGCACACCTGCGGTATAGGAAATACCCTGGCTGTCGGTTTCGGCGTAGGCGTCCTCGTGGTCGGCCACGTTGTAGATGAACATCTCGCGCGGCTGGCCATCCTTGACGCCCTTGACCAGGTCGCCGATGCAGGTCTTGCCGGTGTAGCCCGGCGCCAGCGAACTCGGGTCAGGCAGCACGGCCTTGACCACTTTCAGCGGCACGACTTCCAGGCCTTCGGCGGTCTTGACCGGTTGCTCGGAGAGCAGGCCGAGGTTCCTCAGTACGGTGAACACGTTGATGTAGTGCTCGCCGAAGCTCATCCAGAAACGCACGTTGGGCACGTCGAGGTTCTTCGACAGCGAGTGCACTTCGTCGTGGCCGGTCAGGTACAGATTCTGCGAGCCTACGACCGGCAGGTCGTCGGTGCGCTTGACCTCGAACATGGTGTTGCTGGTCCACTGGCTGTCCTGCCAGCTCCACACCTGTCCGGTAAATTCGCGGAAATTGATTTCCGGGTCGAAATTGGTGGCGAAATATTTGCCATGGGAGCCGGCATTGACGTCGAGAATATCGATCGAATCAATGCGGTCGAAATGCTGTTGCTGCGCCAGTGCCGCATAGGCATTGACCACGCCCGGGTCGAAGCCCACGCCGAGAATGGCGGTGATGTTCTTTTCCTGGCACTCCTGGAGGTGGTTCCACTCGTAGTTGCCGTACCAGGGCGGCGTCTCGCAGACCTTGCCCGGTTCTTCGTGGATGGCGGTGTCCAAGTAGGCCACGCCGGTATCGATGCAGGCACGCAGCACCGACATGTTGAGAAAGGCAGAGCCGACGTTGATGACGATCTGCGACTCGGTTTCGCGAATCAGCGCCTTGGTCGCTTCGACATCCAGAGCGTTCAGTGCAAAGGCCTTGATGTCGGCGGGTTGCTTGAGGCTACCCTTGGCCTTGACGCTGTCGATGATGGCCTGGCATTTGGAGATGTTGCGCGACGCGATAGCAATACGACCGAGTTCGTCGTTGTGCTGCGCGCACTTGTGGGCCACCACCTTGGCGACACCTCCTGCACCAATGATAAGTACGTTCTTCTTCAATTTCTTCATTTCTCCTTCCGCCAGCTCAAGACAGGCTGGACAGATAGTCGTCGTAAACAAACTCACGAACCACCTCGACGCTGCCGTCGAGCTGCTTCACTACGATGGACGGCATTTTCAGGCCGTTGAACCAGTTTTTCTTGACCATGGTGTAGCCCGCTGCGTCGATGAACGACAGCCGATCGCCGATGGACAGCGGACGATCGAATTGGTACTCGCCGAAAATGTCTCCGGCCAGGCAGGACTTGCCGCACACCATGTAGGTGTGTTCGCCCTCGCTCGGTGCCAGCTTGGCGTCCAGGCGATAGATCAGCAGATCGAGCATGTGCGCCTCGATGGAGCTGTCCACCACGGCCAGGTGCTTGCCGTTGTAGAGCGTGTCGAGCACGGTAACTTCCAGCGACGCGCTCTGAGTGATCGCGGCCTCGCCCGGCTCCAGGTAGACCTGCACGCCATATTTCTGCGAGAAAGCCTTGAGCCGTGCGCAGAAGGCGTCCAGAGCGTAGCCCTCGCCAGTGAAGTGAATGCCGCCACCGAGGCTGACCCACTCGACCTTATGCAGCAAGTGACCAAAGCGCTCTTCGATAGTGCCCAGCATCTGGTCGAACAAACCGAAATCGTCGTTCTCGCAGTTGTTGTGGAACATGAAGCCGGAGATATGCTCGATGACTTGCTCGATTTTCACCGGATCCCATTCGCCCAAACGGCTGAAGGGGCGCGCCGGGTCGGCCAGCAGGTAATCGGAGCTGCTCACTTGCGGATTGACCCGCAGGCCGCGGACCTTGCCGGCCGACGCCTCGGTGTAGCGCTGCAACTGGCCGATGGAGTTGAAGATGATCTTGTCGCAGTTGGCGAGCATCTCCTCGATCTCATCGTCGGCCCAGGCGACGCTGTAGGCGTGGGTCTCGCCAGCGAACTTCTGCCGGCCGAGCTTGAGCTCATAGAGCGACGACGACGTGGTGCCGTCCATGTACTGCTGCATCAGGTCGAACACCGACCAGGTGGCGAAGCACTTGAGCGCCAGCAAGGCCTTGGCCCCGGACTGCTCACGCACATAGGCGATCTTCTGCATGTTCGCCAGCAGCTTTTGTTTGTCGATGAGGTAGTACGGCGTTTTGATCATTTTCGAGGCCTCCGGGCAAGGCGAGCCAAAAAAGGATGCGCATTGTGCCTTCACTGACTGCATATCGAAAGAGCGAAAAGCCCCGTTCACGCAATCATCCTGATCCAGGCCCACGCTTTGCGATCACCGGACGTACCGACTGCCCAGGCGATGAAATGCTGGATGATCTGGTAAAGAAGGGGTCGCCGAAGAGGCGTCGATGCTCGAAATTGAGCCATCGCTGATAGACGGCAATGGGTAACAACCGTCGGTGTTCAGTGCTGATGCATCAGGCCATGCAGCACGCCGAACCTCAGGCCCGGCTCGGAAGCAATCATTTGCGAGATACCGAAGACCTTGAATGCCGCCAGCATGATCGCCAGGCCACCGGGCAGGATGCCCAGGCGATGGCTTTGCAAGCCGGCCAGGCTGAGCTGGTCGACATGGCCGACTTCCAGCAACCGCAGCGACAGACGCAACAATCCACCGTAGGTAATGCCGCCTTGCCCAACATCGTTGAAACCATTGGCCTTGAGCACTTTGGCCAACATCCGCGCCGTACCGGAAGAACCGATTGCCTGCTGCCAGCCCTGGGCGCGATAACCCGCCGCGACTTGTTCAAACTGCAGGACCGCCACCCGCTCAGCCTCCAACAGCGCCTGGGCGGTGATGCTTCCGCCCCGAAAGTAACGCGCACCAAAGGTGCCACTTCCGATGGCGATGCTTTCCGTCAGCAGCGGTTGAGCGCCCTGCCCCAGAATCAGTTCGGTCGAGCCACCGCCGATGTCCACCACCAGCCGCGTGCGCTCGACACCGGGCACGGTATGGGCAACACCGGCATATACCAGCCGGGCCTCTTCATGCCCGGACAGCACGTCGATCCGAAACCCCAGGTGCCGCTCGGCACTGGCCAGGAACAACTGGGCATTCGCCGCTTCGCGCACGGCACTGGTCGCCACCGCCCGCACCCTTGCGGCCTCAAAGCCACGCAGTTTCTTGCCAAATCGGGCGAGCGCCTGCCAGCCCCGATCCAGCGCCAGCTCGTCCAACGCCCCGGCCTGCAGGCCCTCGGCCAATCGGACCGGCTCACGCAGGGTTTTCACTTCCTGGATCACCAGGCGTCGATT
Organism: Pseudomonas sp. NFACC08-1; assembly: GCF_900106735.1. Taxonomy (NCBI): domain Bacteria; kingdom Pseudomonadati; phylum Pseudomonadota; class Gammaproteobacteria; order Pseudomonadales; family Pseudomonadaceae; genus Pseudomonas; species Pseudomonas sp. NFACC08-1. Next base: position 458,042 of record NZ_FNNL01000002.1, on the reverse strand, counting down.
GCGCTTGACCGACTGGCCGATCATCAAGCGGAAGGCGTTAGAGCCCAAGTCAATGGCCGCGAACAGGGGGGCGTCGCCTTTCATAGCGGTGTTCCTTGCTTCATCAGCCAGCAGGCACAGGCGCTGCCGGACTTCCCACGATGGTTTGCGAAGATCCTGCCATAGCTTCGATGACACCTGGATGACACACCTTGCACGTTGCCATGCAAGCAGACGCTTGTTGGGGAAACTCCGGGCGCCCCTTGCGCGGTCGAGCGCAATCGATAAACCCAATCTTGCCGACCTCCCCTTGGGAAAAACGTTTTAGCCAGGGGAAAACGCGTGAAGCACAGATGTCAGTCACCGCCATGTAACAAATTGCAACTAGCGTGGATGAAGCGGTGCGATTGCCGGCCATCGAACTGCCACAGCGGGACGACAAGAAGATGCTTGCGCAGTCCGAAGCCACCGACGCGTATCGTGCCCCGGGACTTTCACAGCCCGCCAGGGATGCCCGGCACCGAGCCTTACAACCCCACTGCTCACCGAATCGGATTTCATCATGACAAACCAGACCCTGGTCATGGACTCATCGAGTTCCATCGCCCCCAGTTCAAGACCGCAGCTCAACCACAAGCCGAGTGTAATCACCCTGGTGGTGTTTTTCGCCGTGCTGGGCTGCGGTTTGCTGTTTACCGCCTACAGCCTGATGCACGACATGAACGAACTGGGCACCGTGGTGACCACCTGGACACCGTTCCTGCTGTTGGGCGTGGCGCTGCTGATTGCCCTTGGCTTCGAATTCGTCAACGGTTTCCACGACACCGCCAACGCCGTGGCCACCGTCATTTATACCAACTCCATGGCGCCGAACTTCGCCGTGGCCTGGTCGGGCTTCTTCAACTTCCTCGGGGTGCTGCTCTCCAGCGGCGCCGTGGCCTTCGGCATCATCGCCCTGCTGCCGGTGGAACTGATCCTGCAAGTCGGTTCCTCTGCCGGCTTCGCCATGATCTTCGCCCTGCTGATCGCCGCCATCCTGTGGAACCTGGGCACCTGGTGGCTGGGCTTGCCGGCGTCGTCGTCCCACACGCTGATCGGCTCGATCATCGGCGTGGGCGTCGCCAATGCCCTGATGCACGGGCGTGACGGCACCAGCGGTGTGGACTGGGCCCAAGCGACCAAGATTGGCTATGCGTTGCTGCTGTCGCCGCTAGTGGGTTTCGGTTGCGCTGCCTTGCTGCTGCTGGCCCTGCGGGCCTTCGTCAAGAACCGCTCGCTGTACAAGGCCCCGGAAGGCAATACTCCGCCGCCCTGGTGGATACGCGGCATGCTGATCCTGACCTGCACCGGCGTGTCATTCGCCCACGGCTCCAACGACGGTCAGAAAGGCATGGGCCTGATCATGCTGATTCTGGTCGGCACCCTGCCGATGGCGTATGCGCTGAACCGCACCATGCCGGCCGACCAGGCACTGCAATTCGCCGCCGTGGCGCAAGTCACCCAGCAAGCCCTGGTCAAGCACTCGCCGCTGCCGGCCCCGGAAAATCCGCGAGCGATCCTTTCCACCTACGTGGGCAGCAAGGAGGCGACGCCGCAATTGGTTCCGGCCCTGGCTGCGATGACCGGCAGCATTGGCGCCGAGGTCAAGGGTTACGGCTCGCTGGCCAGGGTCCCCGCCGAAGCCGTGGGCAACGTGCGCAACGACATGTACCTGACCAGCGAAACCATTCGCCTGATGGACAAGAACAAGGTCGGCAACTTCGACGCCGACACCAGCGCCCAGCTGCAATTGTTCAAACAGCAGATCGACAATTCCACGCGGTTCATTCCACTGTGGGTGAAAATCGCCGTGGCCATCGCCCTCGGCCTGGGCACCATGGTCGGCTGGAAGCGCATCGTGATGACGGTGGGTGAGAAAATCGGCAAGTCCCACCTGACCTACGCCCAAGGTGCCTCGGCCGAAACCGTCGCCATGCTGACCATCGGCGCCGCCGACATGTTCGGTTTGCCGGTGTCCACGACCCATGTGTTGTCCTCCGGCGTGGCCGGCACCATGGTCGCCAACGGCTCGGGCTTGCAGATGCGCACCATTCGCAACCTGGTGATGGCCTGGGTACTGACGCTGCCTGCTGCCATCCTCCTTTCCGGCAGCCTCTACTGGTTGTTCACCAAGCTGTTCTGACCTCTCATTCGCCGAGGCCTCACCCGACGAGGCCCCGGTTCTCCCGCCCGCCTCCCCCCTGTGGGAGCGAGCTTGCTCGCGATAGCGTCAACCCAGACAACCCAGAACCTGTGGCGAGGGAGCTTGCTCCCGCTCGGCTGCGCAGCAGTCGCAAAACCAGACAATGCGGTCTGCCTGTCAGCATGCTGGGGCCTGCTGCGCAGGCCAGCGGGAGCAAGCTCCCTCGCCACGGGGGAATGAGTGAGTTCAAGGCCAGAAACGGTTAATATCGCTCTCCTTCGTCTACCCTCACAGAGCGGCGTACCGCCATCCCCGTGGGCGTGATGCTTCACCATTCCTTGCCTTCATGTACCGGAGATCCTCCATGCTCAAGCGTTCCCTGGCATTGGCCGTCGGCGTTGCCCTGTCTTTTAGCAGCCTGCTGACCCAGGCCGCTGACACCTTGAAAGTCAGTGCGATTCCCGATGAGGCCCCGACCGAGCTGCTGCGCAAGTTCAAGCCGCTGGGTGCCTATCTGGAACAGCAAACCGGCATGAAAGTCGAGTTCGTACCTGTCAGCGACTACCCCGCCGTGGTCGAAGCACTGGCCACCGACCGCATCGACATGGCCTGGCTGGGCGGCTTCACCTTCGTGCAGGCACGCCTGAAAACCGGCAATGCCATTCCCCTGGTACAGCGCGAACAGGACGCCCAGTTCACCAGTAAATTCATCACCGCCGATCCGGCCGTCAAATCCCTCGCCGACCTCAAGGGCAAGACCTTTGCCTTCGGTTCGGTGTCGTCGACGTCCGGTAGCCTCATGCCGCGCTATTTCATGCTCAAGGACGGCATCAAGCCTGAAAGCTACTTCAGTCGCGTGGGCTACTCGGGCGCCCATGACGCCACCGTCGCCTGGGTCCAGGCCGGCAAGGTGGACGCTGGCGTACTGAACGCCAGTGTCTGGGAAAAGCTGGTCGCTGCCGGCAAGGTCGACACGACCAAGGTCAAGGTCTTCGCCACCACCCCTGCCTACTTCGACTACAACTGGACGGTGCGCGGTACCCTCGACCCAGCGTTGGCGGCCAAGATAAAGGCAGCCTTCCTGGCACTCGATCCGGCCAACCCGAAGGACAAGGAAATCCTCGATCTGCAGGCCGCCAGTCGCTTCATCGAAACCAAGCCTGAGAACTACAAGGGCATCGAGGAAGCCGCACGCGCCGCCGAACTGCTCAAATGACCCTGCAACTGACCCAGGTCAGCGTTACCCATGCCAACGGCGTCCAGGCGCTGCGGGGCATTGACCTGCACATTGGCGCCGGTGAGCAGGTCGCCATCATCGGCCCGTCCGGCGCGGGCAAGTCGAGCCTGCTCAACCTGCTGGCCACCGCCCTGCGCCCGGGTAACGGCGAGCTGCAGTTGCTCGGCGAACGCGCCTGGCAGCTGTCTGCCCGCCAGCGTCAACGCCTGCGCGCACGCATCGGCCTGATCCACCAATCGCCCCCTCTGCCGCCGCGCCAACGTGTGGTGACGGCGGTCCTGGCCGGAAAGCTCGGCCAGTGGGGCGTCGGCAAAAGCCTGTTGAACCTGTTGCACCCGCTGGATATTCCAGGTGCCAGGGCGGCATTGGCCCAGTTGGACCTGGGCGACAAACTGTTCGCCCAATGCCAGCAGCTGTCCGGCGGCCAACTGCAACGCGTGGGCATTGCCCGGGTGTTGTACCAGGCACCGGAGGTGTTGCTGGCCGACGAACCGGTTTCGGCCATGGACCCGGTATTGGCCGAGCACACGCTTTCGGTGCTTTGCCGCCACGCCCGGGAACACAACGTCACCTTGGTCGCCAGCCTGCATGCGGTGGATCTGGCCTTGGCGCACTTTTCCCGGGTCATCGGCCTGCGGGACGGGCAGATCCTGTTCGACCTGCCAACCGAGGCGGTCGACCGTTCGTTGCTCGACACGCTCTACGCCAACGAACAACTGCAGTCTTCACCAACACCACCCCCCTCTTCCTTGAGCGTGCAGATCCCCCGATGCTGACACGCGATACCCGAGACCCCGCCACCCGCCCGCGCCTGCTGCTCACCCTGCTGGCCCTCGTCTTGCTGTGGCCAGGCATCCAGTTCAGCGAACTGGACCTTCGCGTGCTGGTGGCGGGGGACAGCCAGAGCGAAATGGGCCGGTTTTTAGCGGCCTTCTGGCCTCCAGCCCATGGCGACGAATTTGTCGAACTGCTGTGGCAAGCCACCTTGCAGACGCTGGCGATCGCCACGGCCGGCATGGCCTTGGCGCTGCTGTTGGCGGTGCCCGCGAGCCTGCTGGCCAGCCGCGCCTTGTCGCTGTCGGCGGCCTCCCGTGCCGGGCACCCGGGGTATTGGGGCCAACTGCTGCGCTGGCCTGTGCGCGGCCTGCTGATCTTCCTGCGCAGCGTCCCGGAAATCGTCTGGGCCTTGCTCTTCGTCCGTGCTGTCGGCCTCGGTCCCACGGCCGGCGTACTGGCGATCGCCATTACCTACAGCGGCATGCTGGGCAAGGTCTACGCGGAAATCTACGAGTCGGTCGACCAGCGTCCGGCCCATGCGCTCTTGCAATCTGGCAGCAGCCGGCTCGCCGCTTTCTGCTACGGGATCCTGCCCAATGTCGCGGCCGAACTGTTGTCGTACACGGTGTATCGCTGGGAATGCGCCATCCGCGCCTCGGTAGTGATGGGCTTCGTCGGTGCCGGAGGCCTGGGTCAGCAGATGGACCTGTCGCTGCGAATGTTCGCCGGCGGTGAAGTGGCCAGCCTGCTGCTGACGTTCCTGGTGCTGGTGCTGCTCGCCGATCAACTCAGCCGCCTGCTGCGCTGGAGGCTGGCATGAATCGCCTGATCAACGCGGTCATTGTCCTGGGCATCGGTGCGGCAGTCATTGCCTCGTTCGTCTACCTGGGCATCGACTTGGGCGAACTCGGCGACAGCGGCAACCTGCACCAGATGGGCGCTTATGCGCAGCGCTTTCTCAGCCCGGACCTGAGCCTGGGCCACCTGAAAGCCATCGGTCACGGTGCCTTGGAAACCCTGGCCATGTCCGCCCTCGGCACCCTGCTCGCGGCGGTGTTCGGCCTGCTATTGGCCCTGCCTGCGGCCGGGCGCTTCGGCTGGCCCCTGCAGAGTGCTTCGCGGCTGGTGCTCAATGCCTTGCGCGCGGTTCCGGAACTGGTGTGGGCGGCGCTGATGGTCCTGGCCGCCGGGCTCGGCCCCAATGCCGGCACCCTGGCCTTGGCCCTGCACACCACCGGCGTGCTCGGCCGGCTGTTCGCCGAAGCCCTGGAAAATACCCCTTCGGAACCTGCCGACGCCATCCGCCTGCAAGGTGGCAATGCGGTATTGGCGTTCTGCTACGGCACACTGCCCAACCTCCTGCCCCAGCTACTGGCGTATGTCCTGTACCGCTGGGAAAACAATATCCGCATGGCCAGCGTGCTCGGCTTCGTCGGTGCCGGGGGCCTGGGGCAAATGCTCTACGTCAGCCTCAGCCTGTTCCAGGAGGCCCAGGGCAGCACGGTGATCCTGGCGATGTTGCTGCTGGTTTTCGCGGTCGACACATTGAGCAGCTGGAGCCGTCAACGCTGGGTCAAGGCTTGAAGCCCTGGGCAAAACCAACACTTTCCGTGAAACCACACAACCTGTCGATCGTTCCCACGCGGGAACGATCGAATCTCTGATAGCGGCTCGCTCCCACAGCGATTCGGCACTGCTCTACACCCTCTCCATCAGTGCCATCTGGGCAGCCGCGTCTCCCTGCAACAGCTCGATCACCCAGTCGATAAAGACCCGCACCCTGGGCGACAACTGTCGATGGGGCGGGTACACCGCTGAGATCGGCCACGACGGCACGCTGTAGCGGTCGAGCACTTGCACCAGCCGGCCTTCGGCCAATTGCCGTTGCACGTGATAACGCGGCACCTGAATCAAGCCGAATCCCGCTTCACAGGCGGTCACATAGGCGTCGGCATTGTTGACGTTCAAGTCACTGGGCAATTGCATTTCGCGCAGCCGCCCCGCCACCTCGAATTCAAACGGGAAAAACCGCCCATTGCCGGACGCAAAACCAATGGCCCGGTGCGCCGTCAAATCGTCCAACCGCCCGGGCGTGCCGGCGCGGGCCAGATAGCCAGGGCTGGCACACGTCAGTTGATGCAGGCGCACGATGGGGCGCGCCACCAGCGCCTGGTCGACGACATTGCCGGCGCGGATTGCACAATCCACGCCTTCGCGCTGCAGATGAACCTGGCGATCGTGGAAACCGATGTCCAACTGCAACGCCGGGTAGCGCCGGTAGAAATCCGGCAGGCGTGGCAGGATCCAGGTGCAACCAAAGGCAATGGGCATGTCCACCTTCAAGGTGCCGCGCGGCTGGCTCCGTTGCACCGACAGCGAACTTTCCAGGTCATCAAGGTCGTCCAGCAACTGGCCGCTGCGCTGGTAATACGCTTGCCCATCGAGCGTTGCGCGCACCTGCCGGGTGGTGCGTTGCAACAGTTGCACGCCCAGATGGGCTTCCAACTGCTGGATCAGCAGGCTGACGGTGGCCCGGGGCAGCCCAAGGTCATCGGCCGCCTTGCCGAAACCGCCCAGTTCAACGATGCGCCGGAACACCTGCATGGCCTGTAATCGGTCCAATCTCACGCCTCACTATTTAGATATCACGAATAGTTAAACCAATAATCGTGGATTTATCCAGGAAACCCCTTGATAGAGACTGCACAGGTCGTTCATTTCCAGGAGCTATCAACATGAAGACTCGCCAACTCGGCCATCACGGCCCTCAGGTTTCCTCCATCGGCCTGGGCTGCATGGGCATGTCGGATTTCTACACCACGGGCGTGGACGAGCGCGAAGCGATTGCCACGCTGCACCGCGCCGTGGAGTTGGGCGTGACGCTGTTCGACACCGCCGACATGTACGGGCCGCATACCAACGAAGAACTGCTCGGACGGGCCCTGCGTGGCAAGCGTGAAAACCTGTACCTGGCGAGCAAGTTCGGCCTGGTGCGCAGCAGCGATCCCCATGCCCGCGGCGTCAATGGTCGCCCCGACTACGTCCGGCAATCTGTCGATGGCAGCCTCAAGCGTCTCGATACCGATTACCTCGACCTCTACTACCAGCACCGCATCGATCCTGAAGTGCCCGTCGAAGAAACCATCGGCGCCATGGCCGAGCTGGTCAAGGCCGGCAAGGTCCGCCACATCGGGATCTCCGAAGCCAGTGCCGAGACCATCCAGCGCGCCCACGCCGTGCATCCCCTGGCAGCGGTACAAAGCGAATACTCGCTGTGGTCCCGTGAGCCCGAACACAATGGCGTGCTCGATACGTGCCGGCGCCTGGGCATTGCATTCGTCGCCTACAGCCCCTTGGGCCGGGGCTTTTTGACCGGCGAGCTGAAATCACCGGAGGATTTCGCCGCCGATGACTATCGCCGCTTCAACCCACGTTTCCTGGCCGACAACTTCAATCGCAACCTGGTGCTGGTAGAGCAGGTCAAGGCATTGGCCTTGGACAAGGGCATCAGCGCTGCGCAATTGGCCTTGGCCTGGGTATTGGCCCAGGGTGACCATGTCATCCCGATCCCGGGCACCAAGCAACGCAAGTACCTGGAAAGCAACGTGGCAGCGGCTTCGGTGGTGTTGAGCGCTGGTGAATTGGCCCGGCTGGATGGGATTTTCGCAGGCGAAGGTGCCGTGGCGGGCGACCGATACCAGGCGCACACAATGACGTTGTTGAACGGTTGATCCTTCGGCTGGGCTGGCGGTTTCGACAGACCGGATTCAAGCAGGCGCCAGCCCAGCCGATAACCCTATCAATAATAGCTCCCAGACCTCCGGGCTCTGCCAGTTGCATAGGGTAATGATCAATGGGTTTGCCGCTGAATCGCCTGCTAGTGTGGGGCGTCCTGATGTTCCTCACTGCAAGTGTTTGTGCGGCAGAGGCGCCGCTGCGCATCGTGACCGAGGAACTACCGCCCTACAACATGACGCAGAACGGCCGAATGACCGGCATGAGCACCGAGGTGGTCCAAGCCGTGCTCAAGGAGGTCGGCATGGACGCGCCTATCCATTCCATGCCGTGGGCCCGGGCCTACGAACTGGCGCTCAATGAAAGCAACGTGTTGATCTACTCGATCGTCCGCACGCCTGCACGCGAATCGCTTTTCCAGTGGGTCGGCAGCATCGGCCCGACGCAGTGGTACATCTACTCGCTGGCGGACCGGCCGGTGAAACTCGACTCGCTGGCCGATGCCCATGGGCACCAGATCGCCACGGTCAATCAGGACGTGGGTGAGCAATACCTGGTATCGAAGGGTTTTCGCATCGGCGAAGAACTACAGTCGAGCACCAAGTACGAACACAACTACCGCAAGCTCAAGGTCGATCACGTGGAGCTGTGGATTTCCAATGAGCTCAACGCGCTGTACCTGACGCGCCAGAATGGCGAAGACCCGGACAAGTTGCTGATCCGTTCGCTGGCGCTGCCCGAGCTAAGCAGCGCCGACGGCTTGAGCATGGCGTTCAGCCGCAATACGCCTGCCGATACGGTGGCGAAATTCCGTGCGGGCCTGGAGACCATCCGACGCAATGGCGTCTACGATGCCATCCTGCGCAAATGGTTATGACATGGATGCCAATTTTCGTACGGCCTCCTCACAACCACAGACCAAGGCGTTCAGCTCCCTGGGACGCCGCCTGGTACTGGCAACGCTGTTGTTCTGCCTGCTTTTTACCCTGGTGATGGTCACCTGGCGTACCTGGATGGCCTGGGAAAACAACCTGGCGGAAATGAATTCGGAGCTGGCCCTGATCGACCAAGTGTTCCAGAACACCCTGGCCCATGCCATTTGGGAACTGGACCGTGAATCCCTCGACCAGCAAATCGCCAGCGTCGCCATGGCAGCACCCGTGGGACGCCTGGTGCTGAACATCCTGCGCCCCGGGCAAGCGCCTGAAGTCATCGAACTCAATCGATACCCCGTCGCTCAATCGGGCGTGGTGCCGGTGCTGCATCGCCAACTCATCGCGCAGCCCTACGCCGGGGCCCATGAAAAGGTCGGCGAGCTGACCATCGAAGGCGACAATAACCTGCTGTGGGAGCGCCTCTGGGGCGAAGCACGCAGCATCGTCATCACTCAACTCATCCAGTCCCTGCTGCTGGCCGGGTTGATCATGACCGTGTTCAACCGCCTGGTGACCGTGCATGTGGTGCACATCGCCCGGCACCTGGGCGAACTGGCGCCGCAAACCCTCAAGCGTCACCTCAAGCTGCAACGGGCGGTGCGGCGCCAAGACGAGCTGAGCCTGCTCGAACGCCAGGTGAATACCCTCCAGGACAACCTGCGCGCCCATTTGGAGCGCCAGCATTCAGACGAACTGGCGCTTGCCGCCAGCCGCGACCAAATGGCCGAACTGGTCGAGGCGCGCACCGCAGAATTGAAGGCGGCCAACCAGGCCCTCGAAGCACTGTCACGTCACGATGATTTGACGGGGCTGGCCAACCGTCGCTATTTCGACGAGTTGAAGGAGATCGAGTTTCGCCGGGCGATCCGCCACAAGACCCCGCTGGCGGTGCTCATGTGCGATGTCGATTTCTTCAAGATCTACAACGACACCTACGGCCACATGCAGGGCGACTTGTGCTTGAAAGAGATCGCCGAGACCCTGCGCAGCGTGTTCGGCCGTTCTGGCGAACTGACTGCGCGCGTGGGCGGCGAAGAGTTCGTCGTGGTCCTGCCCAACATCGACGCCGCCCAGGCCTGCGAGGCCGCCCAACGTTTGCGTGCAAGCCTGGCGGAACGTGAACTGCCCCACAGCGGCTCCAAGGTATCGCCGTTTGTCACCGTAAGCATCGGCGTCGCCGAGCTGGACCCGGAGACCATGGACCATTTCGATCAACTGCTGCAACGCGCCGACCAGGCGCTGTACCGGGCCAAACATAAAGGGCGCGATTGCATCGCCCTGTGAACCATCACGTGCCATGAGGTCTGTATATGCACTATCGCCTAATGCTCTGCTCGTGCCTGCTACTCACCTCGATCAGCCTGCAAAGCCACGCCGAGGCGATCGAAGTCGTGACCGAAGATTCCCTCTATGCCTACCAGCGTGACGACAAGGTCGTCGGGCCGGGCATTCGCATCGCCGAACAAACGCTGAAAAACGCGCAGTTCACCGACTACAGCCTGTCGCTGTACCCGTGGGCCCGGGCCTACGAAAAGGCGCTGCACGAGCCTAACGTATTGATTTTCCCGCTGGACCGCACCCCGGCCCGCGAGCAATTGTTCAAATGGGTCGGTGAAATACATCGGGTGGCGAGCCGGCTCTACAAGATGCGCGACAGTGAAGGCATCGCCGTCAACAACCTCGAGGATGCCAAGCAGTACAGCATTGGTGTGGTGCGAAATGACGCCAAGCAGATTTACCTGCAACAGCGTGGGTTTACCCGGCTGGTCATCTCGGCCAACAACCACGACAACTTTCAAAAGCTGCTGAATCACCAGATTCAACTGCTGCCGATGCCGGAGAACACCGCGCGCCTGATGAGCAAGGATGCCCAAGTGGATTTCACTTCCCTGCAAGAGGTCTATACCCTCGACGAGCAACCCCACAGGGTCCACCTGGCGTTCAGCCTGAGCACACCTGACGAAGTCGTCGCCAGGGCCCAGCGCGCTTTCGAGCAGCTCAAGGCTTCCGGTGAAGTAGCGCGGATCATGAACGAACAGCGGTAGACTCTGGGGGATCACATCACAAGCAAACGATGAGGTATGTCCCGATGAGCCAAGCGTCCTACGTTCCGCCCAAGGTCTGGAAAAACGACGCCCCGTCTGGCGGCCAGTTCGCCAGCATCAACCGCCCTATCGCCGGGCCGACTCACGAAAAAACCTTGCCGATTGGCAAACACCCGTTGCAGCTGTATTCCCTGGCCACGCCCAATGGCGTGAAGGTGACCATCCTGCTGGAGGAACTGCTGGCGTTGGGTCATACGGGTGCGGAATACGACGCCTGGCTGATCCGCATCAACGAAGGTGACCAGTTCTCCAGCGGTTTTGTCGAGGTCAACCCCAACTCCAAGATCCCGGCCCTGCTGGACCGCAGCGTGGAACCCGCCATTCGGGTCTTCGAATCCGGCTCGATCCTGCTGTACCTGGCGGAAAAATTCGGCGCCTTCCTGCCCACCGATCCGGCCGGCCGCACCGAAACACTGAACTGGCTGTTCTGGCAGATGGGCTCTGCCCCGTACCTGGGTGGCGGCTTCGGGCATTTCTACGCCTATGCGCCGGAGAAACTCGAATACCCGATCAATCGCTTCACCATGGAGGCCAAGCGTCAACTCGACGTACTGGATCGCCGCCTCGGCGAAAGCCAATACCTGGGAGGCGATGACTACACCATTGCCGACATCGCGGTCTGGCCCTGGTATGGCCAACTGGTGCGCAACAACGTGTACGGCGCCGCCGAATTCCTGAGTGCTCACGAATACACCCATGTGCAACGCTGGGCAGAGGCGATTGCCAAACGACCGGCCGTCCTGCGCGGGCAGCGGGTCAACCGCACGTGGGGTGACGAAGCGAGCCAGGTGCCGGAGCGGCATGAGGCTGCGGATCTGGGCTAAGGGCCAATCGCCACACCTGACGCGCTCAAGCCGGCAGCGTCAAGCCCCGGTCGCTGAAGTACCGGCTCAACGTTGCCGCAGACGCTTGGGGATCCGCCAGGGCGACGTAGGTGTCGGGACGCAGCAGATAGGCGGCGTCCCGACACAGCCCGGCTTTATGATGCTCATCCTGCCAGGTGAACGTGTGCAGAGGGATCCGCTGCTGGCTGCTCCAGGCTCTCAGGTCCGCCCGGGCCTCGCCGTAGACGTGCACCTGCCAGCCGATGGAGGCGAGCGGTTCGTAGTTATCGGCGCCCGGCACCGGTACCCAGGGCAAACGGTCACCGCCCAGTACGTCACCGGCCTTGCCGGCACTCAACGGGCTCTCGTGATAATTCAAGGTGGTTTGGGACACCATCCGGAACAGGTACTCACGCACGTTCTCGCTTTTGTAGGCAACACTCGCAAAAAGCGGTGCGATGCGCGTGCGCACGAAGTCGGCAAAATTGCCTTGGGCGGTTGCAAAGGTGAACAGCCGGTCCGTCGTTTCCACAAGCTTTTGCGCAAACGCCTGGCGTTCGGCCTGATAGCTGTCGAGTAATGCATCTGGCGCCTGTCCCTTCACGACCGCCGCCAGTTTCCAAGCCAGATTGATCGCGTCGAGGATGCCTGTGTTCATGCCTTGTCCACCGGCCGGGCTGTGGACGTGCGCAGCGTCTCCCAGCAAAAACGCCCTGCCCCAGCGGAACTGATCCGTGACGCGATGATGGACCCGGTAGGTGGAAAACCAATTCACGCCATTGATCCTGATGTTCAGACCGTTGATCGCGTCATGGCCAACATCCTTGAACGTCAGCGTCTCTGGATGTTCCGCGCGCTCGTCGCGAACCGTACCGATCAGGCGATATTGACCAGTTTCGCCATAGAAAAATGCCAATACGAATTCGGACTTATCAAAAGCGATATGGGCCTCATCCGCAGGCTCGAAACCGCTGGCAGACACGTCCGCCACGTAGAACAGCTGCTTATAGGTGCCGCCCTCGAAGCCGCTTCCCACCTGATGACGCACGAGCGAGCGCGCGCCATCGCAGCCTGCGAGGAAAGCAGTCGTCAGCGTTTCTTCGCGACCATCGGCGTGTTTCAAGCGTGCGACAACGTAGTCGCCACGGTCCTCGAAGGACAGCAGTTCGGTCTGCCGCTCGACTTCGACGCCCAGGGACTGAAGCTGTTCGACCAACAACCGCTCATGACGATCCTGGGGGTATATGAGGACAAAAGGATAAGGCGATACATCCCCGCCAGCCTCCACCAGAGGAATCCGCGCCTTGCGTTTGCCCCAGGCCCACATGTTCATGGCCGGGGTCTTGTACCCCGCTTCGATAACCGCATCGGCCATGCCGAGCTGGCGATACAGCTCAAGTGTGCGGGCCTGGACGGCCATGGCACGCGAGGTTTCCCCCGGCCCGCTGCTCTTGTCGACAATCCTGACCACAAGCCCCTGCCGGGTGAGCCACAAAGCCAGGACCAATCCCGTAGGGCCGGCTCCCACAATGAGAATGTCCGTTTGTGCCATGTTCGTGCCTCTGGAGAAGTGATGACTCTGGAGGCACTTAATGATGGTCGAGGAAGGCCGAATGTCAACGAACGAGCGGCGTGCGAGCTGACTGCTGGGGTTCTGTGGCTACTGTGGGAGCGGGCTTGCTCGCGAAAGCGGTGGATCAGCCTGCACCGATGCTGAATATGCCGACGTCATCGCGAGCAAGCTCCCACCAGCTTGTCATCAGGTGTTCAGCGGTTGGCCTCCAGCTTATATCCATCACCCGCCGACGCCGGAGTCGTTTCATTGGCCAGCGCAAAAACACACTCATCCAGATAAGGCCTGACATCCGCCCATTTCCTGCGATCGGCGATAAACCCTCTCAACTTCTTGCCCGCATCCACGACGTCCGGTTCATGGGCCATCAGCATGATCCTGGCGACTGAACTGGCGTCATCGGCCTTGTGCTTGGCATGATCCTGCCGGGCGTAAGAGTGAAACTCCTCGATTCGCCCCTGCACAGCCTCGGCACCGCCCATGCACTTGTCACCCAACACCTCTTCACGCCGCTGCGCATGCCCACCAGCAAAGCTGTCCTGGACAAGGTGAAGCAAGCTGCCAAGCGCCACCTGGTTCACATTCGCCCGCAGCCATGGACGCCCGACGGCAAAAAGATCCTGCACGGTCTGTCCGTTATTGAAATGCTGGTCCCAGCCTTCGATCTTGATATCTTTCAAATAGGTATTGATGGGATAGGTTCCATCGGCAACGCCCCAAGCGAACTCGGCCCACATCATGATTTCTCGCTTGGTCTGCTCTGGCGCGACGCCCTCCTGGGAAGCCATGGAATGCAAGAACTGCAGGTCGCCAAAATGCGAACGAGAGATGTAATTCCCTGCGCCCATGAACGCCATTGGATCAGAAGCGCTTTTGCTTTCGGCTTTCTCGAAAAGATTTACCCAGCACCGCGTCTGCGAGATAAAACCCACCGAGTAACGTCCATCGCAACCCTTGGTCTTGGCATCTTCCGCGCCCGGCATGAACACCGGATCATCGTTCCAGCGAACCCCGGCAATGATGTAGGCACCGGCATTCTCCAGATTGGGGTTGCTGCACTCCTGCCAATCCCCGTCGCACCCATAGATCTTCTGCGTCAGCGCCTCATGGGCAGGATCGGAAAAATTATGCAGCGCAAAACTGGCGAAAGGCACCGTCGCCTTATAGGAAACCCCGTATTTCTTGGCCATCTCCCGCTCAGCCAAGGTGCCATCCGGCGAAAGCTGAAAAGCGTTGACCTGGCCGATGCAACCCAACAAAACACCCCAGGCCACTCCGGACACGGCTTTGTATGTATTCATGGATTGTCTCTGCAAAGGGCGATGACGAGCAGGTTCTCGTCTCACACCTGGGGTTGTGGTGGGCGTGGTAAATGGCAAGACGCCATCGTCGATAGCATAGCGGGTGTCGCTTTGCCGTCCAGGCGTCATAGGGCTGATTTGTTCAGAGACCGCCCCCGGGACCGATACGAAAGTCGCTATCCAACAGACGGAGCAAACCCCAACCAAAAGCCCCTATGGACCGCCCCCGCAAATAGCACAAGCTCACGCCCATACAAGTCCCCAGCCGTGACCGCTACAGGGAAAGGACTCCGCACGCATACCTCGTACGCGTCACGTCGCGCTCAACCGAGTCCAGCCATGAACCTACTGAACCTCTTCAACACTGCCCGAGCCCGCACTCAAGGGGCTGTAAGTGTGGCCTGCACCTCTGCTGAATTGGACCAGGCGCTGGCCAACGTACGTATCACCCCTGTGTTGGTCACCGGGTTCGTCTCCCCTCACCTGGACATCGACCGGGTCGCCGCCAAGGTCAAGCAACGTTTTCCCCGAAGCGCCATCAGCTTGTGCACGACGTCGGGTGAGCTGTGCAACGGTGCGAACACGCTGTACTGCCAGACCGGCGAGAGCTGGGATCGGGTGGTGTTGCAGCTCTTTGACGCCAGTGTGATTGTGTCGGCTGAGGTGGTGATGGTGCCGCTGGAGTGCGAGGACATTCGCGGAGGCGGCAAGCGCTTGGCCATGCGTGAGCGCATCGCCAGGCTGGTGAATAACATCAAGCAGGTGCAAGTGCGCACGCCCATTGACCATCGCGATACGCTGGCCTACGTGGTGTTCGATGGTCTTTCAGCTTCCGAGTCGTTCTTTATGGAGGCGCTCTATGAGTCGGGGCGTTTCCCTTGCCTGTTCGTCGGCGGCTCGGCCGGTGGCAAGACGGATTTCAAAAAGACCCTGATCAGTGATGGGCAACGCAGTTATCAGAACCACGCGCAGATTGTCTTCCTGAAAACCGCGGCGGATGTGCGCTTCGGGGTGTTCAAGAGCCAGAACTTCCAACCTGCCGGGCTGACGTTCAGCGTGCTGACCGCGTCGGTCGAAGACCGCACCATCGACCAGGTCATCGACAGCCGGGGGAACATCAAGAGCATGGTCCAGGCGCTGTGCGATGCATTCGAGTGCAGTGCCCAGGCGCTGGAAAAGAAGCTCGCCGATTATTCATTCGCCATCCGTGTGGGCGATGAGCTGTTCGTGCGCTCCATTGCCCGTATCGAATATCAGCAGCAGATCATCCAGCTGTTCTGCGACGTGGCGCCCGGCGAAGAGCTGGTGATGGTCAAGCGCACGCCCCTTCGCGAGGCGACCCGACTGGACTACGAGAAATTCCTCAAGGGCAAGGGCGGCCGTCCGGTGGCCGCTATTCTCAATGACTGCATCCTGCGCCGGCTCAACAACAGCAGCGACCTGGGCAGCATGGCCGGTATTTTCGGGGATGTGCCTTTGGCCGGTTTCTCGACGTTTGGTGAAATTCTCGGTTTGAACCTTAACCAGACACTCACGGCGATTTTCTTCTTCAGGGTCACCAAGGGCGCCAGCTTTGTCGATGAGTACGTCGACAACTTCATCGCCCACTATGGTGAGTTCAAGGCGTTTTTCCTGCGCCGCCAGGTCAAGAAACTGGCCGGCCTGAACCACGTCGTGGTCAAGCAGATCATGGCGTTCAAGATGAACGACTTCAGCAGCGCCTTGGACACTCGCGGCCTGGACAACACCATCCTGCCGGTGTTCGACGGCCTGACCGATCTGGGCCAGGTATTGGCCCAGGCCAGCCAGCAGCAAGCGCAGATGGCGACGCAAATCAAGCACTACTCAGGTGAGCTACACCTGTCGATGGATGACCTGACGGGCACGATTGACCGGCAAAACAGCGTCGCCGAGCAGGCCGGCACGACCGTCGAACAGCTTGCCACGCAAGCGGGTGAAGCGGTGGTCGGCGCCCGTGCGCTCGCCAGTTCGAGCTTGCGTATTCAGTCGATCGTACAGGTCATCCAGCAAATCGCCGGACAGACCAACCTGCTGGCCCTTAACGCCGCCATCGAAGCAGCGCGGGCAGGTGAAATGGGCAGAGGGTTTGCGGTGGTGGCGGATGAGGTCCGCAAGCTCGCGGAAATCACCCGCAAGAATGCTGCGGAAATTGGCGTGGACATTGACCTGCTCTCGACGGAGATCCAAGGCGTCGCCCAACAGATCGAAGACCAGTCCGTCGCCGTCAGCGCCCTGCGCGAGATGCTCGATGCCCTGGAAGACTCGAGCCGCACCACCGAAGGCACGGCACAACGCACGAAGGCCATCGCGGACACCTTGACCGGGCTGACCCACGCCAGTGCCTGAGCAACTGTTGCAGGGTTTGGTGTTGAATCTGGATGCCGTGGGCTCCCGCAATCCTTTGTGGGAGCAAGCTTGCTCGCGATAGCGGTGGATCAGCTTGCATCGATGTTGAATGTGCCGCCGTCTTCGCGAGCAAACCTGGCTCCCACATTGCAGCATTTCATGCGATATGCAACGTCCGGCCCTTGACCTCCACGAGAGCATTGGCCAGGGCAACCTGGAACAGTTCGACCAACACGTCGACCTCCTCGGCCCGGATGATCAATGGCGGCAGGAACCGCACAACGGCACCATGGCGCCCCCCGAGCTCCAGAATGACGCCCAAGCGCAGGCATTGACGCTGGATTGCCTGGGCCAATGCCGTATCGGCTGCTGGGACACGACTGTCGCTCGCCGTGTCACTGACGATTTCCACACCCACCATCAGTCCTCGGCCGCGTACTTGGCCCAGGCAAGCATAGCGGTCCTGCAGCTGGCGCAGAGCCGCCATGAGTCGTTGCCCCATGACATCGGCATGTCCCGGCAAGTCTTCGCTGATGATATGGCGCAGCGTCGCAGCCCCCGCAGCCATCGCCATTTGATTGCCGCGGAATGTGCCGGCATGGGCACCTGGTTTCCAGGTATCCAATTCTTCGCGGTACACCATCACGGCTAACGGCAGGCCACCACCGATGGCTTTTGAGAGTACGAGGATATCGGGCTCGATATCCGCGTGTTCGAACGCAAACAGTTTGCCGGTCCGACCCAGGCCGGTCTGGACTTCATCGATGATCAGCGCCACGCCGAACTTACGGGTCAATTGGCGCAAGCCTTGGAGCCAGCGTATTGGCGCAGGGATCACGCCGCCCTCGCCCTGCACGACTTCGACCACCACCGCCGCGGGTGGCAGCACACCCGACTCCGGGTCGCTGAGCAGTTGTTCGATAAAATGCAACCCGGCATCGACACCGGCTTCGCCGCCGATGCCGAACGGACAACGGTAGTCATAGGGATATGGCAGAAATTGCACATCGGCCATCAGCGAGCCCAGTGCCTGTTTCGGCCCCAGGTTGCCCATCAGGCTCAACGTGCCCAGTGTCATCCCGTGGTAGCCGCCAGAGAACGACAGAATCGGTTTGCGCCCGGTGGCCGTCCTGGCCAGCTTCAAGGCCGCCTCAATGCCATCGGCACCGGTCGGCCCGCAAAACTGGATGCGAGCATGACGGGCAAAGTTTTCCGGCAGCGCGTTGAACAGGTCTTCGACGAAGCGATCCTTGACCGGTGTCGTCAGATCCAGGGTGTGCAAGGGCAAGCCGGAGTCGAGCGTTTGGCGCATGGCCGCGATGGCTACCGGGTGGTTGTGCCCCAGCGCCAGAGTTCCCGCCCCCGCCAGGCAATCCATGAACAGCTGACCTTGGGTATCACGAACATAGAGGCCATGGGCCTCTTGCAGCGCCAACGGAATACGCCGTGGATAAGACCGGGCATTCGATTCACGGGCCGCCTGGCGCTGAAGATACGGGTTGGTGTTCAGTTCACGCGGTGCTTGCTGGCGAAACTGTTCCAGTGTGAAGGTTGCGCTGGATGATAGACGGGGCTGGACGCTTTCCATATTGAATCCCTGAGGTAAAAACTCTGTCGCGGGCGATCAGCCCTGTCCTTGTACGTGCATGGCCTGGCGCAGGCTCAGCGGGCGCATATCGGTCCAGACCTTTTCGATATAGTCCAGACACTCTTGCTTGCTGCCTTTCATGTCGAGCGTGCGCCAGCCATTGGGCACGCTTCGATAATCCGGCCAGATCGAGTACTGCTCCTCATCATTGACTACAACCAGAAAGCGCGTATCCGGACTGTCCAAACTCATTGCTTGCTCCTTGACTGACATGGCGGAAAGACGCCTACGATACAATACTAATGGTAGCGATTCTCATTAATTTTTAAAAATTCATACACTGTTCTCAAATTTCCCTATCGACGATGAACAGTCGCAAGACGGCAACGCCCTGTTTATACTTCGGGCCCCTCTGAACGATAACCGCTCTCAATTCGCGGTCCACGGATGAGTCGATGATTCCCAGCCTTGCCCCGCTGTTCACCGGTCCGCTTGCCGACCATGGTGAAAAGCTGCAACTGCGCAGCCATCCCCGTACAGACGTACCGGGGGACAGGTTCTTCCAGCATGAATATTTCGGCGCATTCGTCGACGACCTGCAGGCACGGTACAAAACCGATGAGCGCCTGGCCCTGGTGTCACTGTGGTCCAAATGGTACTTCAGCACCTTCCTGGCACCCGTGATGGCCGCCAATCTGCTCCAGCAATGCGATCTGCCACTTGCCCTTGCCGACACCGGGATACAACTGGGCAATGACGCCAGGCCACAGGCGTTGCACTTGCCCCATGCCGGCCAGCCTTTGCCAGCCTGCACCGCCTTCGAGCGATTTCATACCCTGGTCGAGGATCATCTGGAGCCCGTCATCGAAACCTTGGTCAGTGTCTCCCAGGCATCGCCCCGGTTGTTCTGGAGCAATGCCGGCAATACGTTCGAATTCGTCACCAGCCGTATCGACCTGCACCCATTGGCCAACGCGTACAGCACCGCACCGGCCAAAGAAATCCTGAATACCCGCCTGCGCCCGAACGGCCGGCGTAATCCTTTGTTCGCCCCCGTGCAGTACCGCGATATCGGCGAGGACGAGCCGCAGCGCCTGAGGCGCATCTGCTGCATTCGCTACCGCCTGCCCGGCGTCGGCTATTGCAGCAGTTGCCCACTCGATGAATGCAAACGGCAGGAACTGCCCGTTTAACTGCAACCTATTTCGCCAGTTGAAAAGGGTTCTCTGTCGCTCGGTCGTAGTCCACGAGATGGCCGTAGTCGAGACGATAGACCCGGTCGGCAACATCGAAATAGCGGTCGTCATGGGTGATTGCAATCACCGTCTTGCCGGCCGCCTTCAGCTCGGGCAGCAGTTCGTTGTAGAACACGTGGCGGAACACCGGGTCCTGATCCGCCGCCCATTCGTCCAGCAGGAACACCTCCCTGCCCTCCATCATCAGCAGTAACAGTGCCAGGCGCTTGCGCTGGCCCTGGGACAGGGCCGTGGTCGACAGGCGCCCGGCAGCGAACTCGACTTTATGGGCCAACCCAAGGCGGTCCAAGTAATGATCCACCCGGGCCTCAAGCCCCTCATGATTGCCGGCTTCGCCCAGCACATCGGCGAACAGATAGAAGTCGGCAAAAATGGCGGCGAAATGCTCCCGGTGCCACTCGCTGGTGCGGGTATCGAGCACCACGCCGTTCAGCGAAACCTGCCCAGAGGTGGGAACGTAGAGCCCCGTCAGGAGCTTGGCCAGGGTCGACTTGCCACTGCCATTGCCACCGACAATGAAAATCAACTCGCCGCGACGAATCGACAGGTCGATCGGCCCCAACTCAAACGCAAATTCGTCACTTTGCCCGGGATAGCGGTAATGCACGTTTGACAGGCGCAACTCACCGAAGGGTTGCGCCGCTTGTGCAGGGGTCTTGAACTGCACCGTCTCACCCAACGCCAGGGCATCGATGGCCTGCAAGGCAACATGGCCGCGAATGACCGCAGGAATGGCATCCAGGATCATCGAGATCGGCGTGCGCAGAAACATGATTGCCAGCACGTAACCCACCACAACCTGCTGACTGAGCAACCCCAGCCCCTGGCCGAGAAAGAACAGCGTACCGATCAGTACGAACACCAGCAGTGTCGTCCAGTTCAGGTTCACCGCCCACAAGGTGTCGGCACGTACCGACGCCTCCAGCGAGGCCCGCGCGATGGGTTCGAGCTTGTGTTCGTAGAGCAGGTGCCGGCGTTCCCGGCTCAGGCCCAACTCGCAACGCCCCTGGATGGCGGCCTCGAACTGCTCGGTCAACTGGTCATCCTGCTGCCGCACGGCCTGCATCAGGGTCTTGACCTTGCGCCCCAGCAGCACGTCAAGACCGACCCCAAGGGCAATCACCCCCAGGGTCAGGAAAAAGAACGGCATGCTCAACCAGGCCATGTAGGCGAGCCCCGCCAACAACAGCAAGCCGTTGTACAAGGAAATCGGCAGTTGCTTGAACGCCGTGGCGACGGTGGTCACGTCCTTGGTCAGCGCGTTGTAGATACGCGGGCTGCCCAGCCGCTCGATGCGCTCGAGTGCTGTGCCCAACACCTTGCCCACCAGCCGCAGGCGCAATTGGTAAACCAGGCGATGCCCGATCTGCACCAGCAGCCATTGCGACGTGACACCGCTGATGAACAATAGGATCAGCAGACCACCGAACAGCAACAAGCCCCGGCCGATATCATCGAGCCCATGCTCCAGGCTGCGGTTGATATACCCGATCAGGCCGATACTGGTTGCCGCGCTCAAGGCGCTGCTCAGAATCGCCAGCAGAATGCGCCATCGAGCATCGTGCAGCAGTTCTTTCAATAACATCATGAGACAGACACCACCTTGGCAGAGGTTTGCAACAGTAAAGGCAACAGGCTTTCGACCAATCGAGGCTCTGCGAGCATCTCGTGATGCCCCACGTCCAGCGTCCACTGGCGAACAGCTTGGTGGGTATGCGCTTGCCACTGAGCACGCAAGTCGGCATGGGCATTGCCGCGCCAGAGCCACAGCGGCACATCAACGGTGGGCAAGGCTTGCTCATACAAGCGCATCTTGATCGAGCGATATTGCGCCAATAGCGTGAGCAAATCAGCATCGGCGGCTCCCCATTGCAGATGCGCACGCACCTGGGCATCGTTGAGCAAGCGGGCAACGCCCTCGGCATAGTCCAGACCTGCCAACAGGCCCGTCACACGTTCGCGCAGCGACTCACCGATTGGCTGGGCGTGAGTGCGGCAGTAGAAAGCAAAATCGGCAATCAACTGGCCGGCTTCGTCGCCCTCGCCGGCCAGGCTGCGCTGCGCATCGTGATCGAGCACCACAAGCCCTTCGACGCTAAAGCCGTGGGCTTGCAGATGGGGCACCAGCATCAATGCCAGCCGCGACGCCAGGCTCCAGCCCAGCAGCACCAGCGGGCGCTGTTTCAGCTGGACAGGGATGCTCGCCACATATTGCTGCAACAGCACGTCCATGTCGTCCTCATCCCAGCCCTTTTCCAGGGCGGCCAGACCAAAGACAGCGGCTTTACCGTTTAGATTCTCTACCAACGGCTGATACGCCTGCAGATGCCCTTGCGCGCCATGCACCAGCAACAGGGCCGGCGCATGTTCATGCGCGTCATTCAAGACGTGCCATGGGCCGCCGCTGTGATCGTTACCCAGGCCATGAACCAGGTCACGGACGGTATGCCGCTCGAACAGCAGATTGGTCGGCAATTCGAGAGACAGGCGCTCGCGAATCAGCGACACCACTTTGATCGCCGCCAGCGAGTGCCCACCGACGTTGAAGAAATTGTCGGTCACCCCCAGCTCGTCGACACCCAACACCTCGCACCAAATCGCCAGAATGGCCGTTTCGAGCTCGCCCACGGGCGCCACGCGAGTGTTCTGCAAACGCTGCCTGGCGCGTTCGAGCAGGTTTTTGCGATCAAGCTTGCCATTGCTGTTCAGTGGCAGCGTCTTGAGTGCAAGGATACCGCTGGGCAGCATGTAGTCCGGTAGCTGGCGAGCCAGGGCGGCGTACAGTTGCTCGGTCGTTTGCGACAGGGCGTCGTCCTTGACCACGAAAGCCAGCAAGCGCCCATGGTCGCCTTCGCCGTCCAGCAAGACCGCAGCCTGCAACACGCCCGGCTGGGCCAACAAAGCCTGTTCGACTTCCGCCAACTCCAGGCGAAACCCACGGATTTTCACCTGTTGATCATTGCGCCCCAGAATGCGTACGGCACCATCGGCTTGGCGCAAAGCAAGATCACCGGTGCGATACAGGCGGTGGCCACTGAGTGGATCGACACCAAAGGCACCGCCACCGACACCACCCACATAACCGCGCCCGACACTGGCGCCACTGATGCACAATTCCCCGGCCTGGCCTGACGGCACTGCGCGTTGCTGGTCGTCGAGCAGGTGGATGCGGTTATCACCCAATACCTGGTTCAAGGCGCTATCACCCACGCCCTGGCTGACATCGATCGCACGCCATAGCACGCCAACCGTAGTCTCTGTCGGTCCGTAATGGTTGTAGAGGCGACAGGCCGGTTTCGCTTGGGCCAAACGGCTCAGCAAATGCTCACTGAGCGGCTCTCCGCCCAGTACCAGGACCTGGCGTGGAAGAATGCCGTTGGGAGCGTGCTCGCCCATCAGCGCTTCAAGGTGTGAAGGAACGATTTTGAGCACGTCCAACGGGTAGCGCTGAAGCTCTTCGGCGAACGCCCGGGCATCGGTCACGGTGGACTGCTCCAGCACATGCACACAACCGCCCTGCAACCAGGCCGGAAACAACACAGTATTTCCCAGATCCGCGAGCAGTGAAGACACCAGGCCATAATGCCCGGCCTCGGGTAACTGGAGCGCGCGGGTCACTTGCGTGACGTAATGGCGCAATTGGCCTTGCTCGATTTGCACACCTTTGGGCTTGCCGCTGGTGCCTGAGGTATAGAGCACGTAGGCCAGGTCTTGCGCCGAACCCTGCACCGGCGAATCGAACACCGGCCCCGTGCATGCCTGTGACCAGCACAGGGTGTCGACCGAGGTATCGGGCAGCAGCCCCTCTACGTACAGCAACAAGGTCGGTCGGGCATCCTCGATAATGTCGGCCAGCCGCAGCGGTGGTTGTTGGGGATCCAGTGGTAGGTACGCAGCACCGATCTTGAAGCAGGCTAGCATCGCGATCAACATCTGCGCCCCACGGGGCAAATACAGGCCGACCACGTGTTCATGGCCAACACCGGCCTGACGCAGGCTGCCGGCAACACGATCGCTCAAGGCATCGAGTTCGGCGTAAGAGAACATTTGCCCCGCATAGCGCAGCGCCGGTCGATCCGGTTGTGTCCGAGCGTGCTCGCGCACGGTGGCGACGATATCGAGATCCGGCGCCAGGGCGGGACGCGTCGGCAACGCCAGCAACTCCTCGGGCAAGTGCGGATCGACACCGTTGATGAGGCCATTGGGCGACTGCAGCAATTGCTCGAGCCAATGGGCGAAGCGCTTGAGCAAGACCTGCATCTGCTCTTCACGGTACAGACCACGGTCATAGGCCAGTGTCAGTTCCCCACTGTCCTGGGCATCGAGCGTCAGTTGCAATTGCAGTTCGACCGGGGTGTCGAAGGACAGGACTTGCAGCCCCTCCAGCAGCGGTGCATGCACGACACGCAGCCCGGTCTGAAAGCTGGCACGCCACTCGGGCAATAGCTGAGCCTGACCGACATATTCCTGCCAAGCCACCGCGTTTTCCAGTTGCCGAGCCAATGGCCGGGCCAGGTTGATCCAGGTGCTGTGTTCGGACACCCGCACCACCATCGGCAGCGTCTGCTCGAACAGCCCATAGGCTCCCGAGAGTTCTTCATAGTCATCGCGAGGATCGTGCTGCAGACCCAACTGGCCGTGCTGCTGGCCATTGAGCCTGCCCAGCAATGAGCCCCAGGCGGCCAGGGCCAGCGCTTCGACAGCCACGCCTTCGCGCACGGCCAGCGCCGTCAACGCCGCTGGCAATGTCTGCGCAAGCCTTAGCCGAACAACGGCATGGTTGCCGCTGGCGATGCCATAGCGCTCGATCAGGCGCATGCCCGGTACGTCCTGCAAGGCCAGGTTGCGCCAGAACTGCGTGCCTTGCTCGGCATCCTCGTCCAACTGCAGGCCATTGATCCACTCGACGTATTCGCCGTACTGCATGGGTTCAGTGTCAAACGACGCGGCACGTCCCAACAATTGCTCCTGCAACTGGATCAGGCTGCGTTGATCCAGCGAATAAACCGGGACCGCCAACAACAGATAATCGTCGAGTAGCCAGGCCAACACATCGGGT
Source organism: Pseudomonas sp. NFACC08-1 (assembly GCF_900106735.1). Lineage (NCBI taxonomy): Bacteria > Pseudomonadati > Pseudomonadota > Gammaproteobacteria > Pseudomonadales > Pseudomonadaceae > Pseudomonas > Pseudomonas sp. NFACC08-1. Next base: position 433,124 of record NZ_FNNL01000002.1, on the reverse strand, counting down.
TGTTCGGCAAGGCAATGCGCCTTGGCCTCAAGCAGCCACTGTTGCTCATCATGCCCGTCACCTGAACGTCCCTCACGCCAGCTCAGGCGCAAGTCGAGGGGCTCGACCACACGCTGGCGCAGTCCCGTGGCGCCAACCGGGCGCTGGTAGCGCAAGCGCAACGCTTGATGCTGCTGCAAGCCGTCACGCAGTCGCTGTTGGACAGTGGCCTCGGGCACGCCCGACAGTTGCATCCGAACCCAGCGCCAGGCCTGCGGATTGGCCTGGGCCAGTTGTTTTTGTTGAGGTGAAAGCGTTAGTCCAAGGTCCATCATGGTTTCAACTCTGCGGGTGTCTCTTCGGTCTGCGCCGGCGCAGCCATGACCTGATCACGACCATAGATTTCACCCATGGCCACCACAATTTTACGCTCGCCTTCGAACGGATCCCGGGCGTGCGCAGCCAGCATGTTATCGAGCATGACCACATCGCCCTGCTGCCAGTCGAAGCGCACGGCACAACGGTCGTAGGCAGCGTTGATGGCCTCGATGGCACTTGGCTCAAGCTCGGAACCGTCACCGTAGAACACTTGTCTGGGCATCGCAGTTGTCCCGTCGCGCAGGAACTGCTCACGCACATCGGCATCGAGAAAGGCCGGGTGATAGAGCTGGATCTGATTGAAGAAGCTCTCCTCTCCCGTCAGCGGGTGCAGGATCACCGCAGGACAAACCTGACGGGTGTGCAGATCGTTGGCGCCGCGCCACTCAAAATCGATGTTGCTCTCACGGCAGATCCGCTCGACTTGCTCGCGCTCCTCGGTCTGGAAAAAGTGCTGCCAGCTGACGTCCAGGCTGGTGCTGAAATTGCGCACGTACATCAGTTGCTTGCGACGCAGGTTCGCTTGCAGCCAGGCCGGCAGTTCACGGTAAACCTGGCGGCTGTCGACAATCGGGGTCGCGCCACCGGAAGTGGCGGGCGTCTGGCAGTAGAACCATTGGCGACGCGGCCAGCGATGCTGATGAGCACTCTCGTTGTGGAACAGGATCATCCGATCCTTGGGATAGGGCGTGGACTTGTAGATGTTCTTGCCGCCCTCTTCCTTCGGCAGGTCACCGTACTGACCATATAACTGAGGGCACAAGGCTTGGCAAAAAGCCTCGAAAGCCGCCGGCGTCGGCAAATCAAAGCCACGCAAGAGAATCCCACCGTGCTCGCGCAACCAGCTTTCGACCTTCTCACGGTTGGCCTCAGCCCAAATGGCCGGTGCCAGTTCGCGGTCACGCAGTTGAATCAACAGGGGGAACTTCGAACCTTCGCGCAACGGTCGGGCTTCAAAGGGCTCGCGGGTAACGGGCGATCCGCTCTGGCGCATCTTGCCCAATTTGCTCATTTTGCGTTGCAGCGGATTGTCCGTGGACATTGCAGCAGCTCCTTTTGGAGTCGGAATCAGGGTGTCGATTGGGTTGTCCGGTGCGCCGAGGGCCATGTCCAGCAGGGACTCGAAGGCATCACGCAAGCGTTCGACCGTGGCCGGGCGGAACAGGCTGGTGCGATACACCCAGCGCAGGTTGAACACATCGCCGTCTTCGCTGGCGAACAGGGCCATGTCGAACTTGGAATGGTGCTGCTCGCCCGTCAGTGGTTCAACCTGCAGATTGCCGAGTTGGCGTTGCTGGCGCGGCGTGTTGTCGAGGACAAACAACGTCTGCAACAACGGGTGGACATTCGCCACCCGTGGCAGCTCCAGGCACTCGACGACACGCTCGAACGGCGTGTCCTGCCAGGCGAATGCTTGCAGACAAATCTCCCGGACCTGCTGCGCTTGCTCACGCAAACTCAGTTCCGGTTGCACGCGGATACGCAAGGCCAGCAGATTGACGAAAAAGCCGATCAGCGATTCAGTGGCCGGATGCTCGCGGTTGGCGACGTCCGTTCCGATCACCAGATCACGGCCTTGCGTTTCGCGCTGCAGCACGGCGGCATAGCACGTCAGCAGCACCATGAACGGCGACGTTGCGCTGTCCTGCGCGAAAGCCTTCAGCCGGCCAACCGTGGCCGCTGACAACTGGAAGTCCAGGGCCGCCCCGGTGCCGCTGTCGCGCTCCGGACGGGGAAAATCGAACGGCAGTGGCACCTGCGCGGGAATGCCGGCCAGGGTCTGTCGCCAGAACGCCAGGCCTTCACGCTGACGCAGCTGTACCGCCGCCGAACCTTGCCATACGGCATAGTCGACGTACTGGATCGCCAGTTCGCTCTGGGGCGGCAGCGCGCCCGTGCTGTACGCTTCATAACCCTGGATCAGTTCATCCACCAGCACAGCGCCGGACCAGCCATCGGAGGCGATGTGGTGCATGACCAACTGCAGCACATGTTCCTGCTCACCGAGGCGGTACAGGACGGCCCGCAGCGGTGCCTCGCTGGCGAGGTCGAACGGTCGCAGCGCAATGTCGCGGGCATCGACCGGCCACTGCGCGGCGTTCGAGGCGATCACTTGCAACGCTACCGACATCTGTCCGTGAATCCGCTGGTACAACTCGCCGTTACGCTGGTGATAGGTGGTACGCAAGATGGCATGGCGGTCTACCAGCCGGTGCACTGAACGCTCCAGGGCATGACGGTCCAGTTGTCCGCGCAAGCGCACATTGCTGCTCATGTTGAAGCTGCTGTCGGCCAGGTCCAGCTGCTGCATCAACCAGACGCGTTGCTGCGCCGAGGACAAGGGTTGCTCAAGCTGCCGATCGACCTGAGGGATCTGCAACGAAGCCAGATCCAGGTGCTGCGCAAGACCCTCGATGCGCTGCGCAAGGTCCGTCAGTACCGGCGTTTCGAACAGCCAGCGCAAAGGCACTTCAAAGCCCTGTTCCCGCAAGCGCGCACGCACCTGGGCCGCCATCAGAGAATGCCCGCCCAGTTGGAAGAAATGACCGTCAGCAGGAATCTGTTGCAGGTTCAACACCGCTGCCCAGACTTCGGCCAGCAACGCCTCGCTGGCCGTCAGCGGGCGCTGGACGTCCCCCTCGCCGCGGTTTTCCAACTGCAAGCGTGGCAGCTGTTTACGATCCACCTTGCCATTGGTATTGAGGGGCAGTTGTTCCAGCGCCTGCAAATGCGTCGGCAACATATAGGCCGGCAAGCGCCCCTGTAGGTAAGTGCGGATGGAGGCGGCGTCGGGTGGGTTGTCGGGATTGGCGACCCAGAAGGCGGCCAGATGCTCGCCTTGCACGGCCACGACCGCCTGCAGCAGTTCGGGGTGGCTGAGCAGCACGGCCTCGATCTCCCCCAGTTCGATACGATAACCACGCAATTTGATCTGGTCATCGGTGCGACCGAGGTAATACAGCTGCCCATCCGGCTGCCAGCGCGCCAGGTCGCCGGTGCGGTACAAACGCCCACCGTCACGGCTGAACGAATCGGCAATAAACCGTTCGGCGGTCAACCCAGGCTGCCCGGCATAACCGCGGGCCAGACCGTCACCGGCAATATAAAGCTCGCCCACACAACCGGGAGGTACTTCGCACAAGTGCTCATCAAGGATGTGGCAGCGGGTATTGAGCAATGGCCGGCCAATGGGTGCGACGGGCAACTGCAAGGCACCGATCGGCGCCTGGGTGGACCACACCGTGGTTTCTGTCGGGCCGTAGACGTTGACGAGGTGAGCCACGCATTGCCTGATCTCGGTCGCCATTTCCGCCGCCAGCGCCTCACCACCGGCCAGGGCCACAAGCCCGGCCAGCACCTGGCGATCGCCTTGCAGCAACATCGCCCAAGTGGCCGGTGTAGCCTGGATGAGATCCACGGCCTGGTCCTGAATCAATCGCGCAAGCAACATGGGGTCCTGTCGCTCTTCATCATCGGCCAATACCACGGTGCCGCCGCGCACCAGCGGCAGGCACAGCTCCAGGCCGCAAATATCGAAGGTCACCGTGGTCAAGGCCAGATAACGTTGCACGTTTTCCAGTGGCAGCGCCTCTTCCATGGCCAGCAGGAAGTTGGCGAAATTCCCTCGACTGATCTGCACGCCCTTGGGTTGCCCGGTCGATCCGGAGGTGTAGAGCGTGTAGGCCAACTGTTCAAGCGTCGTCGCCAATGCCGGGGCTTGTGCAGGGAACCGAGCCAATGGCAGGTCCGCCCACAGGCAACTGCGCAGGTGTTCGGGCAGGTCCGCGAACAGCTTGTCGCAGAGCAGCAATTGCGGTCGAGCGCGGGTGAGAATCTGCGCCTGGCGTGCCGGTGGATGAGCTGGGTCGAGCGGCAGGTAGCAAGCACCTGCCTTCTGGATCCCCAACAGGCACACCAGCAGTCTTTCGTCCCGAGGCAGGCAGAAGGCAATCGTCGACTCCTGCCCTATACCCTGCGCCAGCAGCCAATGGGCCAGGCGATTGGCCTGGGCATCCAGCGCCGCGTAGCTCAAGCGGCGATCAGCGCAGCACACCGCGATACGCTCAGGATGAACGGCGGCCTGTACTTCAAAGCGCGTGACAAAATCGGCCTCGCTGTGCAGATGCATGGACTTGCCCGCCACGGCCAAAGTTGCGACTGAACCCAGGGGAATTTCCAGCAAGCGCTGCTGAAGATCGAGGCTGACCAGGCTGGCGAGCAATCCCTGGTAATCCTCCATCAGCCGTTGGGTGGTACCGGGGCGCAACAGCGCAGTCGCGTATTCGACAATCAACCCGGTACGCGCATCAGTCCCGCGGCCTTGGGTGAACAGATTGAACGTCAGGTCGAACTTGGCACTCACCACGCCGTCCGGCAACGCCAGCGTTTCCACGCTGATGCCCGGCAAGTTGAGGCGGCGCGAATCCCGATGGTCGGCCTGGTAGTTGAACATCGCCTGGAACACCGGCGTGCGATCCAGGCTGCGCTCGACATCCAGCATGTCCAGCAGTTGCTCGAACGGCAGCGCCTGATGGGACAAATCATCGGCCAACTGTCCGTTCAGGGTCTGGATAAAGGCTTGCAGGCTTTGCCGGGGATCAATCTGCACCCGATGCGCCAGTGTGTTGACGAACAAACCGACCAATGCCTGGCTCTCGGCCGATTCGCGCCCTGCCACTGGCAAGCCAATGGCGAAATCATTGCGTCCACCATGACGCCAGAGCAGGAGCTGGTAGGCGGCGAAATACAGCACGAAGGGCGTGACACCCAGTGCCCTGGCCCGGGCCTCGACCGCCGCGCTCAACGAAACGGGCAAGGCCAGCTCACTGCGGGCGCCGGCGTAGGCCTGCAGCGCCGGTCGCGTGCAGTGGTCGGGAAGCTCCAGCGGTTCGTTGCTCAGACCTTGCAAGCGTTGTTGCCAGTAGGCCAGCAACTGGCTGCCCTGCTCCCCTTCCATGCCTCGCCGTTGTGCTTCGATCAATGGCAACAATCCGGTAGTCGCAGGCGTGGCCCGGTCCTGGTAGATCTGCGCAAAGTCCTCGACCAACAAGCCCATGGACCAGCCGTCCACGGCAATGTGGTGGACATTGAACAGCAAGCGATAATCACCCGGTGCCACACAAAATACATCGATTGCCAGCAACGGCCCCTGCGCAAGGTCAAAAACCCGCTTGGCGGCCCCGGCAATGGCCACTGCCTGTTGTGATTCATCCAGGTCCTGGAGGTCATGCACATTGAAGATTGCAGCAGCCGTCTCATCCAGGCGCTGCCAGACTTGCCCTTGCTCTTCGAAAAACCTGCAGCGCAATGCATCATGGCGCGAGACAAGGACCTGGCAAGCGCGCTGCAATCGTGGCACGTCCAGATCGCCGCGCAAGGCCAACAATTGCGTAACGTTGTAAGCCGTTGCAGCCGGATCGAGTTGTTGCATGAACCACACCCGTTGCTGGGCATGGGACAGTGCACGTGGCGGCGCCAAGGCTTCGGTTGCCGGCTGCGGTGCAACCGCCGGCGACGCTGAGGAGGTCAGAACCCCAGCCAGTTGCCGGGCGCTGGGGTTCTCCAGCAATTGCCGGGGCATCAGGCGCAGTTCAGCCTGACGCAGACGCGCGATCAATTGCAGGCTGAGGATCGAATCCCCCCCTTCGGCAAAGAAGTCGGCGTCCGGTCCCAGGCCAGGCTGTTCAAGCAACTCGCGAAAAGCCGTGAGGACGGTCAGCAACACGGGGTTCAACCGGCCATCGATGCACAGGGCCATGGTCGCCAAGGTGGAATGCTGCAGGACATCGCGTGGTTGCAACTTGAGTCCTTCGCGCGAGGCCAGGCCGATCAATTGCAGACTGAGAATAGAATCGCCACCGAGGGCGAAAAAATCATCGTCGCGTCCGACGTGCGCACAATCGAGAATCTGACACCACAGCTGCGCCAGGCGCTGTTCCGTGACGCCGATCGGTGGCCGGGCGGATGCATCGACCGACTCGGTCTCGGCCGGCTCAGGCAATGCCCGCCGATCCAGCTTGCCATTGGCCGTCAGAGGCAACGTATCCAGCCCCCACCAATGACTGGGCACCATGTGTTCCGGCAATTGACGCTTGGCCTCGGCTTGCAGAGCCGCCAACGCTTCGGTTGCCAGGGCGGGGCTGAGATACGCCACCAGTTGCGTGCGCCCTTTCACCTCGCAGGCCAGCACCGCCCCTTCGCGAACCTGGGGCTGAGCAGTGAGCCAGGCGCTGACTTCGCCCGGTTCCACGCGAAAACCGCGGATCTTGACCTGATCGTCCTGACGCCCCAGGAACACCAGTTGCCCATTGCGATCCAGGCGAACCCGGTCGCCGCTGCGATAAAAGCGTTGCCCCTGGGCAGTGGAACCAAATACTTGGGCGGTCAACTCAGGTTGACCGAGGTAGCCCTGGGCGACCTGAGGGCCTGCGATCAGCAGCTCGCCGGCGACACCCAGCGGCACCGATACGTCATTGCCGTCTACGATGCGCAAATGGCAATCCGATAACGGCTGCCCCAAGGGCAGATACAGACCCGAGTCAGGGGCGTCGAGGGCCTGGATTTCCCCGCAGATCACGCCGACCGTGGTCTCCGAAGGACCGTAATGGTTGAAGATGCGCAGTTGCGGTGCCAATTCACGCACCCGTGCAAACAAGGCCTGATCGAAACCCTCACCGCCCAGGATCAACACATCCCTGGGCAAGACGCGTCGGGCATCGTCCAGCGCCAATAGCCCGCGTAAATGCGACGGCGCGATTTTCAGGCAATCCACGGGCTGCTCGTCGAGAAAGTCAGCCCAGCCTGGCGGATCGAAGGTCAACGACGCTGGCGGCAGAATCAGCGGATCGCCGGCATTCAGCCCGGCGAACACGCAGGTCAGCCCCAGGTCCGCGGCCACGGTCGCCAACGTCGCCCAGCGGCTACCCGGTTTGGCTTGCACGCGTTGACCGATCGCGCTCGCGTAATGTCCCACGTTGCCATGAGTGACCAGGACACCTTTGGGCTGACCGGTCGAACCCGAGGTATAAATGAGGTAGGCAGGCAGGTGCGGCTGACTGAGGCTCTCGCCCAGCCCCTCGGTAGCCACCGCGGACAAATCGGCGGTACTGAGTACCAGGCGCGCCATGTCGACGTCCGTTTCAGGGGCCTCGGCCAGTGTCACCCACAGCCTCGCGCCACTGTCCTGCAGCAACTGCGCAAGTCGCTGTGGCGGCTGTGCCGGGTCAAGAAACAGACACACCGCACCGCGTTGCCAGCAGGCCAGCATCGCCAGCAGTTGTTCCGCGCAACGGGGCATGCACAGTGCAACCACCTGGCCCGGACCTATGCCCTGCCCGGCCAGTCGCGCGGCCAGCGCGCCGGTTGCGGCACCGAGCGTGGCATAGTCGACGGTTTGCCCAGCGCTGCACAACGCTGCCGCGTTCGGCGTGTGCGTTGCCCAGTGAAGTACTTGCTGATCCAGCGGCAAGGGTATGGCGCCCAACGCGGGGCCACTCAGCTCACTCGGTGGCGAAACCAGCTGCAGTTCGGCCAGACGTCGCTGGGGATGGCTTGATGCCTCTTGGAAAATCGCCAGCAAGTCATCCAGCATCTGCTCAACCGTGGCCGCGTCGAACAATTCGTCGCTGTATTCCAACTCGCAGCGCAGGCGCGCGTCAGCGGTACGTACCAGGCGCAGCGTGAGGTCGAAACGTGCATGACGCTGCGGCGGGTCGAGCACTTCAACCGCGACACCGGGCAATGTCAGGGTGCGGCTTTCGGGTAAATCGACCTGGACGAACATTACCTGGAACAGCGGGTTCGAACGTGGACGGTCAAGGCTTTCGAGGACATTTTCGAAAGGCAGCAACTGATGATCGAAGGCGGCCGCGACGGTGTCACGGGTGCGCAGCAGCGCGGTGGCGAAGTCCGGGTTGTCGTGCAGGCGCTGACGGATCACCAGGGTATTGAGCAACGGGCCTATCAAGGGCATCAACTCTGGGCGATCACGTTGTGCCGCCGAGGTGCCCAGGCACAGGTCGTTCTCGCCACTGTAGCGCGACAGCAAGCAACTGAAGGCCGTCAGGCCGTAGATGTACAGCGTCACCCCATGACTACGAATGGCGGCTTCTACCGCCGTCGTCAGCTGCGGCGAAAGCTCCCGGGCAAGCACCGCGCCGCTATGGCGGCGTTGCGCGGGCGCAGGGCGTGGCCGATCCAGGGGCAATGCCAAGGGCGCCGGCGCATCTGCCAGTTGGCCGCGCCAGAAGTCGATGTGCTGCCGGCAGCTTTCGCTGTCCAGCCACTCGCGTTCCCAAGCCGCGTAATCGGCGTATTGGATACTCAATTCGGGTTGGCGGGCCGGCTCATTCATTGCCAGCGCCCGGTAAGCCTCGGCCAGTTCCAGGGTCAGTTGCTGAGCCGACCAGGCATCGTAGGCCACATGGTGAATGGTGAAAAACAACCAAGTCGATTGCTCTTGCGCGTCGCTGAAGGCTTGCCAGCGCCAAGGCACCGACTGAGCGAGATCGAAGGGCTCGGCGAGCTGGCGAGCATATTCATCGGCGCACCACTGCTCATATTCAGAAGCCGCCAGGGTCAACGGTTCGACGGATGGCAGCGGCACTTGTTGCGACTCACAATGGGGCTGCATCTGGCCTTGGGAATCGGTGGTGTAACGGGTGCGCAGGATCTGATGACGGTCAGTCAACTGCTGCATGGCCTGCTGCAAACGCTCGCCATCGAGGCGGCCGTCGAAACGCAGTACCGAACACAGATTGTAAAGGGCACGACCGCTCAGGGCTTCCGCCGACAGAAAGCGCCGCTGCGCCTGCGCCAACGGCATATGCTCACCTTCGCCAAGCACGGCGGGAACGATTGGCAGGCGCCAGCTATCGATGCCCTTCTCGGCCAGGCGCTGGCGAAAGACTTTTTTCTTGTCCGCGGGCAAGGAAGCCAGCCGCTGCGCAATCTCCAGGAAAGCTTGTTGCGTCATCGCACTCATCCTTACTCTTCCATCTCTGATAACAGGCGCTGCATTTCGTCCAGGGCTTCGTCGGTCGAAGGCCCTTGGGGTTTCTCGATCTGCTCGGCAAGACCGGCAATCGTCGGGTTATGGAACAGGCTGCGCAGCTCGATCCTGATGCCGAAACGGCTCTCGACCTGGGTCATCAGGCGCATCGCCAACAACGAATGCCCGCCCAGCTCGAAGAAACTGTTGAACACCCCGACTTGCGGCACCTCAAGCAGGCCCTGCCAGATCTCGGCCAGTTGCTGCTCCAGTTGGTTACGCGGCGCCACGCCCTGTACAGCGATGGGCTGCGGTGCCGGCAAGGCCTTGCGGTCGATCTTGCCGTTGGCATTGAGGGCAAAACGCTGCTGCTCGATAAAACCGGCCGGGACCATGTAGCCCGGCAACAGGCCTTCGAGATACCGCCGCAGGGCCACTTGATCAATGGGGCTCGGCGCCTGCAGCCAAGCGAACAGGCTTTGACTGCGTGGATCGATCATCACCACGGCCTCTTCCACGCCCGGGTAACGACGCACCAGCGATTCGATCTCACCGGGCTCGATGCGGAATCCGCGCACCTTGACCTGGAAGTCGCTGCGACCGACATACGCCAACCGACCGTCACCGCGCCGGCGTACCAGGTCGCCAGTGCGGTACATGCGGCTGCCAGGTTCGCCGGCATAGGGGTCAGGCAGATAGACCGCGGCCGTTGCGGCGGCGGCATGCTGATAGCCACGGGTAACCCCGGCGCCCGCGATATACAGCTCCCCGGTAGTGCCCAGCGGCACCGGACGCAGCATTTCATCGAGCACATAGCAGCGGGTATTGAGCAGCGGCGAGCCAATATCAGCCACGCCGGACGGCACCTCCTGCAACGCCTGCGTGGTCGACCAGACGGTGGTTTCGGTCGGGCCGTAGGCGTTGATCAGTACCACGCCCCGGCTACGCAGCTCGGTCACCAGTTCGCCCGGAACCGCCTCACCACCAATCAGCCCGCGCACTGGCGGCCAGTCGGCCTGTCCGGTTTCCAGCAGGATCTGCCAGCCGGCGGGTGTCGCCTGGAACACCGTGGCCCGGCGCAGCAAGGCAAACAGTTGATGACCATCGACGACCTGCTCGCGACGGGCCAGCAAGATGGCTGCGCCGTTGACCAGCGGCAAGAACAGTTCCGGCTTGCACATATCGAACGCGTAAGTGGTACTGGCCAGCCAGACATCCGCAGCGCTGAGTGGCAACTGCCGATCGAGACCGGCCAATAGGTTGCTCAGGTTCTCGCGTGTGACCTGCACACCTTTTGGTGTACCGGTCGAGCCCGAGGTGTAGATCACATAAGCGCGTTGCTGTGGGTTGACCGCCAGCATCAGGTTGTCGGCGCTGCATGCCTCCAGCGACAACTGATCGAGCCAGACGTTGTCGACACCGCTCAAGGCATCGCCACACTGACTTTCGCTGAGCACCAGGGCCGGCCGCGCGTGCTCGATGATGAAGCGCAGGCGATCTGCCGGGTGTTGCGGATCCAGCGGCAAGTACGCCGCGCCAGCTTTGTGAATAGCCAGCAGGGTTGGCAGCAACCAGGGGCCACGACTCAAGCAAACGGCAATCAGCTCATCGGTGCCGACACCCTGTGCACGCAGCCAATGGGCCAGGCGATTGCTGAGGGCATTGAGCTGGGCATAACTCAATTGCTGATCCTGGCAATCGACCGCCAATGCCTGGGGCGTCAACGCCACCTGGCGCTCGAAGCGGGCAATCAAGTCCACTTCGCCGTGCAAGACCTCGGCTGCCTGGTTCCATGGCCGCTGGGCCAGGGCATGATCGGCGTTGGCCAGGTCGATGTCCCATAGGCGCGCCTGTGAGTTTTTCAGCATGCCCTCGAGCAGATACAGATATTCGTCGGCATAACGTTGCGCCGTCCGGGCCAGGAACAGGTCGGTGTTGTACTCCAGCACACATTGCCAATCGTCACCGTGCTGCTCGATGTGCAAGCCGATATCCACCAGGGCGCTGTCACTTTCCACAGCCAGTCGCTGCGCCGGCAAGCCGGCGAAACGGTGCTCATCCTTTGCGGCGACATCGCGCTGGATCAGGTTGAACAACGCCTGGAACAGCGGTGTGTGGCTAAGGTCGCGGCGCACTTGCAACGCCTCCACCAGTCGCTCGAAAGGGACGTCCCCATGCTGCTGTGCAGCCAGGTGAGTGGCTTGCAGTTGCTGCCAGAACTGTTCGACCGGTTGCTGGGCATCAATGTGACTGCGCAGCACCTGGGTGGTCGCGAAGTAGCCAATCAGGTTGTCGGTGTGGGCCTGATGGCGATGGGCGACCGGCAGGCCAATCCAGATTTCACGCTGGCCCGAGTGTCGGGCCAGGAGAACTTTCCAGGCTGCAAGCAACGGCGCGAACGCGGTCAACCCATGGCGTTGCGCGGTCTCGCGCAGCGCCTTGACCAGGGTTGCCGGCAGGCTGAAGCGCAGGCGCTGGCCTTTGTAACCTTGCTCCGCGGGGCGTGGCATGTCGGTCGGCAGGTTCAGCACCGGCGGCTCCCCTGCCAGGCTCCGACGCCAGTACTCAAGCTGCGATTCGATACACGCTTGCCCCGCAGGACTCTGCCAACTGGCGGCGATGTCAGAAAACTGCAGCGGTAGTGGCGGCAAGCAAGCGCCGCGCCCTTCCAGCAACGCCTGGTAGATCAGTTGCAGTTCATTGAAGAAGATTTCCAGCGAACGGGCATCGGCGATGATGTGGTGCAAGGTAACCTGCAGCACACTCAGGCTTTGGCCCTGGTACACACGCACTCGCCACAGCGGGGGCGCCGAAAGGTCGAAGGGACGCTGTGCCTCTTGACTCAGTTTCTGCGCAAAAACTGGCGAATGCGCGTCAATCTCCAGAGGCTCGAAGCTCAACGGCACCGCCGTGAGCGCCTCGACCTGCTGACGTGCGCCCTCGGACGTTTCGCTGAATACCGTGCGCAAACTGTGCTGGCGACTGATCAGTTGCGTCAGTGCCTGCTCCAGCAACGACGGTTGCAGCGCCCCCTCCAGACGCAAGGCGAGGGACAAATGGTAGGCCTGGGTATCGCCCTGCAAACGATCGAGGAACCACAGCCGCTGCTGGGTGAAATGCAGCGGTGCCAAGGGTTCTGCAAAATGACGCAAGACGCCCTCTGCCTCAATGCCCGTCGCCGCCAACTGCGCCGCCAGATCCCGCAGGACCGGCCGCTCGAACACCGTGCGCAAAGGCAGGCGCCGGCCATGCTGTTCGGCCATTCGCGCCACCAGACGCGCTGCCAGCAGAGAATGGCCGCCCAAGGCGAAGAAGTTATCGTCGGCACCCACATCGGTGCAGCCCAACAGCTCCTCCCAGAGCGTGGCCAACGCCTGCTCCCATTCGCCCGAAAGCGCGCCACTGTGGCGGTTACGCTGTACCGGCGCCGGCAATGCCTTGCGGTCAACCTTGCCGCTGGGGCTCAAAGGCAGGGTGTCCAGGCGAACGAACTGGCTCGGCAACATGTAGTCCGGTAATTGCGCGCCGAGCGTCTCACGCAAGAGCGCTTCATCCAGCGGGTCGCCTGCGTAGTAAGCCACCAGACTCGCTGTTTCGCCGCCACCCAGCAGCACGACAGCCGCTTCGCGAACCCCGGGAATACGCGCCAGCAGCGCTTCGATTTCACCCAACTCGATTCGGAAGCCGCGCAGTTTGACCTGGAAATCCAGACGCCCCAGGTAATCCAGGCCGCCCTGGCTGTTACGACGAACCCGGTCACCGGTGCGGTACATACGGGCGCCAGGCACGAAAGGATCGGGCAGGAAAGCCGCCGCGGTCAGTCGCGCCGCCGCGAAGTAACCACGACCGAGGTTGGCCCCGGCCAGATACAGTTCACCCGGTACACCTGCGGCCACTGGCTGCAGATCAGCATCGAGGACATACGCCGCGGTATTGGCCACCGGTTGCCCGATAGGCACTTCCACACCCGCCTCACCACCGCTGCGTACTTCAAAAGTGCTGTAGACCGTCGCTTCTGTCGGCCCGTAACCGTTGATGACCCTGGCGCCCCTGCCCTCGATGGCTTCGGCCAATGCACAGGGCAAGGCCTCCCCACCGGAAACGGCACGCACGCCTTGCCAACTGCGCGAGGTGTGCGCCACCAGCATCCGCCAGGTCGCCGGAGTGGCCTGCATGACCGTTGGTTGTCCTGTCATCAATAGCTGATCGATCGCTTGGGGATCACGCGCCTGCTCGCGATCAGCCAACAGGATGCTGGCGCCATGCGCCAGAGGCAGCAGCAATTCGACAATGGCAATATCAAAGGTCGCGGTGGTCAATGCCAGCACCCGATCCCGGGCCGTCATTGGCAAGACCTGGTCCACGGCCAGCATCAGGTTCATCAGGTTGCCGCGGCTGATAGCCACGCCTTTGGGCTGGCCAGTGGAGCCGGAGGTGTACAACACGTAAGCGAGCTGTTGCGCAGTCGATGCCGGCGCCTTGTAGCTGTCGGTTGCGCTCATGGCATCGATGTCAAGCAACGGCACGCCACTGTTCCACTGCGCCAACACCGCCAGGCTCGCGGCAGTGCCCAGACACAGTTTGGGTTGCGCCGCCTCAAGAATGTAACGGCCACGCTCCGGTGGCGTGTCCTCGGCCAACGGCACGTAGGCAGCGCCGGCCTTGAGGATCGCCAGCATCGCCATGGGCAGGCGGGCATCACGAGGCAGGCTCAAGGCCACTCGATCTTCGATGCCAACGCCATGGGCCTGCAAAGCCGTCGCCAGTCGTTCGGCGGCCTGATCCAGTTCGCCATAGCTCAGGCGCTCATTGCCGGCCAGTACGGCGACCGCGTCGGGTTGGCGGGCAACCTGATGAGCAAAGGCCTGGAGGATGTCCTGATGACCGGCCACGCGGTGCCCCTCGATTCGGGCAAGACCCCGTTCGGCGGGTTGCCATGCCAGCTCACCCAAGGCCTGCCCTGGCTGCTCTAGCAACGCATCAAGCAATGCCAGATATTGTTCGGCCATCGCTTGCACGGTCTGTTCGCGGAACAGATCGCTGCTGTATTGAAGGCTCAGGCTGATGCCATGCTCGCTGTCCCGCACGTCCAGGTGCAGGTCACACATTACGCTGTCCGGACGATTGTCCAACGGCTCGGCGATCACATCGGTCAGCTCAAAACGCTCCAGGGCGTTGCCCGGAAAGTAGTTGAACATGGCCTGGAACAGGGGGTTGTAACTTACCTGCCGGACCACACCAAGCTGTTCGATCAGGTAATCGAAGGGCAAGTCCTGATGGGACTGAGCCGACACCGACAACGCCTGCAACTCGATCATCAGTTGCAGCAGACTGCGCTCGCCCGACAGTTTTTTGCGATACACCAGCGTATTGACGAAGCAACCGACCAGGGGCTGCAGGACCCCATGGTGCCGATTGGCAACGGGAACCCCGACCAGAATGTCGTCCGCGCCGCTGCGGCTGCGCAACAGCAGCTGAAACGCGGTCAGCATCGGGATGAAATTGCTCCAGCCATGGTGAGCACTGAACGCGCGCAAGCGTGCCGCCAGGGCCTCGGGCAAGCGCCGTTCAACACGACCGCCAGCCTGGGTGGCCTGGGCAGGACGAGGAAAATCGGCCGCCAGCTCCAGCACCGGCAACTCGCCGGCCAACTGCTCGCGCCAATAGGCCAGTTCCTGCTCACAGGCCTTGCTGGTCATCCATTGGCGTTGCCAGAGTGCATAGTCGGCGTATTGCATCGACGAGGCTGACTGCTCCGTCACCAGGCCTTGCCGCAAGTTGCGGTACTGCTTGCACACACCGTCGATGATCAATTGCAGGGACCAGCCATCGGCAACGATGTGATGGCAGTTCAACGACAGGACAAATGCATCCGGCGCCAGGCGATAGAGTCTTGCACGCAGTAATGGAGCCGTTTCCAGAGAGAAAGGCGTCATTGCATCCTGACGCAGCAAGTCGTGCAGCGCCTCTTCGCTCTGCACCTCGATCAAAGGCATCTCAAGCTCGGTGCGGGCCAGGATCACCTGGCTCGGCCCTTGAGCTTCGCCGATGAACCCGGTGCGCAACACTTCGTGCTGATCGACCACGGCCTGCAGGGCAGCCTGCAGGTCGGCGATATGCAACTCGCCGGTCAAGCGCACGGCACCGGCCAGGTTGTAGGCGGGACTTTGCGGATCCAGTTGCTGCAGAAACCACAGGCGCTGCTGGGCAAACGAAAGTGGCAACTTTTCAGGGCGCGGCAACAGCGTTGGCGACAACTTGACCGTGCTGGCTCGACTTTCCAGCCAATCGGCCATGGCGGCGATGGTCGGGCGCTCGAACACCACGCGCAGAGGCAAATCCTTGCCACTGAGTTTGCCGATCAGGCCAATCAGTTGAGTGGCCAGCAGCGAGTGACCGCCTAGCTCGAAGAAATTGTCCTCGACCCCGACCTGACCGAGCCCCAGCACGCTTTGCCAAGCCTCGACCATCTGCCCCTGCAACTCGCTGCTGGGCGCAACGTAGCGGGCCTGACTTTGCGCGGCGAAATCCGGCGCGGGCAAGGACTTGCGGTCGATCTTGCCATTGCCATTGAGTGGAAAGCGCTCCAGAAACACAAAAGCGCCCGGGGTCATGTACGGCGGCAGGTTACCCAGAACATGCTCGCGCAGGGCCTCGATGCTTGCCTGTGCATCCGCCACCACATAAGCCACCAGGACCTTGGAACGTTGCTGGTCATCACGAGCCACCACCACGGCTTCCCGTACGCCGGGGTAACGGGTCAGGCAGGCTTCGATTTCGTCCAGTTCAATACGGTGCCCGCGGATCTTGACTTGGTGGTCGGTACGGCCGACGTATTCAAGATCACCATTGGGCAGGAAGCGCGCCAGGTCGCCAGTGCGATAGAGACGGGAACCGTCGTTGGCAATCGGGTCCGGCAGGAACACCGCCGCCGTGCGCGCCGGGTCGGCCATATAACCGCGCCCGACGCCCACCCCGGCCACGAAGATTTCCCCGACCGCGCCGGCCGGTATCGGCTGCAGGTCGGCATTGAGCAGGTACAAGCGATTGTTCAATGTGGCGCGACCGATCGGCACATTGGTGCGCTGCTCAGGCAAACGCTCGAGCAACGGATGAAAAGCCACGTCATCGGAGCATTCGGCCGGCCCATAGGCGTTCATCAACGGGATGGCGGGATAACGCTCGAACCAGCGACGCGCCAACGCCGGCGGCAACGCCTCGCCGGTGGCCAGCACCCAGCGCAGGGACGAACGCTCGAGCCCCGCGTCGAGCAGGCTCTGCATCAACGACGGCACGGCCTCAAGAATACTGATGCCGTGTCGTTCAATGGCTGAAGCCAGCGCCTCAGGATCCTGCACGACGCAATCGCCGAGGATCACCGTGCGCGCCCCCAGCACTAGGCCAGCGAGGGTTTGCCAGACGGAAATGTCGAAGCACTGCGGCGCGGTCTGGGCAATCACGTCGGTCGCATCGAGCCCCAGCCCCGGCAGTTTGCCGAGAATGTTATTGAGCATGCCCGCATGCGCCACCATGGCTCCTTTGGGCGTGCCGGTGGAACCGGAAGTGAAGATGCAATAGGCCAACGAGCGGTCGTGAACCGGGATGTTCAACGCGTCATCGCTGTAGCTGCTCAACACCGCCGGATCGTAGAGCACCGGTTGGGGACGCTGCTCAAGGTAGTCCAAAGCCTCCATCGCCAGCTCGCCCTGCCCTGCACTGTGAATCAGCAGTGGCGTTCGACTCTGGCGCAGGACCTGCGCCAGCCGCTGAGGCGGGTTGCGTGGGTCGAGCGGCAGCCAACCGGCACCGGCCTTGAGGGTGGCGACAATCATCACCACCAGGTCCAGGCCTCGCTCGTCGAACACCGCGACCAAATCGTCGGACTTGACCCCCTGCGCCCGCAAGTGCCGGGCCAGACGGTTGGCGGCGCGGTTCAACTGGTCGAAGGTCAGGCTTTGCTCGCCGTGAACCATGGCAATGCGCTCGGGTGTCTGGCGAACCTGTTGCTCAAACCGCTCGATGTACAGCGGTTGCAGCAGTTGTTCATTGGCCGCCAGACCACCCCCGGCCCAAACTTGATGCTGGTGGGCAATCTCACGCTCATCGAGCATCGCCAAGTGGTGCAAAGGGGTCTCGGCGTTCGTGTGCAGGGCATCACCGATGTTCAGCAACAAGGTGCGGAAGTGGCGCAGCATCTGCTCGACTTCTTCGCGCAGGAACCAATCGGCCTGGTAGGTCAGTTGCAAATGCAGGCGCTCACCCGGGACGATCACCACCGTGATGGGATAGTTCGTATGGGTGCGGTTGGCCATGTCGCTGATCAGGTAGTCCAGTTGCCCCTGGCGCAAGTCGGCGGCAATGGGGGCGTTCTCAAAGACGAACAGGCTCTGGAACAAATCCTGACGCTGTACTTCGCTCCAGCGCTGGATCTCGGCCAGGGACACACTCTCGTGTTCGCGCAGGCTCAGGTTCTCGGTCTGCAAGGCCTTCAGCCATGGACCCAGCGCGTCATCCGGGCGCCAACGCCAGCGCAGCGGCAAGCTGTTGATGAACAGACCGACGATGCTTTCCATGCCTTGCAGGTGCACCGGGCGACCGGCGACCGTGATACCGAACACCAGGTCGCGATCACCGCTGTAACGCGCCAACAGCAAAGCCCAGGCCCCCTGCACCAGGGTGTTCAGGGTAATGCCGTGCTGGGCCGCCGCGCTTTGCAGTGCCTGGGTTTGCTCAAGCTCCAGATGTTCGACACAGTCCTCAACGGGCTCGGCGGCGCCCTGAATGCGCCCGACATGACCGAAGCCAAATTCATTGGGCGTGTCGAAACCCGCCAGGCGCTGTTGCCAGAACGCCTGATGATCTTCCGGCTTCTGGGTTTCCAGCCAGCGAATGAAATCACGGTATGGACGCGGCGCCGGCAAATTCAGGCGGCGACCTTCCTGGGCGGCGCGGTAGCCGTTGAGGAAGTCCATCATGATGATCGAGAAGCACCAGGCATCCATCAGAATGTGGTGATAGCTGCGCACGAACTGGTAGGTGTCGGGCGCCAGCTTGTACAGCCTGACTCGCATCAGGGGGGCCTTGGTAAAATCCAGTCCCTGGGCGCGTTCTTCGCTGAGCAATTGCTCCAGGCGATCCTGCTGCTCACCTTCGCTTAGATGCGACCAGTCCTCATAGGTGATCGGCAATTCGACCTGCTTGTGCACGACCTGCATCGGTCGCTTCTGCTGCTTCCAGACAAAAGAGGTGCGCAGCAACTCATGGCGCTCCACCACCTGCGCCCAGGCCTGACGAAAAGCGGCCAGATCGAGATTGGGCATGACCATGACATGACGGTATTGCAGCAGGTACATACCCTTGCCAGGGTGCAGCAGGCTATGAAACAGCAGCCCCTGCTGCATGGGAGCCAGCGGGTAAATCGCTTCGATATTGCGCGAAAGTGCTTTGACCTTGTCGTTCATGCTGACGGTATCCGAACCTGTAATGTAGGGGGGCGCAATAGATGTCACTGCTCGAGTTGTTCGAGCAGCCCCAGGAACTCATCGTCGGACAAGCCGGAGTCGGCGAAGTCCGAAGCCGTGGCGCGACCGGCCGTGGGGGCCAGGCAGTGCTCCAGCAAGGCCGCAATACGCTGCTGGAACTGCTGCGCCAACTCGCGGACCAACGCTGGCTCGTGGACCTGCGGGGCATAACGCCATTCGATATGCAGCCGACCTTCGTTCACCAGCGCGGTGACATCCAGCAAGTGCGTACGGCGGGTGCTGTCGGCGCGCATGCCCGGACAGATCGGCCGAGCCAATCGCCAAAGGCTGGACGCATCGAGCCATTGGTCGACCCGCCCCAGGTAGTTGAAGGTCAGCAGCGAGGCCGCCCCCAGGCCATGGGCCGGGTCGAGGCGCAGCAATCCGTAACCCATGCCTTGCTCAGGTACGCGGCGCAGGGCTTCCTTGGCGGCGATGATCGAGTGTTCGCAATCCCATGAGGTGTCGACGGCCAGCGGATAGCGGCTGGTATGCCAACCAATCGAGCGGGACAGATCGGGGCTCTGCTCCCAACCGCTGCGACCGTGGCTTTCCAATTCGAGGGTGACGCGCTCCCGCCCCTGCCACTGGCCGATGGTTCCGGCCAGCGCGGCCACCAACAGATCCTGGACCTGGGTGCCGTACGCCCCATGACAATCGCCCAGTAACAACTGCGTCTGCTCAACCGACAATTGCGTGTCCAGCGTCCGGCTCTCACCGTACAAGCTGACCTGTTCAGGTACGACGCCCTCGGCGGCCAACTGCTCGTGCCAGAAATCCACCTGCGCCACCACATCAGGCTCACCGCGGTGGCGCTGCAACGCTTGGCTCCACACATGGAAACCTGCCGTGACGGCGGGCAAAACCATGTCCGGTTGCAGGTACAGGCCTTCCAACTCTTGCAGCAGAACCTGCCACGACACCGCATCGACCAACAGGTGATGGGCCGTGCAAAGCAATTCCCGGCTGTGGGGGAAATACACCCAGCGGATCAGCGGTGCCTGGGCCAGGTTCCAGCCCTGCTGCGAGCGTTGCAGCAGCGCTTCGGTCAAGGGTTCTTCCACAACCTGGAACAGCGCTTTGACCTGTTCCTGGGAAAAGCGCTGATAGCGTTGTTGCCAGCCCTGCGCCGATGTTTCAAAGGTCAGGCGCAAGCTGGCGTGGCGCTCAAGCAACGAGCCCAGGGCCTGGGTAAACCGCTCCTGATCCAGTGGCTCGTCCAAAGCCAGCAACAGCGACTGGTTCCAGTGTTCGGCCAGGTTTTGCTGCTGGGCAAAGAACCAATCCTGGATCGGCGTCAAGGCGAAAGCCGTGGTGGGCTCAGGCCCGTCGCTGGCAGGCTGCGCATTCATCGCGCCAAGGTCCACCACCTGCTCGGCCCAGCCGCGCACGGTGGGGTATTCGAAAATCTGCTTGGGTTTGAGCTGCAGACCCTGTTGCTTGGCCCGGGCGATGATCTGCAAACTCAGAATCGAGTCGCCGCCGACCGAGAAAAAATTGTCGTCTACCCGCAGATCCGGGTTATTGAGAATCTCCCGGGCGATTTCGAGAAGGCGCTGCTCGAGGGTCCGCCGTGGTGTCTGCACCACCCGGGCCAAGGCTCGCACGCTTTGTTCGGCAAACAACTGCTTGGGTGTCATCAGAATCTGTTGCTGGCGTGCCAAGGCAATGATTTGCAGGCCAAGAATGGAGTCGCCCCCCAAGGCAAAGAAGTTGTCATCAGGCCCCACCTCGGGATTGCCGAGCATCGCCCGCCAGATGTCCAGCAACGCGGCTTCCACGGTGCTCAAGGGCTGATCGCCCAACGGCCCTGCCCCCTGCAGCGGCGCCGTCGCTTGCTCAGCCAGGCGCAACAATGCCTGACGATCGACCTTGCCGTTGGGCAGCAAGGCGAAGCCGTCGAGACAATGCCACTGAGTCGGTTGCATGTAGTCCGGCAATTGCCGTTGCAGCGCCGTCTGGATTTCGGCCAGTGCGGCCGACGGCGCGACCAGGAAGGCTACCAGTCGATTGCCCGACAACGGCGTGGGGCTGTTGAGCACCCTGACATCGCTGACATGAGGCATGGCGCGTAACTGTGCCGCGACCTCCGCCGGCTCCACCCGGTAGCCCCTGATCTTGACCTGCTCATCGAGGCGACCGAGAAACTCCACCTGCCCCTGGTGATTGAGTCGCACGCGGTCCCCAGTGCGATAACCGTGCTCACCAAAGCGTGCGTGATCGGCATCGGTGGCACTGAGATACCCCTGAGCGACGGTCGCCCCTTGAACGTACAGTTCACCGCTGACGCCGATCGGCAACAGAGCGCCATCAAACGAGCGCACGCTGACCTGGACATTGGCCAGTGGCCGCCCCAACGGTGCGGCACCGCTGGCATCGACCTCATGGGTCAGCACCCCGACGGTGGTTTCGCTGGGTCCATAGTGGTTGACGATGCGCAAATCCGCGCTCAAGGCACGCAAGCGTGTCACCAACTCGTGACTCAGGGCCTCGCCGCCCACCACCAGGCATCGACGCGGCAACAGCCGCTGCGGGTCTTTGGCGATCAACAAGGCGTTGAGGTGCGACGGCACGATTTTCAACAGGTCGACGGGCTGGTGTTCAAGCACGGCAGCCAGTTCCTCGGCGTCGAAGGCCAGTTCCTCGGCCAGCAGGCGCAGACAGCGGCCGCTCAGCAGTGCGCCGAACAAGGCCGTGTGGCCCAGGTCGGTCGCACAGCTGGCCAGACTCGCCAGACTCGCACCGGCCGGCAGCTTCAGGCGTTCAAGGCAGCCGGTGACGTAATGAATCAGATTGCCCTGGCTGACCTTTACGCCCTTTGGCCGGCCGCTGGAACCCGAGGTGTACACCACGTAAGCCGCAAGATCGGCCGCCAGGGCCGCTCGCAAAGGTGACTCACTGGACAATTGCACAGACGGCAACGCCAACCACCGAACCTGCCCAGGCAACCACTCGGGGCGCGCGCCCTCACTGATCCACACCTTGGGCATTGCATCCTGACAGATAGCCTGCAAACGCGACGACGGCCACTGCGGATCGAGGGCCAGGTAGGTCGCGCCACACTGCCAGGTTGCGAGCATATGCATCACCAACTCACGACTGCGCGGCAGGCACAAGGCAATGCGCTCACCGGCCAGGCTCGAAGCCTCCTGCAAGCGTTCGCCGCGGGCGACCACAGCACGTCCCAGCTCGGCATAGCTGAGCGTACCCTGCTCATCCTGAAGAGCAATCGACTGCGGCTTGCGCTCACACTGCTCAGTGAACGCCTGCCAGGCGTTGCTGACGGCGACCGACGCATCCTCCCCGCGCAGGAATGACTGCTGCTCGGGCACCAACCACTCGAGCTCGGCAAACGGCCTTTTGGGCTGTTCGATCGCCGCGAGTGCCAAGGCGACGAACTGATCCCGATAGCGCTCAATCGTTTCATGGCGGTACAACGCCTTGCTGTAACGCCAGCGGCAGAGGAACCCCTCTTCCTCGTCGATGATCACCATGTTCAGTTCGTGGGCCGCGCCGCGCTGCTCCGACAGCAAGCGGTCGACGTACTGCTCGAAAGGCGCGATGCGTTCCTTGTTCAGCGTGAACATATGTTGGAACAGCGGCGCCCTGCCCACCTGGCGCGGTAAATCCAGTTGCTTGACCAGGCGCGAGAATGGGTAGTGGCGGTGCTGCAGGGCTTGCTTGACGGTGGCATCTACCTGCCTGGCCCAGTCGCCGCTGGACAGATCCCGACGCAGACGGCAGCGAATCGGCAGCGGATTGACCAGGTAGCCCGGCAGATTGACGTGCTCGCGTCGCAAGCGCCAACCGCTGGGCGTCCCCAGGACGAAATCGTCTTGGCCTGACAGCACGCCGAGAAATTGCTGGAACAGTGAGAACCACAGCACATACGGCGTCACTCCCACCTCTCGGGCTACGG
The DNA here is from genome assembly GCF_900106735.1 of Pseudomonas sp. NFACC08-1. Taxonomy (NCBI): domain Bacteria; kingdom Pseudomonadati; phylum Pseudomonadota; class Gammaproteobacteria; order Pseudomonadales; family Pseudomonadaceae; genus Pseudomonas; species Pseudomonas sp. NFACC08-1. Next base: position 410,338 of record NZ_FNNL01000002.1, on the reverse strand, counting down.
CGCGAAACCGTGCCGTGGTGGCCGGATCGAAGCGGACCGACAACTCCCCACCTTTGAATGCCTGATTGCTGCCGTAGGGAAAATCCGTCGGCAACTCCAGCGTCGGCGCTTCGGCCAGTTGTGCCTGCCACCAGGCCAGTTCCACGGGCTCGGCCGCTTCGCTGCGGATGTGCAGATCACTGCAGTAGTTGCGATAGGCGTCGGGATTCACGGCGGGCAGCGGCTGATCGTTGATCAATGCGAACAGCTCATTGAGCACAATGTAGAACGTGGCCAGATCCGCCGCGATGTGATGAATCACCAATAGCACGGTGTGCTCGACATGGCCGTCGCGTGCATTGCTCAAAAGGACGACCCGACTGACGTCCCCCTCTTCCAGCTTGAAGGGAAGATCGGCCGACTCAGTGATACGTTGCTGCAACGTCTCTGCGCCCGCGTCTTGCAGGGCCACACACTGCAACGGCTGGACCCGCTCGCGGTGGCTCCACTGCAACAACTCGCCGTTGCGCTCGGCATAGGCCGTGCACAACATCGGATAGCGCCGCTGGACCGTCACCCAGGCGTCCTGCAGGCGTTGAGGCAAGTCTTGGGTAACGAACTGCGGCTTGATCCGTCCGGCATAGGCAATGTTATAGGCGCAGCTGTCAGGCTCCAGGCGCTGAAGGAACCAGAGCGCCTGCTCGTTATCCGTCAGGGGCCGGGCAGCAAAATAATCGGGGTGCTGTTGCAGCCACTGCAGAATTTCGGCGTCGCGTGCATGGAGCTCGGCATTGAGCTCATCATCCAGCGCACCTGGCGATCCGTGCGTAACGATCAATTGACCTTGGGCTATCGATAGGCGAATTCCACGCAGCCAGCAGCGATGCATCAGGCGATCGAGCATTTGATGTCCTTGATTGTACTTGTTCGAAATAGGCCGCCCATTACGACGGCTTTCTGAAAGTGGGAGGCGATCAGCTTGCCGAGGCTGGTTCTGCCATGGCGACCACGACCTTGCGCGATCCCTGGAAGGTCGAACGACCGTGAGCGACCAGCATGTTGTCGAGCATCAAGACGTCACCCGCCTGCCAGGGAAAACTCACCTGACAGCGCTGCAGCACTTCGCGGATGTGCTCCAACGCTTCCAATTCAATTGGCGAGCCGTCGCCATAAAACACGTTACGCGGCACGCCCTGCTCCCCGACGATGGAGATCAATGTCTCGCGCACCGACGCTGCCAGGTTGGAGATATGGAACAGATGAGCCTGGTTGAACCACACCCACTCCCGGGTCACCGGATGCTGGGCAACGGCCTGGCAGACCTGGCGAGTGGAAAGCTCGCCATCGTCCGTCCACTGGAACTCGATGTTGCTGGCGCGACAGAAACGCTCGACCTGGGCACGGTCTTCGGTGCTGAAAGCCTGTTGCCAGGGCAAGTCCAGGCCATTGCCGTAATTGCGCACGTACATCAGGCGTTTCTCGGCAAAACGCTGACGGATAGCAGGATCGAGTTGCTGGTAAACGAGGCGGCTGTCGGCTATGGGGGTTTCACCGCCGACCGGCGAGGCCTGCATACAATGAAACCAGATTTTCATCGGCCAATTCAGCGAATAGGACTGTTCATTGTGCAGCGGGATAACCTGATGGGCCGGGTACTCGGTGGAGGTGTATACCCGGTTGTTGAGCTTGGTGCGCGGGGTGGAAGCGTAGTCGTAGGTCAGCAGTTCATGGCCAAAGCTACGAGCAAATTCCTCGAAGTCGGCCTCTCCCTTGAACGCAAAACCGCGAAACAAAATGCCACCCGCACGCGGCAACTCAGTTTCTACGACCTGCTGGATCTGCGCTCGACTGGCTTGCCAGGCATCGCCGGCAAGCGGAGCCTGGAATATGAACGGCAGGGTCTGCTCGTTACCCGGTACAACATCCTTGAATTGAACCTGTGCACGCATCAAACCGCTTTCCATCTAAGCCCCCCGCCATCGCGATCAGCGTATTTTTCGAGAGCATAAACTAATACAAACGAGTAACACCTGCAATAGAGAATCATTGTCATTAATGACGATTGTATTGCAGATGATACGTTTTACTTGGTCTGCAGCACGCTCTCGCGCTCGGCGATATGCGACATCAGCAGATAGGCAGAACCCACCAGGCCCTGCATCGTATCGGCATAGCGGCTGCGATTGAGGTACAGGAATTGGCGATTCTTCACTGCAAACAGATTCTGCCACTGTGGGGACTGACGAAACGCCGCTGTGCTGGCTTCTGAGTCGAGCAACTCTTCATACGTGTCAATAATGAAATCGCTGTCGAAGTCGCCGATGCGTTCCAGGCTGTAAGGCACGTTCTGCCGCGCCTCGCGGTACGCGGCGACACGCCCCAGGCCAAAGTCGGCAATGACGTCGTCCATGCCGCCGCGACCGATCAGTTGAAAGCCGTCGCTGTAGACTTCCAGCGTCGTGACGGTAATGCGCGAAGGATCTTTCACGCGCTTCTTGAACTCGCTGACGACCCATTGATATTCGTTGAGCATTTCCGCATAGCGCTGCTGCTTGCCGACCAGGTCGGCGAGTTGTTTAGCGTAAGTCTTGATATCGCTTTCCCGAGCGGGGAGCAGCACGACCGGGGCGATTTTGCTGAGCTTGTCCTTGAGGTCGGCGTGATAGGACAAACCCACGATCAAGTCAGGCTTCAAGGCTGCAATGGCTTCCAGATCGGGCGCCTGGTGCGAGCCGATATACTGAATGCCCGTCACATCGAACCGCTCCTGCGTCCCGCGGAACAACACGTCCGAGAACAGCTTTTTGCGCCCCGTCGAACCACAGGGTTTGACCCCCAACTCCAGCAACTGGGCCGTCAGGCTGAAGTCATGCAAAGACACAATGCAATGCGGCGCCACGGGAACCTCGACTCGGCCAAAACTGTTCTCGAACACTTTGGTTTCAGCGGCGCCAGCCTGTACAGCTACCAATGCCAACGGCACACATAGCATGCCAAGCACACCTCGGAAAAAACCTTTAACCCGGTCCCGCACGCGTTTACCTCCACACATTTCCAATGAGCGTCGCTGTGTTTTCAGCGACTGCGTTGACGCGCCAGCAAAACAATCAGATACGGCGCGCCGATGATTGCGACAACCAGCCCTGCGGGCAACTGCAGGGGCGGCAAAAGCCCCCTGCCCAGCGTGTCACCGGCCAGCACCAACAACGCACCGACCAAGGCCGACAAGGGGATCAAGGCGCCATGACGGTCACCCGCCATTTGTCGCGCCAGATGAGGCGCCACCAGCCCGACAAACGTCATGGTGCCCACGTTCGCCACTGCAGCCGCCGTTAACATGACGCTGCACAGCAACAACGAAACCATGATCCACGTGACATTCAGCCCTCGACTGAGTGCGACTTTTTCACCCAACTGCAACAGATTCAACTGGCGATGACAGAACAGCAACGGCACCCCAGCCACCAATAGCCAGAGGCCGAGGCTATGAACCTGCGGCCAACTGGCTCGGTGCAAACTGCCGCCAAGCCACATCAGGGCCGACTCCACCTGATCGATATTGCCGTAAGTGATGAGCAGGTCGGCCACCGCGCTAAGCATCGCGGTGAGACCGACGCCGACGAGGATCAAGCGCAACGGCGAGATGCCTTGGCGCCAGGACAGCAGCGCAACGAAGAAAGCCACCGCCAACCCGCCGGCCAGTGCCGCCAATGGATAGAACTCCAGAGGTAAAAGCGCCGGCCAGAGCACGATAATCAACAACATGGTGACGCTGGCGCCTGATTCCACGCCCACCAGGCCCGGCGCCGCCAGCGGGTTACGCGTCAACGACTGCATCAACAGACCCGCAAGGGACATGGCCGCACCGGCCAGGACCGCCAGCAAGACACGCGGCAGCCGCAGCTCCCAGAGCAGGTTGCGCATTGTCGAATTGACTTGCTCAGGTGCCAGCAAGGCTTGCCAGACCTGGGCGACACTCAGTGAGTAGCTGCCGACGGTCAATGCGTACAGCGCCAATGCAACAACGGCAACCATCAGCAACAACACTGAAATCAAGTCGATCGGTCGCGCAATCCAAGGCAACAACGGATACGCCCGGGGCAAGGTCAATCCCGCTCGCATCATCTGACCTTCCTCAATACCAGCACGACAAAAATAGGGCCGCCGATAAGCGCCGTCACGATACCGGTATTGAGTTCGAACGGACGCACCACGGTTCTTGCCGCGATATCCGCCAGAATCAGCAGCAACGCTCCCAGCAACGGGGCGGCCAGCAACAGTCGACGATAATCATCGCCGAACAACAGTCGCGCCGCATGAGGCACCACCAGACCGACAAAGCCAATGGGCCCCGCCAAGGCCACTGCCCCCCCAGACAACAGCACCACCGACGCCAAGCCCAGCACGCGCATTTTCAACAGATTGACACCCATGCCGGCCGCAGCCTGCGGGCCAAGACGATGGGCATTCAATGCACGGACGTTCACCAGGCACAGGCACATGCCGAGCAAGACATAAGGCCAGACCCAAGCCTGCATCGAGCCCCCGGTCACTCCGATGGAGCCGGTAAGCCAGCGCCGCAGACTGTCGAGCCCCTGTTGATCGAGCAGCAGCAAAATCGAGGTAATGGCGCTGAACAGTGCCGCGATCATCGCTCCAGACAGTGTCAGTCGAATCGGATTGTGCCCCCGGCCCGCCAACAGCAGGACGCCGACAGAGGCCACCAATGCCCCCGCAAATGCAAACAATGGAATCATCGACATATCGTTGCCCGGCAGCACCAGCAAACCGAACACGACGAATAACGCAGCACCGCTGTTGATGCCGAGAATGCCCGGATCGGCCAACGGGTTATCACCCACCGCCTGCATGATTGCACCGGCAAGCCCGAGGCTGGCCCCCACCAGCATCGCGACCAGCAGACGCGGTAAGCGGCTGCCACGGATGACGCTCTGGTCGGGGTTGCCCGGCGCATAGGCGACCAAGGCCTGCCAAGCTTCCTGCCAAGGTATGTCCTTTGCGCCGACGGCCAGATGAAGCAGCGAGGTCAAGGCAATTGCCATCAACAAGCCCAACCAGACCGGCAACCGTAAACCCTGACTCACATCGCCTCCCGCACAGCCAATGGCTGGCTTCGGCTCGTCTGCGGCACGCATAACGGATCACCGGAATAAGGGTCGGTGATGATGTGCGCATCCAGATCAAACACCGCTTTGAGATTGTCCCGAGTGAACACCTTGGCAGGGACGCCCTGGGCGAGCACACGCCCTTCGCGCATCATCACCAAATGGTCGGCATAACGCGCGGCCTGGTTCAGGTCGTGAAGGACCGCCACGATGGTTTTGCCTTGCTCACGAAGATCCACCAGCAACTCAAGCAGCGTGATCTGATGCGCAATATCCAGAAATGTCGTGGGCTCATCCAGAAGGATCACCGGCGTATCCTGGGCCAGGGTCATTGCAATCCAGCAGCGTTGCAGTTGTCCACCCGACAGGGTGGCCAAGGAACGATCAAGCAAAGGACTGATGCCCGCCAAGTCAATGGCGCGGTCAATTGCCTGTTGATCCTGTTCGGACCATTGGCGCCACCAGGTCTGCCAGGGAAAACGCCCCTGCATCACCAGCTCGCGCACACTCATACCCGCTGGCGATGTCGTGCGCTGCGGCAATAACGCCAGGTGTTGTGCCAGCGTTCGACGCGAATACTGCCCCAGCCGCTTCCCCGACAGCTGCACGTCGCCCGCGCTCGGCCGCAGCATATGCGCAAGCACATTTAACAACGTGGTCTTGCCGCACCCGTTCGCCCCGATCAACGCCGTGAAACGCCCTTCAGGAATATCCAGGCTGACACCGTTGAGAATCTGCTGTTCGCCATAGCTCAGCCGCACATCGGTGGCTTTCAGCATGACCGTCCCTCCACGCCCAAAAGGCCTGATCGAATTATTCGTCGAGCAACGCCCCCGCGATATTTCTTTCGTCCGGTAACACCGTAGGGAGTCAGCCGGGGGGCATAAGTGGGCGACAGGATATGTCGAAAATAAAATAATTGCCTACAAGACTGACAACACTAATGCAAACCCTTATCATTTACAGCTAACATATGGCCAGTAGACACCAACCCTGATGGTCTATTGATCGAACTGAATCAGGGCATAAGGCCCCCAAAGCCAAAATGTAAACTCAAGGACTCCCTCGATGCTCGGAAAAAAAACAACAGTTGGCACCGAAAAACGTTACGTCATGCGTCATCCAGCATTTCACCTGAGCACCCTTGCACTGGCTTTGGGGAGCATTTTTTCAGCGCAGGCGATCGCCGCGCAGGATGAAACATCCGATAAGGGTACAACCGTTCAACTCGGTGAAATCAACATCAACGCCGCCGCCCCGGAGAACCCGACAGGCCCGGTCAACGGCAAAGTCGCCTTGCGCAACACCAGCGCCACCAAAACCAACGCGGCCATCACTGAGACGCCGCAGTCGTTGTCCGTGGTGACCGCCGATGAAATGCGCGATCGCAAATCAGACACCCTGGCCGACGCCCTGAGCTACACCCCGGGCTTCACCAGCCAGCCCAGCAGCTTCAACCGGACCTCCGATCGGTTCCGCATTCGTGGTTTCGACGTAGAGTCCGCCACCGGCGGCTCGCTGCGCGACGGCCTGCGCCTGCAAAACAACTCCTACGACGGCGTCCAAGAACCCTTCGGCCTGGAGCGCGTGGAAGTGATCCGCGGCGCGGCCTCGGTCTTGTACGGGCAGCTGTCACCGGGTGGATTCGTCAACGGCGTCAGCAAGCGCCCGACGGAGGCGCCGCTGCACGAGTTGGGCCTGCAATATGGCAATCACGATCGCAAGCAACTGACAGCGGACTTCAGCGGCCCCCTGGGCGACAGCGAGACGCTTAGCTATCGCTTGACCATGCTCAAGCGCGACAGTGACACCCAGCAGGACTACATCAACGACGACAAGACCTACATCGCCCCGGCCCTGACCTGGCGTCCCAACGAAGACACGTCGCTGACATTGCTGTCCTTCTATCAAAAAAGTGACACACGCTTCTCCGCCCCCCTGCCCTATCAACTCGTCAAAGGTGTCGGCAACGGCCCCTTCACCATCGGCCGCCACGATTTCATCGGTGAGCCTGACTACGACGATATGAATGGCGAAATGTCCGCCATCGGCTACGAGTTTGAACACCGTTTCGACGAGCACACCCGCATCAGCAACAAATTGCGTTACTACGAAGCGGATGTGAAATGGAAATACCTGCAGGTTCGGACAGGGGCCCCAGTCAATACCGCAGCCACCACGGGCCTCCTGGCTCGTCAGTACAGTGATCGCCATGAGCGCTCCAGAGCCCTGGCCAGCGACACTAACGTCGAGACACGCTGGAACATCGGCGGCGTGGAAAACACCTTCCTGGTGGGCGCTGATACCTACGATGCGTCGTACGATTCGCATAACTTCCGGGGCAACGCACCTTCTATCAATATCGGTGACTACAACTACGGGCAACCGGTAGTGGTGGACAAGGATCCGAGCCGTGATCGTGGCTCACAGATCGATACCCTGCAGACAGGCATCTACCTGCAAGACCAGATCAAGTTCGACGACCACTGGTTGCTGTTGCTCGGTGGCCGACACGACTGGGCCAGCCAGGATCAAAAAGCCTTTGCCCCTGGTCGGTCTCCGGTTCATCAAAGCAACGAAGCCACCACTTGGCGTGCCGGCCTTGTGTATCAGGCGGATAACGGCCTGGCCCCGTACATCAGCTACAGCGAATCGTTCTTCCCGGTCGCGGTGTCCGAAGTGACCGATGGGCAAACTTTTGACCCTACCGAAGGCAAGCAGTACGAAATCGGCATTCGCTACCAGCCCCCTGGCAGCAACATTCTGCTGAGTGCAGCGGTTTATGAACTGACCCAAGAAAACGTGCTGAAGTTTGACCTCGGTGGTAATGCCTCTCAAATTGGCGAACAGCGCTCCCGCGGCCTAGAGTTGGAAGCCAAGGCCGACGTGACGCCTCAACTGAGTGTCATCGCGACCTACGCCTACACCGATGCCCGCATTACCGAAAGCCTGACTCAGAGCGAAGTAGGCCAGCGCAGCGAAGACACGCCCTACCATCAGGCCGCCATATGGGCAGACTACAACTTCGCCTTGTTCGGCTTGCCGCAGTTGAAGGTCGGTGGCGGTGCTCGCTACAAGGGAACCACCCAGGCCTCGGGTATCGACTCGCAGATGCCGGCCTATACCCTGTTCGATGCCATGGCCAGCTACCAGATCGACAAGAACTGGGACATCGCCCTCAACGCAAACAACGTGACGAACAAGAAATACACTTACTGTGAATTTGCCATCTGCCGCTACGGCGACGAGCGCGAGTTGGTAACCTCCGTTAATTTCAGGTGGTAAGATCGGCTCGGTCGGCGCTGGCAGGGGTGGACCGAGCCATGTAACGCAGCAGAAATTCAAGCACCAGATAGAAGCTGGGTGACACTGGCTTCTACCTCCCTCAAGGGCGATCAAGCGCCTGTTCATACAAAAAACCGATCACGTCCCAAGGACAATCGACCAATCAGGTATTGCTAACCAGGATTTCGGCATAGGCCTGGGGAATCAAGGCTATCGGACCGTATCACCGCGCACTGGCAGGTACGGTTTGTGGTCTATAGTTCCTAGCAAATCCGAAATATTTTCGCTCGTGCAACCTGGAGCAACATCCTCTCGAGCCATAAACCGCGTCGGATAACCACCCGCCTTCAATAGTGAAATGCAGGGAGCACACTATGCCGAACCAGCGGCCCGAGACACTGAGGTTGGCCCCTGGCCCTGCCCATCATGCAGAGATTGATGGCGATACCGAGGCCGGCGTATTTCGGTTTGGCATCGACCAGGCCAAGGAAGCCTACATTCTGTTTCCGATGCTGGCCGCGTTGCTGTTGCTGGCCATCTGGACCGCGACCCTGTACCTGATCAAGGTTGAACATGCCCGCGCGCAGCAGAGCGCCGCGACGGCAAGCCTGGAGATGGGCGCCACCTACGAAGCGCAAATGTTGCGCGCCATTCACGAAATCGATCAAACCCTCAAACTGGTCAAATACACCTACGAAGCTGAAGGTGAGCCTAATCCCTTGCGCCGTCTCCAGGAGCGGGCCTTGTTGCCGCCGGCCTTGGTGTTCGACGTCAGTGTGGTCAGCCCGGACGGCAGGCTCGTGGCAAGCACGCGGGTCAACGAGCGGGAAAATATCGCCGACCCTGATGAGCAGCAAACGCTGCGCCATAGCGACTCACTGTCCATCAGCCACCCGTGGAAAAGCCCTGTCACCGGAGAATGGCGCCTGCGTTTCAGCCGGCGACTCGACGCGAAGGATGGCGGGCTTTCCGGGATCGCCAGGGTCGAGGTCGATGCGGCCTATTTTGTCAGCAGCTACGACGCCTCGAAACTCGGCGACCAGGGTGCGCTCGGGCTGCTTGGCACCGACGGCATCTTCCGCGTACGGCGCACCGGGGAAACGGTACTGGCCGGCGATACGGTCAATTACAGCGCCGTGGTGCCGGACGCCGAAAACACCGAGACCGTGCTCTCGGTCAACGGATGGGACGGGGTGCGGCGCTACACCAGTGCCCGCCAGCTCTACGACTTTCCGTTGGCGGTGATTGTGGGCTTGTCCGAGCAAGAGCAACTGGCCGCAGTGAACCAGCAAGCGCGCACCTATCTCTGGCGCGCCGCAGGCGGCAGCCTGGTGCTGGTGTTGTTGGTGAGCCTGCTCGCCCGGATGAGCTGGCAACTGGCGCAGAGCCGTTTGCGCGCCGCCGAAGCCCAGACGCAACTGGCCGCGGCCGCCCGTCAAGCCGGCATGGCCGAAATCGCCACCAACGTCTTGCACAACGTGGGCAATGTGCTCAACAGCGTGAATATCTCCGCCGACCTGGTCACCCGCAAGCTGCGTACCAGCAAGGCCTTGGGGCTCGGCAAAGCGGTGCAAATGATGAACGAGCATGCCGAGGACCTCGGCGACTTCATCTCCCACGACGAAAAAGGCAAGCTGCTGCCCGGCTACCTGAACCAACTGGTAGACGCGCTTGCGATCGAGCAACAGAGCATGGCCGAGGAACTTGGCCAGCTGACTAAAAGCGTTGACCACATCAAGGAAATCGTTTCCGCCCAGCAATCGTATGCGGGCACCTCTACCATTGCCGAAACCGTGCAGATAAAGGAACTGATCGAGGATGCCTTGCGCATGAACGCCGGCATCATCGCGGCGCGCCAGATAACCGTGGTACGAAAATTTGCCGAAACGCCCTTGTTGCTGTTGGACAAGCACCGGGTGCTGCTGATCCTGGTCAACTTGATAAAAAACGCCAGCAGGGCGATGGATGACAAGCCTGAGCTTGCTCATCAAATCATCCTTCAGAGTGAGATGCACCAAGGAGACACCCTGGTGATCAAGGTCATCGACAATGGCGAAGGCATCGCGCCCGAGAACCTGACGCGAATATTTGCCCATGGCTTTACCACGCGCAAGGACGGTCATGGTTTTGGTCTGCACAGCTGCGTCCTGGCGGCCATGGAGATGGGCGGTTCACTGGAAGCCCACAGCGATGGCCCGGGAACAGGGGCGACCTTTACGCTCAAATTGGCGATCTAGGCTACGCTTCGGTGGTTTCACGCAGTTTCAGCCAACGTTACAAGGAACAGACGAATGGCGCTCCATGCAACGAGGTCACGTTGACCCTATGGCGACAAGACCCAATACACTGGCCCTGGCCGTCATGACGCTGTATGCCGGCGGCTCCAGCGCCGATACAGCCGATACGTCGATGTTCTCGTTGAGCAGCTTCGGCACGGTGGGGATCGTTCACTCCAGCGAGAAAAAAGCCGACTTCACGTCCAGTATCTTCAAGCCCAACGGCGCGGGGCATTCGCGCAACTGGAGCGCCGACGTCGACAGCCTGATCGGTGCCCAGCTGACCGCCACGTTCACCCCGCAGCTGTCAGCTGTGGTGCAGGTCATTTCCGAGCAGCGCTACGACAACAGTTACCGACCCTTTGTCGAGTGGGCCAACATCAAGTACCAGTTCACGCCGGACTTCAACGCACGCATTGGCCGTACCGTGTTGCCGTCGCTCCTGGTCTCCGACACTCGAAAAGTGGGCTATACCCTGCATTGGGTGCGAGCGCCCATGGAGGTCTACAGCCTGATGCCGATTTCCAGCAGCGACGGCATCGATGGCAGCTACCGGTTTCGAGTCGATGAAATCACCAACACGGTGCACGCCCACTACGGCCAGACCGACAGCCGCGACTCCGACGGGACCGGCAAGGCGCTGACGAGAAATCTCTGGGGGGTCACCAACACCACCGAGCTTGGCGTCCTCACCACACGCATCACCTACATGAAGGCCGACCTGACCCTGGAGCCGTTCAATTCACTCTTCGATACCTTCAGGGCGTTCGGTCCGGAAGGCGTCGCCATCGCCGATCGCTACGATTCCGATGACACCCCCGTCGACTTTATCGGCTTGGGTGCCAGCTATGATCCGGGCGACTGGTTCGTCATGAGTGAATGGGGGCGTCTGGACAGCCGTTCCGGCCTGGGCAGGACCAGCGCCTGGTACATCAGCGGCGGGTACCGCATCGCAGCGTTCACCCCCTATGTCACCTACGCGCGCTCCAGAACCGAAACAGAAGTCTCCAGCCCGGGCCTGACGCTATCGGCCTTGCCGCCGGCCCTGGCGGGCACGGCCGCCGAACTCAACGGTGCGCTCAACAGCATCCTGGGCTCAAACGAAGGCCAGCAGACCCTTTCCTTGGGCGTGCGCTGGGACTTCACCAAGAACATGGACGCCAAAGTGCAATTCGATCACACACGTTTCAAGGGCAACTCGGTCGGTCCGTTGATCAACCCCCAACCGGACTTCACGTCGGGGGGTTCGCTCAACGTCATCAGCCTGGCTGTTGATTTTGTCTTCTGATGGAGCAGGCCATGTGGGTTGTGAGACTCATCGGATTCGCCATGGCGGGGCTCGCCCTGTGCGCCGCCAGCGCTGCCGTCAAGGCCGAGGTGGTGGTGGTGGTCGCCGCGTCCAGCCCGGTGAAGACGCTCGCGCGCAATCAGGTGGCGGATATATTCCTGGGCAAGACCAGTCGTTTCCCCGACGGAGGACAGGCAACGCCCATTGACCTGACGGAAGATTCGCCGACCCGCGACGAGTTCTACACAACGTTCACGAGCAAATCCGCCTCCCAGCTCAAGGCGCACTGGTCGAAAATCATCTTTACCGGCAGAGGCCAACCGCCCCAGGCTGTTTCAAGCAGTGCGGAGGTCAAGAAGCGTGTTGCAGAGAACCCCGGCACCATTGGCTATATCGATGCTCAGGAGGTAGACGGCAGCGTCAGGGCACTGCCGCTTGACCCGCAATAAGCGCGGCCTCAGGTATCGAGATCCGTGCCAGCCGCCTGGGCTTGCAGCAACACCTTGAACTGATCGGCGGGCACCGGTTTGTTGAAGTAGAACCCCTGGAATTCGTCGCAGGCATTGTCGCGCAGGAAATCGGCCTGCTCCTTGGTTTCCACGCCCTGGGCCACCACGGTCAGGCTGAGGGTCCGGCCCATGGCAATAATGGCCTCGGTCAGGGCTTTGTCTTCCGACACGCTGCTGGTATCGCAGATACACGAGCGGTCAATCTTGATGACATCCAGCGGAAACTGTTCGAGGGCAGAGAGCGAAGAATAGCCAATGCCGAAATCATCGATGGCGATGCGGACCTGCAGGCGCTTGAGCCCGGTCAACACGTTCAACGCTCTCTTGACGTCCTGCATGAGCAGGCTCTCGGCGATCTCCAGCTCCAGCAGACGTGCATCCATACCGGTTTCGGCCAATATCCCAGCCAGGTCCGTGAGCAGGTTCTCATCGGCAAACTGCCGTGCCGTGAGATTCACGGCGACCCCCAGGCATGGTAATCCCTGTTGCTGCCAGGCCACGTTTTGCTGGCAGGCGGTCTTGAGCACCCACTTGCCGATCGGCACGATCAAACCGGTCTCTTCCGCTACCGGGATGAATTGCATCGGTGCCACGATACCCAGGTCCGGGTGATTCCAGCGCAGCAGCGCTTCCATGCCGGTAATGCGGCCACTGCCAATATCTCGCTTGGCCTGGTAGTGAAGCTGGAACTCGTGGCGCTCCAGGGCGTGGCGCAAGCTCAGCTCCAGCGTCATCCGCTCCAGTGAGTCCGCGTTCAGCTTCGCGGAGTAGAACTGGAAATTGTTCTTGCCGCACTGCTTGGCCTGGTACATCGCGATATCGGCGTTTTTCTTGAGGGTCTGCTCGTCCAGGCCATCCTGTGGGAAAACGCTGATGCCGACGCTGGCGGTCACCCGGAACTCCTGGCCCTGGAGGTTGAAAGGCCGGGCAATGGCCCCAAGGATTTTCTGGGCAGTGGTTGCCACGTCCTTGTCATCGGACAGCTCTGGCAGCAGGATCACGAATTCGTCGCCGCCCAATCGAGCCACCGTATCGCTGGTGCGCAGACACGCCTTGAGTCGCAGCGCCACCTCCTTGAGCAATTGATCGCCGGCATCGTGCCCAAGCGTATCGTTGACTTGTTTGAAGCGATCGAGGTCAAGGAACAGCACTGCCAGTTGCCGATGATAACGACTTGCCTCACCGATGCTCTGGCTCAACAGCTTGCTGAACAAACTGCGATTGGGCAACGCCGTAAGCCCGTCGTGATAAGCCAGATACTCGACATTTTCGGCGTAGGCAATTTTCGCCTCGCCTGCGCGCAGACGGCTTTGCACCAGCTGCCAGCTCATCCGGGCGAGCAGCCCCGCCAACAACACCAGCAACAGGCTGCCGCCGGCCGTGCGCCAGAGGTAGGTGTGCGCTTGCCGCGTCACTGTGGCCAGTTGTTCTTCTTCGGACAACCCGACGATCACCGCCAGCGGAAAATCGTAGAGCTGACGGGCGCTGGTGTAGCGCCGCACGCCGTCCGTCCCGTTGATCAAGCGTACGGCGTCAGTGTTTTCGGTGTCCGGTACCACGGCGGCGTAATCGACCTCATTGCCGGCCGATATCGCTTCCCCGCTACGCCGTGCCCGAAAGACGCCGTCGATGCCCAGCAGGCCGAGCAAGCCCTGATTGCCAAGCTTCGAGGTGTCATAACTGCTGACGAAATAGGCCGCATCGACTTCAACCATGGCAATCCCGGCGAATGCGCCATCCCCCGTGTCGAGCCGCCGGCTGAAACGTAGCTTCCACTCCCCCGTCGCCGGGCTTTTCCACGGGCGGCTGATCGACAGTGCAGTGTCACGCCCCACCGTTTGCAGCTCATCCTTGGCAATCTGGTTTCCGACCTCACTCGATTGGGTACTGGCCACGACCAGCCCCCTGGCATCCACCACGCTGACATCAAACAAATAAGGTGAAGGCAGCAAGGCGCGTGCCTTGAGCTTGGGCAGCGGGTTTGTCTCGCGCTCGGACTCGTAGGTGTACTTGACGAGTTTGAGGGTCTGGTCGATTTCACGCACCGCCCGTAGGATCTGCGCTTCGTAGGTGGCGCCGATTTCCAGGCTCGCCTCGGCGATGCCCCGCTGCGCGCGGGTCTGTTCGACCTTGATCAGGTACAGGGTGCCCGCCCAGATGACCGACAGCAGGAGAGCCGCCAACAGCGGGAACAGAATGTAGGCTTCCTTGACCTGATCGAAGCGGCGCCGAAACAGATCGCCCGTCGCATCGGACAAGGGGTTTTCACGAGGGGCAACATCCTGGGCCGACGTCAGTACACTCGCCCGTTGGATCGCCATGGTGTGCTCCCTGCATTGTTCACTGCTGACGGCCTGCGGATATCCGACGCGGCAATGCTGCGAGGCGTCCATGGTTCCTGGCCGCCGGCACTGAAGGATTCCGGACCTGCACAAAACTATAGACCACAAACTGTGCCTGCCAATGCCAATCGGCACGCCGACCGTGGCTTTGCACTGGTTGTAATGACGAAGTGCAGTTGACTCCCCTGACTTATTGGTCCAGTTTTTAATGCAACAGTGCCCTGCAAGTCTTTCATGCAGGACGCAATGCCCGATAAATCCTGTTCGTTAATCAAGGGCCCCTGCCAGCCTATGAATGATGTACGTAGGACCTACCCTGTCATTGAACGCCAATGGATGCCCCTGTGCCGTTGATTCCCCTGGTTGTGTGTGACGACTCCAACATGGCGCGCAAACAGGTGTTGCGCGCGCTGCCTGCAGACTGGCCGGTTTCGGTCACCGAGGCGGTCAACGGGTGCCAGGCGATGGACGCCATACGCCAAGGCCTGGGGCAAGTGGTGCTGCTCGACCTGACCATGCCGGAGATGGATGGCTACCAGGTGTTGAGCGCATTGCGCGCAGAGGGCTTGAAGGCGCAAGTCATCGTGATTTCCGGTGACGTCCAGGACGAGGCGGTGCGCCGCGTGCTTGAGCTGGGCGCGCTGGCGTTCCTGAAAAAACCTTTCGACGAAAACGAACTGCGCCAGACCCTCACCCGGGTGGGGCTACTGACCCGATCCGACCAGGTGCCGTTGCAGAATCGTTCGGCCACGAACACGGCCATCGGTTTTCACGATGTGTTCCGCGAGACGGTCAACGTGGCCATAGGCCGGGCGGCGGCCCTGATCGCCAAGGTATTGGGGGTCTTTGTGCAGTTGCCGGTGCCGAACGTGAACATCCTCGAGGTCGGGGAACTGCATATGGCGCTCAACGACGTCGGCAGCTCCCAGCAACTCACGGCCATCTGCCAAGGTTTCATCGGCAGCGGCATCGCCGGCGAGGCCCTGCTGATATTCCATGACTCGGAAATCGCCGACATCGCGCAATTGATGCAGCGCGAGAGCGCCGATTATTCGGACCTGGAAATGTTGCTGGACCTTTCCAGCGTCTTGATCGGCGCGTGTCTCAGCAGCATTGCCGAGCAGATCGATGTGGTGTTTTCCCAGGGCCATCCGCAGATTCTCGGCCAGCACGCGGCCATCGAGGAACTGATCCAGGGCAACCGCATGCACTGGAAAAAGACCCTGGCAGTGGAAATCAGCTACAGCCTGGAAGGGCACGATATTCGCTTCGATCTGTTGCTGCTGTTCACGGAAGACTCCATCGAACGGTTGACCCACAAACTCGCCTATCTGATGAGCTGAGCCATGAACGATTCCATCGATCTGAACGAGTTTCACTGGTTGCTGGCCATCGTTCAGAGCATCGACGTCGGTGTCGTGGTGCTCGACCGAGAGTACCGTGTGCAGGTCTGGAACACCTTCATGGAGAACCGCTCGGGGGTGCAGCCCAAGGATGCCCACAATCAGCATTTTTTCAGCCTGTTCCCTGAAATCGATCGCCAATGGTTCAGCCGCAAGGTGGAAAGTGTCGCGACCCTGGGCACGCCAGCGTTCACGGTCTGGGAGCAGCGCCCGTACCTGATTCGGTTCAAGAGCTACCAGCCGATCACCGGCCAGGAAGCGTTCATGTACCAGAACACCACGCTGCTGCCGCTGCGCTCGCCTGACAACACCATCAAGCACATCTGCCTGGTGATCTATGACGTCACCGACGTCGCCACCAACCGGCATCAGCTCCAGGCCGCCAACGCGCAGCTGCAGCTACTCTCCAGCACCGATCGGCTGACGGGGCTCTACAACCGCGGTCATTGGGAAAGCAACCTGAAAGCCGCCTACGCCCGGCACCAGCGCTACGGCCATGCGTTGAGCCTGGTGATGCTCGATATCGATCACTTCAAGCGGGTCAACGACACCTATGGTCACCAGGCCGGCGACAAGGTCATCGAGCAAGTCGCCAGGCTGTTGCGCGAACATGCGCGCGACTCCGATGTGGTCGGGCGATATGGCGGTGAAGAGTTTGGCGTGGTGCTTTCGGATACCGACAGCAGCGGCGCACACGCGTTCGCCGAACGCATGCGGCACTCAGTGGAGGCGCTGGAGGTGGTGTACAACGACCAGACCATCCGTTTCACCATCAGCCTGGGCGTGGCCGACCTGAGCCAGCCCTCGAACGACCACGCCGACCTGATCGCCAGGGCGGACCAGGCGCTGTATACGTCGAAGAAGACCGGACGCAATCGGGTGACGGTGCATGAATAGACATCCCACATTTTTTCCGAGTGATCGTGACACTTGATGCCAACCACACATCCCCTGTGGGAGCTCGCTCCCACAGGGAGGTGTACGGCGTTCACTTACCCACTAGGGTTGGGGAAGTCGCGCCATATTTACCCAGCAGTTTGAGCGTCACCCCATTTGTCCAGCCGAAGCCGTCCTGCAGTTCATATTCACCGCCTCCCCCGCCGTCACCGCGCCCGGACAGATCGTATTTCTCCACCAGCTTGTTTTCCTTGCGGTAAAGGTTCTCGACCTGCTGCAAGAAGCGGCTGCCAATTTGCTGCGCCAGGGCGGTTTGCTGGTATCGGTCCAGCCCCTCCACCGCGACCCATTGCAACGGTGCCCAGCCATTGGGTTCGTCCCACTGCTGGCCATTACGGACCTGGGTGGTGGCGATGCCGCCGGGGCGCAACAGGCCGTCACGTACCGCATCGGCGGTGCGATTGGCATGCTCGACAGACGCCAGCCCCGTATACAGCGGGAAAAGCGTCGCGGCCGTGAGCTGCTGGCGTGGCTGGTTGCGTTGCCAGTCGTAGTCCACGTAGAAACCTTTGTCGGCATTCCACAAATGCTTCTCGATGGCACGCTGGCGCAGCTCGGCGCGCCGGCCGTAAGCCTGGACACAGGGGATGTTCTGCACCGTCTCGCAAGCTTTGGCGATGGTGTTTTCGAGATGATAAATCAGGCTATTGAGGTCCACGGGCACGATGGCCGTGGTGCGTATGCTCGCCAGGTTCTGGCCGTCGTCCAACCAGCGCGAGCTGAAGTCCCAACCGCTTTCAGCGCCGGCGCGCAGGTCACGCCAGACCTCTTCCTTGGGCCGGTCCGGCGCTCGCTCGGCGGTGCTGACATCTTGTAACCAGGACTCCTGTCGAGGCGTCGGGCTGGCATCCCAATAGCGGTTGAGCACACTGCCATCGGCGAGTTTGACCACGTGTCGCGCGGCCGAACCGGGCTTGAGTGACTGGGCGCCCTCCATCCAATAGGCATACTCCTTCTGCAACTGCGGCAGGTATCGTCCATAGGCCTGGTCACCTTCGATACGCGCCTGCAACTCCACCATGTAAGCGAAGAATGGAGGCTGCGAACGGCTCAAGTAGTAGCTGCGATTGCCGTTGGGAATGTGGCCGTAGGTGTCGATCATGTAGGCAAAGTTGTCGGTCATCTGCCGGACCTGGGCCTCATCACCGCTCTGCTCAAGTCCCAACATAGTGAAATACGAATCCCAGTAATACATCTCGCGAAAGCGTCCGCCGGGCACCACATAGGGCTGCGGCAGGGGCAACAAACTGCTGTAGGCCGGCACCTGGCGGTAGGATCGACTCAGTACCGGCCAAAGGCTGTCGATATGTTCCTTGATCGGAGCGCCGGGCTTGGGAGCCGGGCTTTCGACTTCGCCGGATTCGATGAAGTTGTCTTTCACAAAAGCCTTGATATCGAAACCATCCCGGTTGCGTCGGTCCAGGTAATCGGCGCGGATCTGCGCCGGGTCACGGTTGGGCAGTGCGTCCACGAAATGCTTCTGGTCGGTGAACACCTGCTCGCGTTGCACCGCTTCAAAGAGTTCGGGGTAGGTTTGGTCGGGAGGGAGATTGGCCCGTCCTTGAGCGTCTGCATAGCTCCATGTCGCGGGCGGCTGGCTTGAACACGCTACGCACAGCAGCGCGGCAAAGGAAAGGCTGGTGAAGTACAGAGGTCGCATCGGCTGCTCCATCATGTTGTCGTTCCTGACAAACGAGTGACATGACCGGATAGACCCGGGTTCAGTAAAAAATCTTCGATAGCCTCACTCGTATTGACTCAACTCATTCCATTGTCCGTTGAAGACACTGCCATCCTGCACCGAGGCCAAGGGAACACCGACCACATAGTTGATGTGGATGGCCTGGATGATTTCTTTCGTTGTCGCGCCGTTGCCCTGCGCCGCATCGAACATCGGATTGGAAACATTCGCCGAATCCACCCGCAATATCGCCAGGTTCTCGTACTGACCACTGACGATATGCTTGGCGTAAGTGCTGTACTGACTCTTGAGATGCTTCTCAGGGAACAGGTATACGCGGTGACGGGTGACTTCCTGTTCGTCGTCGGCCACCAGCTCTTCATAGGCATAGGCCAGTTCGCTGAGAAAATGCTGGTGGTGCAACGACAGATCCAGCCTATCGATCTCTTGGACTGCTTTGCCGTAAAAGGAATTCTTCGCCCTATGGGCCTTGGCCTGTCGCTCGTCGAACAAGTCCTCGTCCAACGGTGCCGAGGCGCTGCGCAGCTTCTCGACGTACCTTGCCAGAATCTCTTTGAGGTCCGCGTCGGCCGCAACAACGCCTTTTTTTGCGGGAATGGGCGGATAGACACCGACCTGCTCGACATAGGGAATATCGTCTACGACGGCAAAATCCTTGTTGGAAAAAGCGATCTGCACCCTCGCCGTTGCCGCTCGCTCATTGAAAAGGATCGTGCGCGGTGAATAACCTGCCACCGCCAGGTCCTTGAGGAGCATCTTGAAGCGTGCAAGGCGATTGTGTTCGCGCATCTCAATCCGGTTCTTTTGAGTTGGCACCAAATGCCTGGGCCGTGGAAGCCTTTCGTTTGGCGGCGGGGGCCAGGCCGGCAGCGCTGATATTCGCCAGGTTAGCCTTGTTCGTCACATGGTAAAGAAATGACATGGCGCCTCCTTGGCGGTGCGGTGGACACGAAAATCACGTTGCCTCTACGAACCAGGCCCAGCACCCGAGCGCTGGCTGGGCGAATCAACCGGCCCCGGGTCCGGCAGGTTGATCCTAAGTACAGTAGCCCCAGTCCTTCCAAAAGCAACCCGTCGGTTGTAGATCCAGCAAAGGCGACCCGCATTCGGTCATGACAGGCCCAAGCAGCCGTCCACCCTGTCGGTCACTGAAATGCACTCAGTGCATCTGTGGGAAATCGGTCATTCCCACGCAGTGGTGGGAATGATCAAAACCAGCGGTTTGGCTTGTGTGGCGAGGGAGCTTGCTCCCGCTGGGTCGCGAAGCGGCCCCAGAACCTGCCGAATGCGGAGCATCAGACACACCGCACCCGCCGGTTCACGACTGCTTCGCAGCCGAGCGGGAGCAAGCTCCCTCGCCACAGGTCCATCGTTTTTCCTGAGTGAACCGCATGACCTGTGGGAGCGGGCTTGCTCCACACGTTTCAACTGACTGGCATCAGAACCAGGTTTCCATCTGGATGCCGTACTGCCAGACACCGCCGGCGTTGAAGTCAGTCTTGCCGAAGGAGTCCGTGGTGCTGTACCTGTCCAGGTCCGACGACCAGTTCATGACGCTGGCGAACAGGCGCAGCTCAGGACGCGTGAGCAGATCGCCCAGGTCGGGCTTGAAGGTCGGGGCGACCGTGAATTTCCAGAAGTTGCCGTCAACCGCATTGCGTTGCAGGTAGCCCTTGGGGTCCAGCTTCATGGTTTGCCAGCTCATCTCGTAGGCCATCTCGAAATTGCTGTTGATTTCATTGGCCAACCGCACGTTCAGGGTCATCCAACGGTAATCGTCGCCCTTGACGTAGCGGTCCTTGCTTTGCTCAGCCAGCAGGCTCGGGCCAATGCGCCAGTCGGACGCCAAGGGCGTTTCGCCGTACAGCGCCAGGCGCACCGCGCGGGCGTCGTCGATCAGTTCGCCGTCCGAGCCAACGTTCTTGACCTCGGCCCCCAACCCCTGCCCATAGAGCAGCGCCGTCTTGAAGAAGCCTTCGCGGCCGAAAAAGTTTTTCTGGTGATTGGCGATCATGCTGTGCAAGCCGGAATCGGCCGGCGTCAGCCCCGCTTCGTTGGTGCGGGTAGCAAAGTCGTTTTTCTTCGAGCCGATGGCGTTGAACATCCACTGCCATTGCCCGCCGTCGAAAAACTGGTTGGACGTCAGGATGTAGCTTTCCACATCGGCATTGACGCCGCCCTCGCTGAAATCGCCGTAGTTGCGACCGATCAATGAGTAGTTCGAGCGCCAGTTCTTGTTCATCTGTATATCGTAGATACCGCCACCGGTGCCGGCCAGATAGATAACGTCGGAGTCCAGCCAGTGGATGTCGAAATTGTCCCTGTCGAAGCGCTTGCCGGCCCACAGGGTGGAGTTTTCGAACATCGAGTTGCCCTTGAATGCCGCGAGGTGATCGAGTTCGGTAAACACCTGGCGCACGTTCAGGTTGCTTTCGTCGGCGGTCCAGTCGTTGGAGCTCTCCACACCATCGGCGATGGAAACCGTGAACTTGGAGTGGGTGCCGTTCTGCGCGTACTGCTCTTTCGACAGGTCGATGCGCATGTAGGTGTCGTCTTCGTTGCCGAGTCGCCCGACCGCGCCACCCACAGAACCGGCCGGAGTGGTGTAAGGACCGCCACGACCACCGCCCAATCCATCATTGATCAGCAGCCCGGAGCGGGCGTAGCCCTTGAAGCTGAAGCCGTCGGTAAGGTGTGCGCCACTGCCCTGTTTCTGCGTGCTTTGCTGGCTGGCTTCGAGCTTTGCCAGGCGAGCGTCGAGCGTGGGGACCGTAGCGGCGGACGCCACCGGTTGCACAGCGGGCGTGGCGAGTTTGAGTTGCTGCAACTCCCTGGCGAGTGCCTGGGTTTGCTGTTCGGCGGCGGCTGCGCGTTTTTCCGCTGCGCTGGCACGGGCCTCGAAAGCGGCCATGCGCTCTTCCAGAGTCGCGGCCTGAGACGTGGTCGCCGCGGCGCCGAGCACGCCTGCGAGTAGCCAGCTTGATGCTTTCTGCATGTGGATTTTCCCTGTTTTGTTTTTATTGTTCTGTTGCCGCGACCGGCCTTTTTCACCCAGGTTCTGAATTGTCAAACCAAAGGAAAAAAAGGATGCCTCATCGCAAATACACTGCTACATTTGGCGATGTTAACGTTAACTTTTCTAAAAACAAAAATAAAGAGGGCTTTATGAAACAGCTCAAATCGATCCTTCCAGCGGCGCTGCTCGGCCTGTGCGTCGGATTTCCATCCCTCTCCACAGCCGCCAGCCTGACGATTTCCTGCGGTGCCGTGGGTGCTGAATTGCAACTGTGCAAGGAGGCCGTCGAGGCGTGGTCGAAGCAGACCGGCAACAGCGTCGAAGTGGTTTCCACGCCTAACTCGGCGACCGAGCGGTTGTCGTTCTACCAACAGATCCTCAGTGCGCAATCCAGCGACATCGACATCATCCAGATCGACATGGTATGGCCGGGAATGTTGGCCAAGCACTTGATGGACCTGCGCGAAGTGCTTCCTGCCAACGCGACCCAGGGTTACTTCCAGGCCCAGGTGGACAACGCTACGGTGAACGGGCGCCTGGTGACCATGCCGTGGTTCACGGACTCGGGGCTGCTGTATTACCGCAAGGACCTGCTCGAGAAGTACAACAAGCCCGTGCCCCAGACCTGGGAAGAAATGACCACGACTGCCAGGGCTGTCCAGCAGGCCGAACGCGATGCCGGGAACGCCAATGCCTGGGGTTATGTATTCCAAGGGCGCGCCTACGAAGGCCTGACGTGTAACGCACTGGAATGGATCAGCAGCCAGCCGCAAGGCGGGCTGGTCAATCAGCAAGGCGACATCGTGGTCAACAGCCAGGCCTCAAGGGTCGCATTGACCCTGGCCAAAAGCTGGGTGGGAGACATCTCCCCGCGTGGCGTACTCAATTACACCGAGGAAGAAGGACGCGGCGTCTTCCAGTCGGGCAATGCGTTGTTCATGCGTAACTGGCCTTATGTCTGGGCCCTGGTGCAAAGCCAGGACAGCGTCGTGAAGGACAAGGTCGGCGTCGCTCCCCTGCCCCGCGGCGGCGAGACGGGCACCCATGCGTCCACCCTCGGCGGCTGGGGCCTGGCGGTGTCGCGCTACAGCGCCAACCCCAAGCTCGCCGCAGAACTGGTGAGCTACCTGAGCAGCGCCCAACAACAGAAACACCGCGCCCTGGTGGGTGCCTACAACCCGGTGATCGAGTCGCTATACCAGGATCCCGATTTGCTCGCGGCCATGCCGTACTACAGCCAACTGCGCAGCATCCTCAATGATGGGGTCATGCGCCCTGCTTCAATCACCGCCGACCGCTATCCACGGGTCTCCAATGCTTTCTTCGATCAAGTGCACGGCGTGCTGGCAGACGAACGGCCGGTCGATCAGGCGTTGGCCGAACTGGAAAGCGAACTCACGCGCATCAAACGCCGGAACTGGTAAGCCACAAGGAAGGAAATCACCATGTCTGTCTCCACTACACTCGCCCCCGGCGACGACGAGTACCTGCTCAATCGGGAAACGCCGGTACAACGCCGTCGCGTTCGCGCCGCCTGGCTGTTCCTGAGCCCGATGTTGCTATGCCTGGCCCTGGTGGCGGCCTGGCCGCTGCTGCGCACATTCTGGTTCAGCCTGACCGACGCCAGCCTGGCCGACACGGGCGATGCAACCTTTGTCGGCTTGAGCAATTATCTGTTTCACAGCAGCGCGGGCTGGTCCGGCATCCTGGTCGATCCGCAGTGGTGGAACGCGGTGCGCAACACCCTGCATTTCACCGTGGTGTCAGTGGGATTGGAAATCGTACTGGGGCTGATGGTGGCGTTGCTGCTGAACGTCAAGTTCACTGGACGCGCGCTGGTGCGGGCGTTGATCCTGATCCCCTGGGCAATCCCGACCATCGTCTCGGCGAAAATCTGGTCATGGATGCTCAACGACCAGTTCGGCATCATCAATCACCTGATGCTCGGCCTCGGCCTGATCGATGCGCCACTGGCCTGGACAGCCGACGCGGACCTGTCGATGTGGGCAGTGATCATCGTCGACGTCTGGAAGACCGTGCCTTTCGTCACGCTGCTGATGTTGGCAGCCTTGCAGATGTTGCCCAGCGACTGCTACGAAGCCGCCAGGGTCGATGGCATTCACCCGGTGAAAGTGTTCTGGTGGGTCACCCTGCCACTGCTGATGCCGGCATTGCTGGTGGCGGCGATCTTTCGCATCCTCGATTCCTTGCGGGTGTTCGATGTCATCTATGTGCTGACCTCGAACTCATCGAGCACCATGAGCATGTCGGTCTATGCCCGTCAGCACCTGGTGGAATTCCAGGACGTCGGTTACGGCAGCGCCGCTTCGACCTTGCTGTTTCTGGTCGTGGCGGTAATCGCCATGGCGTACCTGTACCTCGGACGCCGTCAGCTGGAGGTTCGTTCATGAGCCCGCGCCTGCTGAAAAAAGCCCTGCTGCGCGCCGGGTTCTGGTGCCTGATCGGGATCTTGCTGCTGTACGCGGTCTTTCCGTTCTACTACGCCATCGTGACGTCGCTGAAGCCGTCCAGCGCCTTGTTCCAGGTGAGCTACTGGATCGATAACCCCGACTTTTCCAACTATGCCGCCGTGCTGGGCCAGGCCTCGTTCCTGCGGGCCATCGGCAACTCGCTGGTGGTTGCGCTGTGCGTGGTCGCGCTGGCGTTGCTCCTCAGCCTGACCGCCGCCTATGCCCTGGGCCGGGTGAAGTTTCGCGGACGCGGCGTGGTGTTGATGATGGTCCTGGGCGTCTCGATGTTTCCACAAGTCGCGGTGCTGTCGGGATTGTTCGAAGTGATACGTGCCCTGGGCCTGTACAACACGTCCTGGGCGTTGATCCTGAGCTACACGATCTTCACTTTGCCCTTCACCGTCTGGGTGCTGACCACCTTTATGGGACAACTGCCTCATGAGCTGGAAGAGGCCGCGATCATGGACGGTGCGTCACCCTGGGTCACGCTGACCCGCGTGCTGTTGCCGCTGCTCTGGCCGGCACTGGTCACTACGGGGCTTCTGGCCTTCATCGCCGCCTGGAACGAGTTCCTGTTTGCCCTGACCTTCACCCTGACCGACTCGCAACGCACGGTCCCGGTCGCCATCGCGCTGATTTCCGGCGGCAGCCCTCATGAATTGCCTTGGGGCTTGTTGATGGCGGCGTCGGTGCTGGTCACGGTCCCATTGGTGATTCTGGTGCTGATCTTCCAGCGCCGCATCGTTTCCGGCCTCACTGCCGGTGCGTTAAAGGGTTGAGGCCCAACACAGACAAGAAAGGAACAGCATCGTGATCAAGTTGAAGCTGGACAACGTGAACAAACAATTGGGCGGCGCACGCATTCTTCGCGACGTCAGCCTGGAAATCTCGGCGGGTGAATTCGTGGTTTTCGTCGGCCCTTCGGGCTGCGGAAAGTCGACCTTGCTGCGGCTGATCGCCGGGCTGGATTCGATCTGTGACGGCGACCTGCTGATCGACGGACGCCGGGTCAATGACCTGGAACCGCGCGAGCGTGGCGTCGGCATGGTGTTCCAGTCCTATGCGCTGTACCCGCACATGAGCGTCTACGACAACATCAGCTTTGGCCTCAAACTGGCCAAGACCGAAAAGGCCAGCCTGCGCGAGCGAGTGCTGAAAACCGCGCAAATCCTGCAGTTGGATAAACTGCTGCAGCGCAAGCCACGGGAACTGTCGGGTGGACAGCGCCAGCGAGTGGCCATGGGCCGGGCCATGGCGCGGGAACCGGACATCCTGTTGTTCGACGAGCCACTGTCCAACCTCGACGCCTCCCTGCGCGTGCAGATGCGCAACGAAATCGCTCGGCTGCATGGGCGACTGGGCTCGACCATGATCTACGTGACCCACGACCAGGTTGAAGCGATGACCCTGGCCGACAAGATTGTCGTGCTCAATGGCGGCCGCATCGAGCAGGTCGGCTCGCCACGCGAACTCTATGAGCACCCGGCCAGCCGCTTTGTCGCCGGTTTCCTCGGTTCGCCCAAGATGAACTTTCTGCCGGCGCGCCTGCACTCCCCAGGTGAAACCAGCCAGATCGACAGCCCTTTATTGGGCATGACGCCCCTTCCCTTCGACAGCGCCCACCTGGCGGCGGGCAGTCCGCTGACCCTGGGGATTCGCCCGGAACACATGTCGCTCAAAGCGGCGCAAGGCAGCGCCGGGGTCGGCGTGGTCGGGGTCGAATACCTGGGCAGCGAAACCTACGTGCACCTGGAGTCAGGCGAGGATGAACCGTTGATCTGTCGCTGCGAAGTCAACGCCGGATGGCGAGTGGGCGATCGGGTTGAACTGCAACTGGCGTTCGGCAGCGTGCATCTGTTCGACGCGGATGGCACGGCCTTGAGACGCCATCCTGCTGTTATTGAAGTCCTCCCGGAGGACGTCCCGCAGCGCTCGCCAAAAGCAGGCGCCCTATGACTGTGTCTGTGAATGCCATGAACGCCCCCATGCCCTCCCCCCTTGAACATGCGCAGCAGGCGCTGAGTGAAGGTCAGTCTCGTCTCATCGGCGATTATCGACCGGCCTATCATCTGGCGCCTGTCGCAGGCTGGATGAACGACCCTAACGGGGTGGTGTTTTTCCGTGGCGAGTATCACGTGTTCTACCAACACCACCCTTTCGATGCCAAATGGGGTCCGATGTATTGGGGGCACGCCAAGAGCACCGACCTGGTCCATTGGCAGCATCTGCCCCTCGCCCTGGCGCCAGGCGATGACTTCGACCGCCACGGCTGTTTTTCCGGTAGCGCGGTGGTGTGTGGCGACACCTTGGCGCTGATCTACACCGGACACACCTGGCTGGGAGAAGTGGGCGACGAACGCTTTATCCGCCAGGTCCAGTGCCTGGCCACCAGTGACGACGGCATCCGGTTCGTCAAGCATGGCGCCGTCATCGAGAACGCGCCGCAAGAAACGATCATGCACTTTCGCGACCCCAAGGTCTGGCGGGAGGATGGCTATTGGTACCTGATTGCCGGCGCGCGCCTGGGCGACAAGCCGCTGCTGCCGCTGTACCGCTCCACCGACCTGCACACCTGGGACTTCCTCGACTACGTGTCCAGTGGCAATGAGGGCGATGGCTACATGTGGGAATGCCCGGACCTGTTTCGCCTCAACGGCTGTGACGTGCTGCTTTACTCCCCCCAGGGGATGAAACCCGAAGGTTACGAACGCCTCAACAAGTACCAGACCGGTTATCGCATTGGCCGGCTCGACAGCGAATGGCACTTCACCGGCGGGCCGTTCATCGAACTGGATAACGGTCACGATTTCTATGCTGCGCAAACCTTGGAGACCGCCGATGGTCGGCGCCTGGTGTGGGCTTGGCTGGACATGTGGGAAAGCCCGATGCCGAGCCAGGCCCATCACTGGTGCGGCATGCTCGGTTTGCCTCGCGAGCTTGAACTGCAGGGCGATCGCCTTGGCGTGTTTCCGGCACGGGAACTGACCGCGCTGCGCCAGGCGCCGCTGCCGAGCGTCGCGCCGTGGGGCGAGTCGGGCAGCCGCTGGGTGCCGCAAGTGAAGGGCGACAGGCTCGAAATCCATGTGCATCTGGATCTGCTCGACTGCACCGAAGGCCACCTGGGCATCGCCTTGCGCTGCAGCGCCAATGAGCAGGAACAAACCCTGCTTTATTACGACGCGTCACTGCAACGCCTGGTGCTAGATCGCAGCCGCTCGGGTGCGCAAGTGAGCGGTCAGCGCAGCGTGTCGATCGAGCCTTCGCAAACACAACTGCACCTGCGGGTATTTCTCGATCGCTCGTCCATCGAGGTGTTCGAGGAAAACGGCCGCTTCAGCTTCAGCAGCCGCCTCTATCCGCGACCCGACAGCCTCGGAGTGAAACTATTGGCGAACGGGACTGGCGGGCGCGTCGCCATTCCCAAGGCGTGGCCGCTGGACTCGGGTTGGCTGTGAGTACCGTCATTCGAGTCGCGAGAAGCCCAGGGCCTGTGTCATGATTCTGCGTCAACCTGACTGGCCGCACTTCGCATGACTTCCGTGAAAGACGTTGCACAGCTGGCCGGCGTATCCCTGATGACGGTTTCGCGCGCGCTCAACACGCCGGAAAAACTGAGCCCCGAAACCCTTCAGCGGGTACGTCGCGCCATTGATGAACTGCAATTCGTACCGAGCCTGTCGGCGCGCAGGATGCGCGGCGACAACCTGCAGGCGCGCACCATCGGTGTGTTCGCACTGGACACCGCGACCACGCCGTTTGCCGTTGAGTTGCTGCTGTCCATCGAACAGACCGCGCAGCAGGCAGGCTGGAACGTCTTCATCCTTAACCTGTTGAGCAACCCGCCCACCGATCAGAACATCGACCTGATGCTGTCGCACCGCCCTGACGGGTTGATCTTCAGTGCCATGGGATTGCGCCAGGTGAGCATTCCCGAACGGCTCAAGAGCAAACCGCTGGTGCTCGCCAATTGCCTGGCCGATGACAGCCACTTGGTCAGTTATGTGCCGGATGATGAAGCCGGGCAGCATCGAGCCATGCAGCATGCGTTGAGCCAAGGCTATCGGCGCCCGCTGTGTATCAATTTGCCGAGGAAGAGTCTTGCCTGGGGCCTGCGTCAACAAGGCCTGAAACGCGCCTGTCAGGCCGTCGGGCTGGCACCTGAAGCACTCCTGCAGTACGACCTTTCCGATCACGACGCCTATGATGAAACCGCCGCCATTCTCGACCGGCATATCGTTGACGGCCGTCCGCAATTCGACATCCTGGTCTGCGGCAACGACCGCATTGCCTTTTGCGCCTATCAGTTGTTGCTGGGGCGCGGCCTGAAAATTCCCGACGATGTCGCAGTGCTCGGCTATGACAACATGATCGGCATCGCCGAACTGTTCATGCCGCCACTGACCACGGTACAACTGCCGTACTACGAGATCGGGCGCCAGGCGGCCCGGCACCTGATCGAGAACCTCGAGGTATCAGGCGCCCAGCCGGTGGATTGCCCCCTGGTGGTCAGGGCGTCGCTATAAGACCGCCGACAAACCCGTGGCGAGGGAGCTCGCTCCCGCTTGAGTGCAAAGCACTCACAAAAAAGGGCCGCTTCGCAGCCCAGCGGGAGCAAGCTCCCTCACCACGGGCGCACCGTTTTTCTTAAGTGAACAGCATTTTGATCACTAAGGCTGCTTCGCGGGCGACGACGGCAGCGCCGCGATGATCCGGGCGCGGCACACCTCGAGGATTTCATCGGCCAGCGCGGAATCGTCCGGGCAGGCCCGTGACAACACGATCGCACCGACGGCATGCGCCAACATGTCGAGCATTTTTGCCCTGATCGCTTCCTGCGGCGCGTCTTGCCCGGCCTCGTACCGGCTTTCGAGCGCGGCCAGCATGTCTTCGATGCCGTTGGCAAAGGTAGCCTTCAGCTCGGGCGATTGACGGGCAGCGTCGCCACACAGTGCCGCCATGGTGCAACCGCTACCCCGGCCGTCACGGTGGTCCCTGGACACGTAAAGATCGACGAAACCAGCTACGTCGATGCCTGCATTGTCGGTCAGCGACTGCGCAAGGCTATTCGCCGCCGCTTCGGCCATCAGGTCGGCCTTGGAGCCGAAATGCTTGTAGAACCCGCCATGGGTGAAGCCGGCGGCCGCCATCAGGTCCGCCACACCCACGCCGTCAAAGCCTCGCTCGCGAAACAAGACAGAGGCCGTCTCGACGATGTGCTCCCGATTTGCCTGGGCCTGGGCCTTGGTCACCCTCATTTTTCACTCCCTCGTGCAGCTCGAAATTCATGCCCACATCATACATAGATGTCGAGCATAATCAAATTCGTTGACAGCTTAGATTTCGATCATCATCCTAATGAAAAGCGCGCTCACCTCGCCAGGTTGCACGCGCTCCCCTTTATCCAAACCTACGGAAACAAGACGTCATGACCGACCAGATCCTGTTCACACCCTACACGTTGGGTGATCTCACGCTTTCCAACCGAGTGGTCCTGGCGCCGCTGACACGTAACCGTGCGGGGCAAGGTTTTGTGCCCAGCGAGTTCGCTGCCACTTACTACAGCCAGAGAGCGTCGGCAGGCCTGTTGATCTCCGAGGCGTCGCAGATCTCCCAGCAAGGCCAGGGCTATCAGGACACCCCCGGGATCTACACCCAGGCCCAGATCGACGGCTGGCGCACGGTCACCGATGCCGTGCATGCCAAAGGCGGGCGGATTTTCCTGCAACTGTGGCATGTCGGCCGCGTTTCCCACGTCGACCTGCAAGCGAATGGTGCAGCGCCAGTGGCCCCCTCTGCTCTGCGTCCGGCGACGAAGGTATTCGTCAACAATCGTTTCGAAGACGTTTCCGAACCGCGAGCGCTGGACATCAGCGAGTTGCCCGGGATCGTCAACGATTTTCGCCAGGCGGCGGCGAACGCCATCGCCGCGGGATTTGACGGCGTAGAGATCCACGGTGCGAACGGCTACCTGTTGGACCAGTTCATCAAGGACGGCGCCAACATGCGCACCGATGCCTACGGCAGCTCGATTGAAAATCGTGCTCGCCTGCTGCTGGAAGTGACGGCGGCAGTGGTGGGCGAAGTCGGCGCCAGCCGCACCGGCCTGCGCATCTCGCCGGTCTCGCCGGCCAATGGTGTGTCCAGCAGCGCGCCACAGGCCCAGTTCGACTACCTGATCGACCAGCTCAACACCCTCGACATCGTGTACCTGCATGTGGTCGAAGGCGCGACCGGTGGGCCGCGCGACGTTGCGCCCTTCGACTTCGGTGCCTTGCGCCAGCGCTTCAAAAACACCTACATCGCCAACAACGGCTACGACCTGGACCTGGCGACCTCAGGACTCATCGAAGACAAGGCTGACCTGATCGCCTTCGGCCGGCCGTTCATCGGCAATCCGGACCTGGTGGAGCGGCTCAGGACCGGTTCGCCTTTGTCGGCGTTCAATCCCGCTACCCTCTACGGTGGTGGTGCGAAGGGCTACATCGACTATCCAACGCTCGCTGAATCCAGCGCGCAGTAACACTGGCCAGACCCGACTGCGCGCCTGAACAACAGCGCGCAACTCGCTCATTGATACCTTGAAGAAGAGAATCTCCATGGACACTCGCACAACTGTTCTCATCACAGGCGCCTCCACCGGTATTGGCGCTGTCTATGCCCAACGCTTTGCGCAACGTGGACACGATCTCGTCCTGGTGGCCCGCGACAGCGCGCGCCTGGAAGCGCTGGCCGCCAAGCTGCGCAGCGAACACAACGTTGCCGTCGATATTCTCCAGGCCGACCTGACCCAGCTCGGCGACCTGACAACCGTCGAAGCCCGGCTGCGCGACGACGCCAACATCGGCATCCTGGTCAATAACGCCGGCGCCGCCCAATCCGGGACCTTCATCGAACAGTCGACCGACAGTGTCGCGCACCTCGTGTCGCTCAATACCACCGCGCTGGTCCGGCTGGCCAGCGCCATCGCCCCACGCCTGGTGGAAGCGGGTGACGGCGCGATCATCAACATCGGCTCCGTCGTTGGCCTGGCACCGGAGTTCGGTATGTCGGTCTACGGCGCGACCAAGGCGTTCGTGCTGTTTCTCTCCCAGGGACTCAGCCTGGAACTCTCTCCGAAAGGCGTCTACGTACAAGCCGTCCTGCCAGCGGCCACCCGCACTGAGATCTGGGAACGCGCGGGTATCGATATCAACACCCTGAATGAAATCATGGAAGTCGGTGACCTGGTCGATGCCGCACTGGTTGGTTTTGATCGTCGCGAGCCGGTGACCATCCCGCCCTTGCATGAAGAAGCACGCTGGGATGCCTTGCAGGCCGCACGTCAAGGCCTGCTCGGGCAAATCCGGCAGTCCCATGTCGCCGAACGCTATCAAGACCCGGCGTGATCATCGTTTAGCAGGTGCCGGCGCAAAGGACAGCGCCGGTATTTCCGGATGCCGGGCCAAGTGATCACTGCACTGCATCCCTTATAAGAGCAAAGCACCATGAAAGCATTTTTAATCGACCGCTACGGCAAGCACAGTGGTCGTATCGGCGAGCTACCGGCCCCTGACGTGGGTGACCACGACGTTCTGGTCCGCGTGCAGGCTGCCAGCGTCAACTTGCTGGATTCAAAGATCAGCAAAGGCGAATTCAAGCTGATCCTGCCCTACTCCTTTCCCTTGGCATTGGGTCATGACTTGGCCGGGGTCGTGGTCCGCGTGGGATCCCGTGTCGAGCAATTCAAGCCGGGCGATGAAGTCTATGCCCGCGCCCCGGACGGGCACATCGGCACCTTCGCCGAGCAGATTTCAGTGAACGAAAATGCCCTGGCCGTGAAACCGGCAAACATCAGCATGGAAGAAGCCGCCGCCCTGCCCTTGGTCGCCCTGACCGCCTGGCAGGTACTGGTTGAAACCGCCCGGCTGAAGAAAGGCCAAAAGGTCTTCATCCAGGCCGGTTCAGGTGGCGTCGGCACCGTCGCCATCCAGCTTGCCAAGCACCTCGGCGCCTTCGTTGCGACCAGCACCAGCACCCCCAATGTGCCGTGGGTCAAAGCCCTGGGCGCAGACGTTGTCATCGATTACAAGCAGCAGGATTTCGCCAGCGTCCTGCAGGACTATGACATCGTGTTGAACAGCCTGGGCGCCGATGAGCTGGAGAAATCGCTGAAGATCCTGAAACCAGGCGGCCAACTCATTTCCATCTCCGGCCCCCCCACCCCACAGTTCGCCCAGGCCCAGGGACTTTCCTGGGTGCTGAGACTGATCATGGGCCTGTTGAGCAGCGGTATACGCCGCAAGGCCCACCGAAAGGGAGTGAGCTACGCCTTCGTGTACATGCGTGCCAATGGTCCTCAGCTGCGGGAGATCACCACCCTCGTCGAGTCCGGCAGCATCAAGCCGGTGCTTGACCGATCCTTCCCCTTCGACGCGACAGCCGATGCCCTGAGCTATGTCGAACAAGGACGATCGAAGGGTAAGGTCGTCATCAAGATCCACTCGGGAATGGCCGATGAGTGAAAGCGTATCGGCGCCGCAGAGTCTGGCGCACATTGATGCTTGAGCAATGAGGAGCGTCAGGCCGGTACCACCTGAAGAAAAAGCGCTGATTTGACCTGTGGGAATCGGTTGACTACCTTGAAACTCACCCATCTCGTTCGACAAGGAGTGTCGACATGCGCGCAACTGCTCGTGCGTTTTTTAACCTGCCCCTGGCATTCCATACGGTAGCTGCCCAGTCGCCGCATGATCCGCTGAAGCCCCGCATCAACCCCAACTACAACATCCTCAAGGACGCGCACCAGGGACTCGATGCGGCGGCTGGTTGCCATTCGCTCTCGCGTTGAGTCGCCCTCGCCCATAACACTGCCAATGCCCGCGACAGGCTCAATGAAAGCCGCCGGCCGGCATCACGAACCCTGCTGTTTTCTCTTTCCCGGCATGGAATGCCGCGCCGGCTACCGGCTCCAACACAAGGAAGTCATGTCATGAAGACACGTTTGAAAAGGATCACGCCATTGCTCGTCCTCCCGTTGTTCTGGCAAACGACAGCGGCCAGTGCCGAGTCGTGCGAAGAGACGCTGAAACGGGTGGAAGGTTTGTATAACAACACCGTCGACAGTTGCCGGCAGGACCCGGCCTCGGATTGTTCGGGGTTGCTGATCAGGGGCACCCACCGCGCCAACCCGGCGAAGGGCGAGAAATGGGATGTCTGGAACCCGAGCCCGAAAGCGAAAGAACTGGGTACCTTTGCCGCCTCCTGGATGCGGGTCGATGGCATCAGCTATGAAGATCCTGGCATGAGCACCCAGAACGGCTACATCATCACACCGATCGACCAGGTACGCGAACCGGAAACCCCGGTGCACATCTACTGCGCATTTCCGAACGATGCCTGGACCGACTTTCGCGATGACCGAGGCTGCGGCAACAACAAAAACACCGCCCAGACAGAGGCTGTCTGCCAGGCCATGGCGCCGCCTATCCTAAACGCCAATGCCTGGGTCGCGCATTTCACCCGGTTCAACAACGACAGGAAGCAAGACCAGTTGCAATGTGGATTCAATATGCGCAACCCCATGAGCAGCCGGGAACGGGTCGACGCGTTTCGAAACTTCATGGGTGCCCGGAAAGTCATCAATACCCGCGAATTTCAAACCCAGACCGAACTGCGCCTGGGGAACCCGAAAGACGATGCATTGCCGATCCTGGCGTTTTTCTACAGCGATCAACGGGGCTTGAACGATGCCCTGGCCAACCAACGGGACTACAAAGACAAGACCGGCAAGGATCGCAACATCATCAAGATCGACTTCCCCAGGACACCGGGCAGCAAGGCCACGTTCTCCTGCACCCGAACCACGCCGCCCACGCAACAATTCTGTGAACGCTACATCGAATCCAGCACTTGGGTCCGCCGCCCTGATCCCAAGCTTGGGCCCGATACCTGGTCGCTCCAGGTCGTGCCCACGGCCTGCGGCCGTGCGATCAAGGATGACCAGACCGACAGGATGTTTGCCGAGCTGTACAACAAGCACAAAGACGACGGGCAATGGCGGCAGTACAGCGTCTATGGCGGATCCATCCGCCGGCAACTAGTGTGTCATCTGGCGGCCACCTTCGATGGCAAACCCGTCAGGAACAAGCCCGAGTGGAACCTTGAGCCGGCACGTCCTTACGTCGACCAGGCCAGGGCTGTCGCACAGTACTGCAATCCTTACTGAGGCTTAGGCGGCAAACGAGATCTGCCGATACCCCAGGTAGCGGCGGATCATCGTGCCAGGGCGTTGGCCAGGTCTCGCTTAGAGACTTTCGACCGTCACTATTTCAAAGGGCAACAAGTGCACCTGAGTGCCACCGCCCGACCCGCCCTGAAGATGTTCGACCATCGCCTCGATCATGGCCAGTTCAAGCAGCAATTGGGCGACTTGATGAGGAGATTCGTGCTCCAGGAACAGAATCTCCGGCTCGCCTTTCAAACAGCTTGAATCCGTCGCCGCGAGACGGATGGCCTTGGCCATTTCTTGATAGAACGTTGATACCTGCAGCAAGACGAACGCCAGGCGCCATTGATGGATGCCATCGTCGCCAATAATGACGAAATGGCCATCGGTGCTGCCATGGCCCTGCTGCAATCAGGCAAGGCCAAGGGCGAAATTCCGGTGGTGGGTTTGGACGGGTGAGCCGCGCGCCTCGACAGTCCCCCTTACACAATTTCACACACCCCCTACAAAGCTTCACCCCTGCCATTGACCCCGGTCCGTAGCATTGACGGGTTCATTATTGGGGAAGCACCATGTCCAAGAATCCTTTCATCACACTGGGCCTGCTGGTCGGCGCGCTGCTGCTCAGTGGCTGTGATAGCGCCTCGACCCCAGACGCCTCCTCCCCGCTGGCAAGCGTGCGTATCGAAACCGTTCAGGCCCGGCCACTGTCGATCAGCAACGAGCTGAGTGGCCGGATCGCCGCGCCGCGGGTAGCCGAAGTGCGGGCGCGGGTGGCCGGGGTAGTCTTGCAACAGGTGTTTCGTGAAGGCCGCGACGTCAAACAGGGCGAGCTGCTGTTTCGCATCGATCCAGCGCCATTCAAGGCCGACCTGGACAGTGCCGAGGCGGCGTTGCGCAAGGCCGAAGCCAATGCGTTCCAGGCCCGTTTGCAGGCACAACGTTACGCCCAGTTGATCGATGACAAAGCGATCAGTGGCCAGGATTACGACAACGCCCGGGCCAGCGTGCGCCAGACCGCCGCCGATGTCGCTGCCAGCAAGGCCGCGGTGGAACGGGCGAAACTGAACCTGGGGTACGCCACGGTGACCGCGCCGATTTCCGGACGTATCGGTCGCGCCCTGGTGACGGAAGGTGCCTTGGTCGGGCAGAACGAAAGCACGCCGTTGGCGCTGATCCAGCAACTGGACCCGATCCACGCCGACCTCACGCAATCGACCCGCGAACTCAACGACCTGCGCCGCGCCTTTCGCGCAGGGCTCTTGCAAGCGGTCGGCCAGGACCAGGCCAAGGCCACGTTGATTCAGGACGATGGCAGCCCCTATCCGCTGCCCGGCAAATTGCTGTTCACCGACCTCAGCGTCGACCCGAGCACCGGCCAGATCACCCTGCGCAGCGAATTTCCCAACCCCGACCTGGACCTGCTGCCCGGCAGCTTCATTCGCGTGCGCCTGGAACAGGCGGTCAACAGCCAGGGCATCACTGTGCCGCAACGGGCCGTCCTGCGAGACAGCGCCGGGGTTGCCCAGGTGCTGATGCTGGACGCCGAACAGAAGGTCAGCCAGCAACCTGTGCAACTGGGCGCCGCGCAAAACGATCGCTGGGTCGTCACGCAAGGTTTGAAACCCGGCGACCGCATCGTCATCGAAGGCCTGCAACACGCCCGTCCCGGTGAGCAGGTCCAGGTCGATGACACCCCACTTCCCCTCGCCCAGGTTCCCGGGCCACAGGCAGGACACTAAGCCATGCCGCAGTTCTTCATCGACCGTCCGGTGTTCGCCTGGGTGGTCGCGCTGTTCATCCTGTTGGCCGGTATCCTGGCCATCCCGCAACTGCCGGTGGCGCAATACCCGGTCGTGGCCCCGCCCCAAATCGAGATCTACACCGTCTACCCGGGTGCTTCGGCGCAAACCGTGGACGAAAGCGTGGTCAGCCTGATCGAGGAAGAACTCAACGGCGCCGACAACCTGCTGTATTTCGAGTCCCAGAGCAGCCTGGGTAGCGCCACCATCACCGCGACCTTCCAACCCGGCACCAACCCGGAACTGGCCCAGGTCGATGTGCAGAACCGCCTCAAGGCCGTGGAGTCGCGCCTGCCGCAAGCGGTGACCCAGCAAGGCTTGCAAGTGGACAAAGTCTCCGCTGGCTTCCTGCTGCTGATCACCCTCACCTCCAGCGATGGCAAGCTCGACGACGTGGCTCTGAGCGACTACCTGGCGCGCAACGTGATGAACGAGATCAAGCGCCTGGACGGTGTCGGCAAGGCCCAGTTGTACGGGGCCGAACGGGCCATGCGGATCTGGATCGACCCGCAGAAACTGGTGGGCTTCAACCTGACTCCGGCCGACGTAAACGCAGCCATCGTGGCGCAGAACGCCCAGGTATCGGCCGGTAGCCTGGGCGATTTGCCGAGCCGCAACACCCAGGAAATCACCGCGACCATCGTCGTCAAAGGCCAGCTCAACACACCGCAAGAGTTCGCCGACATAGTGCTCAAGGCCAACCCCGATGGCTCGACGGTGCGCATCGCCGACGTGGCACGGGTAGAAATCGGCAGCCAGGAATACCAGTTTTCCACGCGCCTGAACGGCAAGCCGTCCACTGCCGTGGCCGTGCAACTGTCTCCGGGCGCCAACGCCTTGAACACCGCGACCCTGGTGCGCAACAAGATGGACGAGCTGTCGCGCTACTTCCCGGCCGGCGTGGAATACAAGATTCCCTACGACACGTCGCCGTTCGTCAAGGTCTCGATCACCAAGGTGATCTACACCCTCGGCGAGGCGATGTTGCTGGTGTTCGCGGTGATGTTCCTGTTCCTGCAGAACATCCGCTACACCCTGATCCCGACATTGGTGGTGCCGGTGGCGCTGATGGGCACCTTCGCGACGATGCTCGCGCTGGGGTTCTCGATCAACGTGCTGACGATGTTCGGCATGGTGCTGGCCATCGGCATCCTGGTGGACGATGCCATCGTGGTGGTGGAGAACGTCGAGCGGATCATGGCCCGGGAAGGCTTGTCGCCCAAGGAGGCCACACGCAAGGCCATGGGGCAAATCACCGGGGCGATCATCGGCATCACCCTGGTGCTGGTGGCGGTGTTCATTCCGATGGCGTTCATGCAGGGCTCGGTGGGGGTGATCTACCAGCAGTTCTCGTTGTCGATGGCGACATCGATCCTGTTCTCGGCCTTTCTCGCCCTGACCTTGACCCCGGCGCTTTGTGCAACCTTGCTCAAACCGGTCGCCAAAGGTGATCACCACGCCAAGACTGGATTCTTCGGCATGTTCAACCGTGGTTTCGACCGATTCGGCGAGCGCTATCAAGGTTGGGTGGCCTATGCGGTAAAACGCAGCGGCCGTTATCTGCTGATCTACGGCGTGTTGCTGGTGGGCATGGGCGTGCTGTTCAGCCGCCTGCCCTCCTCGTTCCTGCCGGTGGAAGACCAGGGCTACACCATCACCGACATCCAGCTGCCACCGGGTGCCAGCAAGAATCGTACGGTGCAGGTGGTGGAGCAGATCGAAGCCCACAATGCCGGCGAACCGGGGGTCGGTGACAGCACGATCATTCTCGGTTTCAGCTTTTCCGGCAGCGGCCAGAATGCGGCCCTGGCCTTCACCACCCTCAAGGACTGGTCGCAACGCGGCGCCGAGGATTCGGCGGCGTCCATCGCCGACCGCGCCAACCTGGCCCTGGGTCAAATCAAGGATGCCATGGCGTTCTCGGTGCTGCCGCCGCCGGTGGACGGCCTGGGCACTTCCAGCGGTTTCGAGTTCCGTTTACAGGACCGTGGTGGCCTCGGCCATGCCACCTTGATGCAGTCCCGCAGCGAATTGCTCGCCGCCGCCGACAAAAGCCCGATGCTGATGAATGTGCGTGAAAGCGCCCTGGCGGAGGCGCCGCAGGTGCAATTGGAAGTCGACCGCAAGCAGGCCAATGCCCTGGGCATTTCCTTTGCCGACGTCGGCAGCGTGTTGTCCACGGCAGTGGGTTCGGCCTACATCAACGACTTTCCCAACCAGGGGCGAATGCAGCGGGTGGTGGTCCAGGCCGAGGGCGACCAACGCAGCCAGGTCGAGGATCTGCTGAAAATCCACGTGCGCAACAACAGCGGAAAAATGGTCCCGTTGTCGGCATTCGTCCAGGCCCGCTGGACCCAGGGGCCGGCGCAATTGACCCGCTATAACGGTTATCCGGCGGTGAGCATTTCCGGCGAACCGGCACCGGGCTACAGCACCGGACAAGCCATGGCCGAAATCGAACGGCTGGTGGCCCTGGGGCCGACGGGCCTGGGCCAGGAATGGACCGGGTTGTCCTTGCAGGAACGCCTGTCCGGCAGCCAGGCACCCATTCTGTTGGGCCTGTCGCTGCTGGTAGTGTTCCTGTGCCTGGCGGCGCTGTACGAGAGCTGGTCGATCCCGACCTCGGTGTTGCTGGTGGTGCCGCTGGGTGTGCTCGGCGCGGTATTGGCCGTGTCGTTGCGCGGCATGCCTAACGATGTGTTTTTCAAGATCGGGCTGATCACCATCATCGGCCTGTCGGCGAAAAACGCGATCCTGATCATCGAGTTCGCCAAGAGCCTGTACGACGAAGGTCACGACCTGATCGACGCCACGCTACAGGCTGCACGCCTGCGCCTGCGGCCGATCATCATGACCTCGCTGGCCTTCATCCTTGGGGTGGTCCCGCTGGCGATTGCCACGGGCGCCAGCTCGGCGAGCCAGCAGGCCATCGGTACCGGAGTGATCGGCGGGATGATCACCGCCACGCTGGCGGTGGTGTTCGTGCCGGTGTTTTTTGTGGTGGTGATGAAGCGTGTCAGGCGTGTTGAACCCAAGTGAGGCCAGGCCGGAGCACCGCTATCGCGAGCAAGCCCGCCCCCACAGGAGCCTGTGGGGCACATGAGTTGTGTGCCTGTCGAAGATCCACTGTGGGAGCGACCCTGCTCGCGAAGATGACAGCGGGCCCAGCCCTCAGTCCGCCTGCACCGTGACCTGACGCTGTTCGCCCAAGCCCTGGATCCCCAGGCGCATGGTCTGGCCCGGCCGCAGGAACACCGGGTTGGGCTTGATGCCCAAGCCGACGCCGGGCGGCGTGCCGGTGGAGATCACATCCCCGGGTTGCAGGCTCATGCACCGGCTCAGGTAGGCAATCAGTTGCGGCACGCTGAAGATCAGCGTACGGGTATTGCCGTTCTGATAGCGGTGTCCGTCGACCTCCAGCCACAGGTCCAGCGTATGCGGGTCGGCGATTTCGTCCCGCGTCACCAGCCACGGCCCAAGGGGGCCGAAGGTGTCAAAGCCTTTGCCCTTGTCCCAGGTGCCGCCACGCTCCAGTTGCCACTCGCGCTCGGACACATCGTTGATGACACAGTAGCCGGCGACATGCTCCATGGCATTGGCTTCGTCGATGTAGCGTCCGCCTTTACCGATGACCACGCCCAGCTCGACTTCCCAATCGGTCTTGAGCGAGCCGCGCGGGATCTGGATGTCGTCGTTCGGCCCGCAGATGGCACTGGTCCATTTGTTGAAGATGATCGGCTCTTTCGGCACCTCCATGTTCGACTCGGCCGCATGGTCGGCGTAGTTCAGGCCGACGCAGATGAATTTGCCGACCTGCCCGACACAGGCACCGATGCGCGGCTGGCCGGCCACGAGCGGCAGGCTGCGCGGGTCGAGGGTGGCGAGCGCTGCCAGGCTGTCCGGGCCGAGGGCCTGCCCGGCGATATCCGGCACATGGGCCGAGAGGTCACGGATCTGATTGTCGGCATCCAACAGCCCGGGTTTTTCCGAACCTTTTTCGCCGTAGCGCAATAGTTTCATGTCGTGCTCCTGCTCAAGTGAAGACCGGGGTTCAGATGCTCATGCCACCGTCGATGATGTGGATGGCACCCGTGGTGTAGGCGGACGCATCGCTGCCCAGGTACAACGCCAACTGCGCGATCTCTTCAGTGTGGCCGATGCGGCCCATGGGCTGGCGGTCGAGAAATTGCCGGTAGACCTGCGCCTCATCCACGCCCTGCTGCGCGGCCTGGTCAGCGATGCGCTGACGCAACGAGGGTGAATCCACGGTGCCTGGGCAGATCGCGTTGCAGCGGATGCCCTGGTTGACGAAGTCGATGGCGACAGCCTTGGTCAGGCCCACGACTGCGGCCTTGCTGGTGGCATAGGCGAAGCGATTGGGCACGCCCTTGACGCTGGAGGCCACCGACGACATGTTGATGATCGAACCGCCGCCACGGGCCAGCATGCCCGGCAGGAACGCATGGATCATCCGGTACATGGCCGTGACATTGAGGTCCATCGAACGTGCCCAGGCCGCTTCATCGCATTGCAGTATGTTGCCGCTGTGCACGTAGCCTGCGCAGTTGAACAACACGTCGAGCCCACCGATGCGTTCACAGGCGGCGCTGATGGCAGAGGGCGACGTGACGTCCAGGGGCATGGCGGTGATCCCTTCGATCCCCGCCAGCGCCTGGATATCGATGTCAGTGGCGAACACCTCGGCACCGGCCCGGGCGAAGGCAACGGCGCTGGCCAAGCCAATGCCCTGCCCCGCTGCCGTGACCAGTGCGCGCTTGTTTTGTAGGTTCATGCGGTCTCCAGTTGCGCTGCCGTGGTGGCGTGCTTGGGTGTCCTGCCGAGCATCGAGGCGGGAATGGCCAGGATCAGTCCACCACTGACCAAAAGACACAAGGCCAGTACATAGGTGCCGTTGTTGATGTTGCCCGTGAGGGTTTCCGCCACAGCGGTGATCATCGAACCGGTGAAGCCCGACAGGTTGCCGATGGCGTTGATCATGCCGATGCCGGCTGCGGCGGCGACCCCCGACAGCACGGTGCCCGGCAGGGTCCAGAAAATCGGCATCAGGCTGAGGATCCCGGAAGCGGAAACACTGAGAAAGAGCACGGACAACACCAGGTTGTCGGCGAAGAACGCACTGAGGATCAGGCCGGCTCCGCCAATGAACGCCGGGATTGCCGCGTGCAGGCGCCGCTCACCGGTGCGGTTGGAGTGCCGGGCGTTGAGCAGCATCGCCACCACTGCCACCGAGTAAGGAATGGCGGTCAGCAAACCGATGTACAAGCTGTTGGTGATACCGGTGCTCTTGATGATCGACGGCATCCAGAACGCCAGGCCATAGAAGCCGGTGTTGAAGGTCAGCAGGATCAACACCAGCAACCACACCCGAGGGTTGAAGAACACTTCACTCAAGCGCGTGGCCTTGCCCTGGTTGTCGGTTTGCAGGTTGGCCTTGAGCAGGGCTTTTTCCGCGACAGACAGCCATTTGGCTTTGTCGATGTTGTCGGCCAGGCAGACGATCACCACGAACGCCATGATGATCGAAGGAATGCCTTCGATCAGCAACATCCATTGCCAGCCAGACAAGCCATGCACCCCTTGCATGCTGTTCATCAGCCAGCCGGAGAGTATGCCGCCCAGGGTCAGGCTGACCGGCAATGCCAGCAGGAACCCGGACATCACCCGGCTCTGCCGGTGGGTCGGGAACCAGTAGTTGAGGTACAGGATCACGCCGGGGAAAAAGCCCGCTTCACAGATGCCCAACAAGAAGCGCAACACATAGAACATGCTGCTCGATTCGATGTGGAACAAACCTGCCAGCGGCACGGTGTAGGCCACGGCCATGGAGATCACCGCCCAGGACAGCATGATCCGGGCAATCCAGAACCGCGCGCCAAAGCGATGCAGCAACAGGTTGCTGGGGACTTCGAAGAGGAAATAGCCCCAGAAAAACATACTGGCGCCCAAGGCATACACCGTGTTGCTGAACTGCAGCTCGTTGAGCATGTCGAGCTTGGCGAACCCGATGTTCACCCGATCGAGGTACGCCGCCATGTAGCACAACAGCAACACGGGCAGGATCCGCCAGACCACCTTGCGGTAGGTCCGGTCTTCGAAATCCAATTCGCAGGCGGGAGCCTGCGCGGGCAACTGCTCGGAGATGGTTTGCATGAGGTAACCCCTGATTGTTTTTATTGGGTCACGTCGAATGAGCGAATCATCCGGCGATTGAACGAGGACTCTACTGTCGGGGATCGATTCTTTCCCAATGGCATTTTTGGATTAGTCGATAACCGCCCGTTATCAAGGTTCTAGAAATCCGGACGAGGATTTAAGTCAAGGCGCATGACTTGTGGCGAGGGGATTTATCCCCGCTGGGCTGCGCAGCAGCCCCAAAAAGCTCAACGTGAAATCAACCTGACAGAAGGCGGGGCCGAGTTTAGGACTGCTGCGCAGTCCAACGGGGATAAATCCCCTCGCCACAGGCTAACCATGTCCCCGGACCAAACAGTTTCGATTGCGTCTTCAAATCATCTGGCGGGCGTTGTCCTTGAGAATCTCGGCGAACTCCAGCGCTGCGCCTACCAACGGCTCATCCTTGCGCGTGAGAATGCCGTAGTCCTGCGGCACCAGGTGCAGCGGGGTGTCGAGGGTCTTGAGCTGGCCGCTTTCGAGCAGCGGATCGACCATCGCATGGGGCAGCATGCCGATCATGGGCCCGCGTTGCAGCACCTGGAGGAAGGTCTGCATGGAAATGGTGTCGATGGTGTTGCGTGGCATTCCCACCCCGGCCTCGGCGAACGCCAGCTCCATGCGTGCGCGAATCGGCGTGCCGACGGGGTAGAGAATCCATGGCAAGTCCACCAACTGCTGCAAGGAGACCGGGCCCGCGCCGGCCAACGGATGGCGATAGTTGACCACGATGCAGAACGGCTCCGGGGCCAACGGCTGGAAGTCATAGCGCTGCTGCTGGCTTTGATCGGTAAAACGGGCCACCGCCAGGTCGAGCGTCTTCTCTTCAAGCATCTCCATCAGGTGGTTACTGGTCTGCTCCACCACTTCAATCGACAGCAACGGCCAGCGCTGCTTGATCTGCAAGATCGCCTCGGGCAAAGCCACCGCAGTGGCGGCAAAGATTCCGCCGACCTTGAGAAAGCCGTGACCACCCTCGCGCAAGCTGCTGATTTGCTCGACGAACGAGCGCGCATCATTCAAGGCAATCTGCGCATACCGCAGTACGTGTTCGCCCAAAGCTGTAGGCGGCATGCTCCGTGGCAGCCGTTCGAACAGCGCAAAGCCGAGCAGGCTTTCGATTTCCTTGAGCATCTTGCTGATGGCCGGCTGGCTGAGGTTCATCTGCTGCGCCGCCAGGTGCATGTTGCGGGTGCGCCCCAAGGTGTCGATCAGCAGCAAGTGGCGGAATTTGAGCCAGCCACAGAAGCTGGAGAAGGACAGATCTGACATGGCTATTCCTCAGGCCGGCGATAACCCGACGTTATCAAATACTGAATATATCTCATTGGAGTTTATCGAGCGGCCACCCTAGCGTGAAGGCTTTACGAACAGGAAGACTTGCCATGTCGCTACTGCTTACTCCCGAGAATACCCTGCCGGTCGATGGTGTGGCCGGAACCCTGATTGGTCGTGCCTGGGTGCCAGGCCGAATCGCCGGGCCTTCGCCCATTGCGTTGCGCAGCGACGGTGTATTCGATCTCTCGGATCGTTTTGCGACATTGAGTGATCTGCTGGAAACAGAATCGCCGCTGGCCGCCGTGCGACAGACGCCCGGCACCTTCATCGCCAGTGTCGAAGCCCTGCTGGCCAACACCGGCCCAAATGCCGACCCGAGCAAACCGTCGCTGTTGCCGCCCCTGGACTTGCAAGTGATCAAGGCCGCCGGCGTGACCTTCGCCGCCAGCATGATCGAGCGTGTGATCGAGGAACAGGCCGGCGGCGATGCCGCGAAGGCCGAAGCCGTACGCGCCACCGTCCACAGCGTGATCGGCGATAACCTGCGCACGATCGTGCCGGGCTCCGAGCAAGCCATGCGCCTCAAAGCCTTGCTTATCGAACAGGGCATGTGGTCGCAGTACCTGGAGGTCGGCATCGGCCCGGATGCAGAGATCTTCACCAAGGCACCGGTCCTGGCCGCCGTGGGCAGCGGCAGCCGCATCGGCATTCACCCCGGCTCGCAATGGAACAACCCGGAGCCCGAAGTGGTGCTGGCCGTGAACAGCCGGGGCCAGATCCTCGGCGCCAGCCTGGGCAACGACGTCAACCTGCGGGATTTCGAAGGCCGCAGCGCACTG
Source organism: Pseudomonas sp. NFACC08-1 (assembly GCF_900106735.1). Classification (NCBI taxonomy): domain Bacteria; kingdom Pseudomonadati; phylum Pseudomonadota; class Gammaproteobacteria; order Pseudomonadales; family Pseudomonadaceae; genus Pseudomonas; species Pseudomonas sp. NFACC08-1. The sequence continues at coordinate 365,669 of NZ_FNNL01000002.1, read as the reverse complement.
TTGCTGAGTAAGGCCAAGGACAACAACGCCTCCTGCGCCATCGGGCCGTTCATTCGCCTGTTTGACGAACACTTCAGCCTGGATGATGTCAGGGAGTGCGTGGTCGATCTTCAGGTACACGGCGAGGATGGCTACCGCCTGCACGGCTCCAGCTCCATGAACCAGATCAGCCGCGACCCGCAGGACCTGGCAGGCCAGACACTCAACGCCAATCACCAATACCCGGATGGTTTTGTGCTGTTTCTCGGTACCCTGTTCGCCCCCACCGAAGACCGCGATCATGCCGGCAGCGGTTTCACCCACAAACGCGGTGATGTGGTCAGCATCAGCAGTCCGTTGCTCGGAAGCCTGCATAACCAGGTGACCTACAGCTGCGATGCCGCCCCCTGGACCTTTGGTGTCAGCGCCTTGCTGCGTAACCTTGCCGCCCGAGGACTGCTGGACCGCTAAAACGCCAGGACCGTGACCGATTCATCCAATTACAAGAGAGAAATGAATCATGAGTGACACGTCAAAACACCGCCTGCGCAGCGAGCAATGGTTCAATGACCCGGCTCACGCGGACATGACCGCCCTGTATGTCGAACGCTATATGAACTACGGGATGACCCGCGAAGAACTGCAGTCGGGACGCCCGATCATCGGCATCGCCCAGACCGGCAGCGACCTGACCCCTTGCAACCGTCATCACTTGGAACTGGCCCAACGGGTCAAGGCCGGTATCCGTGATGCCGGCGGCATTCCCATGGAATTCCCGGTGCACCCGATCGCCGAACAGTCGCGTCGCCCCACCGCCGCACTGGACCGCAACCTGGCGTACCTGGGGCTGGTTGAGATTCTTCACGGTTACCCATTGGACGGCGTGGTGCTCACCACCGGCTGCGACAAGACCACCCCGGCCTGCCTGATGGCCGCGGCGACCACCGATCTGCCGGCCATTGTCCTGTCCGGCGGGCCGATGCTCGACGGCCACCACAAGGGCGAACTGATCGGCTCCGGCACCGTACTCTGGCATGCACGCAACCTGATGGCCGCCGGCGAGATCGACTACGAAGGCTTCATGGAAATGACCACTGCGGCATCGCCGTCGGTGGGTCACTGCAATACCATGGGCACCGCCTTGTCGATGAACGCCCTGGCCGAAGCCCTGGGCATGTCGCTGCCCGGTTGCGCGAGCATTCCGGCGCCCTATCGCGAGCGCGGGCAAATGGCTTATGCCACCGGCAAGCGCATCTGCGACCTGGTGCGGCAAGACATACGCCCCTCACAGATCATGACCCGCCAGGCCTTCGAGAACGCCATCGCCGTCGCCTCGGCACTCGGCGCTTCGAGCAACTGCCCGCCGCACTTGATCGCCATCGCCCGGCACATGGGCGTCGAGCTGAGCCTGGAGGACTGGCAACGGATTGGCGAGGACGTGCCGCTGCTGGTCAATTGCATGCCGGCGGGCAAGTACCTGGGCGAGGGTTTCCATCGGGCCGGAGGCGTGCCCTCGGTCATGCATGAACTGCAAAAAGCCGGGCGCCTGCATGAAGACTGCGCCACGGTCAGCGGCAAGACCATCGGCGAAATCGTCAGCAACAGCCTGACCAGCAACACCGATGTGATCCATCCCTTCGACACCCCGCTCAAGCACCGGGCCGGCTTCATCGTGCTCAGCGGCAACTTCTTCGACAGCGCGATCATGAAGATGTCGGTGGTGGGCGAGGCGTTTCGCAAGACCTACCTGTCCGAGCCCGGCGCCGAGAATAGCTTTGAAGCCCGGGCCATCGTATTCGAAGGACCGGAGGACTATCACGCGCGGATCGACGACCCGGCGCTGGACATCGACGAGCGCTGCATCCTGGTGGTCCGTGGCGTTGGCACCGTAGGCTACCCCGGCAGCGCCGAAGTGGTGAACATGGCCCCGCCGGCGGCGCTGATCAAGCAAGGCATCGACTCCCTGCCCTGCCTCGGCGATGGACGTCAGAGCGGCACTTCGGCGAGCCCGTCGATCCTCAACATGTCCCCGGAAGCGGCCGTGGGCGGCGGCCTGGCGTTGCTGAAAACCAACGACCGGCTGAAAGTGGACCTGAACACACGCACCGTGAACCTGCTGATCGACGACGCCGAGATGGCCCAGCGCCGCCGCGAATGGATACCGAATATCCCACCCTCGCAAACACCTTGGCAGGAGCTGTACCGGCAACTGGTGGGACAGCTTTCCACAGGGGGCTGCCTGGAGCCGGCGACGTTGCATCTGCGCGTGATTGCCCGCAGTGGTGAACCGCGTCACTCGCACTGAGCCGAGCGGCCGATTGTTCACGCACGTTGAATGCTGATGACAATCCAGAGGGATTTATTCCATGGACCTGAAGGGGAAAGATGCGCTTGGGTTGTTGACCCTACCGAATCTTTCCTACACCACGGAGTCGATCCATGCCATTTGCCAACTACAAATTCCCCGAAGGAATCCTGGACCACGTCCGCAAAGAAGAGATCATCCATCGCACCACAGAGATGTTCGTCGAGTACTTCGGCGAGGGCGTTCGTCCGTTCACCATGGTCCTTGTCGAGGAGGTTGCAGACGGCGGATGGGGGCGCGCCGATGAAACGCTGACGCTGGCGAAGATGGGCCTGCCCGCCAAAGGGCAATAGCGCCCAGGGAGTATTCGCAGAGGTATCGCCCCTTGCACAATGCAGGGGTCGTTATCGAATTCATGCGTCAGCGTTTCAAGCAACCCTGCCAGGGATTCCCCATGACCATTCAAGTCTTATCGTCGCTGCGCTGCGTGTTAGCCGCTGCGACTGAACGAGTCGCCCGCGTTGAAGCGCCCCTGTACGCCTTGCTGCGGATCATCTTCGCCGGGGTCCTGCTGACCCACGGTTTGCCAAAGGTTCTGCGCATTTCCCACGGTTCGATGGCGGATCCAATGGCCGCCTCGATCAACCTCATCCAGAACGTGATGGGGCTGCCTTTCGCTGCACAGCTTGCCTTCCTGGTCATGCTGCTGGAGACGGTAGGTGCGCTCATGCTGGCGATAGGGCTCGGCACACGACTCGTCGCCTTGCTGATCGCCATTGAGATGGTTGCGATCAGCTATGCACTGGGGCCGACATGGCCCTGGATAGATCGAGGCATCGAGTTTCCTGTGCTGATGGGGTTTCTTGCCCTCTACATCGTCGCGCGCGGCGGCGGTGCCTACTCATTGGACTCGCGCCAACGGTAGCCCCCCATAACCATGGACCCCGCGTCAGTTTGCAGCGTCGTGCGCAGTCGCGGCCACTGCCTGGAGCCCACCAAGGGCATAGCTCATCATGTGGTCGATCAAACCCTGCGGCTCGAGACTCAACCCTTGCAGCACATGCTGCTTTAACGGCTGATGGGCTATAAGCAAGAAAAGACAGGGGGCGAAGACACTGATGGCGCTGCGCAACGTTGTCGGGTGATCCGCTGGCAAGTTCATGATTTGCCCAAGCAAGCCACGCAGAATGTGCGCCTTGGGAAACGACTGCTCCTTGAGTACCACCTCAAACTCGGGAGAAGGCGAAAGCACTTCGCGCGTGAGCACTTTCAGCGCCCAGCCATCCGGATGGTCGTGCAGGCGCTCGACCAGCACGGTGATGAGGGCACGTAATTTGTCTTGCGGCGAACCGGGCCGCTCGTTAAGCGAAACCAGAGTTTCCATCCGCACCAACCGAGCGTGGGCTTCGAGCAATACCGCGCGGTACAGGCCCTCTTTGTTTACGAAGTGATAATTCACCGCCGCACTGTTGGCTTGCGAACGTTCGCAAATCTGCTTGCTGGTGGTGTTGGCCAATCCCTGTTCGGCAAACAATTCACCCGCTTTTTCCAGAATCTGCAGCCGCGTTGCCTGCCCATCGAGCCGCGAAGCACGAGGCAGGGAAGGCTTGCCAATGGCATTGTCCATGAGCTCATCTCTTTATAGTTCTAATTCAAATTTGACTTTTTATTTCAGACTACCTATTTTGGTCCCGTCATTGTCCCTTTACAACACCGCGCGAGGACTTCGCAGCCGATGCTCCGGGCTTTTCGCGCACTATCAAGGAAATACCGTCATGGAAGCGCGCGTAATGACACCTTTCACCTACTTCTCATTGCCAATGCAGAAGCAGTTCCTGGCCAATCAGCAGGCCATCCAAGGCAAACCCTACGCCGACTTTTTCCGCTCGAAGATCAGCGTGCCGCTCAGTGCCGTCGAAAAAATACAGCAAGGCCCCATGCCCTTGGCTGACGCCTTGACGCCCAGCGTTGAAGACCTTAACCGCATGCTCGCCGCTGATTTCATCAGCGAAGAGGCCGGATACGCCCTGCTGCCAGGGCCGATGGCCTATGTGCAAAGTCGCAAGTTTTTTCCCAACTGCACCGCGCAGATGCTCAAGTGGTGGTTCATGTGGCATCCACTAGAGGCTGAACGCTACACCCTGTGGTTTCCTTATGCCCACGTGGAAAACCCCTGCGTTCATCACGAGCGCCTCCTGGACGATACCCTGACCTTCGAGGAGCGCTTGTATGGCAATACCTTTTGCGCCTCAGAGTACGTCGGTGACCGCCTCATGCACCTGCACATTGATTTCAGGGACCCCTGCGAACTGGGCTTCTGTCCGGATCTTTACCGCGAATCCAAAATAGACGGCAGTGTCAGCGCCTTGATGAGCCTGGCCCACGAACCGCAAGTACCGGTGTCGCTGATGGCGCACTTGTTCAAGGAATGCCCGGAGGGTTTGTACCTGACGAGCCGTTACTGGGTCGGCAGCCACCCGGCCATGCAGCGTTTTCCAGGCGCCGAGCGCGCCGCCCAGCTACTGGAAGAAAACGGCCTGGGAGAAGTGGAGCTGGAAACCCTGGCTTATGAATTTGCAGTGCATGACTTGTGTGAGTTCAACCACCTGGCCAGCATCCTGCCGAGCCTTCATGCACGATTCAGCGGCGCGAAATAAGCCCAACCCCTCCCGATAATCAGGCTTCGGCGGCGTCTTGAACCGCCGCCGAAGTCGGGCGCAGTACCCCGTTCATCAACAGTGTCGTGAACTCATTGATATCTGCCTCCACCTCCAACTGCTCGGTCAACAGCCGGTACCAGCAAAACCCAAAGATCATGTCCAAGAGCAATTCACGCGATGTATCCTTGGGCAACTCGCCCTGCTGAATGGCTTTTTCCACCAGCTTGCGAGGCAACTCCCTACGCCGCTCCATGAATTCGTCTTTGAGCTTGGGCAGCGTGCTGGGATCGAGCTGGGCCTCGGCAATGACGCATCGAAAAGCCTCCCCGCAAATCGTTTCTCGCCAGACCTTCCAGAGATTGAGCAGCAAGAAATTGAGGTTCTCCTTGAAAGTGCCTTTATCAGGCTCTTTGCGAATCTGCTCGCTTTCACTCTCGTAGACCTCGGCGATCAAGGCTGCCTTGTTACCCCACCACCGGTAGATTGTCGGTTTGCTCGCGCCAGCGCGGCGGGCCACCGCCTCGATGCTCAACCCCGAGTAACCGCACTCTTTAAGTGTTTCTATGGCAGAAATGATGATCGCTTTGTGCGTGTGAGGGCTCCTCAATGAGCCAATGGAGCTCCGAGATGGTTTACGGGCCATAAATCAAAATCTCCAATATGGCGCTTGACAAAAGAGACTCAGGGTATAGGATTCTCTCGAAAAGCAATGAAACGGATCGTTTCGTTTTGTATATTTATATGATCTCAGCTTCGGTTTAGCAGGGGGTCTCTTCAGCGCTTATTACCTCTATATAGGGAGACATGAGAAGGAAAGTCATAAATTTTTAACGCTACCTTAACGATACGGTACGTTTCGTATCATACATAATGATTGCACGAAAACAAACCTATTGTTCATAGGTTGACCGGTAGGTTCTGCTGCTTGGACCCGCCGATTTATGGGGCATGGGACCGCCATTTATCACTTTGCGAGCACCAATAGATAGTTTCTAAATATTTCATGCGCCTGTCACGGCTTTCTGCCAGCAGGTGAAAGAACGGAATCTGGAGGAAGTACACATGAATAAAGTAGGAATTGTGAGCTATGGCGCGGGCATCCCGGTCTGCCGGCTCAAGGTGGACGACGTGATCCAGGTGTGGAAAAACACCGATTTGAGCTTGGTAAAGGGTCAATTGGGCGTCCTTGAAAGGGCTGTGCTGCAACCTGATGAAGACGTCATTACCTTGGGCGTCCTCGCCGCCCAGCGCGCACTGGACAAAGCGCCGCCTTGTCCCCTTGAAGCGCTTTATCTTGGCACCTGCACCAATCCATATGACTCCCGGGCCTCGGCCGCGATCATCCTGGAAATGCTTGGCTGCGGCTATGACGCCTTTTGCGCAGACGTGCAGTTTGCCGGCAAATCCGGCACCAGCGCCCTTCAGATTGCATACGCCTTGGTAGCATCGGGCATGGTGGGCAACGCGTTGGCAGTGGGCGCCGATACGATCAACCGCAACACCGCCCCCGGTGATTTGACAGAGTCCTACGCCGGAGCGGGCGCCGCTGCCCTGCTGCTGGGTACAGAAAATGTGATCGCGCATTTTGACGCAAGTTTTTCTTGCGCGGCGGATGTCGCTGACAACATCAGGCCTCAAGGGGACCGCTATATCCGGTCGGGAATGGGATTGGGCTCGGACAAGAACAGCATCGGCCTGGAAGACCAGACTCGCCGTGCTGCCTCGGGATTGATGGCCAAGATCCATGCGCAGGCCGGTGATTTCGATTATGTCGTCTTCCAACAGAACCTGGTTTCAACCCCCTACTCTCTGGGCAAGCACCTGGGATTCACGACGGCGCAAATCGAACCTGGCATCTATGCCCAGAGTGTCGGCGATGCTGGGGCAGCAAGCCCTTTGCTGGGCTTGGTCAACGTCCTCGATCAAGCGCGTCCCGGTGAAAGAATCCTGGTGGTTTCCTATGGGTTTGGTGCGGGCAGCGATGCCATTGCCTTGACCGTCACCGATGCCATCGAAGCCTATCAAAAGACCAACGTTCCGCTGCGCACGCTGCTGGAGGATAAGTACTACGTGGATTACGGGACGTCGATCAAGTACGAGTTCAAATACTTGCGGCCCGACTACGCCCTGACGGCCTATCTCTGATTCCAATTCATCCAGCAAGGAGCACTTTTTATGAGCGCACGACGCGTTGCTATCGTTTCGGCTGCCTATACCCCTAAGCCCGGCAGTTCCAGAGTTCGCCAGACGTTCAAGGAGATGATCGTCGAGTCCGCTTACCAAGCGCTCAACGCCATCAAGATGCATCCCCGCGAACTCCAGGCTGTTGCCTATGGCTACCACGGTGAAGGCATTTCTGAATACGGAGGCCTGGGCCCGACCATTTCCGATGCCTTGGGTATCAGCCCTGCCCCCACGTTCATGAGTACTGCCAACTGCACGAGTAGTTCGGTGTCTTTCCAGATGGCTCACCAAATGGTCGCCTCAGGTGAATACGACATCGTCCTGTGTGGCGGTTTCGAAAAAATGACCGACCACATCAACTACGCCGAGTACATTGGCTCCAGCACCGAATGTGAATACGATTATTTTCTAGGCATCTCACACACTGACGCCTTCGCCCTGGCGACCGCCGAGTATTTTGAAAAGTTCGGCTATGCAGGACGTGAAGCGGATGTATTGGCAACCTTTGGGCGGCAGATGCGTATCTATGCCCATAACACCCCCACCGCCACCCGCTACGGCGTGCCGATTCCGTCCCTTGAAGCGCTCAAGAGTAGCGAAGCGTGTGGCTCGATGTTGGCCTGGGGCGAAGCCAGTGGTTGCGCCATCCTGGTTGCCGAACACCTTGCGCACCGTTACACGACCCAACCGGTATTTATCCGCGGCTGTGCCTACACCGGTGTATCGCACTATTTCGGCACGCGTTATCACAACCCGACGTTGCAATTTCCGGGGCTGCCAAAAGATGTAGGCATGGCAGTTTCCGCCAACTCGATGGCCTGCGCAGAAATCGCCTACAAAAAAGCCGGCATCACTGCAAAGGATATCGATGTGGCGCAAGTCTACGACTTGCTGGGCGCCGGGTTGATTCAAATGGAGTCCATGGGCGTATGTGGTCCAGGCCAGGCAGGCGACTTCGTATTGGAAGGCGGCATAGCTCTTGACGGGCAACTTCCCCTGAACACTGACGGCGGCAACATCGGACGCGGCCACGCCTCCGGTTGCGATGGGATTTTGCACATTACTGAATTGTTCCGACAGCTTCGCGGCGAGTCCAACAACCAAGTCAAAGGCGCCCGTATTGGTGTCTCGCAAAACCTGGGCGGTTACGCCGCGCACAACAGTGTCATTGTGCTTTCCAACGATTAAGGAGCCGACCATGTCCCTTTACCCTGAACAGATTCACCGCATGACCACCGCCAGCATGTTGCGCGAATGGCGCGAGCATGGCGGCAAATACCGTCTCGAAGGCAGCCGTTGCCAGGATTGCGAAGAAATTTTCTTCCCTCGGCGCACCGTTTGCGGCGCGTGCAATTCGTTGAATGTGGAACCGTATCGCTGCGCACGCACCGGCACGATCCAAGTCAGCGCCCATGCCGAGAATCCGATACTGGCAGCCATGGGCTATGGCGAAACCGTGCCCCGCTTCATGGCGATGGTGCGTCTGGATGATGGCTTGGTGATTGCCTCGGAAATCGTAGATGTCACCGATCCCCGGCAAGTCGTCAGCGGTGCGCCCGTGCGCATGGTTATTCGCAAACATGTCCGGGAAAGCAACTTGGCCTGGCAATATGCCTATAAGTTTGTATTGGTGAAATAACAAACAAGGCGTCCGCCACACCCGCTCTTTTCGATAACAACAGTCAAGTTTTTTGGCTCCCCAGCCCGCAGCTTTGATTCTGTTTTTCAGAGTCCTGCTTTGCAGTCATTGCCTTAAATGTGCTTCTAACTTTATTGGCTTCTAGCCGAGGACTTGTCATGTCTACTCTTTGCAAACCCAGTCTGTTGTTTCCGCAATACAAGATCACCCAGCAACAAATGATCGAGCATCTAGAGCAGTTGCATGATGATCATCCACGAATGGCACTTGCCAAACGAATGATTCAAAACACACAGGTGAACGAACGGCACTTGGTCCTGCCTATCGATGAACTGGCGGTGCACACTGGCTTCACCCACCGCAGCATCGTTTATGAGCGCGAAGCCCGCCGCATGTCATCCATCGCGGCGCGCCAAGCCATTGAAAATGCCGGACTGACCATCGACGACATTCGCATGGTCGCGGTGACATCGTGCACCGGTTTCATGATGCCCTCGCTCACGGCCCACTTGATCAATGACCTGGGCCTGCGGACGTCGACCGTACAACTGCCCATCGCTCAATTGGGCTGCGTGGCAGGCGCTGCGGCGATCAATCGAGCCAATGATTTTGCCAGCATGGCGCCGGACAACCATGTCCTCATCGTCTCCCTGGAGTTCTCGTCGCTCTGCTATCAACCCCAGGACACCAAGTTGCACGCGTTCATATCGGCGGCGTTATTCGGCGATGCCGTATCGGCCTGCGTCATGCGCGCCGATGACAAGGCGCCTGGTTTCAAGATCGCCAAGACCGGGTCTTACTTCCTGCCTGATAGCGAGCACTACATCAAATATGACGTTAAGGACAGTGGCTTTCACTTTACCCTGGACAAGGCCGTCATGAACTCCATTAAAGATGTCGCACCAATGATGGAGGAATTGAACTACGAGACCTTCAATCAACATTGCGCACAAAACGACTTTTTCATCTTCCATACCGGCGGACGGAAAATTCTTGATGAACTGGTCCTGCAACTGGACCTGGAACCCGGCCGGGTCGCGCAGTCTCGCGACAGTTTGAGCGAAGCCGGGAACATCGCCAGCGTGGTGGTCTTCGATGTGCTCAAGCGCCAGTTTGACAGCGGGCTTGTCGATGGCGCGACTGGCATGCTGGCGGCCTTCGGCCCCGGTTTCACCGCTGAAATGGCCGTGGGCAAGTGGGTCGCCTGACAGATCCGATAAAACACCGGCACCCAGCCAGGGGCACACCTGCCCCTGGCTGCCGGAGTATGAATCGCAGGCGTTCACCTCGCTCAAGAGGGCTTCGAAAGCGCTAGGGAAAGAAGGAAAAGAACATGGAGATGAAGTATCTGGTCGCTCGACCTTGGGGCGGCTATGAAAGACGCATGATCACGCTTCTGTCGCTGAGCTTCGGGCTGGTAGGACTGGACAGGTTCATTATCATGCCGCTGTTCCCGGTGATCATGCGTGACTTGGCCCTGGACTATCAGGACTTGAGCATGTTGTCGGCCATCCTGGCATTTGCGTGGGGAGGCTCTGCCCTGTTCATGGGCGCCGCCATCAGGGTACTGGGCCCCAAGAAGTTGCTGGTGCTGTCGATCACCCTGCTATCGATTCTGGCCGGTGCGTCTGCATTGATCACCGGCCTGGTGGGCCTGGTGCTCTTGCGCGCCTTGATGGGCGTCTGCGAAGGGGCCTTCACTCCGGTCAGTATCATTGTCACCGATGAAGTCTCGCAGCCTTCCCGGCGCGGACTCAATCTAGGGATTCAACAGGCCTTGTTCCCCATCATCGGCCTGTGCCTCGGACCGCTGCTGGCGGGCGTATTGCTGGAAATGTCCGGATCCTGGCGCGCCGTATTCGCCATCATTTCGTTACCCGGCCTGTTAGTGGCCTGGTACCTCTATAGAACCTACCAACCGACCCAGGCGCCCAGCACGGAGTCGATTGCACATACCTCCAAAAGCCAGTGGAGGGCGGCCCTGTCCTGCGGGAATGTGCGGCTCAATATTGCCTTGATGCTCTGCATACTGACGTGCCAGTTCGTTCTGTGCGCCCTGCTCCCTAGCTACCTGACAGACATTCTGCACCTGAGCAATTTCTCCATGGCCATGATCATTTCTGCAATTGGCCTGGGTGGTTTTTTTGGCCAACTGGTCATTCCCGGCTTGTCCGACCAACTGGGTCGCAAGCCCGTGGTCTCGATCTGCTTCATGATCAGCGCCCTGTTGGTGGGTTTATTGATCGTCAGCCCACCGTTGCCCTGGCTACTGTTCCTTCAATTATTTTTCTTGTCCTTTATCAACTTCAGCCTGATCTGCATGACGGTCGGTCCACTGACCAGCGAATCAGTGCCGCCCAGTTTATTGGCCACCGCGACGGGCCTGGTGGTGGGCTGCGGAGAGATTCTTGGAGGGGGCGTCGCCCCTGTCGTCGCCGGCTACATCGCCATGACGTGGGGACTTACCGCGATTCTGTTCCTGGCACTGGCCGGAAGTATCACGGGGGGCTTGCTGTCCTTACGGCTCAAAGAGGCAAACCCGGCGTTCAACGGACTCAAGGACTACGCCCCCCTATCCGCACGCTTGACCCTGGAGGATAAGTAATGACCCACTATGTAATGTTGCTGGACTCTCCAGTGCCGCGAGGAGGCCTTGGCGTATTTGACTTCAAGTCCGGGCAAAGCCGGGAGGTGCGTCCACCCCAGGGAAATCTTTATGAAGCCCTGGCCCATTGCGCGGATCGGAATATGGACTGGGAGTCCTATCTCAAGGACCTGCCGTCCACGCCCTACCCGCTTACGCCTGCGGCGGTGAAATACCGACCGCCGCTCAAGCCCGATAACAACTTGTTGGTCCAGATCAGCGAAATCACGCTCTGTACCGCCAAGACAGAACAAGCCTGGTATTACAAAGGTAACGGCCGACTGCTCAAGACCGACGGCGACCCTTTGCAGGTGCCCTATCATTCACAAAGCATCAGTAGCGAGCCGTGCATTGTCTGCCTCTATTGGGTCGACCCGTTTGGTGCGCTGCGCTTCATTGGTTTTACCCTGGGTAACGATATCCACGATCATGTATTGCACAGTCGCGACGCCATTTCTTCAACGCATGCGCACTTGCGCACCTGTGCGATTGCCCCGGCATTGATCGTGGGGGAATTGCAGGCTGACTTGGCCATCAATGTCCAGATAGAACGCGACGGCCAACCCTTGACGGCAAGTCACCACCGGATGAGTTTGCATCGCTGGCAGAGTCTGCGCCGATACTCGGAAGAGTTCCTGGAGAAACACGAGCAGTTTCTCGAGCCCGGGCTGGTTCATTACGTGTTTCACAGCTTGAGCCATCGCACCACGAATGTGCCGCTCCAGCACGGTGACTGGCTCAGCATTGACTGCCCCGAGCTGGAATTGGCCATGAGCAATCAAATCGTCGAAGAGGAATTGGTGTCGCTGGTGCCCTTGCCTGCGCGGCGCGCACCTGACCATGACTGTATCGACCGACCGCTGCCCGTGCCGAAAAAGTTCTGATCGACCGCTATAAACGAGGAGGTGGCCCTTGGTTTGAGCCACCCTTGCCCGCTTCTTAGAAATCGACCGTGGCCGAGAGTTGCAATGTGCGCGGAGAGCCTGGAGAGAACGCCCCATACGAGGCGACACCCGACCAGTATTCGCGGTCAAAGACATTTTGGACCGTGGCTCGGAAAGTCGTCGGTCGACCTTCGATCTTGGTGGCGTAGCGAGCGCCCGCATCGAAACGGGTCCAGGCATCCAGCTCCTGGGTGTTGGCCTGGTTCACGTATTGGCTGCTGGTGTAGATCGCGCCACTGGTGAGGGTAAAGCCTTCCACCCACGGGGTGTCCCATTCGGCCCACAGGTTGGCTTGCACGTCTGGCACGCCCACCGGCTTATTGCCACGGTTGGCCGCTGTGGCGGAATCCGTCAGCTCACCATCGAGCAATGTCACGCCACCCATCAAACGGGTGCCGGGGGCCACTTCGCCAAACACGCTCAGTTCCACGCCACGGTTGCGCTGTTCGGCCTGCACCGAGAAAACATTGTTCGCACCGAGTTCGCCACTGGGCTTCTCGATCTGGAACAGCGCCAAGGTGGTCATGAACGTGCCGTGCTCGTACTTGACGCCCATCTCGTGCTGCTTGGATTCATAAGGTGCGAATGTTTCTAGAGGATTGTTCGCGTTGGCTGGCGCAACGTCACCTTTACTCAGCCCCTCGACATAGTTGTAGTACAGCGACACGTCCTCCCAGGGCTTGACCACCACGCCGACCATCGGGGTCGTGGCACTGTCGTCATAACGGGAACTGACCGAACCCGTCTCGCTGTAATTGCGTGACTCGACCTTCTGCCGGCGCAACCCCAGGGACAGTTGCAGACGGTCATCCAGTACCGACAAGGTGTCGGTCAAGGCGAAACCGGACAATTGCGACTCGGAAACCCGTGACACCTTGGGTGCATTGATGGCTGGCTTGGGCACGTCCACCGGGTGATAAATGTTCGAGGGGATATCGGCCCCCCGGTTGATGCCCCGGGACAGCTCATCCTGATAAGTGCTCGCCATCAGCGTGGTCGTGTGGCTGACAGGGCCGGTATCGAATATCCCGCGGATCCCCACGTCGGCTGTCGAACGGTCCACATTGAATTTGTAGTACCCCGGCCTGTTGGTGATATCGCCTGCACTATTGATGATATCTGGCACTTGGTCGGACATTCGCTTGACGTCCGAACGACCGCCACCGGCGTGGGCAAACACCGTGACCGCGTCCGTCAGGTCGTATTCGCCCCCCAGCAACGCCGATTGCTCCTTGGTGTCGGACCAACCCCATTTCTGTGATGCATTGGTACGACCGTTGGGGGCGGATGGAATTTCAACGCCACGCGCGACGGTGAAGGGCCGCGAGGCACCGTCAAAGTTTTCTTTCTGGCTTATGAAGTCGAGGTTCAAGCGCAAACGCTCGCCCCGATAATCCAGGGCGATAGCTCCGATACCAAGTTCGCGTTCCTGGTCGTCGATGGCCGTGTCGCCACCCTGGAGGGTGCCGTTGAAGCGCACGCCAAACTGGTTTTCCGAGCCGAATCGACGGCTGACATCCAGGTGCCCGCCCACTTGGGAGTCGGACGCGTAGCTGCCGGTAAAGCGCGTCAGGTCTTCGTCCAACGGACGCTTGGGAACGATATTGATCACCCCGCCCACCCCGCTGTTCGGAGACATGCCGTACATCAGCGCCCCCGGCCCCTTGAGCACTTCGACCCGTTCGGCGTAGTCGGTGAACACCCGGTAGTTGGGTGCCACGCCGTATACGCCGTCGTAGGCCAACTCGCCGAGGTTACCCTCGCCGATGGGAAAACCACGGATGAAAAACGAATCGACGATGCCGCCCACCTGGCCCGTCGAGCGCACCGAAGGGTCTCGTTGCAGGGCGTCGGCCACGGTCACGGTTTGCAGGTCGGCCAGGGTCTTGGCGGTGTAGCTGGTCACGCTGAACGGCGTGTCCATCACGTCCTTGTTGCCCATCATCCCCAAGCGTGCGCCGCGCGCCACTTGACCACCGGCCAACACGGGCGGCAGTGCACCTGGGTCGTTGTGGGTGCCGCTGATGGTGGTGGCGTCAAGGGTCAAGCCTTGGCCGTTGTCCTTGGAGGCGTCCAGGGTCTTATCGGCGGCAGGCGCCTGTTCGGGGGTTGCCGCCCAGGCGGTGGCGCTTCCTGCGACCAGAATGAAACTCAGCGTGGCGCTACGAATCGCGACGGATAACGCAGACTCACCACAAGGTCGACGTGCAACAGACATGGCTTAAGGATCCTTTTCAACGAGAGAAAATGGTAATCACTCCTATTGCCAGTCGACCTGCGGAAAAGTATCACCTCCCGGGGATTATTTTTTCAGACTGCGCCAAAGCACTCGCGCATACCGACGCTGCTGCGGTATCGACACCTTGCAACCTCTCGTGCAGCCGGGCATCTTGCCGACCCTGTCATCGCCAGCAGCACACGCTACCCTACCCGCTTGCTGGCGTTTAAGCACCGAGGCTGATCATGTCCCACACAGGTGTCGTCCAGGGTTCGAGCGTCAGAGTCCTGATTTATCTTCTGTTCGCGATCCAGCTCATCTCGATGGGCGCGATGGAAATGAGCGGGCCATTTTGGCCGGTTCACCTGCGCGGGCTGACGTCCTCGGCGTCGGTTTTCAGCTTCGCCAGCATTGCCGTGTATGTCGGGCCGATGCTGGGCATCATGCTGACCAGCACCTTTTGGGGCCGTATCGGTGATCGCTACGGCCATAAGTGGATGATGATCCGCGCCCTGGCAGGCTTGTCGCTGACCCAGCTCGGGCTGGCGCTGTGCAGCGATATCTGGATCATTCTGGTCCTGCGCTTCTTGCAGGGCGCCTTTGCCGGATACATCGCCCCGGCGCAGGCCTACGGCGTCAGTATCGAAGCCCCATCGCGGCGAGCGAGGCTGTTCGCGATTCTGCAAATATCCACCAATGTCGGCTCATTGCTCGGCGCAATAGTCGGGGGGCTGATCCTCGACTACGCCACGTTCTTCTGGATCAACCTCACCGCCTCGGTGTTGTGCGCAGTGTGCACGGTGGTGGCCGCCGTGGCCTTGCCGGATGTGCCGCCAGTGAAGAGGTCCTCGGCGAGCCAGGCCCCGGCAGCGAAGAGCCGTACCGACAGTATCTGGCAAGGATCGTCGTTGCTGTCGTTGTTATGCGTCATGGGCATTCTGCTGTTGGCGCGGATGCTGCCGCAAACATCATTCTCCTTGTATGTGAGCGCGGTATTCGTCGTCAGCAACTCGCTCGTCGGCCTGTGCTACGGCTTGCTGGCGCTGGGTTTCATTCTGTCGGCCACGGCCTGGTCGCGCTATTTCGAGCACCATACCCAACAGCAAACCTTGCAGCGCATCCTCTACATCGTGCTCGGTTGTGTCGCCTTGACCGCCCTGGCGGGGATCACGCGCAACGTCATCGTATTTGTCATTGCCTACTTCATCTGGGGCGTGCTGCTGGGTGCCACCACGCCAGTGCTGATGGCCCTCATCTCGAAATCCGCCGAAAGCTCACGACAAGGCCACGTGCTGGGCATTGCCCAGGGCACCACGCAATTCGCTTCGATCGCGGGCATTTCGATCGGTGGATTGCTCAGCCAGGTCTACGGGTTGCAATACACCTACCTGTTCGTTTGCCTGGCCTATGTGCTGGCGCTGATCCCCATCATTGCATTGCGTTATAGGCCCGAGGGCCTTGCGCGTGGCTGAAACAGGGTTGCTGAATGCCGCTTGCGTCGCGGGCAAGTTGTCCTTTAGCATTGGGAATACTTCTCAATTGCAAAAAAACGCAGCCATGAGCGAAATCCTGCCCGCGAACAACGACCAGCATCTGCGCGTGATCGAAGATCTGTACGCCGGCCATCACAGCTGGCTGTACGCCACGCTGAAGAAGAAACTGGGCAATGCCATGGATGCGGCGGACCTGGCGCAAGACACCTTCACGCGCATTCTCGCCTCCCAAGTCACGGCCATTGACCAGCCCCGGGCGTACCTGAGCTGCGTGGCCAAGGGCATTCTTATCAACTGGTATCAGCGCAAGGCCCTGGAACGTGCCTACCTGGAGGCGCTCGCGCATCTGCCGGCCCAGGAAGTGCCGTCCCCTGAGTTGCGCTTTCTGGTGCTGGAAACCCTGCACGAAATCGACGCCATGCTCGACACCCTCCCGGCGCCGGTCAAACGGGCATTCCTGCTGTCGCAGATCGGCGGCCTGAAATACGACGACATCGCCCAACAGCTGAACGTCTCGCTGATCACGGTCAAGCGCTACATGAAGCAGGCATTCGTGCAGTGCTTGATGCTGGTGGAATGAATGCTCACCCGTCGCCGTGAGCCGCCGCTCGACCCCAAGGTCCTCGAAGAAGCCGCCGAATGGCTGATGCGCTTGAGCGAAAGCGACCTCAGTGACACCGAGCGCGCCGAATGGGAATGCTGGAGGGCCAGCAGCCCCGAGCGCGGTCGGGCCTGGTCTCGTGCGCAATTGCTGCAAAGCAAGCTCGGCGGCTTGCCACGAGCGTTAGCGATGTCGGCGCTGGATCGTCCAAGCAGCCCCGAACGACGCGCGGCCCTTGGCAAACTGGCGTTGCTGCTGGCAGCGGTGCCTGTCGGTTGGGGCAGTTGGAAACTGGCGCAATCGCAGCAATGGTCCGCCGATTACCGCACCGCCATCGGCGAGCGCCGCGAGTTGACCTTGGCCGACGGCTCTCACCTCACCCTCAATACCGGCACGGCCATCGACGTGCTGTTCGACACCCGCCAACGGCTCCTCCATGTGCGCGAAGGGGAAGTCCTGGTGCAGACCGCGCCGGATGCCTCACCACAGGCCCGACCGTTCCTGGTCAGCACCCGCGAGGGCCGGATGCAGGCCCTGGGTACGCGGTTCATCGTGCGCCAACTGCCATCGCGCACCCATCTGGCGGTACTCGAAGGCGCGGTGCGGATTGAATTGGCCGAGGCTCGCCAGGCCGCGCCGCTCATCGTCAACGCCGGACAGCGCACCGACTTCTCGTCCCAGGCCTTCGGCCCGTTGACCCCGACCGATCGCAACGCCAGCGCCTGGACCCAAGGCATGCTGATGGCCGACAGGATGCGCCTGGCGGATTTCGTCGCCGAACTGGCGCGCTATCGCCGGGGCTTCGTGCGGTGCGACCCGGCCATTGCCGAGCTGCGGGTGTCCGGCGCTTTTCCCATCAGCGATACCCAGCGCACGCTCAACATGCTGGTGCAAACCTACCCGGTCCTGGTCACCGGTCATTTGAGCGGTTACTGGGTGACGCTCTCCCCGGCCTGACCCCACAAAAAATATTTGCTGCTCGGGTGATACTTTTTTTGATCTCAACTGGCAAAGAAAGGAATAACCATTTCATCTCGTCCATAGGGTCATCCATCCATGCTCGTTGCACGGCCCCTGCGTCCGGATCGTCCGTCCAAACCCGTCATGCGCAGTGTGCTGTTGGGCCTTGCGTTGAGCACGGTCACCGGGTCGTTCGCCTTCGCCACCGTGCCCGCGCAACTGGAAGCCGTCGCCCCCCGCGCCTATGAGATCGCCCCGGGGCCGCTCGGCCCTGCCCTGTCGAGCTTTGCGATAACCGCCGGCATTGCCTTGTCGTTCCAGCCTTCGATCACTGAGGGCCTGGTCAGCCCGGGACTTTCCGGCACTTATCCGGCAGCGCAAGCACTCACCCAGCTACTGGCCGACAGCGGCGTGGAGATGGTTGCCCGCGACGATGGCAGCTACACACTGGTGCTGCGCCGGGTGTCCCTGCCGCAGATCAGCGTCGACGCCACGGGCAGAAGCAGCACCGACCTGCCACCTACCGACGCCAACGGCCAGGTCGCCCGCGGCGCACGCCTCGGCCTGCTGGGCAACACCGATGTGATGGAGGCGCCGTTCAGCATCAGCAGCTACACCTCGACGATGATCAGGGATCAACAGGCGACCACGGTGGGCGACTTGCTGGAACGCGATGCTTCGGTGCGCTCCACGGGCCAGGCGGGCGGCATCGTCGATTCGTTCTTCATCCGCGGTTTTCCGTTGGGGGAAGGCAACCTCGGGGAGTTGGCTTTCGACGGCGTGTATGGCGTGGCGTCCAATTACCGGGTGTTCACCGATTACGCCGAGCGCATCGAACTGGTCAAGGGCCCCGCCGCGCTGCTGTACGGCATGTCGCCCAACAGCGCCGTGGGCGGTGTGATCAACGTGGTCCCCAAGCGCGCCCTCGACGAGGACCTGACCCGATTCACCAGCCGCTACGCCACCGACTCGCAACTGGGCGGCCACCTCGACGTCAGTCGGCGCTTTGGTGAAGAACGCCGGTTCGGGATGAGGCTCAACGGTAGCCTGCAGCAGGGTGATACGGCCATCGACAAGCAGTCCCGGGACGTCGGTACCGGCGCCATGTCCCTGGACTACCAAGGGGATCGCCTGCGCATGACCCTGGACCTGATCAGCCAGGATGAAAAATTCGACGCCGCCTCCCGCCCTTTCCTGATCGACCCTGGCGTGCAAATCCCCTCCGCCGCCAACGGCCGCACCAGTGTCAGCCAGGACTGGGGGCGCTCCCGGGCCCGGGACAAATCGGCGTTACTGAGTGGCGCGTACGACCTCAGCGACCATCTGACCCTGTTTGCCCACGCCGGCGGCGGAAAATCCGAGGTCGAGCGCATGTCCGACCAGACCCCGACCATCATCAACGCCGCCGGCGACACGTCATCGGTTCCCGGTTATTACAAATTCAACGTCCAGCGCTACACCGTCGACGCCGGCGCGCGCCTGGGCTTCGACACCGGGCCGGTCAACCACCGCGCGGTGCTGCAAGTCAGCCGTTATCGCGATGAGTTGTCCCGGGGCATTATTTCCGGCCCCACCATCCTCTCGAACATCTATCACCCGGTCGACCGGCCCAGGCCCAACATCGCCGAACCTCACACGCCAAAAATCTCCGAAAGCGAGCTGTCGGGCGTCGCCCTGGCCGACACCTTGTCGGTACTCAATGAGCGCCTCCAGGTCACCCTCGGGTTGCGCCGACAAAACATCCAGTCGGACAACTACAACACCATCGTTGCCACCCCGTCCTACGACAAAAGCAAGACCACCCCACTGCTCGGTATCGTCGCCAAGCCCTGGGACCATGTCGCGCTGTACTACAACTACATCGAAGGCCTGAGCAAGGGCGACATCGCGCCGGCTGCCGCCACGAACGCCGAAGAAATTTTTTCTCCCTACATCTCCCGCCAGCAGGAGATCGGGGTCAAGCTCGACTACGACCGCTTCATGGCCACCCTGGCGCTGTTCCAGATCAAGAAACCCAGCGGCGAATTGTCGTCCAGGGTGTTTTCGGTCCAGGCCCAGCAACGCAACCGTGGCGTGGAACTGAACCTGTCCGGCGAGATTGCCCGGGGCACGCGCCTGCTCGGTGGCGTGACGCTACTCGACGGGGAACTGACCCGCACCAGCGTGGCCGCCAACCGCGGCAATACACCGGTGGGCGTGCCCAAGGTCCAGGCCAACCTCTGGGCCGAGTGGGACACCCCGGGCATCGCTGGGCTGACCCTGACCAGCGGCGCGATCTACACCGCCAGCCAGTACGTCGACCAGGCCAACACCCAGGAACTGGACGCCTGGACCCGCTTCGATGTCGGTGCCCGCTATGCCACACGCATTGCCGAGCGGCCCACGACATTTCGCGCCACGGTGCAGAACGTCTTTGACCGTGCCTACTGGTCAGGGGTCGCGTCCTATGGCGCGTTTTCCCAAGGCGCACCGCGCACGCTGTTGTTATCCGCCACCGTTGATTTCTGAAACCTGCGGGTCGGGGCGGCGACTTGCGCCGTTGTCCGGCCCGGCTTTTGTAAAGGCCTGAACCATGGTTACTGTTTTTCGCCGCCCTCACACCCTCGCCGCCCTGCTGTTCGCCGGGCTGCTCGGTGTGTCGTTTCTCTCACTGACGCCCCGCAATGCCTTGGCCGCCGATGCGGATCCAGCCCTGGGCAGCGTGACCGACCTGCTCGGGCGCCAGGTCAAGGTCCACCTCCCCGTCAGGCGGGTGATCCTCGGCGAAGGCCGCCAGTTGTATCTGGTGGCGGCGCTGGACACGCAAAATCCCATCGAACGCATCGTCGGTTGGCGCAAGGACCTGATCCAGTCAGACCCGGACACCTACGGCGCCTACCTGCGCAAATTTCCCGACATTGCCAAGATCCCGACCTTCGGCGGGTTCGAGGACGGCACCTTTGACATCGAACAGGCCATCTCCCAGCGTCCGGATGTGATCATCCTCAATATCGAAGCCCAGCACGCCACCGAGGATGCGCGCTACATCGAGAAGCTCGACGCCTTGGGCATCCCGGTGGTCTACGTGGACTTTCGCAACAACCCGATGCAGAACACCGAGCCGACCATGCGCCTGTTCGGCCAACTGTTCGGCAAGCAAGCCCGTGCCGAAGCCTTCATCGATTTTCGCAACCAACAGATTCGACGGGTCACCGACGTCATTGAAGCGCGCCACCCTGCCCGGCCAAAGATCTTCATCGAACGCATCGGCGGATACACCGATGATTGTTGCCTGAGCTTCGGCAACGAGAACTTCGGCCTGTTCGTCGAAATGGCCGGTGGCGACAACATCGCCAAAGGCATCATCCCCACCACGTTCGGCCAGTTGAACGCCGAGCAAGTAGTGGTCGCCAACCCGGCGCAGGTGGTAGTCACCAGTGCCAACTGGGAAGCCTTTGCACCCGGTGGCCATTGGGTCGGCGTCGGCCCCGGGGCGGACATGGCCCAAGCCAGGAAAAAATTGGCGTGGTACACCCAGCGGCCGGCCTACGCCGGCATCAAGGCCCAGGACGACCAGGCGTTCCACGCCATTTGGCATCAGTTCTACAACAGCCCCTATCAGTTCGTGGCCATCCAGCAATTGGCCAAGTGGTTT
The DNA here is from genome assembly GCF_900106735.1 of Pseudomonas sp. NFACC08-1. Classification (NCBI taxonomy): domain Bacteria; kingdom Pseudomonadati; phylum Pseudomonadota; class Gammaproteobacteria; order Pseudomonadales; family Pseudomonadaceae; genus Pseudomonas; species Pseudomonas sp. NFACC08-1. The sequence continues at coordinate 344,408 of NZ_FNNL01000002.1, read as the reverse complement.
CACCCGACGTTGTTCGCCGACCTGGACCCGGACGCCTCGTTCCGCCAATTGCACGAGCAGTTCCTGCCGGTCCCTTATGAGCCGGGTTACGCCGTCAGCCTGCGCCAGACTGAGGACCAGCCATGACTTCGTTGAACGAAACCCTGGTCATGCAGCGTGACACCTACCGGCGCCTGGTGCTGCGCAAGCGGCTCATTCTCGGGGGGCTCACGCTGTTGCTGATCTGCAGCGTCCTGCTCGACCTGGCTCTCGGGCCGGCACGCTACAGCCTCGACGAAGTACTCGGCGCGCTGTTTTCACCGGAGAGCGCATCGCCCCAGGTCCGCGTGGTGATGTGGGACATCCGCCTGCCCGTGGCGCTGATGGCCGTTGCGGTCGGCGCCGCGTTGTCACTGGCCGGCGCGCAGATGCAGACGATCCTCAACAACCCGCTGGCCAGCCCGTTCACCTTGGGCATTTCCGCCGCCGCCAGTTTCGGTGCGGCCATGGGGCTGGCGTTTGGCGTGGCCTTGTTCCCGTTGGCGGCGCAGTACATGGTGCCGGTGAACGCGTTCATCATGGCCATGCTGTCGGCGTTGCTGATCCACTTCCTGAGCCTGCGCCGCGGCGTCACCGCCGAGACTATCGTGCTGCTCGGCATCGCCCTGGTGTTCACCTTCAACGCGTTGCTGGCACTGGTGCAATTCTTCGCCACCGAACAAGCCGTGGCCGCCGTGGTGTTCTGGACGATGGGCAGCCTGACCAAAGCCACCTGGCCCAAGCTCGGGGTGATCTGCCTGGTGATCCTCGTCACTCTGCCGATTTTCGCCCGGCGCGCCTGGGCCTTGACCGCGCTGCGGCTGGGGGACGACAAGGCCGCGAGTTTCGGCATCAACGTGCGCGGCCTGCGCTTTCAGACGCTGATCATGGTCAGCCTGCTCGCCTCGTTCCCGGTGGCGTTTGTCGGCACGATCGGCTTCATCGGCCTGGTCGGCCCGCACATCGCGCGGATGCTGATCGGTGAAGACCAACGGTTCTTCCTGCCGGCGTCCTTGTTGACCGGCGCATTGATTCTGTCCGCCAGTTCGGTGATCAGCAAAACCCTGATCCCTGGGGCCATTTTCCCCATCGGCGTGGTCACGTCGCTGATCGGCGTGCCCTTCTTCATTTCCTTGATTCTCGGCGGGAAGAAAAACTCATGGTAACGATCCGGCTGGAGAACCTCGGAGCTCGCTATGGCCAGCGCACGGTCATTCACGGCGTGACCACGGCAGCTTTTGTCGGCGGCCAGGTGGTGGCGGTGGTCGGCCCCAACGCGGCGGGCAAATCCACCTTGTTCAAGCGCATGGCCGGGTTGATCGACGGCCCCGGACAGGTGGTACTGGAGGGCTCGAAAAAGGGACCGCAGGGCATCAGCTATATGCCCCAGGGCTTGAACGCCAGCGCCCGGTTGACGGTGTACGAGTCGGTGCTGCTGGCGCGCAAGCAGCTCACGCCGGGCTGGGTCGTCCATGATGATGAACTGAAGCGGGTGGACGACATTCTCGCCGCGCTGGGCATCACTGAGTTGTCGTTCCGTAACCTCGGAGAGCTCAGCGGCGGACAGCAGCAACTGGTGTCGATCGCCCAGACCCTGGTGCGCGAACCGGAAATCCTGTTGATGGATGAACCGACCAGCGCCCTGGACATGCACCGGCAGGTCCAGGTGCTGGGCTTCATGCGTGCCCTGGCGCGCAAGCGCGAAGTCATTGTATTCATCGCCATCCACGACCTGAACCAAGCGCTGCGCTTTGCCGATCAGGTGCTGGTGGTTGCCGACGGCACCGCCCAGGGCAGCGGCCCGAGCGCTGATGTAATTACCGAGTCGATGCTTCGCAAGGTCTACAAGGTCGAGGCGCGGATCGAACGATGCAGCCGCGGACAGCACCACATCCTGATCGACGATATCGTTTGAGCGCACACCCGGGCCTTGCGCCAAAGGCCCGGGACCTAGGCGACCCCGCCGTCAGGCACTGCAAGGGTGTCGGCCTGGGTCACGCGGCTTGGCCTGAAGGTCTCAGGCATCGCCAGCAACAGGCCGAATGCCAGCGCGGCAATCGCCGCCAGGGTCAGGAATGCCGCGCTGTAGCCAGCCCCTTGCACCACAAAGCCGGCCAGGCTGTTACTCAACGCCGCGCCGAACCCGAACACCGTCGACAACACCCCGAGGCTGACGTTGAAACGCCCGGTGCCCTGGGTAAGGTCCTTGACCACCAAGGGAAACAACGCGCCAAACAGCCCGGCACCGATCCCATCGAGCAACTGCACCGCCACCAACCAATAGGGGTCGTCCGAGAGCACGTACAACACACCGCGGATGGGCAGGATCATGAAGCCGGCCAGCAACAACGGCTTGCGTCCCCAGGCATCGGCCTTGACGCCGACCAGCCAGGCCATGGGCACCATGACCAGTTGCGCCGCGACGATACAGGCCGACGTCAACGGCGTGGCCAGGTGCACATTGGCCTGGGCGAGCTTCTGGCTGACCAGCGGGAGCATCGCCGCGTTCGCCAGGTGGAACAGCCCGCAGCAAATGGCGAACAACAACAGCGTACGGTTATCCACCAGGACCCGCAGCGTCGAGGGTACAGGGCCGTGGACCAACTGCCCCGCCTCCAGGCCTCGGGCCACGTCATGGTCGATGGCCTCGGCGGACACGCAACTGACCGCGACGATGCTGGCCAATGCCATGGCGGCCATCAGGTAGAACACCGCGATGGGACCGAACAACCAGGCAAACCCACCCGCCAGCAGCGCGGCGCAGGCATTGCCCGCGTGATTGAATGTTTCGTTGCGCCCGGTGCGCCGTGTAAAGGCCTTGGTGCCGGTAATGCCCAGGGAAATCGCCGCGATAGCCGGCGCAAAGACTGACGCTGCCACGGCGCCGATGGCCTGGGTCAACGCCACCAGGCCAAAGAACGAGGTGAACGGCAGCACCAGGCATCCCAGCGTCACTGCCAAGGCCGCCACAGCCACCACGGCACGCTTGCTGCGCACCCGGTCGATCAACGCGCCGGCGGGTGCCTGGGCGACGAGCCCGGCCATGGCCGCCACCGTCATCACCACGCCAATGCTGGCCGGGTCCCAGCGATGCACCGCCAGCAGGTAGATCGCCAGGTAAGGACCCAACCCATCGCGCACATCCGCGAGGAAGAAATTCAGGCCATCCAGGGAAAGGTTGTTACGTCGGTCTCGGTTGCGATCCATAGCGGCCTCGACGGGCATTGCCCCAAAGAAAATTGACGCAATGATGTCGCAAAGAATCGAACCGGGCCACTGAGAAAACCGTGGCGAGGGAGCTTGCTCCCGCTGGGTCGCGAAGCGCCCCCAAAACCTGCCGAACGCGTAACACAGACACACCGCACCCGCCGGTTCACGACTGCTTCGCAACCGAGCGGGAGCAAGCTCCCTCGCCACAGGTCCATCGTTGTTTCTTAGGTGAACTGCATGACCTACCAAAGCGCGATGTCGTAGGTGAAGTAGATACGATTGCTGTCACGGCCACGGGAAAAGTCCGAGCGATAGACGTAGTTGCGCAACTTCACCCCCAGCCCCTTGAACGTACCCTGCTGCACCACGTAGGCGATCTCTGCGTCACGTTCCCACTCTTTGACCGTGGTGTTGGACTTGCCGTCGTTACCGCTCAGGTAGCGGGTGGAAAATGTCAGGCCAGGCACACCGAGGCGAGCGAAGTCGTAGCCATAACCGAGCATCCAGGTCTTCTCGTCTTCCTCGATGAACTTGCCGATCCCGACGTTGCTGAAGGAGTACACCGTGGCGCCGCTGACATAAGGCAGGCCCGCCTCGCCGCTGAGGGTTTGATAGCCGGCGCTCAGGGTGTGGCCGACAACGGCGTAGGACAGCAGCCCGCTGAGCATGTCGTTGTCGATCTTGCCGCCGTAGGCCGAACCCGAATCGACGCTGTTGAAGTAACGCAGGTCGCTGGTCAATATCCCGGCGCCCAGGGGCAGATCATGCTGGATGCCAACAAAGTTCTGTCGATAGAAATTCTCCAGCTCGCCATAGAAATAGCTCAGGCGGATGTTTCTGCCCAACTTGTAGTCGGCACCGGCATAACTGAAATCACCGGACTTATCGCCGCCGTAGCCATCGGGCACGATGGGCATGCTGTCGCTCGAATCGCGCAGCTTGAAACGCTCCAGATACCCGCCAGTGACGGTGAGGTTGTCGATGTCAGTGCTACTGATCTGAGCGCCCTGGTAAGTCTGGGGCAACAGCCGTGCATCGTTGTAGACCAGCACCGGAGTCTTGGGCAGCAAGGTGCCATATTTGAGTGTGGTCTTGGCTATCCTGGCCTTGGCGGTCATGCCCGCGCTGGCGAACTCATCGGCGGCGCGACCGTCGTCATGCACCGGCAGCAGGCCGGTGCCGCTGCGGCCACGCCCGGAATCGAGCTTGACCCCGAGCAGGCCCAGGGCATCGACCCCGAAGCCGAGGGTGCCCGGTGTAAAGCCTGACTGGTAATCCAGCAGGAAGCCCTGGGCCCATTCGGTGCGCTCACTCTTGGCTGTCCTTGCCGCCCGCGTGCTCATCCCGTGCTCATCGCGGAAATTTTCGTTGAAGTAGACGTTGCGCAATTGCAGCTTCAGCTTGCTGTCGTCGATGAAACCTTCGGCGCTGGCCGAGGCCAGGGGCAACAGGCCAAGGATTGGAAACAAAGCCCCGCGGGTCAGCAAAATGGTCATGTCTGGCTACTCGTTGTTGTTATTGGGCATGCACGCCTGCGCACTCCCCCCTCGCGGGGGGCGTGTCAGGCAGGAAAACAAGGTTGTCGGGGGAATCAGGAAAACAGCGTCAGTGCCCCGGTCAGCAGGGCCAGCGCGGTAATCACCAGGGACGTGAGCACCGCCCATTTGACGGTGGCTTTCTGGAAGTCGCCCAAGTCGCGGTCGACCATGCCCACCAGCAACAGCGTCGAGGCCACCAGCGGGCTCATCAGGTGCACCGGCTGGCCGAGAATGGAGGCCCGGGCAATTTCCACCGGATCGATCCCGTAGGCAGCCGCGGCGTTGGCCAGGATCGGCACGACCCCGAAGTAGTAGGCATCGTTGGACAATACGAAGGTCAACGGCATGCTGGTAATCGCCACCACCAGCGGGAACAGATGGCCCCAGGAAGGCGGAATCCAGTCGACCAGGGTCTGTGCCAACGCATCGACCATTTTCGTCCCGGAGAAAATCCCGGCGAAGATGCCCGCGGCAAACACCAGCAGGACCACGGTCATGGCGTTGCCCGAATGGGCGAGAATGCGCTCCTTCTGAATATCCAGTTGCGGATAGTTGATCATCAGCGCCAGGACGAAACCGATCAGGAACAGGATCGCCGAGTGCATCAGCCCCATCACCAGCGCAACCATCACCGCAATCACCAGCAGCAGGTTGACGTAGGCCAGCTTCGGACGCTTGTGCGGCGTGTCCTCGATGATCGCGTTGATGTAGCAGTCACCGCCACCGCTTTGCAGCTGGACGTTGCCGATGCGCTTGCGCTCGGCACGGCCCAGCAGGAAGGCCGTGAACACCACCCACATCGCACCGCCGATCATGGTCGGCAGCAACGGCACGAAATACTCACCGGCATCCAGGCCCAACGCTGCGATCGCGCGGGTCGCCGGGCCGCCCCAAGGGGTCATGCCGCTCATGATGCTCAAGGAGAGCATGGAAACAGTCGCCAGGATCATCGGATTCATGCCGATGCGTTTGTACAGCGGCAACATCGCGGCACAGGTGATCATGTAAGTCGTCGTGCCGTCACCGTCCAGCGCCACCAACAGCGACAGCAGCGCAGTGCCCACGGCGATCTTCATCGGGTCGCCATTGACCCGCTTGAGGATCTTGCGGATCAACGGGTCGAACAGACCGGCGTCGATCATCAGGCCGAAAAACAGGATCGCGAACAACAACAGTGCCGCCGACGGCGCGACCATTTTCAGGCCGTCCAACATCATCTTGCCGGTGGTCCCGCCAAAGCCGCCGAGCACGGCAAAGACGATGGGGACCACCGTCAGGGCGACGATCGGTGACAACCGTTTGGTCATTATCAGGAAGGTGAAGACCACCACCATGGCCAAGCCAAGTAAAGCGAGCATATGTCAGTTCTCTTGTTGTTATGAGTAGCTTGGCTGACATTCAGGCGCACGCCCCCCAACCCGCCAGGCAACACGCAAAAGTGCCTGGCGCAGGTAGTGAGTGAGCGGATGTGGTGCCGTCGAGTCAGCCGCGAGCGGCTAGATGTGTTTGGCGACCTTCGTGTCGTCCCAGGTAGAGTCCGTTGCCGAGGTCTGCGTCAGGGCCGGTTTGCCATCCAGGGTCCGCAACAGGACTTCGCGGTCGCAGGCATTCTCCGAAAGGGAGATCACCACGGTCGCAACGGCGTTGCTCGCCAGGCTGGTCAACGCCCGCGCTTCGGACATGAACCGGTCGATCCCGATCAACAGGGCCAGGCCCGCCAGGGGAATATCGTGGATGACCGTCAAGGTCGAGGCCAGGGCGACAAACCCACTGCCGGTCACACCCGCGGCACCCTTTGACGACAGCAGCATGATCGCCAGCATGGTGATGACCTGGGTCAGCGTCAGGTCGATGTTGCAGGCCTGGGCAATGAAGATCGCCGCCAGCGACAGATAGATCGCCGTGCCGTCGAGGTTGAACGAGTAGCCCGTCGGCAGCACCAGCCCCACGACCCCTTTCTTGCAACCCAGGGCCTGGAGTTTTTCCAACATCCGCGGCATTACCGGTTCGGTCGAGGACGTGCCCAGCACCACCAGGAATTCTTCACGCAGATAACGCAGCAGCTTCCACAGGCTGAAACCGTGGGCGCGGCAAAGGCTGCCCAACACCACGAAGACGAAGAAGGCGCAGGCGATATACAAGGTCATGATCAGCTTGGCCAGCGAGCCCAGCGACGTGATGCCGTACTGCCCCACCGTGAAGGCCAAGGCCCCGAAAGCGCCAATCGGAGCGAAACGCATCAGGTAGGAGAAAATCTTGAACACCATGTGCGAAGCTGACTCCAGTACCTCCAGCACAGGCTTGCCGCGCTCGCCCAGGGACGACAGGGCAAAACCGCAGAGCACCGCGATAAACAGCACCGGCAGCACCTCGCCTTTATTGAAAGCGCCGATGAAGGTATCGGGAATGATGTGCATGAAGAAGTCCACCACACTCAGTTTCGCGGCGGATTCGGTGTACTGCGACAATCCTTGGGTGCTCAACTGGGTCGGGTCGATGTTCATGCCCGCGCCGGGCTTGAACAGGTAGACCGACACCAGGCCGATGATCAGGCTGATCACCGTCAGCGCCAGGAACAACAGCATGGTCTTGCTCAACAAACGTCCCAGCGAGCGCTTGTCGCTCATGCCGGCGATACCGGTGACAATGGTGCAGAACACCACCGGCGCGATCATCATCTTGATCAACTTGATGAAGGCATCACCCAGCGGCTTCAAGGCAATCGCCTGTTGCGACCAGAAATGCCCGACGACCACGCCCAGCAGCACAGCGCAGATGATCTGGAAGTAGAGCGATTTAACAACTTTCATGGCATCACCCATTTTTAGAATTGTTCTGATGCAAAAGACCCTGGCTGCCTAGGCTATCCGGCCAACCGTTGGGACGCCGTGGCGTAGACGTAACCTGAGAAAAGCCGGCGCGCGGTACGCACCACCGAGGCCCGGATGGTCTCACCCTTTTCACCGGTGTAGGACAGTACGACATCGATACCGCCGCTTGGGTGCTCAATCCGAACCTGTTGCAAGCGCGGCTCGCTGACGGTGCGAAGCAACTGTGCGACGACGCTGCCTTCGGTCACACACGCGGTGGCCAAGCCTATGGAGCCGGTGATTGCCAGGGCGCGGTGACAGTTATGCGGCATGAAATAACGCACCTGGACCGTCCCGCCAGACTTGGCCGGAGACACCAGCACCGGTTTGGGAATGACCTTGTCACTGACATCACCCAAGCCCATGGCCAGGCCGGCTTCCAGACGCAGGGACTCCAGCCGCTGCAGGAAGGCTTTATCGGCGTCCAGCTCAGCGGGGCTTTCATCGCCGCGCTTGCCGAGCTGACTGGCTTGAACGATCACCATCGGCATCGCCATGTCGATGCAGGTCACCGGGATACCGTCGATCAGGTCCTGGGTCTGCCCGGTCGGGAAGAGTTTCCCCGTCTTGCTGCCCGCCGCATCGAGAAACGTCAACTGTACCGGAGCGGCTGTGCCAGGCACGCCGTCGATGGCGGTGTCGCCTTCATAGCTGACCTTGCCTTCCGGGGTTTGCACGTGGGCATTCACGAAAGTCCCGGTGTTGAGATTACGAATACGCACCCGGGTCAGATCGCCGGACGGCTTGACCAGCCCCTGCTCGATGGCAAAGGGGCCGACGGCGCAGAGCATGTTGCCGCAGTTGGGGGCGGTATCGACCCGACGCTGGGAAACCATGACCTGGACGAACAAATAATCGACATCCGCGTCAGGGTGCAGCGATGGGCTGACGATCGCCACTTTGCTGGTTTGTGGGCTGCCGCCACCGATACCGTCGATTTCCAGCTCGTGGCCGGAACCCATCAGGTTGAGCAGCAGCTCGTCACGTTCGGCGATGGCGACCGGCAGATCCCAGGCGAGAAACACCGGGCCTTTGGACGTACCGCCGCGCATTAGCACACAAGGAATTCGCTGCATGATCACTAACTCTTGTTGATCAATCTTGATAATTGATGCTCTGGACACAAGAGTGGCAAAATTTGAAAAGTGTTTCCAATGCAAAGATCAGAGAGATTATTGCGTTTCACAAATGAATTACTTTACGATGATTTACACCGCGCATCCCCTCTCCGGTGAGGTAGAACATGGAATATGAACTCCAGGACATACGATCTTTCGTGAAAATCGCCGAATTGGGCAGTTTCCACGAAGCCGCCGATGCGCTGCACCTGTCACAACCGGCCCTGAGCCGACGGATGAAAAAACTCGAAGAGGGTCTGGGTACCGCTTTGCTCGATCGCACGACCCGCAAGGTCAGCCTGACGAGTGTCGGCCGTGATTTCCTGCCCAAGGCGCGGCGCCTGCTGGATGATTTCGATGACTCGATTCTCAACATCCGCGAGCTGGCGGAGCGGCAGATCGGCCGGGTGACCTTGGCTTGCATCCCCACGGCGGCGTTCTATTTCCTGCCTTCGGTGATTCGCCTCTATAACGAGCGCTACCCGAAAATCCGCATCCGCCTGCTCGACCTCAGCGCCAACGAAGGGCTCGAAGCGGTACTGCGTGGTGAAGCCGACTTCGGCATCAACATGATGAGCGGCCAGCACCCGGACATCGAGTTCGTGCCCCTGGTCAACGAACCCTTTGTGCTGGCCTGCCGGCGCGATCATGAACTGGCTGAACGCAGTGCGGTTACCTGGTCGGAACTCAGTGATTATCGGCTGATCGGCGTCGGTCGCCTGAGCGGCAACCGCATGCTGCTGGACCACGCACTGTCGGGCCTGAGCTGGCGCCCGCAGTGGTTTTACGAAGTGCAGCACTTGTCGACGTCGCTGGGACTGGTCGAGGCTGGCCTCGGCGTGTCGGCGATGCCCAGCCTGGCGATGCCGGCCGGGGATCATCCAACGCTGGTCAGCGTGCCGCTGATCGAGCCGGTGGTAAACCGCTCGCTGGGCCTGGTCTACCGCCGGGGCGCATCGCTTTCCCCGGCTGCGGAGAAGTTTGTCTCGATCCTGCTTGAGCAGTGGCCGCAATGAAGCGAGAGCCTCCACACCGCCAGCGCGGCGAAGCTGATCAAGGCGCCTAGCAGGCTGACCGCCATCCAGCCCCACAGCGCATAAACCTGGGTCGCGGCCGCCGCGCCCAGTGCGCTGCCCACCGAGTAGAAGCACATATAAGCACCGACCATGCGACTTTGGGCGTCGGGCCGTGCAGCGAAGATCAAGCTCTGATTAGTGACATGCACGGCTTGTACCGCGAAGTCGAGCAATACCACGCCGCACACCAGTGCGATCAGGGAGGTCTCGGTAAACGTGATGGGCAGCCAGGAGAGCATCAGGAGCCCCAGCGACCAGCCGGTAACGCGCTCTCCGAAGCCTTGATCCGCCCACCGGCCGGCCCTTCTGGCTGCCAGGGCCCCGGCGACGCCGGCCAGGCCAAACAGGCCGATGGCCGTGTGTGAAAGCGCCAGCGGCGCGGCGCTCAGCGGCAGCACCATGGCGGTCCATAACACCGAAAACGCGGCAAAGATCAGCAAGGCCAGCAGCCCCCGGATCCGTAGCACCGGCTCGGTCATGAACAGTTTGAACAGCGACCGGATAAGCGCCAGGTAAGGCTGCCGGTCAGGTGACGACACGACGGCAGGCACCACCGCCCAAAACACTGCCGCGATGGTCAGCATCAATCCCGCGGAAACGAAATAAACCCCGCGCCAACCCGCCAGATCGGCGATCACTCCAGAGGTAAACCGCGCCAGCAGAATACCCAGGACAACGCCGCTGGTGACGGTTCCCACGGCCTGCCCCCGCTGGGAGGGCGTGGACAGCACGGCGGCATAGGCCACCAGCACTTGGACAACCACCGCCAGCAAGCCCATCACGATCATCGCCCCCAGCAAAGCCAACCAATGCTGGGCTGCACCGACGGCCGCCAGCACAAGCGCGGACAACACCAATTGCGCGCAAACCAGTCGTTTACGGTTGACTCTGTCCCCCAGCGGGACGATGAACAATAACCCCAGCGCGTAACCCACCTGAGTGGCCGTCACCACCACCCCGATCAATCCTGGCGCGACGCCCAGGCTCTCGGCCATTGAAGCGAGCAAGGGCTGGGCGAAGTAGACATTGGCGGCGGCCAGTGCGCAGGTCACGGAAAACAACAACGTGAGCGCCGGCGAAAGCCCCGGGCACTGCTGCGCATTCAAAGAACCTCTGGCGAGGGAGCTTGCGCCCGCTGGGCTGCGAAGCGGCCCCTTCCGTGAGCGCTTCGCACTCAAGCGGGAGCAAACTCCCTCGCCCCCCTGTTTGTCCGAAGGCTGCTGGGTGAAACAGTCGACATCGGCTGTCATGCGCATCTCCTTGGCGCTAAACTGGTTTCAATTAAAAACCTGACTGGATTGTTGCCCGATCAGGTTTCATTTTGCAACCACAGACATCGACCGGACTTGCGATCCTTTTTTCAGAAGGTCAATAAAATGGAAAACGCTTCACCACAAAACAGCGAATGCCCGGTAGCCAGGACACTGAACGTGATTGGCGATCGCTGGTCGCTCATGATCATCCGTGACGCATTCGATGACATTCGCCGCTTCAGCGAATTTCAGAAGAGCCTGGGCGTGGCCAAGAACATTCTGGCTTCGCGACTCAAAGCGTTGGTCGAGGCCGGTGTGTTCGACGTTCGACCCGCATCCGATGGAAGCGCCTACAAGGAGTACGTCCTGACGGACAAAGGCCGGGAAATCTTTCCGGTCGTGGTCAGCCTGCGACAGTGGGGCGAACGCTTCCTGTTCGAGCCAGGAGAAACGCGTTCCGTGCTGCTGGACAATACGTCCGGGCAGGCGCTCATGCCGATGGATGTTCGTTCCTCAAACGGTCAGAAACTCGAACCGGCCGATTGCCACAGGGTGAGGCTCATTGCCGACAACCCGACGTGATATTGATCGTCCCTATCCCTTCAGCACCAGAGACATGTCCGCGTACCTGGCGCACATGAAATCGACAAATGCGCGAACCTTCGGTGCAGCAAGACGTAGGAATGCAACCGGTGACGCTCTGCGTCACATCCAGAAGCGGAACGCGGAGCGTCCCTGGCGACATTCCCACGCAGGAGCGTGGGAACGATCAACCGCTAGTGCGGTACAGTCACTTCGTCCAGCGCCAGGTCGGTCAGCGGAAGACCAACCTGGCGTATAACGACGAAGGCTTGCTCCAGCAACGGCTACTCGCTAAACCAGCTGGCGAACCCCCAGAGACAAGATCAAACCACCACACAGTCGATCAATTGCTTTTTTCCTACCTTGATAGGCACAAGCAATCCTGGGCTGCGAAAGCATAATTGCGACCATTCCATACCAAGCCATTGAAACCACCACGACAACTGCCAGCATCGACAAAAACGTGCCTGGCGAAACGTGGGCGGGAGCCGCGGCTGAAAAAACAGCGGCATAGAAAGCCATGGACTTGGGGTTGCCAATGTTGGTGACCCGGCCAGGCGCATTCAACCGGTCGAGGCACTCCCCCTACTCCTCGGCAGGCCTCATATGAAAAATCGTATAAGGCAGGATCAGCGTATCGGCCACGATGCTAAAAGGAAGGTCGACAACTGCAAACGGTGCCAGCGCGCGTGAATACACGTCGTTGTCATTCGTCGAGGCCTTGATGATCTCGATATCGGTCGCCGCACCGCAGTAAGGATGGCGGCCGCAGAGCTGTCCCATGCCAAAGGTTTCGTTGGCCGTGGCGCATCCGCCCAGCAGCGCCATCGTCAAAGCCATTAATACGATCCGCATGACGCGCCCCTCCCCAGGAAAGGCCGGACTGTAGCATTAAAGCCGCCCCAACGGCTCAGTGCCCAAGGCAAGGCCCCAGCGGGGTCGCGAACCACTCGATGGACACCCCGAGGGCGGCTGCACCGATAGAAACGTTATGGCGGCTGTATTCAGACAACCCCAGGTTCTCCTGTAGGATGCACATCCTCTCAACCAGTCGCGAATGTGAACAATGGAACTGCACTCAATTCTCGCCTTTACCCTGGTCGCGGCCATCGCCATCGCCAGTCCTGGACCTGCCACCTTGATGGCGATCAATAACAGCCTGGCCTACGGCCCGCGTTACGCGGTGTGGTCGTCGGTGGGCAACGCCAGCGGGCTGTTCTGCTTGTCGGCCGCCGCGATGCTGGGTCTCGGCGCGTTGCTCGCCAGCTCCGAATGGCTGTTCAACGCCGTGAAAGTCCTCGGGGCGGGTTATCTGTTCTACCTGGGCGCCAGGCAGCTGTTCAAAAAGAGCCCGATACTCGCGCAGGATGTGCAAGCCGATGGCAAGACCAGCAAGCCATCGCGTTCGAAGCTATACAAGTCGGCCTTTCTGACAGCCATCACCAACCCCAAGGCGACGATGTTCTTCACCGCCCTGTTCCCGCAATTCATCGACCAGAGCGCCCCACTGCTGCCGCAGTTTCTGCTCCTTACCTCGATATTCGCCGGCTTGTCGCTGGTTTCCTTGAGCCTGTATGCCGCCATTGCGGCCCAGGCCAAAGGCGTGCTGAAACGGCCAGCGTTTTCCGTGTGGATCAGCAGGCTCGTCGGCTCGACGTTCATCGGCTTCGGTGCGGCCATTCTGGCGATGCGTCGACCGGCCGTTTGAGACATCTTTCGATCCGGACCTACCAGATACCGAGGTCACGACGCTTGAAAAGCGTCGACCTCACACCCTCCCCATCCGCTCTCCCTCGCTCCTACTTATAGGCAACAGTGAAATCCTGCCTGCGCACTCCAGATATTTAACTTGACGCAAGAGATTACGATCATCATATTCATGAAAATATTATGAGCGTCATGTGTAAATCTCCATCACTGCACCGAGCTCGCGAACCACAGTCTTGGCGTTTGGCATCAATGCCTTTGCCCGCCAACCAAGCCTAGGAGAGGATGTATGGAAGCCAGAACTTCATTGGCGATTACAGCTACGCAACCGCACGCTTCCACACAACCATTGACCGGCAAAGTCGTGGCGCTGCTTGCAGGCCTGGCGGCGATCAGCATGCTGTCTACCAACATCATTCTCCCGGCGTTCGCGGATATCGGCAAAGACTTGGGCGTAACCGCTCGCGAGCTCGGCCTGACGCTGTCCAGCTTCTTCATCACGTTCGCCTTGGGCCAGCTGGTGGTCGGGCCGCTGGCCGACCGCTACGGGCGCCAGAAACTGGTGCTCGGCGGCCTTTCAGTGTTCGTGGTCGGCACCGTCATCGCCGGCCTTGCCACCACCCTTGATGTGCTGATCGCCGGACGCGTCGTCCAGGCGTTGGGCGTGTGCGCAGCCTCGGTGCTGTCGCGCGCCATCGCACGGGATCTGTTCGAAGGCGAGACGCTGGCCCGCGCCCTGTCGCTGACGATGATCGCCACTGCCGCGGCGCCGGGTTTTTCGCCGCTGGCTGGCAGCGTCCTGTCCGTCACGCTCGGCTGGCGAGCCATCTTCATCCTGGTGGGACTGGCCGCCGTGGTACTGGCCTTTTTCTACGTACGCGACCTCGGAGAGACCCATCCCGCCGATCGCCGGGCGCCGCACTCGGCCAAGAGCGTGGTGCTCGCCTATGGCAGATTGGCACTGGACAAGCGCTTCATCCTCCCTGCCCTTTCAATGAGCCTACTGATGAGCGGCCTGTTCGCCTCCTTCGCGGCGGCACCCGCCATCCTGATGCAAGGTATTGGCCTGACCTCGTTGCAAACCGGCCTGTATTTCGCCGCTACGGTATTCGTCGTGTTCGCAGCCGGCATGGCGGCCCCGCGCCTGGCGCATCGTCATGGCGCCCGAATCGCCACACTCGTGGGCATTGCCTGCGCCATGGCTGGCGGCGGCCTGCTGCTCGTCGGCCCAGCCGCGCCTGGTCTTGGGTGGTATGCCCTCTCGATGATCACCTTCCTGTGGGGCATGGGCCTGGCCAATCCGCTGGGCACGGCAATCACCATGGGGCCTTTCGGCAAGGAAGCCGGGATGGCCTCCGCATTGCTGGGTTTTCTCTCCATGGGGGCGGCTGCTCTGAGCACCTGGCTGGCCTCGGTCTTGAGCTTCGCGCCGGTCACGACGCTGGGTGGGATTCAGACGATGGCCTGCCTGGTGGCGCTGGTGCTGTTTCTGTTGCGGGGGCGCCTTTGAGGACGCTTTCTCGGCCAAGCCAAAAGCTCGCCTCCCTGCGCCAATCAGTACACCGGCCAGGTTTCAACAATCTTGCCACCGCGCACGGCCAGCAAATCACCAAATTGCAGCAGCACGGATTCAGTCTGGGTCGGCCGTAAAAACACCTGGTCCTCCACGTTCAACCCTACGGCCAGGGAGCCGTTGACCATTTCCTGATTGGAGCTGCGACCATAGAGCTCATTGCTTTGCAGCCCCTTGGGTGACTCGAACTCGGCCATCCAGTTACCGCCGTAGAGGAAGAATGTTGCGCGCTGGTTAGGGTCCCACCAGGAGAACAATCGGGACTTGTCATCCAGGGCTGGGAAATTGACGGGGCCAGTGCTCTTTAGCACCGGCGTTGCGATAAAGGCCGCCGGCACATGCTCGACCAGCGATGGCAGGTCGTAATGGGTCGGCTTGAGAAACGCCGTTCCCACCGAAACCTCGCTGCTCAAGCGTTCCTGCTCATGTATACCGTAGCTGGGGCTACCGGCGGTATTGAGCGTGAGCCCTTCGTGCCAAAGTGCAGGGAAGTGTTCACGCAGGTCATTCACATGGCCGTTGTAAATGACCATCACCTTGTCGAACAACGCCTGGGACGAACCGAGGACCCTGGGCACGCCCATGCCGACAAACGGGTCATACCCCATGAAGCCTGAAAATTCGAGCTGCTGCGGATGCGCACTGATCAGCGTCAGCATCTCGCCGAGCACCGCGTGGTCAGCGACTCCGCCACGGTGCAGGCCGACATCCAGCTCGATATTGACCCGCATCCGGATGCCCAGGCCTTGCGCCAATGCCAGGTAATCCATCAGCCGCCGGGGGGTATCGAGCAACCATTGCAGTTGCCTGGAAGGGTCGAAGGCGCCCTTGTGGGTTTGGTAAAACACCTCCGCCGAGCGTACCGGTAAAGGCTTGCCGAGCAAGATGTCAGCCTCGGGAAAGGTCACCGCGTCGTGATTGAGAAACGGCTGATGAAACGACATCAGCCGCCGGGTATCGGTACGTTTGGCGATGTACGCCAACAGCCCCGGTGATGGCAGGGATTTCTCCACCAGGCGCAAGTGTTTACCGGCGCGTGTAACGGATTGCGTGACCACATTGATATTGTGATCGAGCAGGTCCAGGTCAATCAGCATCACGGGGCGCATCGGCCCATGGCGCTTGAGCTCCTGGTTCAACGCGCGGAAGTACTCGTTGTAGGGGCTGCCCCGATCGCTCGGACGCAACAGCGCCCCCGCCCCGACCATCAATGCACCCACTCCGGCGGTGCCGAGCATAAAGGTTCTACGATTCATCAGGACGCTCCCTCTGCGTGCGCAGTCAGGTGCACGTTACGGCAGCGCTACCCGACTGTTGAGGCTATGGGAGGTCAGAAAGGGGACTTTGGCGGCCAGGCTTTGATCGAATCCGGCTAGACCCTGGACGTTGCAATGAACCCTGTGATGGCCGCCACCACATCGGCGCCCCGTTCAAGATAGGGCACATGGCCGGCGTCCTCGATGAACTCGCCGCGTGCATCGGGCAGTTGCTGGAGCAGGTTGTCCAGGGTCGCCGGCAAGAATACCTGGTCATGCCGGCCCCAGATCACCAGCGTCTTGGCAGCGATCTGGGGCAACCGTTCGAGCAGCACGTCCAGGCCTTCGCGACGGAAATCCTCGACGACCCGCTGCACAGCGGCAAACCTCGACTTGCCGCTGGCCGCCATGGCCTGGGCCAAGCGCCCTCCTACCTCGGGCGGCGCCTGGAACACCAGGCTCCAGAAGCGCTTCATCTCTTCGACCGTACGATAGCCAAACACCGTGCCCGCCCCTTGCAGGCTGGCTTTCAACGTGGGGCTTAGCGCTTGCTCGCCCAGACCGGCAGGCGCCAGCAAGACCAAGTGACTGACACGCTGCGGGTGTTTGGCGGCATAAAGGCCGGCCACGCACCCGCCCAAAGAACTGCCGACCAGCACGAAGGAACCCTCGACGAGGGTATCCAGCAGGCCTTCGAGTTCCGCCAGCATTGCCAGGGGACCAAAGCCGGCACCCGCCTCATATACGGATTGGCCATGCCCCGGCAAGTCGACGAAAACGCAGTGGTGATGGCGCGCCATGCCCAGCATCGCAGCGCCCCACTGATCCTTGCTGGCGCCCAAACCATGGAGCATGACCAGCGTCGTCCGCTGTTGCCGTGCAGGGCTTTGCAGATAGGCCAGGCGTCCATGTTTACCGGTGTGCCAGCGCAGTTTCAAACCGAACTGCCAGCGGTGGACCAGGCGCAAAGTGCCGAGCAGCAATCGATCAACGCGGTTCATCCGCCACTCCTTGCCCTTTGCTACCGGCCTTGAGAAAGAATCTTGCCGGCAGGCGCAGTTGGCATAGCGCCACGCCTGACAGCGTCAACACGGCGCCGATCACCAGGCGCTGGCTGAAACCTTCGGCGAGCATGACCTGGCTGACAGCGATCGCGAACACCGGCACCAGAAGCAGGTACGGGCTCAGTTGCTGCATCGAGTTGCGACCGAGTAACCAGAACCACAGACCGAACCCCAGCAGACCACCACTGAGTGCGGTGTAGAGCACCGCCCACCACGCCTGGGCGCTGGCCGTGTAGACGCGCGTCCATTGCTCGCCTTCCTGGACGAACGACCACAGCAACAGTTGCGGTGCGGCGATGACCGCGGTCCAGGCACTCAAGGCCAGCGGGTCCAGTGGCCCGAGACGCTTGGTCAACACTGACCCGGCAGCGAATGCCAAGGCCGCCAGCGCCACCAGCAACATGCCGATGAACGTCCCGCCCGCCGATGGCGTAGCCAATAGCACCAGGACACCGGCGAACGCCAGCACGATGCCCGCCAGGAGCCGCAGTTTCAGGACTTCCCCCAATAACGCGAATGCCAGGACGAGGGTAAACGGTGCCGCCAATTGATAAATGATCGCCGAGGTAGAGGCGTCTACCCGAGCGATACCGCAATACAGCAAACCGAAATGCAAGGTCCCGGTAATCGTGGCGATCAGGGCCACGGACGCAAACTGCTCACGCTTGACGCGTTTGAGCAGCGGCAGGAGAAACAGCGCCATGATCGCGTAGCGCATGGCGACCATGAGGATAGGCGGCAACTCGGCGCCGCCGATTTTCACTGCAGTGACCTGCGCGCCCCAGAGAAACGCGACCAGTAACGCGAGCAATGAGTCTTTCAATGGCATGACAGTTATCCCTTCTGAAATTGAATGGGCCGCAGGATTCTTTCCGGCTTGCCTGTCGCAAGGGCTGGGGGGTTAAGTCGACAGTGGTGCTCGCAGAGCCGGTCCAATGTCTCGCGCAGGGCCTGCTCCGCTTCAGGATCGTGGGCCAGTTGGGTCTGGAAGCACGGCGGAAATCCCGAGCCGACCAGAATCATTTTGTTGAGCAGCACGTTCAGCGCGACCTGGGAGAAAACCGCCGTGTGTCCATAGCGTCGGCCGACGACCGCAATTGCCGCGAGTTTGTCGCGCAGCGGACGCTCCCGAGGCCGCAGGAAGCCATAGCCGACTCGCTCCAGAAACGCCTGGAAGCGACTGTTGGTGCCGTAGGCATGCATGACGGGGAGATAGAGCACCGCATCGGCGCGGTCCAGCCGCGCCACCAACTGCCCGACGTCGTCCTGCACTTGGCAGTCCTGGTCGGAACAGGCGTTGTCGGCGTCGCAGTAGTCGATCCGGTAATCCTTGAGCCAGATGTCATCGACCGCGACCTCCTCGCCCAGGTGGCGGCGCACCAGCGCCACCACCCGTGCACTGACACCACAAGGTCGGCTTGACCCGACAATGATGGTCAGATTCATGATTCAGGACGCCTCCCGCAACCCTTCTTCGCCAGCCAGGTAGGCGCGCAAAGCCTCTTCCATCAACTGCCCGGTCAGCCAGAGCGTGACGCGTGCCACTTCCTTGATCTGACGACGATCTGCTTCGGTCTTCACCGCACGCTGCATCGCCATACGTACTTCCTCGGCGTGCTTCTCGTCGATGGTCGAGTGGGCGACGAAGAAAGTCATCTGCTCATCCTTCAAGCCCAGGTCGGCACGGAACCGTTCCAGGATCGGTTGGATGTGCTCGTAGACGTCCTCGGCCCAGTAGCTGTAGCCCAGGCGAGCGATCGGCCCCTTGCGGATGGCCACATCGTTGAGAAAGGCAATCAGTGCCTGGGTCGGCGCCAGGGGCGCCGGCATGGCTTGCGGCAACAGCCCGACCGACTCCAGGTCACGCAGCACCATGCGCTCGTGGCCCAGCTCTTCCAAGGCGTGCTTGTAGACGAAGCGCAACAGCGTCGTTTCCTCTGGATCGGCACTGAAGGCGCAGGCGGCCTGGTTCACCGAGTTGTAGCGGGTGTAGTGGTAGACCTGCAGCATGAGCTGTTGGTAGAGGGCTGGCGGCGTTGGGTTCTCCAGGCTGAATTTCCAGTAGGCGCCCTGCTTGATCTGGGCCCAGCCCGTGTCGACGATAGCGTCGAGTTCCTTGAAGAATGCTTGCATTTCAATTGGCTCCTTTAACATTGAGGTAAACACTTTCGAGTTCCAGGTAGACGAGGCTGTAGCGCCGCTCGACCTGTTCCCCGGTCCAGGTAACGTCATCCACCAGCACGCGCCCGCCCAGGCCGACATAGAGCGCAGCCAATTGGCCGCGGCACAGTGCCGAGATGAATCGCAGGTGAGTGTTGGCTTTCAGCCAAATGGCCGCTTGCAGGAGAAACATGCGCAGGTGCCGACCGCCGCGGTACCGCTCGTCCAGCACCAGGCGATTGGCATCGAAGGCATCCGTCGATTGTTCGAAATAGGCCTGCACGTCGACCGCTCGCTCGACAAAGCTCAGGCCATGACCCAGCGGCGTGACGCGCAACGTCCCGACCACTTCGTCCTTGTCCAGGTAGACCAGGTGATAGGACAAGGCGTCGCGCACCTGCTCCCTTCGCTCGAAGTCGTCCTCCCGTGCCGGGTTGGTCCCCAGGTAGCGACTCCTGAGTTGCCTGACGGACTCGAACAGTTCATTGGCGTTGTCAATCACGCGAACAGACAGGCTCATCGCTGACCTCACTGGCCTTGACGCTGATCGACGATGCGCGCTTCTTTCCAGCTGAACCAACTGCCAAGGTTCACATGCTCGGCCAGATCGCCCACCACCATGACCGTGGCATCGACCCCCAGCCGTTCGCGCAGGCGCTCCTTGATCAGCAGCACCAGACGTCCACGATCGCCTTCGAAGAAGCGCGACATTTCCAACTTGGCGATGACGGTGTCGCGATCATTGGCGCGACTGAGGATGATCTGGTAACCAAGGCATTGTTCGACGCCTTCAAGCAGCGCCTGCTCGATCTGTGCGGCCGAGAAGGCGCGATCGTTCAGTTGCACGGCATCCTTCACCCGACCGACGACCTTGACGGTCTGGCGCATCGATTGCGGATAGCCGGGGCGCGACTGGATCGAAACCAGATCACCCGTGCGGTAGCGAATCAACGGCTTGCTGCCAGGAATCAGCATGGTCACGCACAACTCACCGTCGCCGGTACAGCCCAGGCTTTCCCCGGACTTGGGATCGAGCACCTCGATGATGTAGTTGAGGCGATGCGGCACCAACTGGTCGTTGGCGTTGCAGGCCGCGATGATCATCGCTTCCTGGGAGCCATACAGGCTGTTGTAGGCCTGCGCGCCCCACAGGCTGTAGAGGTTGTTCTTCAACGCAGGGGTGCACAGCTCGCCGCTCATCATGAACGCACGCAGGGCGAAGTCCTCGCGTGGGTTCAAGCCTTGACGCTCGGCTTCCTTGGCCATGGCTAGCAAGAGTCCCGGCGCCGATGCGAGCACGCCGATCCGCAGGTCCTTGAGCAGTTGCAGCGCCTTGGGCCAACCGATCACCGGTGAGTGCGGCCAGATCTTGGCATTGCACAGGTCGAGCTGGGTGCAGACATCGCCCAGGGTGTCACCGAAGGAATGGACCTCGGTAGGTCCCATGATGCCGACCACGGTCTTTTCGCCCGGGAAATGCTTTTCGATCACGGCCTGGTAGGCCATGGCCAGTTGGCGATTGCTCGCGTAGCTCTCCTTGCGGTCCCGCGGGCATGGCGTGGCGGGCCCGGTGGTCCCCGTGGTCTCGTAATAGAAGATGCTGTCTTCCAGCGGGCCGGACAAGATGTCGAAGCCTGCTTCGCGTAGATCATCCTTGGTTGTGAATGGCAAGGTGGCGAGGTCATCCAAGGTCAGCGAACGCTCGTCGACCTGGGCAAGGTGCCTGGAATAGAACGGCGAGGACCGCTTCACGTGGCCGACCACTTCCCGCAACTGTGCCTGGTGCCAGGCCGCCAGCTCGGTGTCGCTGAGGACGTCGGTCCAATAGGCATGATGAATCGGATCGTACCGCTTCTTGAATGTCTCTAAATGCTCTTTCATTTCAGCCGCTCAGGTTTGATGGGTTACTGGAACTCAACGGCCGCTACGTTAGTAACAGAACTTACAAATACCCAGCTGAGCTATCTCGCAGTTGTGCGCGCACGAGTTTCTTGTTAAAAGCACGCGCGGCTACATACGCGCAGGGATAGCTCTGTCGACATTCAGAAATGAATGAAAGATTAATATGCCCTCAGCAGTTGACAGGCCCCAGGGCACGCTGGTAATTTCGCCGCACTGCCAATTATTCCCGCAGTGCTTAGCCAAGACTGGGATGTCTAAAAATGTACTATCACCTTTCTGCTATCAGTTCCTCCCACAGCTATCCCGACAGCTGTTCCCGGGCCATTCTGGCCATCTTCAAAAGCAATATCTGGCGTCGCTAATCTAGCGAAGACCGGAGCCTGTCTGCTGCCTGCCAGCAACGTCCTGATCTTTCCCCTCTGAAATCGAAGGCGCTCGCGTCTTGTGCCCTGCGCAACAATTGGCTGCAATCCATTGCAAGCTTTTTAGTGCGCGCGACATGAACAGCGTCCGTCCCGTCTATTCAGAATATCCGTCAACACGTATTTAAAGTGCCTGCGCGCTTTATATTCCCGTGGCGCTCTCTTAATCGAGCGCCTGAATCGTTACACCTTGAATATGGTATTAACCGTGAATAAAAATTTAATTGGCGTGAATGTTCTTCGCCGTGAAGAACGTCGACCTACGGATGCACTTGGCATATATGCAAATGCACTGGAACAACTCGGTCGCGAGTCTGTTTTCATTCTTGAATCACTGTCCGGCCCAAGCCGTGATCGCCGGGCGACGATCGTCGGGCTCGAACCGCTTTTCGAAGTGTGTATCGATGAGGGCCAGGCCCAACTGCGAGGCTGCGCCGCCCTGTGTGAACATTTGTCCGCCAGCCTGCGGCAAGCGGGCATGCAGGTCGATCCGGAACACAAGATCCATCTACCCGACAGCGAGGCTGCGTGGAACCTGCTCCGGGCGATCCAGGCAACGTTCCAACCGGCGTCCAATGCCCCTTCCAGCCTGGCCTTCTTCGGCTATTTCTCCTACGACTGCGTTCGCCTGATCGAGCGACTTCCCGATCTGGCCAAACAGACCTACGACTACCCGCTCATTGCCCTGTCGGTCTATCAGACCCTGGTTTACTTCCACAGCAATGGCATCGTCGAAACCCTGATCAATAACCACGATCTCTGGTCGCCACGCACGTTGGAGGACTACCCCTTCCTGAGCACAACCCCGGCATCCGAGGCGCTGGCCCCGCTACCGTACCCCGAGGGCTTCGAGGAAGAGCGCACGGTGACCCCGGAGCAATTCGTCGAGCGTGTCGAAGTGGCGATGGAGCACATCCGCGCCGGCGACGTCTACCAGATCCAGCTCGGTCATGAGATTCGCATCCGCTCGCAGGTTTCGCCGTTCGATGTGTACCAGAACCTGCGCCTGCGCAACCCTTCCCCCTACATGTACCTGGCCCACGTAGGCGGCATCGACTTGATCGGCGCCAGCCCCGAGCTATTCGTCAGGATCAAGGACGACTTGATCGAGATGCGTCCGATCGCCGGCACCGTGGGTAAGAAGCCTGGCGTCGATCCGACTCAGTTGGTCCTGGAGCTGACCCGCTCCGAGAAGGAGCGCGCCGAACACCTGATGCTCATCGACCTGTGTCGCAACGATATCGGTCGCGTGTGCCAGGCCGGCTCGCTGGAGGTCGATGAGTTCATGCTGGTGGAAGAGTACTCGCACCTCTACCACATGGTGTCGAACGTTCGCGGCTTGCTGCGCCCGGGCCTGGATGCCTTCGACGTGATCAAGGCCTCGTTCCCCGCGGGCACCATGTCCGGCGCGCCCAAGGTCAGGGCGATGGAGCTGATCGAAGGGATGGAAAGCAACCGCCGGGGCATTTATGCCGGGGCCCTGGGCCTGGTCGGTTTCGATGGCAGCGTCAACACCGCATTGTGCATTCGCTCGACGGTCTTCGATGAGGGTACGTACCACTTGCGTGCATCCGCCGGAGTGGTGGCCGATTCGGTGCCAGAGCTTGAGTGGAAAGAGACGCTGTACAAGATGGGTTCCGTCTATCGGGCAGTGACCGGCCAGGAGATCGCACTGTGAAAGTATTCTTGATCGACGCCTATGACAGCTTCGTCTTCATCATCAGCCAATACCTGGAACAACTGGGGCTGGAAACCCACGTCGAGCGTCACGACGTACCGGACCTCATCCAGCGCATTGAAGCGTTCTCACCGGATTTCTGCGTGCTGGGCCCTGGGCCTGGGCATCCGGCCGATGTGGGCTACATCGAAGTGATCAGGCACTTTCAGGGACGCCTGCCGCTGCTGGGAGTGTGCCTGGGTCACCAGGCCATCGGCCTGGCCTTCGGTGCCCAGGTTTGCCGGGCTCCTCACGTGATGCACGGCAAGGTGAGCACGATCGAGAACGACGGCAAGGGCGTCTATGACCACACCCAGGCACAGGCGATTCGGGCGACCCGCTACCACTCGTTGATGATCAGCGAGCAGCCATTACCCGACTGCCTGGAGATCACATCCAGATCCACGGACGACGGCTATGTCATGGGCGTGCGCCATCGCCACCTGCCGGTGGAAGGCGTGCAGTTCCACCCTGAAAGCATCCTCACCGAAAACGGCCTGGACCTGTTCCGCAGCTTCATCCGGTGTCACGTGCACAAGTGATCCATCCGGAAGGGGCATGCGCCCCTTCCTTCCCCATACTGCGACTGCGTCATTCCTGCTACAACGAGAGCGATCCGTTTATGGACAAACACCACTCCCCCGCCTGCGGCCGGACCCAGGCCGAGCGTGCCGCTACGCTGGCCGCCTTCACGAGCCTCGCCAAGGATGCCAACCGTTGCGATTGGGAGCGCCTGCTGAACAAAGTGCTGCGCCAACTCGGCTTCGGCAGCTACCTCATCAGCCTCGGGCCGGCAACGCCGAGGGATACCGACCCTCTCGCTGGCCTCATCACCACCTTTCCCAAACGCTGGCTGGAACACTACCGCTGTGATGGGTTGATCGAGATCGACCCGATACTCAGGCACTGTCGACGCGAGCTGGTGCCGCTTTTCTGGGACAGCGAACGACGGCGCGCCCGGGGACGCTCCCGGCATTTCTGGGAGCAACGCGAGCTACACGGCCTGCGCAGCGGCGTAAGCATCCCACTGCGCTACGAAATGCTCAGGGGAACCTTGAGCGTGGCCTTCGACGACACACAGATCACCGAACAGAAGGGTTTTTCCAACCCTGCCGTCTACCAACTGTTCATGCTCATCCCCTACCTGCTCGCCGGGATACGACATCAATTGCAACGGCCTGCCCAACCGCGCCAGGACCTGACGCCCAAGGAAATGGACTGCCTGTACTGGGCCAGCGAAGGCAAGACCACCTGGGAAATCAGCCACATCCTGACCTGCTCCGAACGCACCATCGACTTCCACCTGCTCAATGCGCGACGCAAGCTGGGCTCGGTAAGCCGCCAACAGGCCGTCAGTGCTGCGGTGGCTTGTGGGTTGGTCATGCCGACCGTTGGAAGCGTGCACGATAGCGACCGGGGCTTTCGCCGGTCCATTTCTTGAAGGCACGATGGAAGGCGCTGGGCTCCTGAAAGCCAGTCTGCTCGGCGATGTCACTGATGCTGCTGCCGGTCTGGCGCAGCAGCTCGACGGCCAGCCCACGGCGGACCTCGTCCTTGATTTCCTGGAACGAACTTCCTTCGCGCTCCAAGCGTCGACGCAAGGTGCTGGGGCTCATCCGCAGGTCACTGGCGAAGGCTTCCAGGGTGGGCCACTGGCTGTAATGGCTGTGGCGCAGGCACTGATGAAGCCGGGTAGCCAGGCCATGCTGATTGCGAAAACGGATCACCAGCCATTGGGGCGCACTGCGCAGAAATACCTTGAGGGAGGCCAGGTCTTGAACGACTGGCAAGCGCAGGTAGCGGCTGGCAAATTCGATTTCCGTGCGCTCGGCGCCAAAGCTGAGGTTGGGCCCCCAGAGCAACGCATCGTCACTGAGGGACAGGCGCGACTGACGAAAGTCCGCGCGATCGATGGGAATGCGCCGCCCGCCCAGCCAACACAGCAGGCTGATCATCAGCACAAGGAAGGTTTCCTCACCAAAACGGCGGGCATCGGGATCCACCGAGCACGTCTGCAGACTGATCACCGCCCGCTTGCCGCGCACGCTGAGACTGCCGCGAAAATCCCGCAGGAACAATCCGAAGTTGCCCAGGCACTGGCGCAGGGCCTTGCCCAGATCGGGTTCCTGAATCAACCCCCGGCAAATCAGGGCAAAACTGCCGACCGGCATGCCGTGGGAATCCAGCTGGAAGAACTCGTCCTGCAATTCGCGAATCTGGATCAGCCACAAAGCGGCAAAAGCGCTCGCTGGAACCCGGGCCTCAGGCTGGCCCAGCAACGCTGGGTCGATGCCGGCCTCGGCCAGTATCGCCGCCAGCCGTTGAGGCTGGTCCCGCAGCGCGTGGATCATGGTGTGCACGAAGTAGACCGCGACCGAATCCTTTTCCCGCATAAACCCAGTTTCCCCACTTCCTCGATGGCAAAAAACGCCAGTATCGCTGAACAGTTATGGCATAGGCCCACCCAACGGCGACCTCTAGACTGGCGGCATTAAGGGGCCACGGCGCACCATCTGTCGAGCCCCACCAGCGGATCGCGTCCAGGGCCGGCCAGTGGCTGCACGCTTGGGCGCGCTTGAAAAAGGAAACATCCCACATGCATCTGCACACTATCGGCGTAATCGGCGCCGGCACCATGGGCAACGGCATTGCACAGGTCTGCGCCCTGGCCGGTTTCGAAGTGACCTTGCTGGACATTTCCACCAGCACCCTGGAAAAAGCCCTGGCCGCCGTGGCCAAGAACCTCGACCGGCAAATCGCCAAGCAGACCCTGAGCCAAGCGCAGAAAAACCTCGCCCTGGACAAGATTCGCACCAGCACCGACTACGCCAGCCTGGCCGGCGCACAACTGGTGATCGAGGCCGCCACCGAGAACCTGGAATTGAAACTGCGACTGCTGCAACAGGTCGCTTCTCAAGTCGGCAGCGACTGCGTGATCGCGTCCAACACTTCCTCGCTCTCGATCACCCAACTGGCCGCCGGCGTCAGTCATCCAGAGCGCTTTATCGGCCTGCACTTCTTCAACCCGGTGCCGGTGATGGGCCTGATCGAGGTGATTCGTGGCCTGCAGACCCACGACGCGACCCACGCCCTGGCCCTGGAAATGGCCCGGCGACTGGGCAAGACCGCGATCACCGCCGGCAACCGCCCAGGCTTCGTGGTCAACCGGATCCTGGTGCCGATGATCAACGAAGCCATCCTGGTCTTCCAGGAAGGCCTGGCCAGCGCCGAAGATATCGACGCGGGCATGCGCCTGGGCTGCAACCAGCCCATCGGGCCGTTGGCCCTGGCCGACCTGATCGGCCTGGACACCTTGCTGGCAATCCTTGAGGCCTTCTACGAAGGCTTCAACGACAGCAAATATCGCCCCGCTCCATTGCTCAAGGAAATGGTCGCCGCCGGCTACCTGGGACGCAAGTCCGGGCGGGGTTTCCATGCCTATGGCTGAGCGTTGCTCGCGCTTCGCCGAAAGCCGGGACAAGGCCTTGGAACTGTTCGCCAGCAAGGGCTTCGGCCAGGTCGGCATGCGGGAACTGGCGAGCCACCTGGGGCTGACGCCCGGCTCGCTGTATCACCACTACCCAAGCAAACAGCACCTGCTGGCCGACCTGATCGAGGAGTTTTTCGAAGAACTGCTGGCCACGCTCGGACGCATTGAACAGCAACCCCGGGACAAGCGCGGCAACCTGCAACGGTTGATCCGCGCCCACCTCAAGCTGCACCGGGAGATGCCCTGGCATTTTCGCCTGGTGGAGCGCGACAGCGGGTGCCTCAACCTCGAGCAACAACGGCGGGTGCAGCATTTACGCGAGCAATACGAACGGCGGCTGTTGCTGATGTTGGGAACGCCTCGGCGCCTCCCCTCCCGGGCAATAGCCGCAGCCGGCCACGCCATTGCCACCCTGCTCAACAGCGCGCCCAGTTGGCTGGCGCACCAACCCCTGGAGCAGCACGAACACGATGAGTTGCTGGAGAACCTGCTCGCTGGCGCCATAGAACGGCTGTTGGCGTCCAAGGTCGCCGCCGAACCGACATTGCGCGTCAGCGCGGCCTGAGCCAAGCCCTCAGCGCAACTGCAAGGGGTCGACCAGGCCTGCGACAATCGCCATGCCCACCAGCTGCGGCAAGTTCTCGGCGCCCATGCGCTTCATGACCCGGGAACGATAGAGGTCGATGGTCCTGACATTGACCCCAAGCTGATCGGCGATTTCCCGGTTGGTGTAGCCCTGGACCAGAGGCAGCAACACGTCATTTTCCCTCGGGGTCAAGCTCTGAAGCCGCGCCTGCACCCGCGCCTGGCCCGCGCTGACGGTCTGGCTGTCGTCGGCCAGGCTCAAGGCCTGCTGCACGCTGTCGAGCAGCAATTGTTCGTTGTAGGGCTTTTCGATGAAATCATGGGCCCCGGCCTTGAACGCCCGCACCACAATCGGCACATCGGCATGCCCACTGACGAAGATCACCGGCAGGCGCAGCCCACGGTTGCGCATCTCTTCCTGGACGTTGAGCCCCCCCATGCCTGGCATGCGCACATCCAGCAGCACGCAACCATTGAGCGGGTTGTTGCAGGCCTCGAGAAACTCCCGGCCACTGGTGAACGAGAGGGCCCTGAGGCCCACGGACTCCAGCAGCCAGACCGTCGAGTCGAGCATGCCTTGGTCATCGTCGACCACATACACCACCTGTTCCGCCACATCCATCATTGCCCTACTCCTCTTGTTGTCGGACCACGCCGGCCAGGGTCGGCCCCGGCAAGTTGCAGCGCATCTGCAAGCCCACGGCCAAGGGCCAGGCCTGCAACTCGCCCCCGAAACCTTCGATGATGCTGCGGCTCATGGACAACCCCAACCCCAGGCCATTGACCTTGCTGGAATAGAACGGGGTGAAAATCTGCTCCAGTTGCGCCGTCGGCACGCCGTGTCCCTGGTCGCTGACGCTGACCTGCACCCCGCCGTCAGCCCCAGGCTCGACCGCCAAGACAATCTGCGACGGCTGGCCGGGATGGGCCTCGCGATTGGCCTCGATGGCGTTGCGCAGCAGGTTGAGCAGCACCTGCTCCAGCAGCACCCGGTCGGCATAGACCAGCGGCAGATTATCCGGCAACCGCTCCACGATCTCTACCTGACAACTGCTAGCTTCCCAGAGGCACAGGCGCGTGGTTGCCCGGGCAACGTCACTGAGATCCAGGGCCTCCATGCGGCGGCGGCCCTTGCGCAAGAAAGCGCGCAAACGCTTGATCACCTCCGATGCGTGATTGGCGTGCACGGCGATTCGCTCCAGCCCTTGGGCCACCTTCTCGGCGGCCTCGGAATGACTGCCCAAGGCCTGCAAATAGCGCTGGCTGGCGTTGGCATAATTGACCACCGCCGCCAGTGGCTGATTCATCTCATGGGCAATGCCCGAGGCCAGTTCACCCAGGGTCACCAGGCGCGCCGTATGAGCCAGTTCGTCCTGATGATGACGCTGCTGGGCTTCACGCAACTCCCGTTCGGACTGGTCATGGGCCACCAGCGAATAGAAGCGCTCGCCACTGGCCGCGCGATGGGCCAGAAGCATCAGCGACACCGGCACCGAAGCCCCTCCGGCCGGCGGTTGCAGGCGAGCCTCGATGCTCCAGCGGCCATTGCGCTCGGCATAATCCCAGCCCTCCTGCTCCAGGCTGACCAGCACCTCGGCGCTGAGAAAGGCATCCAGCGTTGGCAGGCTGTGTTGCGCATCCAACCCAAGGGTGCGGCGCGCCGCCGGGTTGAGGTAGGTCACCGCGCCATCGGGCTGGATGAACAGCACCGGGTCGGTATTGGCCTCCACCACCTCTGCCAGACGGCGCTTGTTTTCTTCGGCCTGGACCCGGGCGGTAATGTCCCGGGACACGCTGACCACTTCAACCACCGCGCCGGTGTAGGTTTCGCGAATGGCTCGGCACGCGGTCTCGAACCACAGGTAATGGCCGTCGCGATGGCGAATGCGGTAGGTCATGGTGTGATAGCCGTCCTGCTCCAGGGCGTCGCGGGTGCGTTGCATCAGGCCGGCCTGGTCCTGCCGATGAAACAGCGTGTGGGCCTGACGCCCGTGCAGCTCCTGCGGCCAATAGCCGAGCAAGGTCCAAGAAGCCAGTGACGCATCGAGAAAGCAGCCGTCCGGGGTATGGCGGGAAATCAGGTCGGTGGTGTTTTCGGTGATCAGCCGGTACAGGCGTCGCGCCTTGGCCGACTCGCGCTCGGCGAGGATCTGCGCGGTGGCCTGGCGACAGCGGGCCAGCACACGATTGGCCTTGGGGTCGGGGATGAACGTCCAGACCAGGATCTGCTCGGCAACCTGCACCTCCACGTTCTCGATGGCTCGCTGCTGGGTCAGACAGGCCTGGACCAGGTGCGCGTGGCTGACCGGTAACAGGCTCGAGGCATCGACCAACGACAGTTGCTCGAGCAGCGCCAGCAGCGCCTCGTTGAGCTCCAGCGGTCGGCCTCGCGAATCAAGCAATGCACTTGGCTGCGGGTCATGGCCGAGCAGCGGCGAATCGCGCAACTGGCCGCTGACGCTGGCCAATAGCAGACTCAGTAATTCGTGCACCGCCACCAGCCAGTCCTGCCCCACTTCGGGCTGTAGCTCAACCAGCAGCAAGCCTTGCTGCCCCGGCTGCAGGGCCAACGCCAGGACCTGACCATGCTCGAGGGCCGCGCGGCGCAGACGACCGGCCAGCCAGCAATCGAGCTGACGCACCTGCGCCAGTTCCAGCCGCTCCTCGTCCTGCAAGCGCTGGAAAAGAGCCCGGTCACTGCTTTGCAAAGCTTCACCAAAGCCCGGCGGCAAATGCCGGGCACGGCCTTCATGCCGATAGATGCCACTTGGCGCATGCCAGCTCAGGTAGATCGCCCGGCGGATTTGCGCACAATCCTGCAAGGCCCGGCACAGGGCATCGGCACAAGCCGCCAGGGCCATGCCTTCACGTTGCAGGCGCAACCAGCCGTGCAAGCGAACGGTGGTGGAGATCATCAGGAAACCTGTCGTGAAAATAGGGCGAGCAACATATAGTACATTTACTATACAACTCAGGTAGTACTTCCATATCAATCGGCAAACAGTATATAAATTCCCCCGGATAAGTCACCGAGCTTTTCTGTGGTGAACGCGTCTGTCGACAATCGCACTGCGATTGGGCTAGCACCGGCAGCCCGTGCCCCCCCGAGAACCTCGGCCAATAGAGCTAATAATCAGCCACCGGGTACCCCAGCCATGTCCATCTACGAGCAAGGTCTTGCGCCAACCGGCGTCAACCACACCGCCCTTACCCCCCTGAGCTTCATCGAGCGCACCGCAAGCGTCTATCCCGATTATCCAGCCGTGATCCACGGCTCGATCCGGCGCACCTGGGCCGACACTTACCGCCGCTGCCGGCGCCTGGCCTCAGCCCTGGCCGGTCGCGGCATCGGTAAAAACGACACGGTGGCGGTCATGCTGCCGAACATTCCGGCCATGCTTGAAGCGCACTTCGGTGTGCCGATGATCGGAGCGGTGCTCAATGCCCTCAACGTACGCCTGGATGCCGAGGCCATCGCCTTCATGCTGGCTCACGGCGAAGCCAAGGTATTGATCGCCGACCGTGAGTTCCATGACGTGGTGCAAGCGGCCATCGGCATGCTCGACCATCCGCCCCTGGTGATCGACCTCGACGATCCGGAATATGGCGAAGGCCAGGCGGTCAGTGAACTGGACTACGAGGCGTTTCTTGCCGAGGGCGACCCGGACTTCGCCTGGCAGTGGCCAGACGATGAATGGCAGGCCATATCCCTGAACTACACCTCTGGCACCACGGGCAACCCCAAAGGCGTGGTCTATCACCACCGCGGCGCCTACCTCAACTCCCTCGGCAACCAAATGACATGGGCCATGGGCAATCATCCGGTGTACCTCTGGACCTTGCCGATGTTCCACTGCAACGGTTGGTGCTATCCCTGGACCGTGACCGCCCTGGCCGGCGTCCATGTGTTCCTGCGCCGGGTCGACCCGCAAAAAATCCTCAATCTGATTCGCGAACATCAGATCACCCACCTTTGCGGTGCGCCCATTGTGCTCAATGCCCTGGTGAACATGCCCGACTCGGCCAAGGCCGCGATCGACCATCCGGTCAGTGCCATGGTTGCAGGAGCGGCGCCACCGGCCAAGGTGATTGGCGCCGTCGAGGAAATGGGCATCAAGGTCACCCACGTCTACGGCCTGACCGAGGTCTACGGGCCGGTGACCCTATGCGCCTGGCACGCGGCCTGGGATGAGCTGCCACTGGAGCAGCGAGCCCAGATCAAGGCTCGCCAAGGTGTACGCTACCCGACCCTGGAAGGGCTGATGGTCGCCGATCCAAGGACGCTCGAACCAACCCCACATGACGGCCAGACCATCGGCGAGATCTTCATGCGCGGCAACACCGTGATGAAGGGCTACCTCAAGAACCCCAGCGCCACCGCCGAAGCCTTTGAAGGCGGCTGGTTCCACACCGGCGACTTGGCCGTGACCCATGCCGATGGCTACGTGGAAATCCGCGACCGGCTCAAGGACATCATCATTTCCGGTGGCGAGAACATCTCCACCATCGAACTGGAAGGCGTGCTCTATCGGCACCCGGCAGTGCTGGAAGCGGCCGTGGTGGCCCGTCCTGACGAAAAATGGGGTGAAACACCCTGTGCCTTCATCACCCTGAAATCCGACCATACAGACGTGCGCGAAGCCGAGATCATCAGCTTCTGTCGCGAGCACCTGGCAGGTTTCAAGGTGCCACGCACGGTGGTCTTCACCCAACTGCCCAAGACTTCCACCGGCAAGATCCAGAAGTTCGTATTGCGCGACATGGCGAAGAATCTCTAGCCCGACCGCTGAAAAAACCCAGGCATCGCTGACAAGCCCGGCTTCTCACTGGCCGTCTCGTGGGCAAGCGAGCACCCGCGCGTCAGCGGTGCCTGGGATCGTGGTCCGTGAACCGCGCGACTGCGCCACTCCACCTCCTTTCCTTGCATGAGGTTCATTGCAATGCCCGAATTCAACGCCCCGTTGCGCGACATGCGTTTTGTCCTGCATGAAGTCTTCAACGCACCGAACCTCTGGGCCCGCCTGCCCGCGCTGGCGAATACCGTCGACGCCGCCACCGCCGATGCGATTCTCGAAGAAGCCGCCAAGGTCACCCATCACCTGATCTTTCCACTCAACCGCAGCGGCGATGAGGAAGGTGCCCAGTGGCACGACGGCCAGGTCAGCACGCCGAACGGTTTCAAGGCAGCGTACTCGACCTACATCGACGGCGGCTGGGTTGGCCTGAGCGGCAACCCGGCCTACGGCGGCATGGGGATGCCAAAGATGCTCGCCGTACAGTTCGAAGAAATGCTCTACGCCGCCAACTCCAGCTTTGCCCTGTACTCGGCGCTGAGTTCCGGCGCCTGCCTGGCCATCGACGCCCACGCCAGCGAAGCACTCAAGGCCCTGTACTTGCCACCGATGTACGAGGGGCGCTGGGCCGGCTCGATGTGCCTGACCGAAGCCCATGCCGGCACCGACCTGGGCATCATTCGCACCCGTGCCGAACCCCAGGCGGATGGCAGCTACCGGATCACCGGCAGCAAGATTTTCATCACCGGCGGCGAGCAGGACCTGACGGAAAACATCATTCACCTGGTGCTGGCCAAGCTGCCGGATGCGCCCGCCGGCCCCAAGGGCATCTCGCTGTTCCTGGTGCCGAAAATCCGCGTTGATGCGCAGGGTACGCTCGGGAAAGCCAACGCCGTCAGCTGCGGTTCGATCGAACACAAGATGGGCATCAAGGCCTCGGCCACATGCGTGATGAATTTCGACGGTGCCAGTGGCTGGCTGATCGGCGAGGCCAACAAGGGGTTGGCGGCGATGTTCACCATGATGAACTACGAGCGGCTGTCCATTGGCATCCAGGGCATTGGCTGCGCCGAAGCCTCGTACCAGAACGCCCGCCGTTATGCCCAGGAGCGTATCCAGAGCCGGTCCCCCGCAGGCGCCCAGGCCAAGGACAAGATCGCCGACCCGATCATCGTCCATCCCGACGTGCGACGCATGCTGCTCAGCATGAAGGCCATGACCGAAGGCGGCCGGGCCTTCGCCTGCTACGTCGGCCAGCAGCTGGACCTGGCCAAGTTCTGCGACCATCCCCAGGAGCGGCTTGATGCCGAAGCCCTGGTGGCCCTGCTGACGCCAGTGGCCAAGGCCTTCTTCACCGACACCGGCCTGGACAGTTGCGTCCATGGCCAACAGGTATTCGGCGGCCACGGCTACATCCGCGAATGGGGCCAGGAACAACTGGTACGCGACGTGCGCATCGCGCAAATCTATGAAGGCACCAACGGCATCCAGGCACTCGACCTGCTGGGGCGCAAAGTAGTGGGCAATGGCGGCGTGGCCCTGCGCCTGTTCACCACTCAGATCCGTGACTTCGCTTACCTGCCCGGCGCCGCCTATGCCGCTGAATTGCTGGACGCCGTGCAACGCCTGGAAAACCTCAGCGACTGGCTGCAGCAACAGGCCAGCCTCGATCCCCACGCCATCGGCAGCGCGTGCGTCGAGTACCTGCAGCTGTTCGGCTATGTCGCTTACGCGTACATGTGGGCACGCATGGCCCAGACAGCCGAACACCAACACGCCACAGACCCTACGTTCTATGGCGCCAAGCTGGGCACCGCGCGCTTCTACTTCAGCCGTCTGCTGCCGCGGATCCTCAGCCTGGAACAAAGCATCCGCGCCGGCAGCCCGTCACTGCTGCAACTGCAACCCGAACAGTTCTGAGGCCGGATAACGCCGAACACCTGCACCCCCGTGTGGGTGTTCGCGCCTGATTCCAGGCGAGGGTCGCGCTCATGCGCAGCCTGGTCGACCCATGCACTTGGCCGAGCCCAGCAGCCAACTGCATCATCAATGCCCAGACACTGGACCGCTCGGGCGTTTTACATCACGTTTGTTTTGCCTGGGCGTACCAGGGCTCGCAATACGGCTCGCGTGAGGCAGGCGGGGCATACGCAACAACAGACCGATCTCCTGCGCGCTGACCGCCTTGCTGAAAAAATACCCCTGGATTTCATCGCAGCCGTTATCACGCAAGAAGGTTTGCTGCTCCTCGGTTTCGACCCCTTCGGCAATGACCTTGAGATTCAGCTTGTGCCCCAACGAAATCACGGCGGTGGCGATGGCTTTGTCGTTCTCGTTGTCGGGCAGATCACGCACGAAAGACTGATCGATCTTGAGCCTCGCGATCGGGAAGCTTTTCAATGCGGCGAGGCTGGAGTAGCCGGTGCCGAAGTCGTCGATCGAAAGGCTGATCCCCATGGCTTGCAGGGCCTTCATTTTGCTGATGGCTTGCTGAAGGTCTTGCATGATCAGGCTTTCGGTCAGCTCCAGCTCAAGGTACATCGGGTCCAGTCCGGATTCCTGCAAGGCATGCATCACCCGGTCGATCAGGTCCCTTTCGATGAACTGGCGAGCCGAGATGTTCACCGACATGGTGATCGGCGGCCAGCCGGCATCCTGCCACGCCTTGTTCTGTCTGCAGGCGCTATGAATCACCCAGTCGCCGATGGGCACGATCAGCCCGGTCTCTTCGGCCTGGGGAATGAATTTGATGGGAGAGACCATACCGAGCTCGGGATGCTGCCAGCGGATCAATGCCTCCACGCCGATGATCTGGCCTGACTGCAAATCCACTTGTGGCTGGTACAACAGCAGGAACTCATCATTGTTGAGTGCGCTTCGCAGCCCGTCTTGCATGACGAGCTTGCCCTGGACCTTGTTATTCATCTCGCTCGTATAGAACTGGAAGCTGTTGCGCCCCAGCTCCTTGGCACGGTACATGGCGGCGTCCGCATTGCTGAGCAACGTGTCGGTGTCTGTGCCATCGGTAGGGTACGTGGCCAACCCCATGCTGCAGGTGACGTGGAGCGTATGGCCGCTGAGTTGAATCGGCCGCAGGATGGCTTCCTGGATCTTGTGCAGGACGGGCGTCACGCCGTCCAGGTCCGAGGGCTGGTCGAACAGGATGATCACAAACTCGTCGCCACCCAGTCGCACCACGGTGTCGGTACGCCGTACACATCCCAGCATGCGCTGGGCGACGGTTTTCAGCAGTTCGTCCCCGGCACTGTGCCCAAGGCTGTCATTCACCAGTTTGAATTTGTCCAGGTCGAGAAACACCACTGTCACCAGCCGGTTGTAGCGCTGGGCATATAGCATCGCCTGCTTGAGGCGGTCTTCGAGCAGCGTGCGATTCGGCAGCCCGGTCAGGGCGTCATGGTCGCCCATAAAGCGAATGCGCTTTTCGGTCAGTTGGCGTTCTATCGCAATGCCGGCAAGCGGTGTGGCCATGTCGATCAGTTGCGTCTCGGCCGCGCTGGGGCTGCGCACGGTGTTGGCATACAAGGCAAACGTACCCAAGACCTTTCGCTCATGGGACAGGATCGGCGTCGACCAGCAGGCGCGAAACCCATAGGGCGCCACCAGTGAACGGTACGCTTCCCACAGTGGATCCTGCTCGATGTCCGTGACAATGACCGGCTCTCGTCGATACGCCGAGGTACCACATGAACCGACGTCCGGACCGATTTCAATTCCGTCGATGAGCTCGCTATAGGCTTTCGGCAAACTGGGTGCAGTCCCGTGCAGCAAGTGTTTGCCCTCCTCATCCAGCAGCAGGATGGAGACCTTCATGCCCTCCAGTTGGGACTCAACCAGGTGCGCCAGGCTATCAAGCACCTCTGCAAGCTCGGTGCTCCTGGCGATCAGTTCCAGGACATGACCTTGTCCGGCACGAACGATGGCCTCCTGCTCCAATCGATCGTTTTGCACGGCGAGCCGTTGTGTGGCGATACTCAGTTGGGCCGTTCTTTTCTCCAGTTGAAGTCGGTCTTCGAGAAATTGATTCACCGCCCGCGCCATGTTGCCGATCTCGTCCTTCCCATGGTCGGCCATCATCAAATGCGTTTTGTCCGTGTGTTCCTGACGCAATTGCCGGCTTATTTCATTCAGGCGCACGAGCACATGACGCCCCATGAAAACCCGGGTCACGAACCAGGCGAATACCAGGCTGGCGCCCAACATGATCAGCACCCATCGCTGGCTGCGATTCGAGGCCTCAACCAGACGCTGTACCGCTTCGCGATAGTCTTGGGTGTAGGCATTCGATTGCGTACGGGCCACCGCGACCAGGACCCCGGCCTCATTCTTGAGTTGCTCGTTGAAACGCTGCAGGACGTTGTGTTGATTGATGAGCGTCTGGCGCAGGGAGAAGAGATCCGGAATCTGCACCTCAGCGTCGGATAACGCGCCGACGGTGCGTGGCAGGCGCTCATATCGGGCCCGCAGCCGTTGCACGGCCTCACTGTCAACGGCCTGCGGCAGATCGAAAAGCAGCACCGCCAACTCCAGGCTGGCCCGGGTCTGGGCCGCCGTTAATCGAGCAGTGTGATCCGCCAGGGCCTGCTCGAAGGTGACCTCGGTTTGCAGCAGGCTTTCTCGCAGTTGCGCCACGATGTTGGCGGTATTGCGGAACATCTGACTCGACTGATGCATGTCGAGTATCGCCACGCCACTGTTTGCGGCAGTCAGTTGCTGCACCAGTTGATCGAGGGCTTCAAGCTGTTCGACGGTCGCTGCATAGCTTGAACGCAGGATGTCGGAGGAACGGGTTGTCAGAAGCTGGTCAGTCTGGCGTTCGATCAGCAAGGTGCGCTGCACCATGTCTTGGCCATTTTGCATGCGGACCAGTCGTTCATCCGTCAGTTGTCGAGTCGCGCTGTTCGAGGTGCGCAGCGCGTAGACCGCTGTAGCACCACCTGCCAGGATCAGCAGCGCCAGCGTCAGGAACGCCAGGGTGAATTGTGCGCGCAGCGATTGGGGCAATAGCTGGCGTCCAAGCCGGGAAGTCACGTCCAACATCAGGGATTCCATTGGTGGCGATAGATGTCTCGATAGCCATTGTCAGGATCGTACTGGAATTTTTTCCCGCCATCGAAGGCGATATTGTCGTTATTGACCAAGTGAATCGGCGCGACGAAGCCGCTCACTGGCTGACCTGCAAACAGCCGGTTCAACTCATCCATCACTTGCCAGCCATGCTGGTTGAGCGGCTCGGCCACCGTCACGGTCTGGTAGGTTTTTGCCTGTATGCGCAGGAAAGCCGAAGCGCTGCCGTCACCGGCAGACAACAGACTGATGCCGTCACTGGGTATGGCGGCGGCGGTCAGCGAGGCAATCGAATAGTCAAAATAGATGTCGTTGATAGCCAACGCATGGGTCCAGCGTTTGCCATAGTGCTGAAGCAATTCCTTGGTCACCGCCGGCATCCTCTCACCACTTTCGGAGATCGCCACATCGCGCACCTCCAGCAACGTACATTCACGACAGGCCCGAATGACGTCTTCCATGGCCTTGGCTTTCGCCATGGCAATGCTGTACTTGGAGTCGGTCAGGATGACCACGCCGGCGCGTCCATTTGATTGCGCCACTGCCGCCATGGCCGTGAGACGCGCCACGTCAAGCGGGTCAGTCGTGACATTCATGGCCACCGGCGTGCCGTCAATCGGCCCCGGGCGTGCCCCGGCGTGCCAGCCAACCACCGGTATCTCCTTGTTGGCGAAGTGCAGCAGCGCGGCCTTGTTCTCAAGAGCGTCGGAGCCGCACAGGATAAGGCCGTCAGGCTTCGCGGCCAGGGCATCGGCAAAGGCTTTGGCGCGCCCGGCCGATGAGCCGGCACCATCGAATATCTTCAGCGTCCAGCCCAACGCATTGGCGGCCTCCCGGGCACCCTGCGCGACACCGACAATGCCTCCGTTACGCAAATCTTCTGCGACAAGCACGATGCTCTTGCCCCGCTGGGCTTGCGGGCCGGACACAGGGCCGCTCCAGCGCGCGGCGCCAAGGGTGGCCCTGGCAACGACCTCCTGCGCTTGCATCACCGTGACCGTGGTGTTTTCGAGTCCCGCTACGGTTGACAGGTCCTGGCTGTATGCGGAAGTTGCCGTGAAAAGGCAGGACACCGTCATTAAAGCCATCCGGAGTAACGAGGATCCTGGAAACCTGGGCCCAATCGAACAGGTTCGATCGACGCATGTAATGCCGTGTGTGGGGCCGGTGGTGCGATCGATGTCTGGCATGACGTCCCTTTTTGCCAAGAAGGCAGTGTTCCGAAAGAATAGTCGGTTCTGCTGCCACCAAGTCCTTTGTGGGTAAAAGTGCGATGCAGGTGATAAAAAACTACAGGAATCCAAGCAAAGACAGGGTCAGCCCAACCACGGATTCGAGCAAGCGGATTGCTGCATAAGGTGCAGCTATGCCATGCATATCCAAGGTATTGTCCATGCACTGATCTGCAATCATCCTCCAGTGACATCTATTTCAAACCCTGAGGAGTCGCTGAGATGGTCACTGTCGTTGGTTTTTCATCCACAGGTGGACCGGACGTTCTAGAGGTCCGACAAAACGATCATGCTGCGCCCGGCCTCGGTGAAGTGTGGGTCGAGCAGCATGCCATTGGTATCAACTACCTCGACGTCAGCCAGCGCAACGGCGCGGTTCCCGTCGCCCTGCCGTCGGGGTTGGGTCTGGAGGGGGCCGGGGTGGTCGCTGCCGTGGGGCCGGATGTCACTCAAGTCAAAGTGGGTGATCGCGTGGCTTATGCCACCGGCCCGTTGGGTGCCTACGCAAGTGGTCGATTGGTTCCGGCCGGGAAACTGGTGCCCCTTCCCGACTCGATCAGTTTCCAGGATGCCGCCGCCGTTCTGTTCAAGGGCATCACGGCCCAGTACCTGCTCAAGAGCACTTATCCGGTGGGGCCGGGAACGGTCATGGTGTTGTATGGCGTCGCCGGCGGTGTGGGCGCCATCATGGCCAAGTGGGCCAAGCACCTGGGCGCTTTCGTGATCGGTGTCGTCTCTCGTGCGCAAAGCGTCGAGAAGGCACGTGCACTGGGCTGCGATGATGTCCTGGTTTTCGATGCACAGACACTGGCGCAGGAGGTGGCTCGAATCACCGACGGCAGGAAGGCCGATGTGGTTTACGACCCGATTGGACGTCTCTCGTTCGCGGCATCGCTCGATTGCCTGCGCCCGCGCGGGCTGATGGTGTCTTTCGGCGCGTCGTCAGGCGCGCCACAAGCGGTCGAAGTGGGCCTGCTGAATGCCAAGGGTTCGCTGTTCCTCACCCGCCCTTCGATTGCCGCCCACACCAGCAGCGTCGAGGAGTATCAGGCGCGCGCCAATGACGTCCTGGCTGCACTCCAGGCCGGGATCATCGAACCCGCCGTCTGGAAAACCTACCCGCTGGAGAACGCCGCACAAGCCCACGCGGACCTGGAAAGCGGCCGCGCTTCAGGTACTCTCCTGCTCACTCCCTGAGATGTCCTTGAGAAGCCTGGAGGCCGTGGACACGTGATCACACTGGATAGCCGCCACACAGACGAATTTGCCGCGTTGCTCGCGCTCGAATCGCAAGGTTCATTTGTGGCGGCCGCTCGGCTTTTGCAGCGCCACCCCACGATCATTTCCAAGCGCCTCGCGGCGCTGGAAGCCCGGCTGGGGGTCAGGCTGCTAGAACGCAGCACCCGCCATATCCGCCTGACAGAGGCAGGAACCCTTCTGGTCAAGCGCCTGCGGTTGGCAACCGAGTTGATGGATGAAGCAGAACAAGAGGCAGCGTCAGGGGCTGCCGAGGTGCGCGGCAATCTGCGGCTGGCGGTGCCGGCCGCCCTGGGCAGGCTCTGGTTGGCGCCGATACTGCCGGAGTTCCTGGCGGCCCATCCACATTTGACGCTCACCGTGAACTACAGCGAGCGCTTGGTTGATGTGATCGCCGAAGGCTTCGATGTGGCGATACGCCTGGGGGAACTCAACGATAGCCGCCTGATTGCCAAGCGCCTCGGCGATCATCGGCGCATTCTTTGCGCGTCTCCTGGTTATATCGAACGATATGGCTGGCCAGCATCACCCACGGAGCTGACCCATCATAACTGCCTGGGGTTCACGGGGCTGGCGTCTTATCCTGAATGGAAGCTGATCAGTGCCAGTGAACAAGTGACCGTACGCCCTCAAGGCTCCCTGGTGTCCAACGACAGTGAAGCGCTTTTGAGCGCGGCCATTGCAGGTACCGGCATCCTGGGTGCGGGGGAGTGGCTGTTCAGCCGTGCGTTGGCAAACAAAGAACTGGTCAGGGTATTACCGGACTGGGAGTTGGGGGCCAAAGGAGGGATCTACCTTATCCGGCCCTCGGCGAAATTCGCCTCCTCCGCCACGCTGGCGCTGAAGGAATGGCTCGAGGCCAAGCTTGTCCAAACGGGCACTGCCAGGTCCTCATAAAACAGGCCGACGGCACAATACCAGCCAACCAAGAGAAAGCCTGTGGGAGCGAGCTCGCTCGCGAAAGCGGTGTGCCATTCAACATTGATGTTGGCTGACCCAATGCCTTCGCGAGCAAGCTCGCTCCCACAGGTTTTCGTTTCTCTGCGCCATTTCACCGCCCGGTGAAGGCCATCCCAAGCCACCTCGAGCACGTCCAATTCACCCCGGATGACGCCAACTTATTGGCACAAAATTCAACGAAATAAAAATAAATTAATACAGTGACGGTTTCCCGACGCACGGTACCCCTGTGCCATTGCTGGGGGTTCAAATCGAAGCTCATCATCCGCAGGCAACCCCCGCAAAACGTTTAGGCCACCGACCTGGACTACAGGAAGTAATTAATCGCATCTCTCAATGGAGCGACACCGAGATGATGACTGTTTATTTTGTTGTGATGACGATCTGCAGTGGCTTCGAAGGCTGTGTCGAGGAACGACAACCAGGGCCAACCTTTGCTTCCAAGGCAATGTGCATGGAGACGGCCAAAGTCATGGCGCCGCGCAAAGGGGTGAAGTTCAAGTGTCGCAAAGGACGTATGTTGGTCGTCGAGACGCCGCCAGCAGAAAATTACGGCAAAATTGTCTCCACCAAGACCACGGGCCAGCCTTAGCAGTTGAAGGGGGCACGTCGCACCTACGAGCCGTTGGTAAGCATCTGCCACAACGACGCCCCCACCCCGGTAATGCTCTCCCCGGCAATCAACCCTGCCGCCGCGGTGATGGCGAAGCGTTCCGTGAGGCTCGGCCAGCGACAGCTCGCCAGCCACGTCAGCACCGCACCAAGGGCCATCATCAGCGACACCGAGGCCGGCAAGACAAAGGCCAGGCCCAAGGCCGCCGTGCTTGGCAAGTAGCGGGCCCGATGCGCCGGCAGCAGGCTGTCGAGGATCCCCAACAACAAGCCGACCAGGCCGCCGATGAAAATCGCCCAGCGAATGCTCGCTGACAACGAATCCAGACCCAGGGTCAGGGTTTGCGCCACGGCCTTCCAGGTGGCAACCGCCGGGGCCGGCCACTCTTCGGTGAGCAGCATGGTTGGCGGGTCCGGGATCAGGGCCAGGTAGGCCAACACCCCGACAATGCTACCGACGAAAATACCGAGGGTCTGGGCGATCAGTTGTTTGCGCGGCGTGGCGCCGATCGCCCGGCCGACCTTGAAGTCGTTCATCAGGTCGGTGCACTGCCCGGCCGAACCACCGGCGGTGTTGGCGCTCATCAGATTGA
This sequence comes from Pseudomonas sp. NFACC08-1, assembly GCF_900106735.1. NCBI lineage: Bacteria > Pseudomonadati > Pseudomonadota > Gammaproteobacteria > Pseudomonadales > Pseudomonadaceae > Pseudomonas > Pseudomonas sp. NFACC08-1. The sequence continues at coordinate 302,335 of NZ_FNNL01000002.1, read as the reverse complement.
TCGGCACCTGCCCCGGGGCGACGATGCCGAAACTCAGTTGGGACAATTGGCCGATGGCCCCGATCGGCGGAATGCCTGTGGCGCCCACCACCCGGGCGGCCACCGCCGCCAGGCAGATCGCCAAGGGGATGGTCAACAAGGCCATCCACGGATTGATGCCGAACAACAGCACTTGCAGGCTCACCACCAGGATGATCGACAGCATGAAACCGACGGCAGGCCCAGGCTTGGGGATCGTCCAGATCGCCCCGCCGCCCGCCTTGGTGGACCGGTGCAATGCCCACAAGCGAATCGCCAACGAGGCCAGGGTCGAGCAGACCATCAGGCTCACCCCCGGCCAGAGCAACCACTCCACCAGCGCCGCGAACTGCGGGCCACTGCTGCCATGCGGCAACCGCACCAGGCCCTGCCCCAGCAGCCACGGCGCCAACCCGCCCCACGCCAGCAAGGCACCGAGCAGCAGGGTCAGGCCCACGCGAATACCGATGATCCCGCCGAACCCCACTAACAACAGCGAAGGGTCGGCGGTAAACGTCAGGCGCTCCAGTTGGGCACTCGGAGACCAGCGCGGGATGGCCCACATAAAGGTGTCGACCGCCTTGACCAACCCGGACAGTAACGCGGCGCTGAGCAGCACCTTCAAGCGCGTCGCGGCTTCGTGGCCGTGGTTATAGATATGCAGCAGGGTTTCCAGGGTCGCCATGCCCTCGGGAAATTTCAGCGCCTTGTCATTGAGCAGTGACGGGCGCAAGTACCAGGCAATCCAGATCCCCAGGAAGCTCACCGAAAAGACCCAGGCCACCATGGGGATGGCGTCCAACTGCTGGCCAGTCAGCAAGGTATAGGCCGGGATAGGAGCGACCAACCCACCGGAAATGATCGACGCAGCGGCAGAGGCCACGGTCTGGTTGATATTGCTTTCGTGCAGCGTCCAGGGCAGTCGCCCCACCGATCGACTCGCCAAGCCTTGCCAGATGCCATAGCCAACCAGCAAGGCGATGATCGACATATTGAACGACCAGCCGATCTTCAACCCGGCATAGACATTGGAAGGCGTCAGCAGAATACCGAGGACGATTCCCGTACTGACCGCACGCGGACTGAGTTCGCGTTCGACGGCGGAGCCCAAGGGAAATGTGGACGAGGTTGGATGCATGCGAAGTCCTTATCGGCACTGGAGGGCGGCCGCCAGATTCAGACTGGCCCCTGTGGGAGCGAGCAAGCTCGCTCCCACAGGACCACTTAAAACGGCACCTCAATAAGTGAACGCAGTATTGGCGCAAGGTTCACCCGGGTCGTCCATCCATGGGCTGCGCTCGACTTATTTTTCCCCCTCGCAATTGACCATCCAGGCAATCCCGAAACGGTCTTCGAACATGGCAAAGCGTTCCGCCCAAAAGGTCTTCTCCAAGGGCATGTACACGCTGCCACCTGCACTCAAGCCTTTAAACAGCCGCTCGGCCTCCTCCACACTGTCGACATTGAGGGAGACCGACACGCCTTGCGGCTTGCGAAACGGCTGGCCTGGCGGGCAATCGGAGGCCATCAGGCTGAAGGCGCCGACGGTCAGGCAAGCGTGCATGATCAGGTTGGGGTCCTTGGGCATCCCGGTTTCCTCGGGGGCCTCGGCAAAAGACATGGAAAACAGATCGCCGCCCAGTACCTCTTTATACAAAGCGAAGGCTTGCTTGCAGTTACCGTTGAAGGTCAGGTAAGGAATGATTCTCATGGTAGGGTCTCCTGTAGTCGGTTTCAGGATTGGCCAGACATCTGCACCCGCAAGCGTTCTTCCTGCTCGCGCAACTCAGGGGTTAAGGACTCGCCGAACTCCTCGAGCTCGAAGATCTGGCGGATCTCGATTTCACTGTCGCTGACCATCGGGTTGGGGCAGCGCTTGACCCAGTCGATGGCCTCCTGCAATGACTGGACCTTGAAGATCCAGAAACCGGCGATCAACTCCTTGGTTTCAGCAAAGGGCCCATCGATCACCGTCCGGTCCTTGCCGGAAAACTGCACGCGCACGCCCTCGGCGCTGGGGTGCAGGCCTTCACCAGCGAGCATCACCCCGGCCTTGACCAGTTCTTCGTTGTAGGCACCCATGGCGGCCAGCAGTTCCTCGCTAGGCATTTCTCCGGCTTCCGATTCCGGACTGGCTTTGACGATCACCATAAATCGCATGCTCTGATCTCCTGAGAGTGAATGGATTAGGCCGTCCGTGTGGCGGCTCTATGGGTTAATCGAATGGCATTGGCCGAAATCGACAGATCGACGCCATTATTTTTCGATATGTCGCTGGCACACTCAATGGAGCTGCCGACGTCACGACGAGCAGGCCGAAGCTGCAGCATGACTATGCTTTTTTGAACAGAAACGTAGCGGAGATCAGTCCCCATGACCTCGAATCTTGCAGATATTTATAACGACTACATTGCCTGCCTGAATGCACAGGATTGGGAAAATCTGGGCCTTTTTGTGCACCAGGAGGTGGTTCACAACGCGAGACGATTAGGATTGCATGGCTATCAAAGCATGCTGGAAGCGAACTATCGGGACATTCCCGACTTGCGCTTTGAAGTCGAATTTCTGGTGATCGACCCACCCAAGCTGGCGGCTCGCCTGGCCTTCAATTGCACGCCGGTTGGGGAGTTCCTGGGGCTTGCTGTTAATGGAGCACGGATCGCCTTCACGGAAAACGTCTTCTACGCGTTCGAGGACGGCAGGATCCGTGAGGTCTGGTCGATTATCGACAAGGAAGCGATTGAAGCTCAGCTCCATTCAATGTAGCGGATGCTCCAGGGCTGTGAGTTGAACTGCCTGTGCATCGTACCCGCCGGCAGCAGCGTCCCGGAGTGACGCGAAAACCAAATCCAGGAAGCAATCGCTCGACATCCATAGTTCGACGCACCTCGAATTGAGGAACCTGTCGATCCCATAGTCTGTGAGCCACCCTGGAGGAGATGGCGATGACACACACCCGCTTTTTTGGCAAAACCGTACTGGCCTGCACGTTCATCCTGGCGATGATCGGTTGGGGGGTCGGCTTCTATGGCCCGCCGATTTATATGCAAGCGGTCATGGAGCGCACGGGTTGGCCGATCGCCCAGGTCTCGGCTGCCGTGACCGTGCACTTTCTCAGCGGCACGCTTGTCATCGCCAACCTGCCACGCCTTTACGCACGCTTCGGGATACCCGTCATCACCCTGCTGGGCAGTGTCCTCCTGGGCATCGGCGTGAACATCTGGGCTCACGCCAACCAATTATGGGTGCTGTATAGCGGCGCCCTCTGCTCGGGTATTGGCTGGGTGACATTGGGTGCCGCGGCCGTCAACACCCTGATCGCGCCGTGGTACGTCAAGGAAAGACCCAAGTCCCTGGGCAAGGCCTACAACGGCGCCAGCCTGGGTGGCGTGATCTTTTCGCCGCTGTGGGTGTTGCTGATCGAGCGTTTCGGCTTTGCCATGGCGGCGCTGGTGATCAGCATTGTCGCGGTGCTGCTCATAGGCGCCTTCGCTTTCCTGGTCTTCAACAAAAGCCCACGAAGCCTGGGGCAACATCCCGACAATGCAGACCAACCGGAACCCGTGCCGATCAGCGCCAGCGCCACGCCGTGGACCGCCAAGCAGACCCTCAGCTCGGCAAGTTTCCGCACCCTGGCAGCCGGCATGTCCTTGGGGCTGTTCGCCCAGATCGGCTTGATCGCGCACCTGTACTCGATCCTGGTGGGTCGCATGGGAGCGCATGAGGCCTCATTCGCCATGGGCCTGGCCACTGCCAGTGCGATGGGCGGGCGATACGTCGCCGCACGCTTGATGATCCAAGGCATGAACCGCCGACAACTGGCCTGCCTCGGTTATGCCATCCAGATGCTGGGCACGCTGATGCTTCTCGGCCTGGACCTTCACCCGACAGTGGCCTGGATAGCCGTGGTGTTGATCGGTTCGGGCATTGGCAATGCCACCTCCTTGCCGCCACTGATAGCCCAGACCGAGTTCAGCCGTGAACAAACCGCCAAGGTGATCGCCCTGATGGTCGCGATCAGTCAGGCCACCTACGCCTTCGCCCCGGCCTTTTTCGGCCTGGTACGCTCCGCCTTCACCGATCCGAATCACGCGATCGTCGCCGTCGTGACAGGCGCGGTCGTCGTGCAGGTGCTGGCCATTTTGTCGTTCTATCGGGGCGTATCCGCTCGCCCCTTCAAGAAAACCGTTTTCTGACTGCGGTTCTGACTCAATAAAGGGGAACGCCCAACGTTCGCGTATTGCTCCAACAGCCAAGCCAAGTCTCGGTAACGGATCACTAAATGATAGGCCCCGAGCCTGGCCGGCGCTGATCGCCGGATGATGAGCATGTCGAGCAATCCGCCGGACCCCGCGCTATCTGCGCAATACCACGCTACGGCAATGAGCCGACAGTTTGTAACCGCTCATACCCGAACAGCGACTTGATCTCCAGGTACTCGTCAAACCCCAGCTCACCCCATTCACGTCCATTACCCGACTGCTTATAGCCACCAAACGGCGCGGCCTGGTCAGCCCGTGCGCCGTTGAGGTGGACCATGCCCGTGCGCAGTTGGCGGGCAACCGTGCGGCTGCGCTCCAGGCTTGCCGAGGTGACGTAACCCGACAAGCCGTAAGGGCTGTCGTTTGCGATGGCTATCGCCTCGGCCTCACTGTCATACGGCATGATCACCAGGACCGGGCCGAAGATTTCTTCGCGTGCCACCCACTTATCCGGCGTGATGTCGGCAAATATCGTCGGTTGCACATAGTAGCCGCGTTCAATCCCTTGTGGCCGTCCCAGCCCTCCGGCGATCAACCGCGAATCCTCGGCAATGGCCCGCGCGATCATGGCCTGTACCCGCTCGAACTGCTGGGCGTTCGCCACCGGACCGATCGCCGAGGTCGGGTTACTGTCGTCGAAGCACACCTGTGCCAGCACTTCTCTGGCGATATCGATCACCGCCTGTTGTTGCGCACGGGGCACCAGCAGGCGCGTCGGTGCATTACATGATTGGCCACTGTTGCGGATACAACCCAACACGCCGTGCCGCACCGCGTCAGGCAGGTAGGCGTCATCGAGCAGGATATTCGCGGATTTCCCGCCCAGTTCCTGGGACACACGCTTGACCGTATCGGCCGCTGCCTTGGCCACCGCGATACCGGCGCGAGTCGAGCCGGTGAAAGAAACCATATCCACATCAGCGTGACGTGCCAGTGCGGCGCCCACGCCAGGGCCGTCGCCGTTGACCAGGTTGAACACGCCTTTGGGTACTCCGGCCTCATGGAGTACCTGGGCGAGGATATGGGCTGACAATGGCGCGCGCTCGCTCGGCTTGAGTACCACGGTGCAGCCCACCGCCAAGGCGGGCGCCAGCTTGCAGGTGAGTTGATTGAGCGGCCAGTTCCAAGGCGTGATCAGGGCACTCACGCCGATGGGCTCACGCACCACCAGCGAATTGCCCAAGCGACGTTCGAAGCGGTACTCGCGCAGCACTTGCAGCGCCTGTACCAGATGGCCCAGGCCCGCCGGCACATGAGCATTGCGAGCCAGGGAAAGTGGTGCGCCCATCTCCAGGTGGACCGCTTCGATTAAAGCCTCGCTGTGGCGTTCGTAGGCCTCGATAATGCTGTGCAGCAGGTCGATACGCGACTCAAGCGAACTCGCGGCGAACGCGGGGAAAGCCTGGCGTGCCGCGCAGACGGCGCGGTCCACATCATGGGCGTCACCCAGGATGATGCGCGCAACCACCTGCTCGGTAGACGGGTCGACCACCGTTTCGACGGTGTCGCCGTGCGGCTTGACCCAGTCGCCATCAATGTAGAACTCAAACAAATCAGACATGCGATCTACTCCCCTCAGGCAACCTGACTCAACGCACGCGCCAAGGTGTCGAACACCTGGGCGATCTCTTGCGGGCTGATGACCAACGGCGGCGAGATCACGATGGTGTCACCCGAGCCGCGCACCAGTACGCCATGCTCAAAGCACCACTGTGCGACTTCGCTGCCGCGCGCGCCGATGGCACCGGGACGCGGCTCCAGCTCCACGGCACAGAGCAAGCCGATGGCGCGAACGTCCAGCACCGGACCAACGCCCTGCAGCGTCAGCGCGGCAGACTGCCAGAGGCCGCTGACTGCATTGACGTGTTGGTTGATGCCCAATTCACGATGCACCTCGATGGTCGCCAACCCAGCCGCACACGCCAGCGGGTGCGCCGAATAGGTGTAGCCGTGCATCAGCTCGATGGTGTTCGCCGGCCCGGCCATGAACGCGTCATACACCGCACCACTGACCAACACACCCCCCATGGGCACGGCGCCGTTGGTCAGGCCTTTGGCGGTGGTGATCAGGTCCGGCGTAACGCCGAACGCTTGGGCGGCAAAGCTGGCGCCGACGCGACCAAAGCCGGTAATCACTTCGTCGAATATCAGCAGCACGCCGTGCCGGGTGCAGATCTCGCGCAATCGTTGCAAATACCCCTGAGGCGGTGGATACACGCCGCCGGAGCCGGTTACCGGCTCGACGATGACCGCGGCCACGGTGCCCGGGTCCTGGATGTCCAGCAGTTGCGACAGTGCCTCGGCGTAAGCCACGCCCTGCTGCGGCTGCCCCACGCTGAAACGCATTCCCGCGTCGTACGGCAGCGGCAGGTGTGACACCTCTCCCAGCAACGGGCCAAAGTCACGTTTCTGCCGGCCGATACCCGACACCGAAAGGCCCCCGAACCCCATGCCGTGGTACCCCTTGGCCCGCCCGATAAACTTGGTGCGACGGCTGTCGCCCCGGGCCTGGTGATACGCCCGGGCGATCTTCAGCGCAGTGTCCACCGCCTCGGAACCCGAGTTGGTAAAGAACACCTGCTCCATGCCCGCCGGGCTGATGCCGATCAGGCGCTCGGCCATCTCCAGGGCCTGGGGGTGACTCATCTTGAACGACGAGACGAAATCCAGGCGCCCCGCCGCTTCGCGAATGGCCTCGACGATTCTGGGCTGGCCATGCCCGGCGTTGACGCACCACAACCCTGCCATTGCATCGAGTACACGCCGGCCATCGGTGGTGGTGTAGTACATACCGTCGGCGCTGGTGAACATCATCGGTTGCTGCAAGAACTGGCGCATCGGGGTAAACGGCGCCCAGAACGCGCCACGTGCGGAACCTGTCGGATGGGTAATATCGTTCATAGTGACTCCTGCAGAGCTTTACTCGGATGGCCGGTCAGCGTCGGGCGCTGCAACGGGCCTGCGTTGACATTGACGCTGCGGTCTACAGACAAGGTGCCGTGCTCAAGCCGGCAGGTGACGCGATCACAAAACGCCGTTTCGACAAATTGCCAGGCCATGATCAACACCCCATCGATCCAGGCCGCCTGCGCCACGACTGGAGTGATGGGCGCCTGGTACTGGTGATGCAGGTAGTGGCCGGTCATGCTGGTGCGGCTTTCGATGGCGTCGGCGAATCCGGCGCAAATGCAGTGGGTCCCACGCGGATCCGTGAGGTAAAACTCACAGTAGCCGGCGCCGAACACCAGGCGCACCTGGCTGACCTGGTCTTCATTGGCCTCCATCTCGAACGTGCCGCTGAACTCGGCTTGGCGCGGCGAGGTCGACGCGCCAGCCAGGGGTGGCAGTTGCTGGCGCGCCAACAGTGCGGCAAGCCCTTCATCGGCCCCGCTGTCGGCCGACACGTCCAGCGCAGGAAACAGATGCTCCCACAGCAGGCCGTGCAAACGCCGCTCGCCCAAAGGCAGCCCAGCCGTAAACGCAATCACCGCCTTCTGCTTCGGCAGCACAATGCACTGCTGACCAAACACCCCGGAGGCGTAGTAGCCACCGTGCAGGGTCATCCACCATTGATAACCGTAACCCTCGCGCCGCGTGATGCCGGCGTCGCTTGATTCATCGCGCCCGAGGTAGCGCTTGCCGTCGAAGGTCCCCATCCATACATCCTCGACATGCCCGCACGTGGCTTCGGCCACCCACTCGCTGGACAGCAATTGCTGCCCTTCCCAGCGGCCTTGCTGCAAGTGCAGCACACCGAGCTTGAGCAAATCCTCGGTGCAGCAACTCAAGCCATTACCGCCGGTGTTATAGCCCCCGGGCGCGAGGTCCCACTCGATGCGGCCCATGCCCATGGGTTGAAAGATACGTGCGTTGCACAGTTCAAAGGCTGTCTGGCCACTGACCACCGTGACAATCGCCGAGAGCATGAAACTCGACGCGCTGCTGTAGATGAAACGTTGTCCTGGCGGGTCTTCGACCGGCTCATCAAGGAACAATTTGACCCAGCTTTCACTGCGGCCGCGCCAGGCTCCCCCGGAGATGCCCTGCCGGTGACCGGTACGCATGGTCAGCAAATCGCGCACGGTCATGGCCGCCAGGTGTTCGCTGATGTGAGCCGGGCAATCGGCGGCAAAAAAACCGACGACCTTGGCATCCAGCGACAGCACGCCATCGTCGACCAACAACCCGATGGCCATGGACACCCAGCTCTTGGTCGCCGAGTGCTGGACGTGGAGCCGGTCGGCACGGTAAGGCGCCCAGAATGCTTCGGCCACCACCGCGCCTTCGCGATACAGCATGAAACTGTGCAGCTCCAGGCCCGCGGCATTCACCGCATCGATGAAATCACTCACGCCACGCGCCGATACGCGTTGTTGACTGGGCGCTGCCCGCCGCAACGGCAAACTCGTCATCTGATCTATCCCCTCATTACACTGCTTGGACGCGCAACAGGCTCACCCTGCTGCGCGTCGTTACCGCTACCAGAGCGCCAGGGTGTAGCCCAGGATCACTCGGTTTTCATTGGTGTCGCGGGCGAAGTTGCTGGTGGCGTTGGCGTTCTGCCAACGCAGCGACACGTTCTTGAAAGTGCCGTTCTGCACCACATAGCCCAAGCTGAAATCACGCTCCCACTCACGCCCTTCCCCGTTGAAGCCGATGACCCTGGCGTTGTCCCCCCGGGCATAACGCGTCGAAAACAACAGCCCCGGCATGCCCAGCGTGGCGAAGTCATAGTCATAGCGGGCATGCCATACCCGTTCGCCGGTCTGGGAGAAGTTGGCCAGTTGGTATTCGGTGAACAGGTAAGTGTTGGTGCCGTCGACATAAGTGAACGGTGTCGAACCGTACTGCGCCTGGTACCCACCACTCAGGCTGTGGCCATAGAGGCCGTAGCCCACACGGGTACTCAATGCACGGTTATCGACTTTGCCGGCCAGCGCCGCGGCGTCTTCGTTGGCGTTGAAGTAACGGATGTCGGTCTTGAACGTACCAGGGCCCCACTTGAAGCTGTTTTTGAGACCCAGGTAGTGCTGCTGGTACAGGCTCTCCAGCTGCGCGAACTGGTAGGTGACCACGGTGCTGGGCGTCAGTTTGTACTCGCCGCCGGCGTAGCGGAATTCATCGCTTTTGGCGCTGCTTTTGTAGGCACCGTACTGGCTGGTAAGTCCCATGTCCTCGTAGTGAGTCGAGTCACGTTGCTTGACTTGGTCCAGTTGGCCCACGTTCAGCGTCAGGTTGTCGATGTCTTTGGAGACCAGCGCCGTACCACTGAAGCTCTGTGGAAAAAGACGGCTGAGGTTCGGTTGCAGGGTTGGCAAGTCCGGCACCATGTAGCCCACGCGCAGCTCGCTCTGCGCCAGGCGCGCCTTGCCGGTGATACCAAGCTTGGCGTAGTTGTCATGGGCGCGACGGGCATAGCTGGGGGAGCCCGGCTCGGCCACGCTCGAGCGTGCCAGCAACCCGGTACCTGAGTTGTCCGGGCTGGAATCGAGTTTCACCCCCAACATGCCGACCATGTCGAGACCCAAACCGACGGTACCTTCGGTGAAACCCGATTCAACGTTGAGGATAAACCCCTGTGCCCACTCCGCCCGTTTGTTCTGCCCGCTGGATTCGCGGTAGTCGCGGTTGAAGTAATAGTTTTTCAGTTCAAGCGCAGCTTTGCTGTCAGCGACGAAGTCAGCCTGGGCAAACAGGGGCATGAAACCGGCGCCCATGACACCAGCACTGGTAACGACTTTGGTGATGCGGTTATTCATGTGTACGTTCCTGGCAGACAGGTTGAGTGGGTTTGTTTTTGTTTTCTTCGGCCATGGCTTCGCCGGCTCCGCAAATCACTGATTTACGAAGGGTCGGGGTTCAAACCGTGGCCTGGGGTGCAGCAGTCGCTAAATCACGCTGGCACGGAGGCGATAACTGCCATCCGCACGTTTCTCCAAGGGGCTGGCCGCCGCGAGCAGCCGACGGGTATAGGGGTGTTGTGGGGTGTCGAAGATCATGTCCCGCGAGCCCATCTCCACCACCTCGCCCTGATTCATCACCGCCACGCGATGGGCGATACGTTCCACCGCCGAGAGATCGTGGGAGATAAACAGGCAGGCAAACCCATATAGGCGTTGCAGACGCTCGAACAGTTCGAGGATCTGCTTCTGGATGGTCATATCCAATGCCGAGATCGGCTCGTCGGCGATCACCAGTTTGGGCCGCCTGACCAGCGCCCGACCAATCGCCACGCGCTGGCGTTGACCACCGGAGAGTTGATGAGCAAAGCTCTCGCGGAACTGTTCAGGCAGGCCCACGTCGACCAGGGTCTCGGTGACCCGTTGGCGTTTTTGCGCAGGTGTCAGCCCTGGCTCATGGCGCAACGGCTCGGCGATGATCTGGCCGACGGTCATGCGTGGGTCGAGGGACGAATACGGGTCCTGGAAAATCATCTGGCAGTGCAAGCGATGCGCGCGGTTGGCGGCCTTGAGGATGTCCACGCCTTGGAAGAGGATCGACCCGGCACATGGCGTGACCAATCCGACCACCGCACGGCCAAGGGTCGTCTTACCCGAGCCGCTACCACCGACCAGGGCCAGGGTCTCGCCGGGAGCGATGCTCAGGTTCACCGAGTGCACCACGCGCTTTGGCACGCTGCGCCCCCAAAAACTGCGCGGGCCGGGATGCTCGATGCACACATCCTGAACCTGCAACAGCGCGCGGTCCGCCGATGGCAATGGCACCAGCTCGCCACGGCGTGGCAGCGCTTCCAGCAACTGCCGGGTGTACTCGGCCTTTGGTGCGAACAGGATATCTTCGATCCGCCCTTGCTCCACCGCCCTTCCCGAGCGCATCACCACCACCTTGTGGGCATAACGCGCCACCAGGGACAGGTCGTGGCTGATAAACAAGATCGCAGTGCCTTGCTCGCGCGTCAGCTCCAGCATCAGCTCGATCACGTCCAGTTGTGCCAGGCAATCCAGCGCGGTGGTCGGCTCATCGGCGATCAGCAGTGCCGGGCGCAGCAACATCACCGACGCGAGCATGATGCGTTGGCGCATGCCGCCGGAGAACTGGTGCGGGTAAGACGCCAGGCACTTCTCGGCGTCCTTGATGCCGATGCGCTGCAGCATGGCGATACAGCGCAGACGGATGGTCGCGGCGTCGAGCGCGGTGTGTAGCTTGAGTGCCTCACTCATCTGCCGGCCGATCGTCAAGGCCGGGTTGAGCGAAACCATCGGTTCCTGGAAGACCATGCCGATCCGTGCACCGCGCACGCTGCGCATTGCCTTGGCATTGCCGCTATCGAGTGGCTCACCCTGAAAGAGGATACGACCACCACACACCTGCATGGGCGCCGGCAGCAAGCCAATGGCAGCACGGGCGGCCATGGTCTTGCCGCTGCCCGACTCGCCCACCAACGCGACGACTTCACCGGGGGCCATGGTGAAACTGAAGTCATCGACGGCCAGCGGACCGTCCGCGCCGACACGAATCTGTAGATTTTCAACAGCCAGTAACGTAACCGGAGCGCTCATGCTCATTTCCTCATGCGCGGGTCGAGACGATCACGCAAGGCATCGCCGAACAGATTGATAGCCAACAACGTCAGGCTGATAAAGATGCCCGGGAAGATACCCAACCACGGCGCAGTCGAAATGTAGGTACGGCTGGCCGAAAGCATACTGCCCCAGGTGGCGGCGGGCGGTGGCACCCCAAGGCCAAGGAAGCTCAGCGCACTCTCCGAGAGCAAGGCCCAGCCGAACATGCTGGTGGCGAGCACGCACAGCGGCGCCAGACAGTTCGGGGTAATGTGCCGGAACATGGTGTACAACTCCGAGTTGCCAATCACTCGCGACGCCTCGATAAACTCCAGCTCCCGCAGCGACAACACGCTGCCCCGCACCACTCGCACCACCGAGGGGGTGTAAGCGATGCCCAGCGCGAGCACGATGCCGTACTGACTGGCGCCGACGATCGCCATGATGCCCAGCGCCATGAGAATGCCCGGGAACGCCAGCAGTGCATCGTTGAGCATCATCAGCACGCGATCGGTCCAACCGCGCAGATAGCCGGCGAGCATGCCGATCACCGTGCCGCAGATAACCGCCACGCTTACCGAGAGCAGACTGATCCACAGACTGGTGCGCGCACCAATGATCAAACGGCTGAATACGTCGCGGCCGAATTCGTCAGTGCCTAGCCAGTGCGTTGCATTCGGCGCATGCAGGCGCGACAACAGGTCCAGCTTGAGTGGGTCGTACGGAGTCCACACCACGCCCAGCAGAGCTAGCGATACCAGGGCGGCGAGCAATGTACCGCCGATCAATGCATTCAGCGGCGGGTAACGCCAGGACCGCCGAGGCGGAGTAACCAGCCCGGTCGGCAAAGCAGGAGTCTTGGGATTCATAGCTTCACCCTTGGATCGAACAACGGATACAGCAGATCCACCAACAGGTTGACCACCACGTAGATGCACGTCACCAGCAGCAGGCAGCCTTGCAGCACCGGGTAGTCGCGGGAAAAAATCGCATCGACCATCAACCGGCCGATACCCGGCAAGGTGAACACCGTCTCCAGGACTGCGATACCGCCGAGCAAATTGCCGAGGATCAGACCGATCAGCGTCCAGGTCGGCGCAAACGCATTGCGCAAAGCGTGCTTCCACAACACCGCACGCTCGGACAAGCCCTTGGCCCGCGCATGGGCGATGTACTCCAGGCGGAGCACTTCAATGGTGCTGGCCCGCGCCATCCGCGCTATGGCGCCGAACTCCACGAGGGTCAAGGTGATGATCGGCAGCACCACATACGTCAGCGCCTTCACAGGGTCGCTGGCGAAGCCGACGTAGCCGATCACCGGCAACCAACCCAACTGAATGCCGAAGACATACAGCAACAGCAACCCCAGCCAGAAACTCGGCACCGACAACAGCAACGTCGCAGTCGCCACCAGGCCCAGGTCCATCGCGCTGTTTTGCTTCCAGGCCGCGAGCAAGCCCACCGGCACCGCGAGCAGGGTCGCCAGTAACACCGCCACCAGCACCACCGTGGCGCTGACGCTGAAACGCTCGACCAGCAACTCCAGCACAGGCTGGCGACTGCTGATGGAAACCCCAAGGTCGCCACTGAGCACCGACTTGAGCCAGACCAGGTACTGAGTCACCACTGAATGATCCAGCCCCAGGCTTCTACGCATATCGGCCAGGCTTTTCGGGTCGGCCATGTCGCCGAGCATCAGCAGCGCAGGGTCACCGGGAATCAGGCGAATCAAGGCAAACACAATGACCGAGATCAGCAACAGGGTCGGCACCGCCATGCCGAGCCTGTGCAATATGAATCGAAACATAGCCGTATGCCTCAGTGGGTAGTGTCGGCCAGCTTCACGCCCCACAGGCGTGGCTTGGCAACGGGCCAGGAGCGGTAACCTTCAATGCGCTTGTTCATGGCGCCGATGGCTGTACCGTTGTAGATCACCACCATCGGCACATCCTTGAGCATCAAGGCATGCAGCTTGTCGAATAGGGGCCGGCGCTTGGCGGGGTCCAACTCACGCTGGGCTTCACGCAATATCGCCAGGGCCTCAGGGTTGTCCCAGACTTTGCGTGGTTCCTTTTGTTTGTCGCCAATCACCGACTCGTAGCTTTGCGCCGCGTCGAACCGTCCCGAATAAGAGAACGACATCATCTGGTAGCTGCCGGTCTGGTAGCGCTCCAGTTGCGTGCCCCACTCCAGGGTTTCCATCTCGATATTGAGCCCCGCCGCCTGGGTCATGGCCTGGCTGAGCAAGCCCATATCGAACATCTGCGGGTAACGCTTGTTGACCAGCATGCGGATTTTTTCGCCGCCATAACCCGCCTCTTTCAACAGGCGCCGCGCTTCGTCGAGGTTGTAGGTGTAACCCTGGTGCGCAGCGGCGTCGTAATAGGGGCTGGCGGTAGGAATCACCGAGTTGTTCACCACCGACAAGCCATCGGACAATGCTGCAACCATCTGCGCGTAATCCAGGGACAGCGCCACCGCACGCCGAATACGCACGTCCTTGAGCAACGGGTCGCGGGTCTGGAACAACAAGCCGCTGATGGTCATGATCGGGCTGACCTGAATCTCCAGGTTGTTGACCTGCTTGAGTTGTGCAGCGTCCATCGCCGTCACGTCCGGCAGCAAGTCCACGCCACCAGACAGCAAGGCGGCCTTGGCCGACGCCGAATCGGGGATCACCTCGAAACGCACCTTGTCGATAAATGCCTGCTTGTTGCCGGTGTAACCGTCCGCCTCTGCCTCCGTGCGCGGGGTGTACGCCTTGAAGCGATCCAGCTCGACGTACTGGCCCTTCTGCCATTTGCCCAGGGCGAACGGGCCGGTGCCGATCGGTGTGCGCCAACTGCCATCAGCCGCCACCGAGTCCGGGTGCAGGATGCCGCTGCCGGCACAATCCGGGCGGGCCATCGCCGCCAGGAACAAGCCGTTGGCCTGGTCTAGCTGGAACACCACGGTTTTCGCATCGGGGGTGGAGACATCGACAATCCTGGCTGCGCCACGGCCATCGAACTCCGCCAGACAGCGCCACTGGGTCTTGGGATCAAGGTAGCGCCGCCAAGTCCATTGCACCTCCCTGGCCGTCATCAACTGGCCATTTTGAAAGTGCACCCCGTCGCGCAAGGTGAAGGTGTAGCGCAGGCCATCCGGCGAAATGTCGACCGTACGGGCCAGCATTGGCGCGATGCTGGTGTCTTCGCGATACGCCACCAGCCCTTCGACGATATGCATCATCACTGCGTCGGTATTGTCGTCGCGGTTGACGCCCGGGTCGGTGCTACGGATATCACCATTGAGGCCAACACGGATGACCTTGTCTTGCGCCACGGCCATGGACACTGTGCACGCCGACATCGCGACGGCCAGCGCCGCCTTCACATAACTGTTCACGGGAGAAAGACTCCTTGAAGAAATATTCCGGTCAATGGCGAGGGCCAAGGCAGGACCGGCATCAGGATGGTTGAATCCTTGGTTATTGTTATACGGTCTGTTCTGAGTGCATCTACCAGCGTTGTATCAGCCAAGGCTGCGTTTGTGGCGCAATACCCTGGCGAAGAAATCCTGGGCCGCCGGCATGGCCTTGATGCCCTGGTGGGCCACATTGGGTAACAGGTCGAAGTGCACCTGGACACCGGCGGCTTCGAAACTTGCCTTCAAGGTCGCCAGGCGTTCCGGGCGCGTGCATCCGGCGGCGTTGGCGCCTGCCATGTAGTGCTTGCCGCCTTCGCGGTGGGTGATTTCCCACGTTTCGAGGTCCGCATCACCCACCACCATGTGCACCGGCAGTTGCTGCAAGGCTTGCAGGTTCAGTGGTTTGCCGAAGCGCGTCGCGAAGTCCCGCACCCCGACCCACCAGTCCTGGTCGGCATCCAGCAAGGTAACCGAACCCGGCGCGCCGATAGACACTGCCCAAAGTTTCTCCGGGTGCAGATAGCAGAATCGATGCGCAAATTGCCCGCCGCCCGAGTAACCGAACAACGCGAAGGTGTCAAAGCAGCGCCCGTAGCGCTTACCCACGGCGGCAATCATGTCGAGCAGAACCTTGTCGTAGCGAATGTCGCCCTCGACCAACTGCTTATAACCATCCCCATTGCCATCACCCAGCACACCGACCGGGAACAGCGGAGACAGAACCACGCAGTCGTTCCAGCGGCCGAACTCCGCGAAGCCATTGCGATAAATCTCCATCGCACGGGTGGAACCGTGCAACGACACCACCAGGTCCACGGGTCGAGTGCTGTCCTCGATGCTCTCGGGCACATAGAGGGTGTAGGCAAAACGGCTGTCTTCCTGGTGCGAGTACACCGTCGTGACGCCGAGGTGATAGACGCTCCTGGCAGCGCGCAAGGCGGCGTCGATAGGATTGTTCTCTGGATTGCTCATGTGTGGAAAATTCGCCAAGTCAGTTCGGGTTTGAGTATTGGCCGGGCGCCACAAAAAGAAAAACTAATTAAACTTTATCGATCTTGAACAAAATATTTACAATAAGACCTGCCCACGGCTACGGGACCACCCCATGAGCAACATCCGTTTTTTCAAGACGTTTATCGCCGTTGCCGAGTACGGCAGCTTTGCCGCCGCGGCTGAACGCGTGGCCCTCACCAACGCCGCCGTCGGGCAGCAAATGCGCGCACTCGAGGAAGAGATGCGCCGGCCGCTGTTCGACCGCAGCCAGCGGCAGATCAAGCTGAATCGCGATGGCGTGTTGCTGCTGCCCAAAGCCAAGCGCTTGCTGGCGGACTACGAGCAAATGATCGCCGAAGCGCCCGATGACATGGCCATGGAGGGTGAAGTGTCCATCGGCGGCATTACCTCCGGTATGGGCTTGCTCGCCAATTGCCTGGTGCAACTGAAAAAGCTGCACCCACGGATATCGGTCAATCTGATGACCGCTCGCTCCGATGAAGTGGTCAACCTCGTACAGGCCGCAAAGCTCGACGCCGCCTTGCTGATCGAGACCACGCGGCAGAACTTCGATGGCTTGAGCTGGACCCTGCTCTACAACGAACCGATCGTCATGCTTGCCAATGCCACACAAACCGCCGGTATCGACGACGCCGTGGAATTGCTCAGGACGCAGCCGTTCATTCGC
This sequence comes from Pseudomonas sp. NFACC08-1, assembly GCF_900106735.1. Lineage (NCBI taxonomy): Bacteria > Pseudomonadati > Pseudomonadota > Gammaproteobacteria > Pseudomonadales > Pseudomonadaceae > Pseudomonas > Pseudomonas sp. NFACC08-1. The sequence goes on along the minus strand of NZ_FNNL01000002.1, from coordinate 285,443 downwards.
TACGACAGATCCACGGCAGTGGGCCGAAAAGTGCAGTCGATCATCAAGAGCGAATCGGTCGAGCCGTTGGAGATCCTGGAGCTCAACTCGATCATTGGCATCGCCGATCTGGTTCGCCAACAAGTCGGTGTGGCAATCGTGCCGTTGCTGAAAAACTTCGACTGGCACAAAGACCCCAGTCTGCGGGTGCTACCACTACCGGGCGACCTGGCCGTACGTCGGGTGGGGATCTTGGAACAGGGCACCAAAAGTGCGATTACCGGAGAGATTCGCAAGCTACTGATGTCGGCCGTGGCGAAGTGATTCTTGTCTGTCACTTTTCCCGCAACGCCAGATAGCCTGGAGTCAAACCGTGGCCCGGCTTCAGGCTCTCGGGTCATGCCCGGTCTCCTCACCCGGGCTTCATGAGCCCGCTTTGGATTGGGTGCAAGCCCGGTGCGCGGCATCGCTTCCCACTGCCGGCCGTCACCCAAGCCGCCTTCGATTTTGTCTCTGGAAATCCGTCAGCGGGTTTAGCCGCACGATGGCCAAGCAGGCGCGTGAGGCGAAGGGGACTAACAGTCCCCCCCTCACAGCATCGTCACGCAACCGCCGTTGCAGCCGCTCTGGAACGCCAGGCAAAAGCCAACACCATCAGCAGCCCCAGACCCGCCATCGCCGCTCCGGCCAGGGAAATCGCCGGATAACCCAACCCGGCATTGATCACCGCTCCGCCCAGCGCCGCACCTATCGCGTTGCCGAGATTGAAGGCACCGATATTCACCGCCGAGGCCAGATTGGGCGCGTCCTTGGCGGCTTCCATGACGCGCATCTGTAGCGGCGGCACCAGGGCGAAACTGGCGATACCCCATATCAGGATGGCCACGGCGGCCGGCAGTGGCCAACGCATCAGCGCGGTGAACGCCAGCAAGACGAGAATCAGCACGCTCAGCGAAACGATCAGGGTACGGTCTATCGAGCGGTCGGCGGCCTTGCCACCCCACATGTTGCCCAGCGTCAATCCCACACCGAACAGCACCAGCATGGCGGTGATGTAAGCGGTGGATGCGTGGGTCTCGTTGCTGAGGATCGGTGCGATGTAAGTGAAGACGGTAAACATTGCCCCCGAGCCGACGACGGTCAGGGCCAACGCCCCCAGCACCGGACCACGGCCCAGTACCCGAATTTCAGCCAGCACGCCGACGCCTTGCGGCATTTGCAGGTTGGGCAAGGCGAACCACAACGCGGCCATGGTCACCCCGCCGAGGCCGGTGATACCCCAGAATGCCGTGCGCCAGCCGAACAGTTCGCCAAACCAGGTGGCCAGCGGCACGCCGCCGATGGTCGCCAGGGTCAGGCCCATGAACATGGCCGCCACCGCCCCGGCACGTTTCTCCGGAGCGACCACGCTGGCGGCGACGATGGAGCCAACGCCAAAGAACGCACCGTGGTTCAGTGAGGTCACCACCCTGGCGACCATAAGGCTGTAGTAATCGGTCGCCAGGGCTGACATCAGATTACCCAGGGTAAAAATCGCCATGAGCCCGATCAGCAGATAGCGCCGGGGAATCCTGCCGGTGGTCAGGGTCATCAACGGCGCGCCGAGCAGTACGCCCAGGGCGTAGGCACTGACCAACAGACCGGCGGCGGGAATGGAAACGCCGAGGTCCGCAGCGATGCCCGGCAACATGCCCATGGGGGCGAACTCGGTCACGCCGATGCCAAAGGCACCAATGGCGAGTGCAACAAGTGGTGGATTGATACGCATGGAAGGCTCCTCATCTATGCTGCGAATGCTACGATCCCGTCTTTTCAGGCGGTAGATAGCATTTCTGGCAATCACCTTTGCGCAAGAGGCACAAATGGACTTCAACGGCAGGTCAGGTGAAATGAGCGTGTTCGCCACCGTGGCGCGGGAAGGCAGCCTGTCAGCCGCCGCGCGTGCATTAGGGCTGACACCCTCGGCGGTCAGTCGGATCATCGCGCGTACCGAACAACGCCTGGGTACCCGCCTGCTGTTGCGCACCACCCGAGCGATCACCTTCACCGCCGAGGGCGAGGCGTTCCTGCGCGGCGCCCGGCGCATCCTGGCCGACATGGACGAGGTCGAAGAAGCCATCGCCGACCAGGGCGTACCCAGGGGCCGATTGCGCGTCAGCGCCGCCCTTGGCCATGGGCGGCAGGCCATCGTTCCCTTGGTGGCGGCATTCAGCGCCCGCTACCCGAACATCGTCGTCGACCTCACCCTGGGCGACGAAGTGGTCGACATTCTCGGCGGCCAGGCCGACGTGGCGGTGCGCTTTGGTCATCTACCCGACAGCCCGCTGACCGCGCGCAGGATGGGCGACACCGGCCAGGTCGTGGTGGCATCGCCCGACTATCTGCAGCGCCATGGCACCCCGGTGGAACCGGAGGACCTGCTACGGCACAACTGCCTACGCTTCAACTTTCGGCGCGCCGAACCCAACTGGCCATTCATCCGCGACGGACGAGAGTTCTCCCTGAAGGTCAGCGGCAACATCGAATGCAGCAGTGGTGAAGCGTTGGCACAATTCGCGCGAGTCGGTGCCGGCATTGCCCGTATCGGCGAGTTCACCGTGAGCGAGGACCTGCAGCGCGGAGACCTGATACCGCTGCTGGAAGCCTGGAACCCAGGCGACCGAGAACCGATCCATGCGGTGTTCGTGGGGGGCTCGGCAATGCCGGCGCGGGTGCGGCTGTTCGTGGATTTCCTGCTGGAACATCACCGGATGTAAGCGGTGGCGTCACTTAATCCTTCCGGGTGCTTGAGATGTGGCCTGGCATAGCGTCAACCGCGAACAGGGACTATCTTAAAGCCCTGACGGCCGTGGCTCGTCGCACCTATAACAATAACGCCGTGCCCGCCCTCTGAAGCGGCACGCTACACGGAGCCTCCCATGACTCGGCATAGCGCGCAGCCCCATCCGAGCGAACTCGCTGCCTTCGTCAACGAGCATTTCCCTGAGCGGCGAATCAGGCCGGACCGGGTGATTGCCCAGTCCTGGTATCGCAGCGTCATAAAACATCGACTCGATCCCTCCTCGTCCGCGCGCCTGGATGTTCTTTGCGCCGAAGATATCCGCCAGCATCAGCAACGACACCAGCAGTACCTCGATATCGCCAGCCAGGGCGTCAGCGGTTTGGCCCGGCGCGTGGTACCAGCCGGCTTCGCGGTGTTGCTCAGCGATGAACACGGCATCACCCTCGATGCTCGCCTGCCCGACCAGCCTGTTCCTTATGTCCGCTCGGGCCTGGTGGTCGGGGCGCGCTGGGACGAGTCCATCGCCGGCACCAACGGCATCGGCACCACGTTGGCTGCGGCCGAGCCGTTGATCATCCACCGCGAGGAGCACTTCCTCACCTCGAATGCTCGCCTGAGCTGTTCCGTTGCGCCGATTTTCAACGCCCAGGGCCTTCTGCAGGGTTGCTTGAACGCTACTTGCCTGAACAGCAATGGACCCAAGGAAAGCCAATACCTGACCCTGCAGTTGGTGATCCTGTATGCCCGCTTGATCGAGAACGCACACTTTCGCCAAAACTACCGCGATCGGCTGACCCTCTCGCTCAAGCCCATTGACGAGATTGCCGATCTCGCCAACGAGCAATTGCTGGCGCTGGATGACAGTGGTCGAGTGATCGGTGCCAATCACGCGGCCTTTGTTGCCCATGACCAGGCCCATGGCCCCCATCTGCTGGGCGGCGCTATCGACCAACTGCTGCCCATGGGCGTCGACGAGCTACTGCGCCTGACCAACGGCGGCGCCCGCGGCCTGCGCCTGCGTGCGCGGCATGACGAAGCGCTGCTGGACCTGAGCCTGCGCATCCCCGCGAGCCATCACCGTCTGGCGCCAGCGCCGGCCAAGGCACAGCGGCCCCGCCCCCCCGATCTGGAGCAACTGGCCGGTGATGACCCGACGCTACAGCAGGCCGTGCGCCGTTTGCGCAAGGTCATCGACAAAGACATCGCCATCCTGATTACCGGCGAGACGGGCACTGGCAAAGAAGCCTTCGCACGAGCCATTCACCAGGCCAGCGCGCGTCGGGACGAGCCCTTTATCGCACTCAACTGCGCGGCAATCCCCGAGAGCCTGATCGAGAGTGAACTGTTCGGCTACCGTGGCGGTAGCTTCACCGGTGCCGATAAAAAAGGCATGAAGGGCAAGCTGGAACTGGCCAATGGCGGCACGCTGTTTCTCGATGAAATCGGCGATATGCCAGCCCATCTGCAAACCCGTCTGCTACGCGTACTGGCCGAACGGGAGATCAGCCCCATCGGTGCTCCAATGCCGGTATCACTGGACATCCAGGTGATTTGCGCCACGCACCAAGACCTGCAAGGTATGTTGCGCGACAAACACTTTCGCGAGGATCTGTTCTATCGCCTCAACGGCATGAACCTCAGTCTACCGCCCTTGCGCGAACGCAGTGACCGCGCGCAACTGATCCAGCGTCTGCTCGACAGCCAAGCCGAAGCCAAGGGTGTGCAGCTCACCGCCCAGGCCCGCCAATGCCTGCTGGAGGCGTCCTGGCCCGGCAATATCCGCCAACTGATCAATGCCCTGCGCTACGCGGTGGCGCTGGCCGAGGACGGCAATGTCGATGTCGACTGCCTCCCCGCCGAACTGCTGCAGGGCGACGCGTATGCCCGGCTGGCCAGCCCGTCCGTGGGCAGCGAACCACCCGCGTCGAATCTGCTGGAAATCTTGCGCCGGCATCGGTGGAATATCAGCGCGGCAGCCGCCGAGTTGGGGGGCGCTCGCTCGACGCTCTATCGACAGATGAAAAAGCAACGTTTAGTGCAACCCAACGACCGTCTCTGATCCCCTATGCAAAACGCCCAGACCGTCAATCCGGCCCGGGCGCTTTTTGACGGCGGTGGAACTGTCACGCCTGGATGTACACCACATGGGTATGGGTGTACTCGTACAACCCGTGCTTGCCATCGGCGCCGCCAATGCCTGACTTGCGCGTCCCGGCGTGGAAGCCCTGCATGGCTTCGAAGTTCTCGCGGTTGATATAGGTCTCACCGAAATCCAGCAAGCGGGTTGCCTGCATGGCAGCGCTCAGGCTCGCGGTGTAGATCGACGAGGTCAGGCCATATTCGCTGTCATTGGCCAGTGCAATCGCCTCATCGAGGTCATCGACAATCTGGATCGGAAGCACCGGACCAAAGATCTCCTTGCGCATGATTTCCATGTTCGCGGAACACCCGGCCAAAACGGTTGGCTGGTAGTGGAAACCCTGGCCTAGATCGGCCACCGCGCCGCCGGTGATAATCTGCGCACCCTGCCCGCTCGCGGTCCGGACCATTTGCGCCACCTTGTCGAGCGCCGCGCGATTGATCAGCGGCCCCATGTCCAACCCATGTTCGGCCAGAGGATCGCCATACCGGGTGGCCGCCATGGACGCCGCAATACCTTCGATAAACGCATCGGCCACCTTGCGCTCGACGTAGACTCGCTCGGCGCAGTTGCACACTTGCCCGGTATTGATCACCCGCGAGGCCGTAATGGCCCTGATCGCCAGGTCCAGGTCAGCGTCAGCCAGAACAATGGCGGGTGCCTTGCCGCCCAGTTCCAGATTGAGTTTCGTGATATTCGGTGCCGCAGCGGCCATGATCCGCGAACCGGTGCCGACGCTGCCGGTAAAGCTGATCAGGTCGATGCCCGGGTGACTGCTCAGTGCATGGCCGACCGCTGCGCCAGTGCCGCAAACCACGTTGAAGACGCCAGCGGGCAGATCCGTCTCGGCCACCAGGCGAGCGAACTCGAAGCAGTTGATCGGCGTTTCTTCACTCGGCTTGATGACGATGGTATTGCCGGTCAACAGCGCTGGCGCCATCTTGCGGGCGATCAGGAAGAACGGGAAATTCCACGGCAAAATCCCGGCGACCACGCCGAGGGGTTTGCGCAGCAAAAAGATGCTCTCGCCGGCCCGGTCGCTGCTCAGCACTTCGCCTTCCAGGCGCCGCGCCCACTCGGCCATGTAGTCGAGGTAGTCGGCCGTGAAATTCACTTCCACCCGCGCCAGCTCCAGGACCTTCCCCTGTTCAGCAGTAATGGTCCGAGCCAAGCGCTCGCCGTGCTCGCGTACCTTGCTGGCAATTTTGCGCAGATAGCCCGCACGCTCAATAGCCGGGCGGGCAGCCCAGGCCCTTTGGGCTTGGCGCGCGGCTGCAATGGCCTGCTCGACTTCGGCGGTGCTGCCTTGGGGCACGCGCCCAAGCAACTGGCCGTTGGCCGGGTTATGGACCTCAAGATGCTCGTCGCTGGCGACAAAGGCATTGGCGATGTAGTTCTGGTAGATGATGTGACTCATATCCGCGTCTCTCCTGTCGAGGATGTGCGACCGACCGGCAAGGCTACCGGCCGGCCGGAGGCTTATTGCTTGGCGCTGAATTTTTTCCAGGCCAGTCCTTCGTCCTGAAGGTCGTGGGCCCGCTTGATCAGGTACTGATGGATCTGGTCGACCTGCTCGGGGGTAAAGGCATCGGCAAAGGACGGCATACCATCGGGCACACGCCCACCGAACAGGATGCCGAGGAACATCTGGTGTTTCTCCGGCGTCAGCTTGCGAAGATCCGGCAACACCCCGCCGCTGACCGCGTGGATGCCATGGCACTGCGAGCAATATCCGTCATAGAGCTTGCCGCCGGCCTCGATGGCCGCGGTGTCGGTGCTCAGCGCGGGTGGTTTCGGGGTGTCGGGACGCGGCGCCGGTTCCTGCAACTTGGCGGTGCCGCCAATCTTGTAGGTCAGCACCTGGGAAAAGGGCTGCACCCCGGCACGCAGCGACAGGGCGCCGGCAAAGGTGGAAAATGCCCCGCCCCAACCGGCCATGAACGTCACGTACTGCTCGCCATCGACGCTGTAGGTGATCGGTGCTGCCATCACCCCACTGGCCGCAGGTTGCTCCCAGAGTTTCTTGCCGGTGTCGGCCGCGTAGGCGATCACCCGGCCATCGGCGCTGCCTTCGAATACCAGGTTACCGGCGGTACTCAAGGTGCCGCCATTGAAGATGGTTACGTAGGGCACTTCCCAGGCCGGCTGCTGCTTGACCGGGTCCCAGGCGATCAGCTTGCCCGACCAGCCCTTGGCCATTTCCAGCAGGCCGTCGACATTCTCCGGCATCATCCCGGTCCGCAGGCCCAACTGGTACATGCTCTTGAAAGGGTTGCGCTTGGGCGCCTCGGGAATGTGCTCGTAGTAGGCGGACATGATGTGGGCCGGGATATACACCAGCCCGGTGTTCGGGTTGTAGGACATTGGCTGCCAGTCATGCGCTCCCCAGAAGGCCGGCGTCACCAGCTTGCGCTTGCCGTCCTTCCAATACGCAGCGTTCTCGTCATCGACGATTGGCCGACCGGTCTTCATGTCCATGCCCTTGGTCCAGCTTTGCGGCACGATGCCCTTGGCCGACAGCAACTGGCCGGTGGCGCGGTCGATCACATAGAAGAAACCGTTCTTGGGCGCCTGCATCAGCACCTTGCGCGGTTTCCCGTCGATGGGCAGTTCAGCGAGGATCATATGCTGGGTCGCGGTGTAGTCCCATGCGTCACCCGGGGTGGTCTGGTAGTGCCAGACGTACTCACCGGTATCGGCGTTGACCGCGACAATCGACGACAGGAACAGATTGTCGCCCTTGGCCTGGCTGCGCCATTTCGGGTCCCACAGCGAACCGTTGCCGACACCGATGTACAGCAGGTTCAAATCCGGGTCGAAGGCAAACGAATCCCAGGCCGTCCCGCCACCGCCCTGCTCGACAAACGCGTCGCCATGCCAGGTCTTGGCGGCAATGGCCATACCCTTGTCTTCCGATGGTAGCTTGGGGTCGCCGGGCACGGTATAGAACCGCCAGGCCTGCTTGCCAGTCTCGGCATCGTAGGCGGTGACATAGCCGCGCACGCCAAACTCCGCGCCGCCGTTGCCGATCACCACCTTGCCGTTGACCACCCTGGGCGCGCCGGTGATGGTGTAGCTGCGCTTGTGATCGGCCCGGGTATCGACCGACCAGGCGCGTTGACCGGTCTTGGCATCGATGGCCTCCAGGCGCCCGTCAAGCACGCCCACGTAGACCTTGCCCTTCCACACGGCCACGCCACGGTTGACCGCGTCGCAGCAGGCTTCGCCCGCGCGGTTACGGTCCGATTGCGGGTCGTACTTCCAGATCAATTTACCGTTACGGGCATCCAGCGCGTACACCACCGAAAACGGCCCAGTGGTGTACATCACGCCATCGACCACGATCGGCGTGGCTTCGACACCACGATCCAGATCGAGCTTGTAGCTCCAGGCCAGCCCAAGCTGACCGACGTTCTGGTCGCTGATCCGTTTGAGCGGGCTGTAGCGCTGCTCATCATAGGTCCGCCCGGTGCTCATCCAGTTGCCGGGTTCTTTATCGGCCGCAATCAGTCGCTGACTGTCGACATTGGCTGGCGTCTCAGAAGCCAAGGCGGACGCAGTGGCCAGGCTCAACAGCAAAGCGCCGGCCAGGGATTTCAGAGGGATACCGGCGACGGTAGATCGAACACCGGAAAACGAGGCATGGCCAATCTGTCTCATGGGCGTAGTCCTTTTCTTATTAGTGGCGCGGTCATATCGATGCGCACCCGTGAAGGAGCAATGACCATGCCACTGACTTGAAATAGGGCCGACAGCTTGATTTGATGGGATTCAGGGATGGGGCGAAGCGCTATTCATCCATGAAAGACGCTACAGGTGTAGCGAGTAGCGCTACAGTGGCGGCACAGGTGTAGCGCGTAGGCGCTATTCACGAATTGGCAATAGCCGATTCTGCCAGTTTGAGCGGCTTCTAATCGACGGCATTCGCAATGGACTCCAGCACATGATCAGGACAATATTAACCGGGCGAAAAACCCTTAACCTAAGAAGCAGCGCTCTCAACCTGTTTGACATCGATTCGATCTCTCTGCTCATTGGCAAGAATGGATCCGGCAAGACTCGAACCTTGCAAGAAATCGCTGAAGCTTTCGGCACAAGACGCAATCAATCACTGGACGAACCCTGTAAGATTATCCTCAACACCGAACGCCTGGCCACACCGGAGCAGCTAAACGATTGGGGAATCCTGTACTACACGCCCGCACAAAACAGGCCAAGCCTTCGCAGTACCAAAAACTTCATCAACGCCTCAAAGCGTCCAGTGGAAAATCTCAATAATCTAGACCGCTACTCTAACATTCTGGCTGCCTTCGGCCTCGACGTAGAGTTGACCGCTACATTGCGAGCTGAATACCGAAAAATTGCTCGACTGTTAGCTGAAGCATTGTTGAAAAACCGGCAGTTTCGTACCGCCGCCATCCTCGATGCTTTTAATTTCGCCGAACTCGAAGAGCGCAAGCGAATATTTGATAATGTCTCGGAGTTTGAAGCCAGCCAGTCGGAATACAACCTTGCAGATTCCCGCTATACCGAACAATTTCAGACCCTCGTTGAGTTACTGCTACGCAAGCTACACCAAAGCGCCAGGGCGCATCAGGTTTTTGCTTGCCTTGCTGTAGTTACCCAACTACTGGAGAAGCGCCAAGCCAGTATCGTTTTGGTCATCAGCTTTCTCAAAACATATCTGGATTTTGAGTTCTTACCTTCGCCGCAAGATGATCCACGCCTGCCTGAATTGCACCGACTTGCCAAAATGACCGAATACCTGCTTAGGCATGAGCACTTCGAACCAGCACCAGGCAGTAGCAGCAATGTTCTAATCTACACTCGGCCCCTGATTACCCAAGAGCAACGTGTCAGACTCGAACGATTGGAAGCGTTCAAGCTTTGTCGACTTGGGTATCCTCATATCAGCTCAGGACAATGGGCGATCATGCAACAAATCATCGCTTTGTACGAATCATTGAAGGAATTGCGAACCCGTGGGTTCCGCAAGTTACTGGTAATGATCGATGAAGGCGACGCATTTTTACATTTGGAGTGGCAACGGCAATATGTCTATCAAATCAACGACTTCTTGAGCCAATGCAAGGAGGAACTCCAGATCGATTGTCTACAATTGATTCTGGCATCCCACTCCCCTCTACTGGCTACTGATGTGCCACGAGAGTTCGTTGCGACTTTTGACAGTGATGAACCGCAGCCATCCTTCGGCGCCCCCATGCAACTAGTATTAAACCGCTCGTTTGGTGCCCGTTCGATGGGTGCATTTGCCATCCGAGAAATTAATAAGACTCTGCACAATGCCGCCCAAGGCCAAATGACGGAGCGAGACAGGTATGTCCGGAGCATCATCGAGGACCCTATCATCTCAAGGGAAATTGATTATCTGCTGAACAAGGAGCGCTCGTAATGCTGATCAATATATCGGACGTCTGGAAAACGGCATACGCTTCGCACAATCGTTACTTGGAAAAATGTATCAACGAAGGAATAAAGTCGCTCAAAAAAACATCTATCGAGAAACCCGCCACGCAATTTTTGAATTTCCTCAAAATCCAGTTAACCGCTAAGAGTCCGAGCGGACTGCAGTCCTCCATCCGTTATTATGAGAAACTGAAGCGAAAGATTTCTCGACACGAACGCTCCGTACTGGATTCCTTTCTAAGAAAGACATTCGATTACAAAAAATTCACTTCCAAGCGTGTACATTGCTGGTCAGCATACAAACTGTGCAAAAGCAGCACTTACAAAATATGCCCCTATTGTCATCACGCTTACATGCTCACCACAAAGGAAGCAGAGAAAGGCATCAGGCCAGACCTGGATCATTATTATCCTCAGCATCGCTACCCGTATCTTGCATTGGCTTTGCACAATCTCATTCCCAGCTGCTCGATCTGTAACTCTCGCCTGAAGGGCGCCGAGGATACAGGCGACCATTCCTATTTGCACCCTCTGTTCGACTCGGAATCCCTGCATTTTCGTTGCGAGAAGCCGGGTAGCACTATAGTCGACATTGTAAGCGATTTCGAAAACATCAAAGATCAGTTGAAAGTTCGGATCACCTATGACCCTACCTGCGCCAAGTCAGTCAATACCCTGCGAATGTTCCAGCTACACGAACGTTACGATCTGTTTTCCCAACAAGGTGCTGACTTCGTCGGTTCAAAAACCAGTATCGATGGGCTAGATGAATTGCTACAAGCCCACGCTATAGGTCCATTGCAAGAGGGTGCATTCCTGGCTCTTCCACCGAGCAAGGAAAAAGAAATGCGGCAACTTCGATTCGATCGAGAGCGATACAAACACTATTTGCACGGAAAAATGTTCGCTGATTTATATGATCAATTCGACCGGACCTCTTTACTCAGCAGACCTTATCCTTAGAGCAAAAGACTCTTCATCTTTGCAAGGGCGCATGCTATCGGTGATCCGGCTCCCCACAGCTTAATGACACGCCTGTCGTGACACAAAAATGACCTCAATCGACATCATGGGCGTGCAGACGATCAGGGTCGCGGCCATTGACCAATAGTTTAGAAATCTCTGAACTATCTTTTTGCGCTTCCCTATTCTTTCCGCCAACCGCCCCTCCCTACTATTGCGGCAACAAAGGAGCCTTTCCATAGAGATGCGGCCCGAAGCTTGCCTTTTCTGATTGTCACTGCCGTTCGTTGTGCGTTTCGGTTAGCGCCGCAACGTCGCTGTGTCAATCATGCGAAGGAACCTTTGGAGTCGATCGATGAAGCTGGAAATATTCCGAACGTTGTGGGGCTATACCGCGAGCAAGGCACAAGCGCTCGATGAGTTGCTTGAAGCCGGGTTCGATGGCATGGAAGCCCGCCTGCCCATGACCGCCAGCGAACGCGCCGAGTTCGCAGCCTTTCTACGCATCAACAAAGTCAGCTATATCAGCACCGTCTTCAGCGCCTACGACGTTCTACCGGAACAGTCGGCAACCGTCGACGAACACCTTCTGGACCTCGATAAAAAACTCGGCTGGGCGGCTGAGTTGGCACCGCGCTTCGTCAATCTGCTGGCTGGCAACGACCGCTGGCCACTGGCACAGCAAGTCGACTTCTTTGGCCGCGCGATGGACGTCGCGCGCAAGCATGGCCAGGTGTGCGCCTTTGAAACCCATCGCGCTCGCTCGTTATTCAATCCCTGGGTCACCCTCGAGCTGATTCGTCAACTGCCGGACCTGCGCTTCACCAGCGACATCAGTCATTGGGTCGTCACCTGCGAACGCCTGCTCAACGATCCGGAAGACGACCTCAGCGCCTTCGTCGAACGCGTTCACCATATCCAGGCCCGAGTCGGTTATGACCAGGGACCGCAAGTGCCTCACCCCGCCGCCCCCGAGTACAGCCAAGCGCTTGCCTTCCATCAGCAACATTGGGAGGCCATCTGGCGATCCCAGGAAAAACGCGGGTATCAGGTCAGCACGCTGACACCGGAGTTCGGCGCCGACGGCTATCTGCATCACCTGCCCTTCACCAACGTGCCGGTGGCCGATCTGTGGTCGCTGAACGTGTGGATGGCAAACACCGAGCGCGAGCATTTTCGGCGTTTCGCCTGCACCTCAACCCGATAAGGAGCGCTGCCTCATGCCTGACAAAACACCAACGACCGCCAACTTCAATCGCATTCCGGTGGTGGACATCGCCGGGCTGTACAGCGACGACATCACTCAGCGCCAGGCAGTGGCCGAAGAACTGGGTAACGCCGCCCGCGCAGTCGGTTTCCTGTACATCAAGAACCACGGCATCGAGCCGTCACTGATCGACGGCTTGCGTCAAGCGGCGAAGGACCTGTTTGCCCAATCGCTTGAGTACAAAATGCAGCATTACATCGGTACTTCACGCAGCCACAAGGGTTTTGTGCCTGAAGGTGAAGAGGTCTATGCCAAAGGCAAACCGGATCACAAGGAAGCTTTCGATATCGGTTTCGAAGTGAGCGAAGACGATCCGCTGGTCATTGCCGGCACGCCATTGATCGGGGCCAACGAATGGCCAGACTTGCCGGGCTTCCGTCCCGCCGTCGAAGCTTACTACGCCGCGGTGTTTGCATTAGGTCGTCGCTTGTTCAAGGGTTTCGCCCTCGCCTTGGGCCTGGAGGAAGACTATTTCGAGGCAATGGTGACTCGCCCCCCGTCGAAGCTGCGCCTGATCCATTACCCGTTTGACCTGGCGGCTCAAGACGCGCCCGGCATTGGTGCGCATACCGACTACGAGTGCTTCACCATCTTGCTTGCCGACAAGCCAGGCCTCGAGGTGATGAACGACCAGGGGCAATGGATTGATGCGCCGCCCATGGACGGTACTTTTGTGGTCAACATCGGCGACATGCTGGAGGTCATGACCGCAGGCACATTCGTCGCTACGGCTCACCGAGTGCGAAGCGTCAGCGAAGAGCGCTACTCGTTCCCACTCTTCTATGCGTGCGACTTCCACACGCAAATCAAGCCACTGCCGCAGTTTCTTGAAGGCGGTAAGGATTACGAGGAAATCACCATCGGTGAGCACATGTTTGGTCAAGCGTTGCAAACCTATCAATACCTGCGCCGCAAAGTCGAACGCGGCGAACTCAAGCTGTATGAGCGCGCACGCAAGCCATCGAGCTTCGGTCACTTGAAGAACCAGACGCAGGAAGCGTCCTGATGCCCCCGCCCAGTTCCAAAACAGCCCTGTTTCAAAACCAGTCCAATCCTACTTTTTCGACGTGGAGTCACCGATGATGCGCAATCCAATGAATATCGCTGTCCGCTTGTCCCTGCTGGCCTTCGCGATCCTCGGTGCGGCAGGAGCCCACGCAGCGACGACGGTGACACCCGGCGCCCTCAAGGTCGGTATGGAAATCACCTATCCGCCCTTCGAATCATACGACGAACAAAAAAATGTCGTCGGCTCCGACCCCGAACTGGCGCGGTTACTCGCCAAACATCTGGACCTCAAGGCTGACTTCGTTGACACCAAGTTTTCCAACCTGCTGCTGAGCCTGAACGCCGGTCACTATGATGCGATCATCTCGGGCATGTACATCACACCCGAACGGCAGACTCAAGCGCAAACCATCCCATACGCCAAGACCGGCGCAGCGATCATGGTGCTGAAGGACAGCCCGCTGAAACCGAAAGTACCGGAAGACCTCTGCGGCCTGAAGGTCGGCCTGGAAAAAGGCACCACTTGGGTGACGCAATTCAACAAACTCTCGACCGATTACTGCGTCCCGAATAACAAGGGCGCGATCATGGTCAGCGAATTTCCGTCCGCCCCTGAAGTGACCCAAGCGCTGCTCTCCGGCAACGTGCAGGCTCAGGTGGAGATCGACGGCGCCGCCGGCATGATCGCGGAACGCACCAAAGGCCGGGTAGTGATCAGCACCGAGCACTCGATCTATCAACAGACACTGGGTATTTACGTCAAAAAGGACAACGACGCGCTCTATCAGGCGCTGCTCAAGGCCTTTGACGCGACGAAAGCGTCAGGTGAATACGCCGCCCTGTTGAAGAAATACAACCTGGAAGAACCGACTAACTGACTCAGTGCAGCCCTGTGGGAGCGAGGCCGCTCCCACAGTCGGCGGCGTTCGCTTGACTGCCCGGCATAGGTGAAGCCTCCGTCGACGCCAGCAGTTGGAGGTACACATGCAATTTGAATGGCCCTACTTTTTTTCTCTGTTTTCGGTCTCGGACTTCTGGAAAGCCTGCATTACGGTGGTGGAACTCAGCACGCTGGCCTGGTTTATCGGCATGCTGCTGGGCTTCCTGCTGGCGTCGGCCAAGCTTTCGGCCACGCGTTGGGTCAGCGTGCCGGCGTCGGTTTATATCTGGTTCTTTCGCAGCGTGCCGCTGCTGGTACTGGTGGTGTTCGTCTATAACTTGCCGCAGATGTTCCCGATCACCCGTGGCGTACTGTCCAACCCGTTCTATTCCGGCCTGTTCGCGCTGGTGGTGACCGAGGCGGCGTACATGGCGGAAATTCATCGTGGCGGCTTGATATCCGTTGCCAAAGGCCAGAAAGAAGCCGGCCGAGCGCTGGGCATCGGCCTGATCGGTCTGCAGCGCCTGATCGTGATCCCACAGGCGTTCCGCATTTCCCTGCCGACACTTATCAACGAATACATCACCGTGGTGAAACTGACCTCGCTGGTCTCGGTGATTTCCTTGACCGAACTGTTGACCGTGGGCCAGCGCCTTTACGCGCAAAACTTCCTGGTCATGGAAACCCTGTCGGCCGTGGCGGTGTATTACGTGCTGATCGTGACCGTGCTCGGCTGGCTATTTCATTGGCTGGAGCAACACCTGGAGCTCAACAACCGCAAACCACAAACGCTGGATGACATCAGCCTGCGGCGTCTGCGCGCGTCACCGGCGGCGCCCTCTCCGGCGGACGCTCGTACAGCGCCGGGGCCTGGCTCGGCACCCGCCCTGCGACTGGTCAACATTCACAAGCGCTACGGCCAGCACGCCGTGCTCAAGGGCATCGACCTTGATGTCAACGTGGGTCAGGTGATCTCCATTATCGGTCCGTCGGGATCGGGAAAAACCTCGCTGATTCGGACCGTCAACGCCTTGGAAAGCATCGACCAGGGCGAGATCATTCTGTTCGGCGAAAGCTATATCCACGCCGGTGACAACACCAACACGCAACAAGTACGCCACGGGGTACAGCGCATCGGCATGGTGTTTCAGAGCTTCAACCTGTTTCCCCATCGCACCATTCTCGACAACGTCACCCTCGCGCCGCGCTATCACGGCCGCGACAAGTCCATCAGCGAGCAGCGCGCCTACGCCCTGCTGGACAAGGTCGGGCTGCTGGCTCACGCGCAAAAGTATCCGCATCAGTTGTCGGGCGGCCAGCAACAACGCGTGGCAATCGCCCGCGCATTGGCGATGGATCCCCACATCATGCTGTTTGATGAGCCTACTTCAGCCCTTGACCCGGAACTGGTCGGCGATGTGCTCAAGGTGATCAGCGACCTGGCAAAAGAAGGCATGACCATGTTGATCGTGACCCATGAAATGGACTTCGCCATGTCAATTTCCGACAGGGTGGTTTTCATGGAGGACGGCCTGGTCAAACTGGATGCGAAGCCTGGAATGATCCGAGCTGATCAGTGCGGCGAGAGAATCAAGAAATTCATGCGGGTCTGAACTGGGTGTGATTGGATCCTCACACCCGAGATGGGGTGTATCGCTCAAGCAAGCCGGCGAGTCATTCTGATGGGGACTCATCAAGATCGTCGTCAAGGCTCGCAATGCATGCGTCGAGCAATTCGTGCAATACAGCCACGCGCTCCACGCCGAGTAGACCATTGAGCGCGCGCTGTGCCTCCTTCCAGGCCCGCTGGCCTTCGGCTTGCTTTACGCGTCCAGCCTCGGTCGCTTCGACAAGACGACTGCGGGCATCGCCTCCTGCACCAATCTCCAGCCACCCCTGAGTGGTCAGGGACTGCATGTTTCGGGTCAGGGTCGAATTATCCATCTGCATTTGCCTGGCCAGGTCACTCGGCCGAATAGGCCCCAGCCTGACGACATGCGACAACAGTGCGTACTGCGTGTTCTTGAGGCCGGACTCGGCGACGTAGCGGTCGTAGTGACGCGTCACCATGCGATTGAGCTGGCGCAGCTTCAGATTGGTGCAGCCCTGTGGCTTGATAGTATTTTTCATGGGGTATATTGTACCTGCAATATTTGCATATGCAATTGTCTGGAGAGAAGGAAATGCCGATGGAAGTCGATCAGGTCGTTGCTCACTGGAACGCGGAGGAAAAATCGGTTCGTGCGCGCTTGCTGGTCGCCGATACCGCGCCGCAGGATCAGATCGCCGGTCGAACAGGCATGGAAGTGTTCGAAGCGATCTTTGCTGGAGAACTGCCTCCCCCACCCATCGGCGACACGCTCGATTTCGTGCCGATTCACATGGAGCCCGGCATTGCCGTCTTTCAAGGTCGCCCACAGCGCAGGCACTACAACCCACTGGGCACCGTCCACGGTGGATGGTTCGCTACGCTGCTCGACTCGGCAGTAGGTTGCGCAGTGCACTCGACCTTGCCCGCAGGCAAGGGCTACACCACGCTGGAGCTGAAGGTCAACATGGTGCGCCCCCTGAACGACCAGGTCCCGTTGGTGCGTGCCGAGGGCAAGGTCATCCATGCGGGGCGTACAGTGGCGACGGCCGAGGGCCGGATCATTGGCCCCGACGGCAAACTGTACGCGCACGCGACGACCACCTGCCTGATCTTCGATCATCCCGCAGCCACACAGGGGATCTCTCATGGCCAAGGTTGAGACCGATCCTGGCGCACCCGTTACCCGCGAAACACGCGACGCCCAGGCCTTTGCGCCGGCACTGTCTGAAAATACCATCCCGACTTGATCAATGGTGAAAACATGAAATATGCATCCTTCGGCAAAACAGGACTGAGTGTGTCCCAGGTCGCGCTCGGGACAGGCAACTTTGGCACAGGCTGGGGCTACGGCGCGGATCCCGATGTCAGCACGGCAATCTTTAATGCCTACGCGGAGGCCGGCGGCAACTTCATCGATGGGGCCGATATCTACCAGTTCGGACAATCCGAGGAGCTGCTCGGGACCCTTCTGAAGGGCCGACGCGAGAATTTCGTCCTGGCGACCAAGTACACCAAAGGCGCGCAGCCAAATGCCGATCGCCTCGTCACGGGCAATAGTCGTAAAGCCATGGTGGCCTCGGTAGAGGCAAGCCTGAAGCGACTCGGAACCGATCGCATCGATCTCTACTGGGCGCATTGGCCGGATGATGTCACGCCCACCGAAGAAATCGTCCGTGGGTTCGAGGATCTCGCCCGCGCGGGTAAGATTCTTTATGCCGGCCTCTCCAACTTTCCTGCTTGGCGGCTATCGCGAGCAGTCACCCTCGCCGAACTCACCCACTCGGTGCCGATCGCCGCGGCGCAATTCGAGCATAGCCTGGTCCACCGCGAGCCCGAGGCTGATCTGTTCCCGGCTTCGCAGGCGTTGGGATTGGGTATCGTCACTTGGTCGCCACTCGGCGGAGGCATGCTGACCGGTAAGTACCGCAAGGGCGAGAAAGGACGCGCCGAGGGCCTCGGTGGCAAGGTGTTCCAGGCAGAGAATAGCGAGCAGCGTACACAGGTCCTAGATACGGTGATCGCCATCGCCAACGAACTGGGCGTCAGCCCCGGTCAGGTCGCCATCGCCTGGTCCGGCACGCACGGGTCGTTGCCCATCATCGGGCCACGCTCGGTCGAGCAGTTGGCCGACAACCTCGCTGCCCTGTCGGTTGAACTGTCAGCCGAGCAGATTCATCGGCTCGACACCGTTAGCAGCTTGTCTCCTTCGATGCCAGCAAGGACAGCGACCCCTTGGGCTCGCGCAGCAGCGCAGATCGTGGCTTGAACGTGGGCGGGTGATGCAAGCCGACGACAAGAAGGCCAGACTCAACTGTATGCATCACCTGCCCGGCCCCCTTTATTGCCTGACATGTTCCTGTCAGCCTCCCGTCACCCTGACGTCAGATCGTTGCGCCTAAAGTAATGCCAGGATTGCTCCTGCGGCGACAGCGTGAACCTGCGGGAGCGAGCCTGCCCGCTCCCGCAGGAACCTGGCTTAACCAGAGATTCCGCACCCTTGGTTGCTTTTTGCCGGAGCTCTTGTCATCAGGCGGAAGGAGAAACGCAAATGAACCACCCTGACGGGCACGACAGCGCGCTTGATCAATTCATCTGGCCATCGCCAGGCGGTATCCTGAACCGCAAAGACCTGTTGCTTCGCCTGCGCGCCGAACAGCGATTCATGGCCGCACAGGACCCTGCATGCAGGCTCGATCAACAAGACTACCTGCTTTCCCTGATCGATTCGGTATCAACACGGGCCGACGGCGCCGCGCAACGCTCAGGTTTCGATGCCCGGCGAATGCGTAGCGTCATCACTGAAGCGGCCACGAGAAGCCATTGGGGCAAGCCCTCAGGCGGTTGCCGAACCCAGGGCATCGCCGCACACTACGATGCGCAGACTTGCATGGCCGCGGTACTTGATGTCGAGCTGAGCGACGAGGGGCGCTTGATTGTGCATGACACGGTATTTGTCGCTGACCTGGGCGCTGTAGAAAACCCCGGTCGCCTACGCGCCCAGCTTGAAGGCGCGTGCCTGATGGGGGTCGCATTCGTGGCATCTTCTGAATTTGATATGACGGCGGCGGATCTGTGCCCGACGATCGCCCAACGCCCCCGCTGGCCACTCGTCTCATGGCTGCCAGGCCACATCGCGGTACATTTGATCAACCCTACGGGTGCGCTCCAGGCCTGCCAGCCCAGCCAGCTGAGCTACGTACCCATCGTCCGGGCCTTGTGCAATGCGATTCGCAAAGCCTCGGACAAGCGTACCAGCGATTTGCCGCTAAAAAGCCAATCCCTCGAAAGAATGGGCGGACGTTAAGTCACTGCCGGCTTCAAATAACCCCAGCGTCAGGGCTTTCAGCGGCGCCGCACGGGTGGTTCATTACCATTTGGCAATCCGATGGCCACAAAAGCTGGGTAAAGTATTTCTTCCAACTGAGTGAGATTTCGCGCCATGCCTTCGACTCCCGGTGTCCCGTCCAGCATCCGTGGGCAACGCGGCGCGGACCTGCTCGTGGAAGTACTGCACAGCGAAAGCGTCCGCCATGTGTTCGGCAATCCGGGAACAACGGAGTTGCCTTTGCTCGATGCGCTCTCGGGCGTCTCCGATATTCACTACGTGCTCGGCCTTCAGGAGGCCTCCGTCGTGGCGATGGCCGACGGTTATGCCCAGGCCTCCGGCCGCCCCGGTTTCGTCAACCTCCATACAGCAGGAGGCCTTGGCAATGCGATGGGCGCCATCCTGAACGCGAAGATGGCGAACACGCCGCTGGTGATCACTGCGGGCCAACAGGATACCCGCCATGGCGTGACCGACCCGCTGCTTCATGGTGATCTGGTCAGCCTGGCCCGACCGAGCGTCAAATGGGCGGAGGAAATCCAGCACCCCCAACATATCCCGATGCTGTTGCGTCGCGCTCTTCAAGATTGCCGCACAGGGCCGACCGGCCCGGTTTTCCTTTCGCTACCGATCAACGTGATGGAGCAGCACACCGATGCCGATGCTGGCCAGCCGTCGCGAATCGAACGAGGTGCGGTGACCGCGGCGATTGACCCGTTGGCTGACGCCTTATCGACGGTTACCCCCGGCCGTCTGGCGATTATCGTCGGGGAAGAGGTATTCCAGTCGAATGCCCAAGTGGAAGCGGTGAGCCTCGCCGAAGCACTTGGCGCGCCGGTCTTCGGGCCATCCTGGCCCGGGCATATCCCCTTCCCCACCGCTCATCCTCAATGGCGCGGAGCCTTGCCACCCAAAGCTGCCGATATCCGCGAAACGTTCGCTGACTTCGATGCGGTCTTGCTTCTCGGCGGCCATTCGCTGATCAGTTACCAATACTCGCAAGGCCCGGCGATCCCCCCTCATTGCCGTCTCATTCAATTGACCGGCGATGGCCACCAACTGGGCAGAGTGCATGGAACGGCGCTGGGATTGATAGGCGACATCAAGCTGTCCTTGCAATTGTTGCTGCCATTACTGGATCAGGCACTGGCCCCGCACAGCCAGGCAATCGCGACGCTGCGAAATGTCGCTGCACGCGAGCGCGGTACCCGCCGAATCGAAGTGGCCGAGCGCGCGAAGCGCGAATTCAATGGGCCCGTGACAACGCCTTTCGTTGCGGCCCATGAAGCTGTCCGGGCAATCGGCCCTGATGTGTGGATCGTCGACGAAGCACCGGTCACCATCGCTCATGTGCGTGCGTGCCTGGATTCGCATTCGGCCCGCCAGTACCTGTTTACGCGCAGCGCCATCCTCGGCTGGGGCATGCCGGCGGCTGTCGGTACATCCCTTGGCCTGGACCGCACCCCGGTGGTCTGCCTGGTCGGCGATGGCTCGGCGATGTATTCACCCCAAGCGCTTTGGACAGCGGCACACGAGCGTTTGCCCGTCACCTTTGTGGTCATGAACAATGGCGAATACAACATCCTGAAAAACTACGCGCGTAACCAGACGCACTACCGAAGTGCCGGTACGAACCAGTTCATCGGCATGGACATCCGGGACCCGGCCATCGACTTCCAGGCCCTCGCCTCTTCCCTGGGGGTTGCTTCGCGCAGGGTCGAGCGCGCCAGGGATATTGCTGAAGCGGTCGAGGATGGCATTCGCTCAGGTCGCCCCAACCTTATCGAATTACCGATTATGGCTTGAAGCTAACGGGCGTTCACCTTATTGCGGCCCTGCGTCAGGCGACCGTGATCGGCATCATGGGTGATGAGTTTGATTATCCGACGCCTTCATGCCGCCATGGAAATGCACGTGCACTTGCTTGCCTAGCCCTTGGCGGGCTCAGGTATGAGGCGGCTGTATTTGTTCAGTGAGCCACTGCAGGGCTAGACTGGCGCCAGCCCAGTCTCTACGCCGGTCAACCAATGCCTCTCCCTCCGCCAGATACCGCCGAACAGACAACGTTGACCCGCGAAGTGGTGCTGCGTTACCACATGGCGTGGAAACGCCGCGATTTGGAGGCGATTCTGGCGATGTATCACCCGCAAGTGCAGTACAACGATTTCTTCCAGAACCGCAGCATGGGCCTGGCCGAGTTGCGCGCTTACATCACCAGCACGTTGCCGCGTCATCCCGATGAGTATCTTGAACACAACGACCGCATCCGTGCAGATGGCTGTACCGCATTCATCCAGTACCAGACAGCGCTGAAAGGCAGTGGCGAGCGGGTGGTTTTTCGCACCAGTGAAGCCATCACGGTATGTGATGGCCTGATCCTTCGTATAAACGAATATGCCTCACTGGTGCGCGACAGCGAGCCCCAGACTGGGCGCCACGCGCCCGCCATCAGTAAACTGGGTCTCTCGGCGCGTCAGCTGACGTTCATGGCGCGAGACTTGGCCGACTATTTTACGCGCCAGCAGCCCTTCCTCGACCCGGATCTGGACCTCGCACGGATTGCCAGCGCCACCGGGTACAGTCGCAATCAGCTGTCTTACCTGCTGAATCAAGTGCTGGGGCAAAGCTTCTATCGCTACGTGACCCAAGCCCGGTTGGCCTACCTGCTTGAGCGCCTCGTCAATCACGGTGAAAACGCGCCCATCGATGCCCTTGCGGCGAGTGCCGGATTCAACTCCACCTCGGCGTTCTACAAGGCCTTCCGCAGTCACACCGGTTGCACACCCAAGGCGTGGTTGAAAGCCAATTGCGCGCGTGCCCGCAGATAACACAGCCCCCGTCACAGCGCATTAATCTCTGTCGGCAATCAACCGATGGAGCATGGGATGTCTGGCTGGGGTGGTGTGAGTTTGTGGATGGAGCAACTCGGCGAGGCGCTGACGCCGCGCCCGGCGTTGTATCAGGATCTGCAAGCAGACGTTGTGATTATCGGCGCCGGTTACAGTGGTCTCTGGGCGGCCTATTACCTTAAACAGCAAGCACCGCACCTGAACATCGTCATCGTTGAAGCACAGATTGCCGGCTTCGGCGCCTCCGGTCGCAATGGCGGCTGGTTGATGGGCAACCTGCTGGGCGAAGACCGGCTCCTGGGCCCACTACCTGCCGCGCAACGTCACGCAGGCTACCAACTGCTGCATGCAATCCCCGACGAGGTGGCGCGCGTGTGCCACCTCGAAGGCATCGATTGCGAACTGCGCAAAGGCGGCGTGCTGTACTGCGCGGCGCGTTATCCCGAGCAAGAACGGCGCCTGCGCGAACAGCTCGATGCAGTCCGCGGGCAAGGCCTGGGTGAAGACGACTACCGCTGGTTGAGCCCTCAGGCCTTGCGTGAACAGTTAAATGTGGCCCAGGCGTACGGCGCCCTGTACTCACCTCACTGCGCGACCATCCAGCCTGCAAGGTTGGTACGGGGCCTGGCCGAAGCCGTCGAACGGATGGGTGTACGCATTTACGAGCAAAGCCCGGTGCTCGACTGGAAGCCAGGCCAGGTCCGAACCGAGCACGGTCGGGTGAGCGCCGATTGGGTGGTGCCGGCGGTAGAAGGTTATGCCAGTACCCTGCCCCCGTTGAACAAGCATCAACTGGCCGCGCAAAGCCTGATCGTTGCGACTGAGCCGCTCCCGGCCGATGTATGGGCCGAAATCGGCCTGACCCGTGGCCAGGCGTTCAGCGAAAACAGCCGACAAGTCACCTACGGTCAGCGCAGCCGAGACGATCGCCTGGTGTTTGGCGCCCGCGGTGGTTATCGCTTTGGCGGTCGCCTGCGCAGTGACTTCAACCTCACTCAGGCCGAACGAGCATTGCGGCAACACCTGTTTAGTGAACTCTTTCCGATCTTGCGCAATGTGCGCCTGACCCATGCCTGGGGCGGCAATCTGGGGGTTGCCCGGTCCTTTCACCCGCACATGCTCGCCGACCGTCGCCAGCGGATCGCCCTGGCGGGTGGCTACGGAGGTGAAGGTGTAGGCGCCAGCAATCTGGGCGGCCGAACCGTGGCAGCGTTGATTCTTGGCCAGGACAACGAACTGACTCGCCAGCCCTGGGTGCTGGATGACCGTCCCCTGGCCTCGTTGCCACGATGGGAGCCCGAGCCTCTGCGCTGGCTGGGTTACAACGCCATTATCCAGAGCTTCGTTCACGAGGATCAGGTATTGGCCAACCTCCATGCGCCACGCTGGCGTCGCCGAATGGCTGAAGGGCTGGCCGGTTGCATGGAACGTCTGATGAAGTCCAAGGAGCCGTTTGCATGAAGATCGATCATTTTCGCGACACCGCCCGTTTGCCGCTCGGTGAGCCTGGCGCTGTTGGTGTACCGCTGGGCGAGCCGCTTTCACAGGTTGCCACGGCATGCGTCGAGCGCGACGACGGCGTCGAGGCCGGCGTGTGGGAATGCACCCCCGGCCGCTGGCGGCGCCAGATTGTGCAACAGGAGTTCTGCCATTTCATTCAGGGGCGTTGCACCTTCACCCCGGACGGTGGTGAGGCCCTACATATCCAGGCCGGCGACGCGTTGATGTTCCCTGCGAACACGGCGGGAATCTGGGATGTACAAGAAACCGTTCGCAAGAGCTACGTACTGATTTTCTGAACTGCCTTCATCCATAACGCCTAGAACAAAGGTTGAGGTCTCGCATGTTGAAGTCGATCTTTCCGTTACTGTTGATCGCGTCTACCGCTCAGGCAGCAGACACCGTCAGGATCTACAACTGGAGCAGCTACATCGCTCCAGATACCCTGCAAAACTTTACCACCCAGACCGGGCACCAGACCCAATATGACCTGTACGACAGCAACGAGGTGCTCGACGCCAAACTGATGGCCGGCCATTCAGGCTATGACGTGGTGTTTCCGTCCAACCACTTCATGGCCCGGCAGATCACGGCCGGCGCACTCAAACCGCTGGACCGCAGCAAGCTCCCGAACTGGCACAACCTCAACCCGACGCTGATGAAGGTTCTGGAGGCCAATGACCCTGGTAACCGCTACGGTTTTCCCTACCTGTGGGGCAGCACCGGCATCGGCTACAACGTGGCCAAGGTCAAGGCGGTCCTGGGCGATGTACCGATAGACTCGTGGGACATTGTGTTCAAGCCGGAAAACATGAAGAAACTCGCCCGATGCGGCGTGGCGATGCTCGACAATGGTCCCGAGATCCTTCCCATCGCCTTGAACTACCTTGGCCTGCCGCATCACAGCAAGGACAAGGCCGACTACGAGAAGGCGCAGGCCTTGCTACTCAAGGTGCGCCCCTATGTGAGTTACTTCCACAACTCCAAGTACACCAGTGACCTTGCGACGGGTGACGTGTGTCTGGTCGTAGGATTTTCCGGCGATGTGATGCAGGCCGCAGCGCGAGCCAATGAGGCCGGGAATGGCCAGCAGATCGCCTACGCCATCCCCAAGGAAGGCTCACCGATGTGGTTCGACATGGTCGCCATGCCCGCCGATGCGCCGAATGAAGGCGCCGGCTACGAATTTCTCAACTACCTGCTGGACCCCAGGGTCATGGCTGGCATCAGCAATCATGTGCACTATGCCAACGGCAACACTGCCGCCGAGGGGCTGGTCGACAAGGCCATCCGCAACGACCCGATGGTGTACCCGCCTGACAGCGTGATGAAAAAACTCTTTGTACTGGAGGCAATGCCATTAGAGAACGACCGGCTGCGCACACGGGTCTGGAGCCGGATTAAAAGCGGGCAATGAAACCTGTCGCCGATGAAGCAGACACCCGGATCATCGGCGACATCTCCCGGGTCTCATCAGCCCTCTCGCGCATCGGGCAGGCGCAAGCGATCTATTTCGTCAAAGAGATTACAAAAGACGTCCACCAGGAAAGGATCGAACTGGGTACCGGCTTGATCAGTGATGAAACGCCTTGAGCACTCGACATCCCAAGCCTGCTTATAGGCTCGAGGCATTCTTATGGCGTCATACACATCGCATATCGACACAATCCTTGCCGATAACGGGATTTCCTTGCCCCGCAATCCCTTTGGATAGCCGGTGCCATCCCAACGCTCATGATGCGACAGGGCAATTTCCGCTGCCAGGTCCGTCAACGGCGAACCCTCTGGGTCATGCAGGATTTCATAACCAATGCGGGCATGCTCCTGCATGATCACCCGCTCCTGCGGCGTCAGTGCTCCAGGCTTTTGCAGAATGGCATCTACAATGCCAATTTTTCCAACATCGTGCATCGGTGCAGCCATCCTCATGAGGTCACACCATTGAGCGGGCATGCCGATAGCCTTGGCCAACAAAGCCGCGGACTCGCCAATACGGATAATATGCTGCCCCGTGTCGTCATCACGATAGCTGGCTGCTCGACTCAAGCTGCTGCTGATCGCCTTGTAGCTGGAAGCCAGCTGGGCCGTGCGCAGCTCCACTTTGCGCTCGAGTTCAGCATTGACGTCGCGCAGCAGCTTGGCCGCCTGCGCCAGCTCCAGGCAATTACGCACCCTGAGCAACACTTCAGGAAGATCAATGGGTTTGGAGATGAAGTCGTTGGCGCCCCTTTCCAATCCTTTGCGCCTGTTCTGCTGATCACTCAAGGCCGTCACGATGATGACCGGTGACTCCGTGCGGTCACGTGTATTGAGGCGATCAAGGATCTCGAAGCCGTCGGGTGCGGGCATGTCCAGGTCCAACAACAGCAGGTCCCAGGCGTTCGCAAGCAACCAGTCCAGTCCTTTGGCAGAGTCGCTGAATGTGGTGATGTTCTGCAGGCCCACGGCTCGCAAGCATGAATCCAGAAGCCGGAGATTGGTGGCCACATCGTCGATAATGACGATCCTGCTTTGCGAATTTACTTTGGCAAACATACATCCGCCCTCCCCGTGGCGAGCGTCAAGACCAGACTACGAATACTCTGCCTCTCCAATGGAGAAGCGACGATGGCCTGGCATTCAAGGTGGCCAACCGAAGCGTGATCGACGGCCGCACGGACCACGATGATCGACATTGCAGTCGTTGGGATACTCGTGCGCAAGCCGCTGAAAAAAGTGTTCAGCACGGGTACAGGGTCGGTAGTGGCGACGATCAATACGCTGACCGCCGTGGCATCAAGCACGAGACTGGCATCGGCCAAGGTATTGACCCGATCCAACTCAAAATCGCCGATCAACGCCTCTCGAACCACGTCACCATCCTGAGGGTCGTTACTCACCAACAGGACGCGTGGCAAGGCTATCGTCGACACTTTGGACGCGTTCCCCGGCACAGGAAGCGCCGCCGAGCACATGTCGATCCAGAAGGTCGTCCCCCCTTCGACGTCGCTTTCGAAGCCCATGGTGCCGTGCATCAGGAGCGCCAGGTCTCGGCACAACACCAAGCCAATGCCAGTTCCCGGGATGGACGAGTTCTCTTTTCCCAAACGCTGGAAGGGCCTGAAAAGCTCGCCCTGCAAAGCCGGGGAAATGCCCATCCCGGTATCTGTCACATAAAGACGAAGCCTGGCTCCGTCCTCGACAACCGAAGCCCCCAGAGTGACGTCTCCACCGGGCCGGTTGTACTTGATTGCATTGGATAACAGATTGATCAGGACCTGCTTGAGGCGGCGCTTATCCGCCCAGACATGCCATGTATCCAGAGGAGCATTGATGTGCAAGGTCTGGCCATGCGCCGCGACTTGCTGCTGGACCAGGTCAGCGCAGTTGGATAACAGGCTTGCCACGTGTACGGGCTTGAGATCGAGCAGGGGTTTCTCGGCCTGCAAGCTGGAGAGATCAAGCAGATCGTCCACCAACTGCATGAGGTGCTCACTGGCTTTGATGATCTCCTGCAGGTTGGCCGTCTCTTCCAATGCCGGGGCAGGCGACTGCATGAGCCCCAACTGGGCAAACCCGTAGATCGCATTCAATGGCGTCCGCAGCTCATGGCTCATGCTGGAGATGAATTTGGACTTGGCGGTACTGGCGGCCTCTGCCTCCAGGGTTTTCTCCCGCAGATCCAACTGGGTCTGCTTGAGTGTCGTGATGTCGACACACGCCACGACCACGACACTGGAATCCTCCAGCCGGGAGGATTCCAGCGTACGGCCCCGGCAAAGGATCCAGATCAGCTTTCCATGCACGTCCCTGATCCGGAACTCCACTTCCGGCGCCACGCTTGCACTGCCCCTGGCCTCTTCCAGGAACTGGGTGAAGGTTTGCCGATCCTCAATGGGAATGCTCTGCAGCAATGTCGCCATGGGCACTTCATTGGCGGCAAAACCGAAGCGCTGGCACAGGGCACCCTTGAGAATAAAACGCTGCCGTTTCGGGTAGTACTCCCAGAGCCCTTCGGCAAAACTCTCCATGACCAACTCCAGACGTTGCTGTGTGGAGCTGCGAATGAACTCGGCCTGGGCCAGCTGCCTGCCCATCCCCAGTGCCTGGTTGGACATTGACCACAGTTCGGTGATATCGGAAGGACTTGCCGCTGGTTGCCAGTTACCCCGGCCGATCTCTCGCATCATGCGTGAGACCCCTTGCACCGGTGTGCTCAACTGGCGACTGAGGTCACGCGTACGCCACCACATGAAGGCAAAGAACAAGGCATAGAACACCACCAGCCCCGCGATCAACAGGTACCCCACATCGCGGTAATGACTGGCCAGCAGATTGGTTTCCTGCATGGCCGCGGCTTCGTCCACTACCGCCAACAAGAGCCAGCCGGTGGTGGGGATCCCACTCCAGGCGACCAGATGAGGCCGTCCATTCAACGTCAGCGCAACGATGCCCTCTGGATGGCCCGGCAAGTTCTTATTGAGACTGGCGAGGTCCGGATAACGAGTGAGGTTCAAATCCGGCGATTGCAAGCGCTCGTGATCGACAGGCTCTCCAGCGGGCTGGTTCTCGGCGGCTCGCAGGGAAAAATCACGTTGCCCCGCCTTGGGCACGGCCATGATATCGAGCTTATTGTTGACCAGCATCAGGTAGCCACCCCAAGGCATCTTCAACTGCTCGATTTGCTTCAAGATCCCGTCGACCGTTACATCGATCCCGGCTACGCCCTCCAGGAAGTCGCCGCTGTAGACCGGCGCAATGGCAGACATCATCCACCCCTGGCCGGCGGGATCCAGGTAGACATCCGTCCAGACTACTTTTTTATCAGGATTATGTTTTGCATCGGCCAAGTAGTAGAAGTTGTATTGGGTGATGTCCATATCATGTGGGTACTGCTCGAGCGTATTAAACCAGGGATAAATCCGGTTATAGCTGTCCCACGTATTGAAATAGATGCTGGCAATCAGAGGATCCCCGTCCTTCAACTGCTTCATCATGAAGTCCTGGTTCGCCAGCAGCGATATCTTGTAGAGGTCCTGCTTTTGCAGCGGGGTGACATTCGAATAATACGAGGCGGACGCCCCGTCGTTCGCTGCGCTGTAGCGGACACCATCGGCACTTACTGCAAGCGATGCCGCCACGGGAGGCTGGTTTTCGGTGAGTTCATGCTCAGTGGACTTGGCATAAAGACTGATCGCTTTGTGAACCTGCTCCAATTGTCCTTGCACCAACAGCGCATTCTGCTGAACCGATACCTGTATGTCGCGAGTTGCACTTTGATGCAGGTGCTCGATCTGGGAATTTCGAATGGACTGGTTCGTGATGAAGTAAGTGGTGATCAGCACGCCTTCTACCAAGACGAGCGGCAACAGGCTGGTACTGGCAAATGCCCGCCAGATCCATCTGCGCAAACTGACCCTCTTCTTTGAAGCTGCTTGCATAGGCACGCTCGTTGCGCTGGCCACACAATCAATATCACAATGACATCATTGTGGTCTTGTCCTTGATATCTGTCCAAGGGAACCCTGCTCCTTTCGTCCGCCCGGACAAAAAACCGTGAGCAGCCTTATGACCATAGTCGAACACTGGATTTTGCTCTCAAGACTTTAAGCTATGCTCAAGAGCGGGTTACCAGAGGATGGACGAATGGATTCAGCCATTGCGGTAGCAACACCGGACACGCAGGGTGCGGATGACGTGGGTGTCTTGTTGCTGGATGCCCAGGGGGCCCTGCTCATTATGGACGACTGCGCCAGCGGATTGCTGGGGCTAAGCGAGACCGCCGCATTCCTGGTTCCCTTGCCTTCCCTGTTTTCCCTCAAGCCGCTGATGTTTGAACAGCACATCACCCATGCCCGACTCAAGGGTAGCTGGCATTTCCAGGGCATGTCGGCCGGTGGCGACACGCTGAGTGTGAAGCTCGACTACAAAGCGCAACAATCCACCTACCTGGTAAAGATCCACCGCGCCGAACACATCCATCTTGCCGAACAGGATTATCGCTTGGCGTTCGACTCCGCCGGCACGGGCCTGGCCTTGTTGCGGATGAGCGGTGAATGGATCGCGGCCAATCGAATGCTGTGCCAGATGCTTGGCTACACCGAAGAAGAACTTCGCGCCACCTCTTTCCAGCGTTTGACGCATCCGGACGACGCCGACCTCAATAAGGAAGAATTGCACAGGCTCATCCAGGGACACCGCGCAAGCCTGACACTGGAAAAACGCTACATCCGTAAGGACGGCAGCACGCTGTGGGCACGCCTGACCGTGGGCATCGCCCGTAACGCTGATGCTGAAGCGCTTTACTTCGTATCGCAGCTGGAAGACATCAGTGAACATCTCGCCTTGCGCCAGGCATTGTTCAATAACGAACAGAAGTACCTCTCACTGGCCAAAAGCTCACAAAACATCATCCTTCGCTACAACCGGCTAGGACAACAGATCTATGCCAATCCAGAGCTTGAACGCGCCCGAGGTTTTCCCAACACTCATATCACCGAACGCGCCTCGACGCCCAATCAGCTCGACGAGTACTTTCGCACGCAGGTGGAACTCACGTTATCAACCGGCGTAGCGAACACGTTTCTGCTGGAAAACAAGGACTCGCATTCACGTCGTTCCATGGATTTCCTGTGCAACCTGACCCCGGAGCATGACGAAACAGGCAAGCTGTGCGGGGTGCTGGTCACCGCCCAGGATATCAGTGCGTTGCGCCGGCAGGAGCGCGCCGAGAATGCGCGCTCGGCCATTTTCCAGAAGATGGTCACCCACGACTCTCTCCTTGAGGTGCTGCCCCTGCTCGGCGCCTACCTGGATATTCTGACACCCGAGTTTCACAACGCCATGGCGTTCAAGGCTATCCCTGGCGACGACTCCCCTGGCGCGCCGCCTACGGATACGCCCTCGATTGCAACCTGCCTGGCCGAAGATCTCGATCGACATCCCGAGCTGTTCGAACACCATCGTTTCATCGCCGATTTGAGAAGCGATGCCTCGGGCTTCGCTTTCAGCCAGCCCGCCTTGCAGGCAGGCTACCGGGGTTGCTGGGTAGAACCGGTGATCAATAAGACCGGCGTCACGCTGGGCGCCATCCTGTTGTTCGTCGGTGACGACACCCCACTGAGCGAGCAGGACCGCAAGCATGCGCAAATGGCCAGTCATATCGCTGCCATCGCCTGGGAACGCTGCTCAGCCCACAGCCACCTGGCCCAAAGCGAACGTCGTTACCGCGAAGTCTTCGACCATTCACAAGACATGCTTTGCCTGCTCGCGGTGGATGCCGACCAGCAACTCAGTTGCCTGGAGGCCAATCCGAAGCTGTGCGAGATGCTCGCCAAGAGCCATTCGGACATGATCGGCCAACCGTTGGGCCAATGCTTGGAGCAAGAAGCCGCAAGTATTGTCGAGGCTATCTGTCTGCATTGCATTGCCGTGGGCGCGCCCATCGAACTGGATGCGCATCTGCCTTGCGGTCAGCGCTCACTCGTTGTGCATTTCAATCTGGTGCCCGTCGCCGATTCAAATGGGCACTTGCATCGCCTGGTATGCATTGCTCGCAACATCACCGATATCCGGGAAGCGCAGCGCAACGAACTGGCCCGGCAGCAGGAAATCGGCACACTGGTTGAGAACTCTCCAGATGGTATTGCACGCCTGAGTCGAACGGGTGAACTGTTGTTCATCAATCCGGCGCTGGAAACCTGGTTGGATCGCCCGCAAATCGACTTGCTGCACAAGGACCTGCTCGAAATCCTGCCGAAAAACCTGCAGAGCCAATTGTTCCATGCAGCCGTCATCGAAGCCGTGGAAAAGGGCCAGCCCCTGGAGCATGAGTATGTGCTCACCGAGCAGCATCGACTGCAACGCGTCTATCACATCAGCCTCGTTCCCGAGCAGGACATCCAGGGGAAAATTGCCACCGTGCTGGCGGTCGTTCGGGATATATCACAGCTGCGCCTGGCCGAACTGCGCCTGGCATCGCTCAACAAGCAACTGCGCCAATTGATGTCCAGCCGCGAAAGTGCGCGGGAAGAGGAACGCAAGCTGATCGCCCAGGAGATCCACGATGAGCTCGGGCAACATCTGACCGCAATCCGCATGGGCACTTCGCTGCTGCGCTTCCAGTACGGCGAACAACTGCCCCAGCTCAGTGAACAAGTCGCACGCCTGCTGCAACTGATCGACCAGACGGTGCAGGTGGTGAGAAATATTTCCACCAGCCTGCGCCCTTCCATCCTCAACATGGGTATCGCCGCGTCACTGGAATGGCTGACCGACACCTTCAAGCAGCAATGGGGCATCGACTGCAACCTGCAGATTCATCCGCCGACAATCCGCCTGGACGATGCCAGCGCAACCGCCGCATTTAGAATCGCCCAGGAGTCGCTGACCAACATTGCCCGGCACGCCGAAGCCACCCGGGTCAATATCACGTTTGAGCAAGGCGACAATGGCTGGTCGCTGGAAATCGCCGACAACGGCAAAGGCTTCGAGCAACGTGAACAATCGTCCAGGACCCTCGGCTTGCTGGGCATGCGCGAACGGGGCCTGACTTTGGGAGGGACCACCACCATCTCCAGCAGCATCGGCAGCGGTACTACCGTTCAATTGCGCGTACCTGTCTCAAGGAGTCACGACTCATGATCCGTTTAATGGTGGCCGACGATCACACGATCATGCGCGAAGGCCTCAAGCAACTGTTCGCGCTGGTCAAGGATTTTTCCGTGGTGGCGGAAGCGGAAAATGGTGCCCAGGTCCTGGAGTTGCTGCGCCACACAGACATCGACGTGCTACTGCTCGACATGACCATGCCCGGTTCAAGTGGCGAGGATCTGATCGGCCGTATCCACGCCCATTACCCCAAGCTGCCGATGCTCATCTTGAGCATGCACAATGAAGCCCACATTGCCCAACGTGCGCTGCGCGCCGGCGCCTCGGGCTACATGACCAAGGACCGCGACCCGGAAGCGCTGCTGGCAGCGATCCGCAAGGTGAGCACCGGCGCGCGCTATCTCGATCCACAACTGGCCGAGCAGATCGCCCTTCAGAGCAGCGGCGTAACGCCCGAAAGCGCTTCGCAGAGCCTGACCTCGCGTGAATTCCAGATCCTGCGCATGCTGGCTCAAGGGCTGAGCGTCAACCAAATCGCCGAACAACTGGTGATCAGCAATAAAACCGTCAGCACCCACAAGACTCGGCTGATGGAGAAGATGTGCTTTGCCACCAGCACAGACCTGGTGCGCTACGCCTTGAACGAAGGACTGGTCTGAAACGACGGCACGATCTCAGGGCTGATGTCCGCGAACGCCAAGGATGGCCGAAGCAATCTGCTCCAGTGGCAACTCGCGCTCGACCGCGCCCAGCTTGAAGGCCTCGCGTGGCATGCCATACACCACACAAGAGTCTTCATCCTGCCCCAGGGTCCTGGCGCCGGCATCGCGCATTTCCTTGAGGCCACGAGCACCATCATCGCCCATGCCCGTCATGATGATTCCAAGGGCATTGCTGCCGGCGCTGCGTGCGACCGAACGGAACAGGACATCCACCGAGGGTCGATGTCGGCTGACGGGAGGTCCCTGGACAATATCCACCTGGTACTGGGCACCGCTGCGCTTGACCAGCATATGGGTGCCACCCGGTGCGATCAGCGCCCGCCCGGGAATGATGCGATCACCCTGTAC
This sequence comes from Pseudomonas sp. NFACC08-1, assembly GCF_900106735.1. Classification (NCBI taxonomy): domain Bacteria; kingdom Pseudomonadati; phylum Pseudomonadota; class Gammaproteobacteria; order Pseudomonadales; family Pseudomonadaceae; genus Pseudomonas; species Pseudomonas sp. NFACC08-1. Next base: position 252,073 of record NZ_FNNL01000002.1, on the reverse strand, counting down.
CGCCTCGCGAACCTCGATTTCGCAAACGTGATTGAGGCGCTCGGCGAATGCGGCGGTAAATTTCTCTGGCATGTGCTGCACCACGACAATGCCCGGACACACCCGCGGCAACCCTTGGAGTACCTGTTCCAGAGCCTGGGTGCCGCCAGTGGAAGTACCGATGGCAACGATACTTTCAGTCGTACGCGCCATGGCCACGGACGCAGGGGGCAGAATCGAGTCGGCACTGAGCCGGGGCGGCACCTCGACAGGCGCCGCGGCACCCACCAGGCGTCGCAGGTTGGCCTTCGCTGCGCCCCTGACGGCCTGGATCAGTTCGTCCGCGTTTTCAGTCAGGAACTGTCGCAGGTTGGACTGTGGCTTGGTGACGATACTGACTGCACCAGCCGCCAGCGCCTGCAAGGTGGTCTTGGCGCCCTTCTCGGTCAGCGTCGAACAGATCACCACCGGCGTAGGCTTTTGCGCCATCAGTTTTTTCAGGAAGGTAATGCCGTCCATTCGTGGCATCTCGACGTCCAACACGATGACGTCAGGCCATTGCCTGCTCATCTTCTCCATGGCGTACACCGGATCGGCGGCGACGTCGATAACCTGGATTCCACTGGCCTGGTTCAGGGCTGCACTCAGCACCTGGCGCACCACGGCGGAATCATCCACGATCAAGACCTTGATATCCGTCATATGGCTTTACTCTTGGGCGACTCGAATACTTTGCGTACCGAGTCGGCATGATTGAGTTGAAGGCATCCAGTGCCTACATCGAACACCAGGTGGCGATACCCCTGGCCACCGACGTGATAGGCCCGGCACTGCAACCCATGGTCCTGGATCAGGCTCCTGGCGGCATTGACGTTCTGTTGGCCGATCCCGGTAGCGTCACCGCGATACACCCCGGGAAACATGTCAGCCCCGCCAAAAAGACTCACTTCAAACTGCTCGGGCCGAGCGCCCGCCTGATGAATGCACTCGAACAACAGCAACAACGCATCCGTCGCGTAACGACCGTTCAGGTGTCCCGCGCCGCGCCCGCCCCGACGAGGCAACATGAAATGACACATGCCGCCCAACAAGCGTTGCGGATGCCAAAACACCAGGGCGACACAAGACCCCAGCACGGTACATAAGCGCATTTGGCGTCCTCCGAACGCCACATCACCGGGCTGCAGGAAATATTCGGTCACCTGAACCATCTCAAGCGTCCGGTTTGCGGTAGATAGAGGGTTTGACCAACTGCAATTCATCGCTGATGCCATTCAGGCTTTCCGAATGGCTCACGATGAAGTAGCCGCCTGGCCGCAGGTGTTTGCTCAAGCGCCTCACCACTTCAGACTTGGTCTGGTTATCGAAATAGATCATCACATTGCGCAGGAAGATCACGTCGAACTGCCCTACCGAAGGCAGCGCATTGTTCAAGTTGATCGAAGTAAAAGTAATCCGTGACGCCAACGCGCGGTCGACCATGAAAATGCCATTGTTGCAACCCACGCCCCTCAAGCAGTACTTGTTCAACAGCGCTTCGGGAATGCCGCGGATACCGTCCAGTGGGTAGCGTCCGCTTTGGGCTTTTTCCAACACCCGGCTACTGATATCGGAAGCGAGGATCTCCCATAGCCGGGTGCCCAGCCTGTCGGCCAGCACCATGGCCAGGGTGTAGGGTTCTTCCCCCGTGGAACAGGCACCACTCCAGATACGTACCGGGGCATTGCCACGAAGTTCGGGAAGTACCACGTCGCGCAGAAACTCAAAATGCTTGGGTTCGCGGAAAAAGTAGGTTTCGTTGGTGGTCAGCAAGTCCACTGCCATTTGCAACTCGGTCCGGTCCTTCATCAACAGGCGGTAATAGCTGCCGTAGGTGGTCAAGTTGAAAAACTGCAAGCGCTTGGCCAGGCGGCCGCTGACCAGCTGTTTCTTGGCAACGGATAGGCTGATCCCGGCGATTTCATGAATCATTGCTCGAAACTGCTGGAACTCGTTGTCGGAGAGCACGACGTTCATGGTCTTAGCCCGTCGGCATTGATGTTCGAAGGGAGCAGCGCCGACCAGTCCTCGCTACTGAGCATGTGCTCGATGTCCAGTAACAAGACGAAACGGTCACTGAGCTTGCCGATTCCCACCACAAATGCAGGACTAAGGCGGCCCTGGAGTGCCGGTGCCGGCTCGATCTGCTCGGCCGGTATCTCCAGCACTTCGCTGACTGCATCCACGATGATGCCCACCAGGCCTGCGCCGCCGCTGCCGTGGACCTCCAGCATGACGATGCAGGTACGTGGGTTTTCCAGGGTCTGGACGCCCCCAAAACACAGCCCGAGGTCCAGCACAGGAATGGCCGCTCCGCGCAGATTGGTGATGCCGCGAACCTTCGCTGGCGCCATCGGCAACGGCGTAATCGGTCCGTATTCGACAATTTCCCGTACGCACAGGGTGCCTACCGCGAACATCTCCTGGCCCACGCTGAAGGTCAGGTACTGTGGCGCTGCCGTCCCCGGGGCAGGCAGGCGCGAGGCAGATATGGACATGGTTCACTCCTAGGGATCCACCGTAGACGGCAGCATCCATCTCAAGACAACGTAGGCATGCCTGAGCGCTACAACTCAGTGCAACTGGCGAGCGATCTCACTGACACACAACACCTGGTCGATCTGAAGCACAGTCAGGAACGCACCTCGCACCTTGACCATCCCTCGAATGAAGTCTTCACGGATCCGGTTTCCGATCGCCGGAGCGGCCTTGATGTCGGCCAACTCGATTTCGATCACCTCGCTCACCGAGTCGACCACGATACCCAGCACTTGCGGCTCGTCTTCCTGAACCAGTTCCAGGATAACGATGCAGGTTCTGTTGCCTTGCTGCGTGGCGCCCTTGCTAAAGCGCGCCTGCAGATCGATCACCGGCACCACCGAACCGCGCAGATTGATCACTCCGCGGATAAAATCCGGCATCATCGGTACGCTCGTAACCTGGCCGTACTCGATGATTTCTCGCACGCACAAGGTATCGATCGCATAGACCTCCCTGGCGGATACAAACGTCAGGAATTGCAGGAATTCGCTGTCACACGGACTCTGCTGCGCATGCTCGAAATGGCTCAAGACTGCAGGTTCCATGTCTCAACTCCCGAAGCGAATGAAACCGCCTTCCTGGGCATGCTCACTGCTTTGCATGCCGCCCAGACTGGAGGAAGCGGCCCGTGGAACGGCGGAAACCGCAACCCGACCCTGCAAGGTGAAAAAGCCCATCAACTCTTGCAACTGCTCGGCCTGGCTACTCATTTCCTCGGCGGTAGCAGCCAGCTCTTCGGACGCAGAGGCGTTTTGTTGAGTGATCTGGCTCATCTGCGACATGGCGGTATTGATCTGCTCCGAGCCGATGGACTGCTCTTCGGATGCAGCGGCAATCTCCTGAACCAAATCAGAGGTCTTGGTAATCGAGGGCACGATTTCATCAAGCAAGTTGCCGGCCCGCTCAGCCAGGGCAACACTGTTCTTGGCCACCTGGCCGATTTCCTGTGCCGCGACCTGGCTGCGTTCGGCGAGCTTGCGCACCTCAGCGGCGACAACCGCGAAGCCCTTGCCATGCTCGCCGGCACGGGCCGCTTCGATGGCCGCGTTGAGCGCCAGCAGGTTCGTCTGGTAGGCAATCGAATCAACGATTCCTATCTTCTCGGCGATGGTTTTCATGGCCGAGACGGTGTCCTTGACGGCCTGTCCACCTTCGCTTGCCTCCTTGCTCGCCTTGCCGGCCATGCCATCGGTCACTTTGGCATTCTCGGTGTTCTGGGAAATCGACGCCGACATCTGTTCCATCGACGCCGACGTCTCTTCAACCGACGCCGCCTGTACCGAAGCCGACTGGCTGATGCTTTGGGCCGTGGCGGAAATCTCTTCCGAGGCACTGGACAGCGAATCGGCGGAACTGCGCACCTCGCCAATGATCTGCGAAAGCTTGCTCACCGTTTCATTGACCGCGTGCTTCAGGTCTTGCAGGCTGCCCTGGTAATCACCTTTGACGCTGCGGGTCAGGTCACCACCGGACAGGGCCACCATGACCTCCATCGCCTCGTTGAGAGGGGCAACGATGGAGTCCAGCGTGCTATTGATCCCCGCCACGATGCGGCGGAAATCCCCTTGATGGCGAGTACTGTCCGCACGGGTATCGAGCCGACCGACTACCGCATTCTCGCTGAGCATCTGGGTGTCTTCGATCAGCGCCTGGACGTTGCGGCGCAGTTGCTCGATGTTGTCGTTGATAAAGGCTTTTTTGCCCGGGAACTGGGCCAGGGGTGCCGACAGGTCACCTTCGCCGAAGGAACGTATGCAAGCCATGGCCTGTTTCTTCACGCTGATGTGACCATTGACCATGTCGTTGATGCCCTGGGCAATCTGACGGTACGAGCCTTGGAATCGCTGTACGTCGATCTGCACATCAATGTCGCCTTTCTCGTGCTCGTCCGACATGTGATGCATCTCTTCGATCAACGCCGTGATGGTGCTGCGAAGATGCTCGATGGTGACGTTAATAAAGGCTTTCTTGCCGGGGAACGCTTGCAGGGACGCCTGCAGGTCGCCCTCACTGATCGACTTGATGCAGGCCATGGCTTGCTTCTTGACGCTGATATGCCCACTGACCATATCGTTGATGCCTTGGGCCATCAGTCCATAGCTGCCAGCAAAGCGTGCCGCATCGATCTGCACGTCGATGTCGCCTTTATCGTGCTCTGCGGACATGTGATTCATTTCGCTGATCAGTTGGTTCAAGGTCCCGCTCAGCCGGTCCAGGGAGCCCATCAGCCCGGTACGTTCAGGGCCATTGTTGCCGCCCTGCACATCCAGTTGCCCGGCCACCAACCGCTCGGCCACCCGCCGGAGATCATCGGGCTCGCCACCCAATGTGTGGAGCAGCCGGCGTACCAGGAAGAAACCGAGCAAGCAGATGACCAGCAAGGTGGCGCCGCCGACCAACGCGATGCTGTAGATCGCCGTCTGTTCGGTCGATGCCGCGACCGCCGCATTCTTGCGCCCCAGGTCCAGGTTGTACTGACGGATATCGTTCAAGGCGGAAGTGACCTTTTCGCGCGTCACCTCCAGGTCGAGCAGCAGATTACGGGCTTCGGGGACGGCATTCTTGAGGGCATTATCGAAACGTTCCGTGCCTCGGTTATATTCATTGACCGTGCTGCGCAAGGCGCTGAGCAGCGTCGCATCATGATCATCGGAGACGAACTCTTTCTGGTAGCGATCCAGCGCCTGGAGCACCGTTTCCTTGTCGCTTTGCTGGGCACTACCGGCAGTTCCGGACAGACTCTGCCATTGCCGGCTGTGGCTGTCCGCCAGGGCCAGGGCCACGTGATCCAGCAACTGCAGGCTGGGCACTGTGTTGACTTGCGCATAGCTGGCCGTGCTCCTGACCCCGCCCATCAGGTAAAGACTGAGGCTGACCAGAATCAGGATGCCCAACAGGGCTGAGGCGACCAGCAGCGAGATATTTTTTTTGACGGTCATGATGCTGTACTCCAGGGAGAACTATTGAGTCAATTCAGGGCTGAGGGTCATACCGTGTTTCTGCCGGCTGGCGACTTGCCCGAGTAGTTTGGGAATATCCAGGATCAACGCTACTGCTCCGTTCCCCAGGATGGTGAAGCCGCCCAATCCATGGGCCGTACCGAAAATCTTGCCCAGCGGCTTGATCACCGTCTGGAACTCTCCCAGCAATTGATCGACGACCAGGCCCACCCGCATCCCCGCGTAATGCACGACCACGATGTTTTCACGGCCATGGTTAGGCTCGTCGATGGCAAACATCTCGCGCAGGCGCAGGACTGGAAGAACCGAGCCTCGCAAGTCCAGGAAGTCCTGACTGCTGCCGTCGTCGGTCGACAGCTCGATGCACTCCTCGACCAGGTCCAGCGGCACGACATAAGAGGCATTGCCTACCCCGATCAGAAAGCCATCGATGATGGCCAGGGTCAGCGGCAGGCGGATACGCACCGTGGTGCCAACCCCCTCCTCGCTTTCCAGATTGACCGAGCCGCGCAGGGCGACGATGTTCCGTTTGACGACATCCATCCCCACGCCGCGTCCGGACAGGTTGCTGACCTGGTCGGCGGTGGAAAAGCCGGGCTCGAAAATCAGATTGAGAATGTCGCTGTCGGGCAACTGTTGCCCTTCGGCGACGAGACCGCGTTCCATCGCCTTGGCCAGGATGCGTTGCTTGTTCAGGCCACCACCGTCGTCGCTGACTTCAATGACGATGCTGTTGGCCTCGTGATAAGCGTTGAGGCGAACCGTGCCCTGCTCCGGCTTGCCACGGTCTCGGCGCAATTGGGAAGATTCGATGCCGTGGTCCATGGCGTTGCGCACCAGGTGGGTCAGGGGATCGCCAATGCGTTCGACTACCGTCTTGTCCAGCTCGGTCTCGGCGCCGAGTACTTGCAAGGCAATGTCCTTGCCCAGTTCCTTGGAGACATCGCGCACCACCCGCTGGAAGCGGTTGAATGTGCCGCCGATCTGCACCATCCGCAGGGTCAGGGCGCAGTCACGCACCTCCTCGACAAGACGCGAGAGCGAGCTGGTCGCTTCAATCAACTCGCCAATGCCGCTTTGGATGGCCCCCAGATTGGCGCCAGCGCCGGCGATGATCAGCTCGCCCACCAGGTTGATCAATTGATCCAGTTTTCCGGCGTCGACCCGAATCAGATTACCTTCGGCCGGACGGGCCTCTTTTGCCCCCCGACTCTTGGTGACGTCCTCGCGGGCTGCCTGGTCTGGTGCCACGGGGGCAACCGCAATGGCTGTCGACTCGCCAGAAGAAGGACTGGCCAGCCAGGCCTCACGGGTGACGGAACCACAGGCGATGAAGGCCTCGACCATGGCATCGGGCTCGGCGTCGAGACGACCGATCAAAGCCCGCAAGCCGGTCAGGTCACCGTTGCACGGCAACACGCAGATCTGACTGCCCTCACGAACGAAGTCGAAGGCCCCTTCAATGGTGGCCTGGTCGGCGTCACTGACAAACCCCAGCTCAAATCCCAGGTAACACGTTTCCGGATCCATCGCCGAGATATCCGGCATGCCCTCGGTGATGCACACGACCGCGCTGATCTGGCCGAAACTGTTGAGGTAACGCAACAACGACAGCGGGTCCATACCGTTGCGCAAAACGTCGGGACACAGGCGAAGGGAGATATGCCAATGCATGACGCAAGTCGATTGCAGCGGTTCGAACGTTGCCAGGGACTGCACCGGTTCCGGACTGGGTTCCAGGTAGCGGTTGAGACGCTCGACCAACGCCGCTCCCAGCCGCTCGTGCTCTGCGGTCATGCCTTGCAGGTCGCCGTGGCTGGCCAGCAATTCAATCAGCGTGCACAAGTGGTCCCGCACGTCCAGGAACAAGGCACTCAGCGATTCGTCCACCCGCAGTTCATGTCCACGGACCCGATCCAGCACGCTTTCTGCCACATGGGTAAAGGCAACGATCGGCGTGAAGCCAAACAGGCCGGCAGAACCTTTGATGGTATGGGCGACGCGAAACAAGGCGTTGATGGTGTCGACATCATCCGGCGCCTGTTCGATCTGCAGCAACGCCTCCTCCATCAGGAGCAAAAGCTCCTGGCTTTCGGCGATGAACGTTCGTAGCACGTCGTCCAGATTCATGGGCGAACTCATGGCTTCAACCTCTCTGCTGAAGGGCCGGAGCCGACTGGTCGAAAAAGCTGTGCAACCCACTCATGTCCAGTGCATCAAGCACCGCCGTACTGTGGTTGCTCAGCAGCAGGTTGGAACCATGGCGCAGCGACTCCTGTTTGATCAGCACCAACAACTGGAGCCCGGCGGTATCCATTTCGTCCACGCCGCCCAGATCCATTTCGACTTCCTGAGCCAACGGAAACAGCTCCAGCAACAGGTCTTTGCGTTCGGCTGCGGTGTAAATGGTCAGCGGCCCTTCGAGAACCAGAATCCGACGCAGACAAGCCGTGGTGTTTGTCATGACAACCTCCTTTCCAGGGACTCTGGGCGGTGCTACGGCATGATCAGTTTGGAGACGGCACCGAGCATCTGCGCCGGTTGGAAGGGCTTGACCATCCAAGCCTTGGCACCGACGGCCTGGCCCTGTTGCTTCATGGCCTCTCCGGTTTCGGTGGTCAGCATGATCACGGGCGTGAACTTGTAGGCCGGCAGTTGTTTAGCGGCCTTGATGAAGCTCAGGCCATCCATGTTCGGCATGTTCACGTCACTGACAATCAGGTGGATCTTGCGTCCGTCGAGCTTGGTCAGGGCGTCACGACCGTCAACACCTTCGATGACCTCGTATCCGGCGCCCTTCAAGGTGATGCTCACCACTTGGCGAATGGAAGCAGAGTCATCGACAATCAGGATGGTTTTGCTCATGGGGAAACTCCCTAGAAAAAAGTGATCTCGGATGAAGTACTGCTCACCACAGGCTTACCGTGATGGATCGCATGCTGTTCAGGCATGGTGTAGGTGCTTGCCAATTGCTCAAGCCAGGCATCCGCGATGATCGGGGCCGGTGCGCCGCCGGCGAGCGCGAATTGCTGGCGTTCGACGATATGCCCGTGCAGCTTGCCAAGGTCGTTGTTGACCAGGGAAAGCATCTGGCCGACTCGATCCTGGAACTGCAGGGCGACCAGTACCCCCGATATCTCGGTGGCAACGTTTTCGCTCTGCTGCTGAAGACTGCTGCTGGTATCGACGATGGCCTGGGCGTTGTGCCGGAAGTGCTCGATCACCTGGGACACCAATTGCTCTGAATGAGCCAGGGTTTGCGAATCCTGCTGCGCCTGGTGCTGGGATAGCTCGACGGTGCGAGAGATGGCAGCGTTGACGGCATTGACCGTTTCGCTGATTTTCTGCCCCGTCCCCCCGGATAAACTGGACAGTTTGCGTACCTCATCCGCCACTACCGCGAAGCCGCGTCCGGCATCCCCTGCCCGCGCCGCTTCAATAGCGGCGTTGAGTGCCAACAGATTGGTCTGCTGGGCAATATCACCGACGAACTTGGCCATCTCCTGCAATTGAGAGGTGAAATCGGAAAGGAGCATTACCTCCTTGAGTTGCGACTCCTTGCGCAAAAGCGCATCGCGAAGGGCAACCATGATCGAGTCCAGGTCCCGCTGGCCGACTTCAAGAATTTCCAGCAACCGCGCGCCCGAACTCTGGTCCGCGCCGTGGGAAGCAGAAGCACTGATGTCCCCCGACAGCGTCGCGAAACGGCTACTCAGCTTGAGGATCGACTCCTCGCTGAGGATGCGCGCTGCATCGATCTGGTGTCTCCAGATCGGCAGTACCTGCGCGCATACCTCGCCCAATCCTTCATCCGGCGAAGCGGTCAGCGCAACGTGAAGTGGCTGATCGTCGCCTTGCTCTGCGTGCGGCCGATTGCTCAATAAACGCAGGCTCCACACCCCCATCAGCAACGCGCCGAGCAAGACCAGTGCACAACTGGCTGCATTGCGCAGACTGAAGTCCGTGCTGACCAGAATCGCGACACACCCGAGCACTCCCGTCAGTCCCGCGGGGAGCATCAAGATCAGGGGGGAAGAAATTGCCTGTCCTTTCACCTTCATCTCTCCAGTTCAGTGCGGATCCGACGGGACCCCGCGCAAGACATCCACCCTTGGGATGCCTGGTTTTGTTGACTTGGAGAGATAATGGCCAAGTGATGGCGGCGAAACTATCGGAGCATCCTGATTTACACCTAAGGATTGCGGTTGGTGCGGTAGGAGAATTCCTACCCGAAGGTGACAGCCCCCCAAAACGACAGCAAAAAAAACCAGCGACAGGCGCTGGTAAACAAACTGGGACTCGCACGCGTCAGCCAAATCGCGACTCGCTGCCCTGCCCCGTGGCCACCCAGAGCGCTTCAAGACTCTTGAAGCCCCAGGTCTTCTCCGACTCAATGCTGACGATGCTGTCCTGCCCACAGGCCAGATCAATACATTCGGGAGGCAGCGGCACACGACTCGACGCCGAGTAGAAAACCTTCACCCTGGGCGTGAGCAAATAATCGGCGTGTTGCTCCGTCACCACCGCCAACCTGCCACTTTGAAGGCGAACCAAAGCACCAACCGGATAGATACCAATGCATTTGACGAAGGCGTGAAACACTTTCTGATCGAAATGCCCGCTCCATCCCGCCATTTTTCGAATCGATTCGGCGGGGCCCCAGCGATCCCGATAAGGACGGTCAGACGTCACGGCGTCATACACATCACAGACAGCGGCCATGCGCGCGAATAGACTGATCTGGGTGCCACATAACTTATGGGGATAGCCACTGCCGTCGACCTTCTCATGGTGATGCAAGCAAACGTCCTGCACACGGGAGGTGAAATGCCTGCTGTCCGCCAGCATCCTGGCACCCTCCTCGGGGTGCCTGCGCATCGTCATGTGTTCGGTGTCATTCAAGGGCAATGGTTTCGCCAGGATGGCCGTGGGTATCACCATCTTGCCCACGTCGTGCAGCAAGCCCGCCAGCCCGGCTTCTTGTACCAGCAGCGGCGGTAAATCCAACTGACGTGCCAAACCAATCATCAACCCACAGACGGCTACCGAATGCATGTAGGTATATTCATCGACGGTCTTGAGGCGCACCAGGCTGAGCAGTGCATCAGGATGACGTAACAGCGAGTCGGAGATTTCACCCACCATGTCCGTGACTCGATCCAGTTGAACGATCCGGCCCATGCGCAAATCGCCGAACATCTCCATGACAGCCGCCTTGGAACTGGAGCAAAGGTTGACCGCCCTCAACAACTCTTCGCTCATTGCCACCCTCGGACGCGGTCCGGGTACTTCGGTGCACGATCGGGTCGGCAAGCGCGGGGACTGCTGAGCCTGCACAGTGGGTTCAGCAGGCGCAGAGGCTTGTACGTCCACTCCCTTGGACAGGTCGATCCATGCACCATCAATGTCCGAGGCAATGACTTTCTCCAGCACCTCCTCATTCTGAATCAGGAAGCCTTTGCTCCAGAACGGACGCTCTATGCAGGAACCGGACAGCTCCTGGACATACATTCCTACGCAAAGATCGGTCACACCGATATATTTCAACACGATGCAGATCCTCCTCTGTCCGCAACCGCTCACCCTGAACTGCCCGAGGCGCGGTTGTCTTGGATTCGCACCAGGATGCCACCCCAGCCCTTGAATAATAGCTAGGTGCCACCCCATGAATAATCGGAGCAATCTTATTTAGGACTAGGGAATACAGAGGGTCGTGTAGGGATATTCCTACTATGCGTCACCCACTAAGAACGGAACGCATCAACCTTGAGCCCAAACCGACTCATCTTGTTGTACAACCCGCCACGCGACACATTCAGCCGTTGAGCAGCCAGGCGGATGTTTCCGCGCGTGTCTTTAAGGGCGGCGATAATGGCATTCATCTCATGGGTGCCCAGGTCCGGCGCCATCCGCGGCCCGGGGGCACTTCCCCATGTCGATGGGCGCCCTCGCTGCCTGATTTCCAGGGCAAGATCGCTCGGCTCGATCAGTTCAGTCATCGCCAGGTTGGTCGCCCGCTCAATGACATTTTCCAGCTCACGGACATTGCCTGGCCAGTGATAGGCGCCAAGCATGTCCAGCGCCGCGGGCGAAAGGTCCTGCATCGACTTGCGTAGCGACCGCGCGCACCGCGCGAGAAAATGCCGCGCGAGCAACGGTACATCTTCGCGGCGCATCCGCAGTGGCGGCACCGTCAGGTTCAGCACGTTGAGCCGGTAGTAAAGGTCCTCCCGAAAGGCGCCTTCGGCCACGGCCTGGCTCAGGTTGCGATGGGTGGCGGCGATGATGCGCACGTTGACCCGCAGCGATTTTTTCGCCCCCACCCGTGTCACCTCGCCTTCCTGCAGGACACGCAATAGGCTGACCTGCGCATCAAAGGACATGTCACCGATTTCATCCAGGAAGATCGTCCCACCATCGGCCAATTCGAACTTGCCTGCCGACCCACCACGCGCCGCGCCGGTGAAAGCGCCTTCGACATGTCCAAACAGTTCGCTCTGCACCAGGTCACGGGGAATGGCGCCGCAATTAACCGCCACAAAAGGCCCGCCACAACGGTCACTGCCATTATGGATGGCCTGGGCGAACAGCTCCTTGCCAGTGCCGCTCTCACCGAGGATCAGCGTGGTCGAATCACTGCGACTGGCAACCCGCGCCAGGTGCAGTGCATCCTCAATCGCCTGTGAACGGCCGAGGATGGTTTCGAAGGTGTAGCTGGCCTGGGTGCCAATGATCCGCCGGGTGATTTCCCGGATGCGTCGGTTCTCGCGCAACGACACAATCCGCCCGCCTTGCTCCAGCGGGCAGACCGACACCAGGCAGGCCAGATGGCTGCGGTCGGGCAATTCAAAGGTGCAGTCCAGGTCGCGCACGCCGTCCCCGCCCGCGAGCAGGACTGCATCGGTCAATTCGCTCTGGCCCAGGCTCTTGAACGGACTGCCGAGCAGGTCATGGCCGACGCGGAACAGTTGTCGAGCGTAATGGTTGAGGGCCTTGATGCGGCCCTGCTCATCCAAAACCACCAAGCCCTCGTTGAGCACCTCAAGGACTGTCTGTTGTTCTTCCAGCAAGGCTTGCAGCGCCATCTGCCTGGAGACCGCCTCGGCCGCAGCCTGGACGGTGCCCAACGTATGGAAATGAAACCAGCCGGGCTCTGCCGTCAAGGTCAACATACCCAGCGTCCGGCCTTGGGCATCGCGGATTGGCGCGGCGGCGCAATGCATCCGGCGCTGGCGCAGGCCAAGCCCGAAGTTCTCCTCGGCCAGCACATACACCAAACGGTCTTCGACAATAGCCAGCCCGGTGCAGTTGGTGCCCTGTACCGACTCCAGCAATCGACTGCCGATGGGTGTGAGGTCCAGGCCACAGAAATACAACGTCGTGCCTTCGGCATCGGTCAGGTTGATATGGCCCCTGGGGTTATAGGCGAGCAAACCGCGCATGACTTGCGCCGCAGCGGCGATCAGCACCCGGTTGGCGGCCAGTGTCGCGGTCAGGTCGGCAGGCGCGACAAAACGGTACTCGCCGTCTTCTGGGTCGAGGCCGGCATGGACGCTGCGCAACCAGGATTCCCAAATCACCCGACGGATCCCCGCAGGCCGTTCGATAGCCCCCTGCAAACACGCGCGCCAAGCCTCATCCAGCGCAGTGCCTGGCCCTTGGTTCAACGACGCGGGGCCCAGCGTGGTGAGGTAGTCACGGTCTTCGGCGCTCAATGCTGCAGGTTGCTGGTTCATTATTCGGCCCCATGTCCATATTTTCGACATGTCAGTATAGACATGTCATTTAAATGAACATGATTTTGAATAAAACCAAATAAATCCCCTTTAATATCAATAAGTTAATTATTGGCACAGCGCTTGCTCCCTGCTTGCACAGACGAGGACATTCTTACCGCCGAGTCGCTAAAACAATAAAGGGAGTCATGTTCATGAGCACATCCAAGACCCTTCGCCTTGGCCTCATCGGCGCCGGCCGCATGGGCAGTTTTCACGGCCTGACCGCCGCCCGGCACATCCCCGGCGCCTGCCTCGCCGCCATCGCCGACCCTACGCCCGGCCAAGCCGCACGCTTGGCGGCAGAACTGGACGTGCAGAAGGTCTATACCGACCCACAGCAATTACTCGATGACCCGGACATCGACGCCGTGCTGATCGCCGCCCCGGCACGCAGCCATGCCGAGTTGGTGATCAGTGCGGCCCGGGCCGGCAAAGGCGTGTTCTGCGAAAAACCGATGGCCATCACCCTGGACGAAGCCGACCGCGCCATCGCCGCCGCTGCCGATGCTCGGGTGACGCTACAAGTCGGCTTCAACCGGCGCTTCGCCAGAAGCTTCCGCACCGCCCACCTGGACGTGGTCGCCGGCCGGATCGGTACGCCACAACTGCTGCGCTCGTTGACCCGCGACCCAGCGCTGAACAACCCGGCTGCGTCACCACAATGGGTGATCTTCCTGGAAACCCTGATCCATGACTTCGACACCCTGCGCTACCTGAATCCGGGCGCCGAGGCGGTTGAGGTTTTTGTGATGGCCGATGCCCTGATCGCACCGGCCTACAAGGCCAAAGGGTTTCTCGACACTGCGGTGGTCACGATCCGTTTCGATAACGGCGCCATCGCCACGGCCGAGGCCAATTTCCAGGCCGTGTATGGCTACGACGTCCGCGGCGAAGTATTCGGCAGCGCTGGCATGCTGACCATGGGCAACGTCAACGACTCTGACTTGCTGCGGTACCTGGCCAATGGGGTCCAGGCCGACACCCAGCGCATGGACACCGACCTGCTGCGGGATGCCTATGTGGCCGAGCTCAACCACTTCGCCAACTGCGTGCGCAGCGGTGAAAAACCTCTTGCCAGCGGTGAAGACGCGCGGGCGGCACTGGCCATTGCCCGTGCCTGTATCGATTCCTTCCAACAGGGCAAGGCGGTGCGCGTGCAAGGAGCCCGGTCATGAGTTTCAGCCCGTTCAAACTGGCGATCAGCGCCGAAATGGTCTTCCTCGACCTGCCCTTCATCGAGCGTGTCAAACGCATTCATGCCCTGGGCTTCAGCGTCGAGATATGGAACTGGACGACCAAGGACATCCAAGCCCTCGTAGCGAGCGGCGCGGACTTCACCTCCATGACCGGCTACATCTCAGGCAACCTGACCGATCCCGAGGGCATCCAGCAACTGCTCGACAGCGCCCAGGAATCCTTGGCGGTCGCCGCTCAATTGGGCTGCCCCAGCCTGAACCTGCATGGCACCGGCCTGGGTGACCAGGGCCTGCCGGTCAAACCCGTGGCCCAGACCACCGGGCGCATGTGGTTGAACGCCTGCAAGACGCTGGAAAAAATTGCCCGCCTGGGCGAAGACGCGGGTCGGGTGTTCCTGCTGGAAAATCTCAACACCGAAGTCGACCACCCGGGTACGCCGTTCGCCCGCGCTGACGATACCCTGGCGCTGATCGAAGCCGTGGGCAGCCCGCACCTGAAGATGAACCTGGACCTCTATCACGCACAGATCGGCGAAGGAAACCTGATCGAACTGATCCAGCGCGCCGGCAGCGCCATCGGCGAAATCCAGGTCGCCGATGTGCCGGGACGCATGGAGCCCGGCACCGGTGAAATCCACTATCCCGCCATTGCCAGGGCCTTGTTCGGAATGGGATACAGCGGTGTCGTCGGCCTCGAAGGCTGGGCCAGCGGTGACAGCGAGGTCGCGCTGGAGCGTTTCCGGCAGGCCTTCACGCTTGATGGATAAAGCCGCGCCGTGTTCAAGACGTGCGGCAGATTTTCATCTCTTGGTGACGTACAACTCATAACAACAAAAGGACAATCATCATGCGTCGTTGCACACTGCTTTTCGCCACCCTGCTGTTGCTGTTCAGCCAATGGGCCGCCGCCGACTACCGCATCGGCGTCAGCATCGCCAGGGTCGACGACAACTTCATGACCTACGTGCGTAACGGCCTGGACCAGGCCGCGAAAAAGGAAAACGTGCAGATCCAGTTCGAGGACGCCCAAGGCGATGTGGTGCGCCAACTCAACCAGGTCCAGGGCTTTATCAACCAGAAAGTGGACGCGGTCATTGTCCTGCCGGTGGACACCTCCGCCACGGCCAATATCACCCGCGCCGCGGTCGAAGCGAAGACGCCGCTGGTCTATGTCAACCGTCACCCGGACGAGCGCACCTTGCCCAAGGGCGTCGTCACGGTCGCGTCCAATGACATCGAGGCCGGACAGCTGCAGATGCGCTACCTGGCCGAAAAGCTCGGCGGCAAGGGCAACCTCGCGATCATCATGGGCGACCTGGCACAAAACGCCACCCACGACCGCACCGAAGGCGTCAAACAGGTGCTCAAGGACTATCCCGGAATCAAGATTGTCGAGCAGCAAAGTGCCGAGTGGCAGCGCAACAAGGGGATGGACCTGACCAGCAACTGGCTGCTGGCGGGCAGTCGGTTCGACGCCATCGTCGCCAACAACGACGAGATGGCCATCGGTGCAGCCATGGCTTTGCAGCAGGCCGGCAAAGCCAAGGGCGAGGTCGCCATCGTCGGGATTGACGGCTTGCCCGACGGCCTCGCGGCGATCAAGCGCGGGATGCTGGTCGCCTCGGTGTTCCAGGACCCCAAGGCCCAGGCGAGCAGCGCGGTACAAGCAGCGCTCAAGATGATCAAGGGAGAGCCGGTGGAAACGGACGTCTGGGTGCCGTTTCAGTTGATCAAGCCTGAGCAATTGGCGGTGTTTGAGCAACATTACAAGTAGCGACAGGCCCCTCATTTCGCCGCGATCCCGACAAGGGATTAGCGGCGACTTGCAAGCCCAAATCCTATTCTCTGCAGGACGACCTCGCCAGCCGGTCTACTTCCCTCCGGTCACATCCAGAAAGGTGCCCGTCACAAACGAAGCCTCCGGCCCCGCCAACCAGAGAATGGCCCGCGCCACCTCCTCCGGCTGGCCGCCACGCCCCATCGGGATCGTCTCCTTCACCCGGTCGACTCTGCCCGGCTCTCCGCCACTGGCATGCATCTGGGTATAGATATGCCCGGGGCGAACGCAGTTGACACGAATACCCTCCCGGGCCACTTCCTTGGCATAACCGGTCGTGAACGTTTCAACCGCCCCCTTGGACGCTGCGTAGTCCACGTATTCATTCGGGCTACCGAGGCGGGCTGACGCCGAAGAGATATTGATGACGGCACCGCCACGCCCGCCATAACGGTAGGCCATGCGCCGGGTCGCGTGTTGCGCGCAGAGCATCGGGCCCAAGGTGTTGACCGCAAAGATTCGCTGCATGCGCTCGAAGCCAAGATCTTCCAAGCGAGATTGGCGTGCCAATATCGAAGCGTTGTTGACCAGCACATCGATTCGTCCGAAGCGCAGGTCAAGGGTGGCGAAGAGTTCGGCGACCTGGGCTGGGTCGGCGTTATCGGCACGTACCGCCAAGGCACGGCTCCCCTTGGCCTCGACTTGCGCTGCCACCGCCAACGCCGACGCCTCATCGGCGATGTAGGTCAGCATGACGTTGTAACCTTGCTCAGCGGCCAGCAGGGCCGTCGCCGCCCCGATCCCGCGCCCGCCTCCGGTGATCAGGATCATAGGGTTTTGCGAACGGTCATTCATGATCAATCCTCACAGCCCAATGAAAAAAGTGGCGTCAACCGATAACCAGCGTACCGAGCGCAATAACGGCGCATGCCAGCAGCTTGCGCAAGGTCAATGCTTCGCCAAGAAAGGCGTACCCGATCAAAGCGGCGAACATGACGCTGGTTTCCCGCAGGGCGGACACCGCCCCCATCGGGGCATGGGCCATGGCATAGATCACGACGCCGTAGGCCAGCAATGAAACCAACCCGCCAGCGAAGGCTGCGGCGATACCTGGCCGCCAGGCAAAGAGGCTGCTGGCATCTCGCAGTCCGATATAAACCAGGGGCATCATCACGCCCCACAACAGGCACATCCAGGCGGTGTAGGCCATTGGCGCCCCGGAGAGGCGAACACCCATGCCATCGACGACGCTGTAGGCGGCAATGAAAAAACCGGTTCCCAGTGCGTAGGGCAAGTCAGGTAACGCCCGCCGGCGCCCGGTATAAGCCAGCGAGAGGATTCCGGTCGACACCAACGCAATACCTAGCAGTCCACTCGGCGCCACCCGCTCACCCACGAACAGCGAAGCGGCCAGGACGATCAGGACCGGGGATACACCGCGGGCGATTGGATAGGTCTGGCCCAGGTCGCCGGACTTGTAACTGCGCACCAGGAACAGGTTGTAACCCACGTGCAATACAGCGGAGAGTCCGACGCAGAACCAGCTGGCACGGGCGGGCGGCGCCAGCAGCGCCGCCACGATGACGCTCGCCAAGGCTATCGCCACGCACATGATGGTCATGGACCACAAACGGTCGGTGCCCCCACGCAGCATGGCATTCCAGCTGGCGTGCAGCAGCGCGGCGAACAAGACCAGGCAGATGATGTGTAAAGGCATGCATCATCCTAGACCGATCGAGTAGCGCCAAAAAAGCAAAGTCTCTTCATCCCGACATGAAGAAAACCTCATGCATAAGCGTGCTGCGCGTCCAGGGCCTGGGTAACCAGCCAACGACGAAAGTGGGTGATATGAGGCTGGGTCTCGATCCCCTTGGGGCATACGAAGTAATACGCCAGGGGCGATGCACACGGCAGTTCGAAAAGCCTTTCAAGACGGCCGTCATTGAGTTCGGCTTCGACATGCCCGCTGCGTGCCAGCGCGATCCCTTGTCCCAGGAGCGCCGCCTCGATGGTCATATTGGTATCTGCGTAACGAATGCTTTCCTTCAAACTCGTAACCTCAACGCCCACCTGGGCAAACCACTGCTCCCATTTCGGCACCAACGCTGCGCCATCGCGCGTAAGCAGCGGATAGCGCAGCAATTCGGCGGCCGTTTGAGGCGTACCAAAGCGTGCAAGCAAGGCTGGGCTGGCGACCGGGAAAATCTGCTCGCGGAACAAAAACTCTGAAAACAGCGAAGGGAAATGCCCGTTGCCCAGGCGGATAGCCACGTCCGGGTCTGTCGTCGAGAAATTAATGGGGCTATCGGTACTGTCCAAGGTAAGCAGAATTTCCGGATGCGCTTGCGCCAAATCAGGCAGCCTGGGCAGCAACCACTTCAAGGCGAAAGAATAGGTCGTGCTCACGCTCAGCCGCTGCCGCCCGTTCTGCTCGCGCAGATCGGCCAAGGTGGCCTCGAGCTTCATGAAGAACTCCCGCACGATGGGCGCAAGCGCTGCGCCTGCCGAGGTCAGGTGCAGCGAGCTACCGCGATGAAACAGTTGCAATCCCCAGAGCTGTTCCAAATGCTTGAGCTGGTGGCTCACTGCGCTCTGTGTGACATGCAACTCCTCTGCTGCCGCGGTGAATGTGGCGTGCCGCGTAGCGGCTTCAAAGGCGCGCAGGCTTGAGGAAGGAGGGAGGTTTCGCATGATGGTCCCTTCTATGAGTAAACGCTCATGCTAGCGCCTTTGCGTCTGTCGTTGTAGGCAAGCTGAGCAGCGACGGGCTTGCTCGCGCTGGCGGCCAGCGTGCGAACTACCGCGTTCATTTGGGCAGCGCGGCCATCCACATCGAACCTGGCAACTATCTGTGCAGCGTGCCCGCAGGCAGCGGCGTCACGGCGTTCTACCTGCCGTTCGCCGACACCGACAGGAAAATGGCCGAGGTGCTGAGCAAGATGTTTCTGTTGCTGGATGACATGAACATCACCGATAGCCTGATCCTGGAGCAAATACAGCGCGGCGGCTGATGGTCAAGAAAATCGAATGACGTCATTCAAGCATTGAAAACACATTCACCCGACTCAGAGCTTCGCTTTCGCCAGATCCGCAATCAGAAAATCCCTGAAGGCACAAACCGCTGCCGGTAAATTGCGTCCAGCCATGCTTTGCAGTTCGATGCGCCGCGCATGCATGCCTTCATCGAGGATCGGCAAGCATTGCAGGGCCTTGTCCGCCACCTGCTTGTGCAAGGTCATTTCGCTGGCCAGGCTGATACCCCCCTCTTCGCGGACGAAGCTATAGAGCGAGGCAACGTAATTAGTGGTCAACACCGGGTCGAACAACAGCCCCTGTACACCGCAACAGATGTCGAACAGTTGCCGTATCGTGGTGTCGGCCTTGGGTAACGCAATGGGCCAGGGTTGCAGCTCAGCGAGGCTGACCGCTTCACGCCCGGCCAAAGGATGAGCGTTGGAGACCACGGCAAAAATCGCCCCGCTCAGGACATGTTCGACCTTGATTTCCTTTTGCGGCGTCAGGCTGAAGGTCATCGCCAGATCGGCTTCACCGGAACGCACCTTCTCGGTCGCTTCGGCAGGCGCACAGACCTCCAAGGTGAAATGAATACCCTGATACTCACGCCGGAACGCGCTGATGGTCCTGGGCATGTATTCCAGTGCAAAGCCTTCCGAGCAGGCCACATGCACATGACCTCGTTGCAAGCCATGCAGCTCGGTAATTTCCAGCACCACCTGCTCGGCCTCAAGCTGCGACTTGCGCGCATAAGCCGCCAGTCGTGCCCCCGCCTCGCTCAGCACCATGCCCCGGGCACGACGCTCGAACAGGCTGGCATCCAGGGCCAATTCAAGCTTGGCAATCTGCCGGCTCACCGCTGACGCCGCGACATTCAGCCGTACCGAGGCTTCGCTGATCGATCCGCATCGCGCCACTTCAAGAAAATAGCGCAGTGCCGTGGACTGCACACCATACAGCTGCATCGGCGCCCCCAAGGTTTGCCTTTTTGGCAAAGGAAGTATCGAAATATTATTCTTGTGGCATTGATAGCCTTTCCCTACATTCGTGTCCAGATCAAAAAAAATACAGCCTGATCTTTTTACCCCCTTTCCGCTTTTGCGATTCGCTGCCCTTTGATTCAACCACTCTCGCCAACGGAGACGACGGCATGGGCATCAAAGGTTTCGCCTGCACTATTGCGCTGATGGGCTTCATCAGCAGTTTTCCGGCTCACGCCGGTAAAGCCAACGACACCCTGGTTTACGCTTCCGACAGTGAGCCTGAAAACATCAGCCCCTATCACAACGATCTACGCGAAGGCGTGATTCTCGGGCGGCTGATCTGGGACAACCTGATCTACCGCGACCCCAAAAGCGGCCAATACCAACCCATGTTGGCCACTGGCTGGAAACAGGTCGACGACACCACCATCGATTTTGAGCTGCGTAAAGGCGTCAAATTTCACAACGGCGACGCCTTCACCGCCGACGACGTGGTGTTCACCCTCAACTACGTGGTGTCGCCTGAAGCGAAAGTCGTTACCGTGCAAAACGTCGACTGGATCAAGAGCGCCGAAAAAACCGGTGACTACAGCGTCCGCCTGTATTTGAAGAAGCCTTTCCCTCCGGCCCTGGAATACCTGTCCAACGCCGTTCCGATGTTCCCCAAGCAGTATTTCGAGAAGGTCGGCCTGGCCGAATTCAGTCGCAAGCCAATCGGTACCGGGCCGTACAAAGCCGTGTCGGTGGTGGCTGGCGAAGGCGTGACGATGGAGATCAACAAGGACTACTTTCCGGACAGCCCACAAGGCAAGCCCCATATCGGCCACCTCAAGTTCCGGGTGATCCCGGATGCGGAAACCCGCCTGGCCGAGTTGATGACCGACGGTGTCGACTGGACTTGGCGCGTGACCCCGGATCAGGCAGTCGACCTTAAAGGTATGCAGAGCCTGACCGTGACCAGCGGCGAAACCATGCGCATCGGTTTCCTGATTCTGGATGCCCGGGGCACCTCCACTGAAAACTCGCCCATGAAAAACCTCAAGGTGCGTCAGGCCATCAACCATGCGATCAACCGCAATGCGCTGGCCACGCAATTGGTCGGTGGCGAAGCCAAGCCCTTGCAGGTGGCCTGTTATCCAGGCCAGTTCGGCTGCGATACCACCGCGGCCACGGTCTACGACTATGACCCGGCCAAGGCCAAGGCGCTGCTTGCCGAAGCCGGTTACCCCAATGGCTTCGAGACCGAAATCTTCGCTTATCGCGACCGTGATTACGTCGAAGCCATCATCGGCAACCTGCGCGCCGTGGGCATCAACGCCAAGCTGCGCTTCTTGAAGTACGCCGCCCTGCGCGATCAGCAGCGTGGCGGCAAGGTGCCCATGTCGTTTCAGGCCTGGGGCTCGTTCTCGATCCTCGACACCTCGGCGTCGGCCGGCACCTGGTTCAAGGGCAATCCGGACGACAACATCAAGGATCCGCAAGTCCAGGGCTGGCTGCAGACCGCCGATAACGCCCTCGACCCGCAAGTGCGCAAGGAGAACTACCGCAAGGCGTTGCAGCGCATCAGCGAACAGGCGTATTGGGCGCCGATGTTCAACTACTCGATGAACTACGCCTACACCGCCGACCTCGCGTTCACGCCGTACCCGGACGAGCTGCCGCGTTTCGTTCAGTCCAGTTGGAAATAATCCGCACCCAGCGGATTGATCGAGAGGTGCCGTGGCTTGCGGACCAACCCGCACCACGGACACCACCTGACATGTCATCCATTGGATACGAGGAAACTTGCCATGCTTGGATTCCTTCTGCGCCGGCTGGGCATTGCTATTTGCGTGGCCATTACCGTGTCGGTGATCAGCTTTTCTCTGTTGCACCTGTCCGGCGACCTGGCCACGGCCATTGGCGGACCGGAAGCCACGAGCGAACAGATCGAACAGATCCGCGTGCAATACGGCCTGGACAAACCGCTACCGACCCAGTACTTCAACTGGCTGGGCGATTTGCTGCGGCTGGACCTGGGCGACTCTTTTTTCTTTCAGGAATCGGTCTACAACCTCGTCGCCAGCCGCTTGCCGATCACCCTCGGGTTAGGGGCCATGGCGCTGGGCATCGCCTTGCTGGTGGCGATTCCACTGGGCGTGCTGGCGGCGGTCAAACGCGACACCTGGATTGACCGGTTGGCCTTGAGCATCGCGGTGCTGGGCCAGGCGATGCCCAGTTTCTGGTTCGCGCTGATGTTGATCGTGGTGTTCGCGGTGACGCTCAAGTGGCTACCGGTGTCCGGCAATTCGACCCTGCTGCACTTCGTCATGCCGGCCATTGCCTTGGGCTACTACGCGACGCCGGCCATCATGCGCCTGACCCGTGCAGGCATGCTTGACGTGCTCAGTTCCGATTACATCCGCACGGCCCGCGCCAAGGGCTTGCGCCCTGCCCGCGTGTTGTTCAAGCACGCACTGCGCAACGCCTTGATTCCGGTCGTCGCCCTGGCGGCGGTGGAGTTCGGCTTCATGCTCGGCGGTTCGGTGGTGATCGAAACCGTGTTTTCCCTGCAAGGCATCGGACAACTCGCCTGGGACGCCATCGCCCGTGACGACTTTCCAGTGGTACAGGCCGTGGTCCTGCTGATTGCGGTGATCTACATCATCCTCACCTTGCTGGCCGATGTGCTCAACGCACTGCTCGACCCGCGTATTCGCGTGCGCTAGGAGGCTTACATGAGCACCCCCACGACCCTCGCGATCAATGACTACCTGCCACCCCCGAGCAGCCTGAGCCGAGTCCTTGGCAAGAGCTTTCGCCATCGTGGTTTCGCCATCGGCGCGGTGTTGTTGCTGATCATCTTCGCCGGTGCACTCTTCGCCCCGTGGCTGGCACCTTACGACCCTTATGCGCAAGACGTGATGCTGCGCATGAAACCGCCGGTGTGGATGGCCAACGGCACCTGGGAGTACGTCCTCGGCACCGACAAGCTGGGCCGTGACTACCTGTCGCGCTTGCTCTACGGCGCACGGATTTCGCTGTTCATCGGCATCGCGGCGGCACTGATTTCCGGCTTTATCGGCACCGTCATGGGGCTGTTGGCCGGTTACTACGGCGGCAAGGTCGATGCGTTTATCAGCTACCTGATCACCACCCGGCTGGCGATGCCGGTCGTGATGGTCGCGCTGGCCTCGGCCTCGCTGATGGGCGGTTCGCTGAAAGTGGTGATCGTGCTGCTCGGTTGCCTGTTGTGGGATCGCTTCGCGGTGGTGGTCAGGGCTTCGGTGCAACAGATTCGCGATGCTGAATATGTGGCCTCGGCCCAGGCGCTCGGCTGCTCGACCCTGCGCATTCTGGTCAGTGAAATCCTGCCCAATCTGGTCGGCGCGCTGATCGTCGTCGCGACCCTGGAAATGGCCCACGCGATCCTGCTGGAGTCGGCCCTGTCGTTCCTCGGGGTTGGCGTGCAACCGCCGACGCCGTCCTGGGGTTTGATGATCGCCGAAGGCAAGCCCTACATGTTCTTTTCCCCGTGGGTCATCGCCATTCCCGGCGTCGCCCTGATGATTCTGGTGCTGGGCATCAATCTGGTCGGCGATGGCCTGCGCGATCTGATCCTGCCCGACGGTCGCAACTGAATAGAGGAGTCCGGACATGGCACTACTCCATGTTGAAAACCTGCGCGTGGACATCCCCATGGGCAACAGCCCGACGCCGGATGACATGCTGCATGCCGTGCGCGGTCTGGATTTTGAAGTCGAGCGCGGTGAAATGCTGTGTATCGTCGGCGAATCCGGCTGCGGTAAATCCCTGACCTCGCTGGCGCTGATGGACCTGTTGCCACGCAAGGCCAGACGCACCGCGTCCCGGCTGACGCTGGACGGCATCGACATGCTCGGCCAGAGCGAGCGGCGCATGTGCGACCTGCGTGGCAATCGTCTGGCGATGATTTTCCAGGAACCGATGACCTCGCTGAACCCGGCCTACAGCATTGGCGACCAGCTCAGCGAAGTGTTGACCCAGCATCGCAAGGTGTCACGCAAGGATGCCCTGGCGCGCGCCGCGCAGATGCTGGAGAAAGTCGGAATCAGCAATGCCACCGAGCGCTTGCGCCAGTATCCGCATCAACTGTCTGGCGGTTTGCGCCAGCGGGTGATCATCGCCATGGCGTTGATGTGCGAGCCGGACCTGATCATCGCTGATGAACCCACCACGGCCCTGGACGTGACCATCCAGGCGCAGATCCTGCGCTTGATCCGCGACATTCAGAAAGAGTTCGGCCTGGCGGTGATTTTCATCACCCACGACCTTGGGCTGGTGGCACGGATCGCCGATCGGGTCGCAGTGATGTATGCCGGGGAAATAGTCGAAACCGCCCCGGCCCTGCAATTGTTCGAGAATCCGCAGCATCCGTACACCCGTGGTCTGCTGGCCAGTATCCCAATCCCTGGCCGGACCAAACCGGGTGAGGCACTGGGTTCGATTCCAGGGCTGGTACCAAGCCTGGTGGGCGAACAGCAAGGTTGTGCGTTCCGCAATCGTTGCGCCCAGGCGATAACGGCCTGCGCGCAAGACATCCCCGAAATCGAACAGGACGGCCACATGGCGCGCTGCCTGTTCGCCGCACCGGCCCCGGCGCCGATTCGCCTTCAAGAGAGGGCTCGGTCATGAAAAAAGACATTGCCTTGGAGCTGTGCGACATCCGTCGCGAGTTTCGGATCAACAAGGGCTTTTTCAAACCCGCCGCCACCCTGAAAGCCGTGGATGGTGTTTCCCTGCGCCTGATGCGTGGCGAGACCCTCGGCCTGGTAGGTGAGTCCGGTGCGGAAAAAGTACCCTGGCAAAGCTATTGCTCGGTCTGTTGGCGCCAACCAGCGGCGATGTGCTGATCAATGGCAAACATCTGGCAGCGACGGATCGCAAGGCAATGGCCCGGCACATCCAGCCGATATTCCAGGACCCGTACTCCTCGTTGAACCCACGCAAGACACTGCGCGAAATCATTACCCTGCCGCTGATCGTGCATGACATCGGTAGCCCGGCCGAGCGGCGCAAGAAGACCGAAGCAATGCTTGATGTGGTCGGCCTGCCCAAGCGGGTCATCGACAGCTATCCGAGCCAACTGTCCGGCGGCCAGCGGCAACGGGTGGCCATTGCCCGAGCGTTGATCATGCGCCCTGACGTGTTGATCTGCGACGAACCCACCTCGGCACTGGACGTTTCGGTGCAGGCGCAGATTCTCAACCTGCTGCAAGACCTCAAGCGCGAATTCGGCCTGACCTATCTACTGATCAGCCATAACCTGGCGGTCATCGAACACCTCGCCGACCGGGTCGCGGTGATGTACCTGGGGCGCATCGTTGAGGAACGTACGCGCGAAGCGTTGTTCGCTAAACCCGGCCATCCTTATACCCGTGCCTTGCTGGATTCGGTGCTCACGCCCGATCCGCGCCTGGGCATTCCCGAAATCGGCCTGCACGGCACCTTTCCCAATCCGATGTCACCGCCCTCCGGTTGCGCTTTTCACCCGCGCTGCCCGAGCTGCTTCGCCCCCTGCAAAACGGCCTACCCGGCCAATGATCCGATTATCGGCGGCAACGTGCGTTGCCACCTCCACGACAGTCCCGCCCAAACACTGGAGCTTGTCCACTCATGAGTCGTTCACTGGCCATCAGCAACACCACCGAGCAATTCGATAACGGCGCATTTTTCAACCTGCTTGAACGCAGCGTCGCCTTGCACACCGAAAGCCAGGCAACGGACAGCCGGCCCGAGTTGTATCGCTACCTCCATGACTTCATTACCCCGCATGTCGAGGCGATGGGCTTCAGCGTCAAGATCTATGACAACCCAGTGGCAGAGCGCGGCCCCTTCATGATCGCCACGCGCATTGAACATCCGGAACTGCCGACCGTACTCAGCTACGGCCACGGTGATGTGGTACGCGGCTATGAAGCGCAATGGCGTGAAGGCCTGTCGCCGTGGCAAGTCATTGCCGAAGGCGATCGCTGGTACGGCCGCGGCACGGCGGATAACAAAGGCCAGCACCTGATCAACCTGACCGCGCTGGAGCAAACGCTCAAGGCGCGCGACGGCAAGCTGGGTTTCAACGTCAAACTGCTGCTGGAAATGGGCGAAGAAGAAGGCTCGCCAGGCTTGAATGCATTCTGTGCCGCCCACAGTAAAGAGCTCGCCGCGGATGTTTTCATCGCCTCGGACGGCCCGCGCCTGGCGGCCTCACGACCGACGATTTTTCTCGGTTCACGCGGAGTGTTCAACTTCGAGCTGGTGGTCAATCTGCGCGAAGGCGCTCATCACTCCGGCAACTGGGGCGGATTGCTGGCCAACCCAGGCATCATCCTGGCCAATGCCATCGCGAGCATGGTCGATGAACACGGTCGGGTGAAAGTGGCGGGCCTGATGCCTGAATCACTGCCTGAGCCGGTTCGCCAGGCACTGGCCGATATTGACGTCGGTGGCGGACCGGGCGATCCGGACATCGACGCCAACTGGGGTAACCCGGAGCTATCCCTGAGCGAAAAAGTGTTCGGCTGGAACACCCTCGATGTCATCGCCTTCAAGACCGGCAACCCGGACGCCCCCGTGCATGCGATCCCCGGCAAGGCCAATGCCCACTGCCATATCCGTTTCGTGGTGAACAGCGACTACACGACCTTTATCCCGGCGGTGCGTGCCCACCTGGATGCCCATGGTTTCAGCAATGTCGAGGTCAAGCAAAGCCGCATCGACGTGATGCATGCCACGCGGCTGGACCCGCAAAGCCCATGGGTCAATTGGGCGCTCAGCTCCTTGGCACAGACCACCGGCAAAAAACCTGCACTGCTGCCAAACCTCGGTGGCTCGCTGCCCAACGATGTGTTCGCCGACGTGCTCGGCCTGCCAACCTTGTGGGTGCCACACTCGTACCCGGCCTGCTCGCAACATGCGCCGAACGAACATCTGCTGGCACCGGTGGTCAAGGAAAGCCTGCAAATCATGGCCGGGCTGTTCTGGGACTTGGGCAACGACGCAGCACGCCTGACCCAGGAACATCAGTTGCGGGAGCAGGCGCAATGAGTGCCACTGCACAACAGGCGCTGGACTGGCTGGCTGACCAGCGCCCAGCCATGGAAGCGCTGCTGCAGCGCATCGTCGATACCGACTCCAACAGCTACGACAAGGCCGGCGTCGACGCCGTGGGCGCGCTGCTCGCGGCTGAACTGGAAGCCGACGGCATCCTGCTCAAGCGCATGCCGGTCGAGGGTTTTGGCGACGTGCTACTCGCCGAAGTGCCAGGCGAACCTGGCAAGCCAGTGCTGTTGCTGGGCCATCGCGACACGGTGTTCCCCAAAGGCACCACCACGACGCGCGGCTACAGCCGCGACGCCAACCTCGCCTATGGCCCCGGTGTCGCCGACATGAAAGGCGGCCTGGTGCTCAATTGCTTCGCCCTCAAGGCACTCAAGCGCGCCGGTTCGTTGCCCTATCCGGTGCAGGTCCTGTACACCGGTGACGAAGAAATCGGCTCCGGCAGCGCCAGAACCCATATCGAAAACGCCGCCCGTGCCGCCCGCGCCGTGCTCAATACCGAACCCGGTCGAGCCAGCGGCAACGTGGTCAGCGCCCGCAAAGGCGGCGCCACGCTGATCATCGAAGTCAGCGGGCGCGCGGCGCATGCCGGGGTCAATCATGCCGACGGCGCCAGCGCCATCGAGGCCCTGGCACGCAAGATCGTCAAGCTCCATGCCTTGACCGATTACTCGGCAGGCATCACCACTAACGTTGGCCTGATATCCGGAGGCACGTCCAGCAACACCGTCGCGCCTAGCGCCTGCGCGCGGCTGGACGTGCGCTTCATCGAACTCAAGCACTGGGATCAAATCCTTACCGCAATCCTGGCCATCGTCGCCGAAGAAGAACTGATCGGCACCCACGCCATCCTCAAGGAAGCGACCACCTTTCTGCCGATGGAGGCCCGTTACAGCGAACGATTGCTGCACATCTACCAACAAAAAGCCCTGGCGCTGGGTTTCAGCGTCGAAGGCGAGTTCACCGGCGGTTGTGCCGACTCCGGATTCACCGCCAGCCTGGGCATCCCAACCCTGTGTGGCCTCGGGCCGGTGGGGGGCAAGGTCCACACCGATCGTGAATACCTGGAGCTGGACACGCTGGTGCCTCGCGCCCAAGCATTGGTGGCGACCATCCTGGCTGTCGGTGAAAGCGGTTGATGGCCCGGCTTCAAGCCTCCCAAGGGGCCACGGCGTCAACGTCAATGGCGTAGCGTTCAATGGCCTCGGCACAGACACTGGCGTCCAGACGCCCCTCATGCACCAGGGAGGTCAGCGCACTCAGGACGATCTGGTGGCGGTCCACTTCGAAGAACCTGCGCAGTTGGTGGCGGGTATCGCTGCGGCCAAACCCGTCGGTGCCGAGTACGGTGTAATGGCCATCGAGATAACTGGCGATCAACTGGGGCAAGGCGCGCACGTAATCGGTACAGGCAATGATCGGCGTCGAGTCGTGGAGGCATTCCTGAACATGACTGCATTTGGCAGGTTGTCCGGGGTGCAGGCGATTCCAGCGCTCCACTTCACGCGCATCCCGGGCCAACTCGGTGAAGCTGGTCACGCTCCAGACCTGACTGTCGATACCCCAATCGCTCGCCAGCAACTCGGCGGCGGCAATCACTTCGCCCAGGATGGCGCCGGAACCCAATAACTGAACACGCCCACGCGCATCCTCGACTTCATGCCGGGCAAACAGGTACATGCCCTGGATAATGGCCTGTTCGACACCTTCAGGAAGGTTGGGCTGCGGGTAGTTCTCGTTCATCAGGGTGACGTAGTAAAACTCGTCCACCTGGCGCTCCAGCATCTGGCGCATGCCGTGATCCAGGATCACCGCGAATTCACCCGCGAACGCGGGATCATAGGCGCGACAGTTGGGCACCATCGACGCCATCACGTGACTGTTACCGTCCTGGTGCTGCAAGCCTTCGCCCCCCAGGGTTGTCCGCCCCGCGGTGGCGCCCAGCAGAAAACCACGAGCCCGTTGATCCGCCGCCGCCCAGATCAGGTCGCCGATGCGCTGGAAGCCGAACATCGAGTAGTAGATGTAGAACGGCAGCATCGGCAAGCCATGCACCGAATAGCTGGTCGCCGCTGCCACCCAGGAACTGATCGCCCCCGCCTCGCTGATGCCCTCTTCGAGAATCTGCCCGTCCAGGGCTTCCCGATAACTGAGGATCGAACCGATGTCCTCCGGCTCGTAACGCTGCCCCACGCTGGAGTAGATGCCGATCTGCTTGAACAGGCTGGCCATGCCGAAGGTACGCGCTTCATCCGCCACGATCGGCACGATGCGCGGCCCCAGTTGCTTGTCCCGGAGCAAGCCGCTGAGCATCCGCACGAAGGCCATGGTGGTGGACATTTCCTTGCCTTGGGCGGCGATGGCAAACCCGGCGTAGCTGTTTACGTCGGGCACGGCCAATGACGCGCAGGCCGAAGATCGAGCAGGCATGTAGCCGCCCAATGCCCGGCGCCGTGCATGCAAGTAGCGCATTTCCGCGCTGTCGTCGCTCGGCTTGAAGAAGCTCAGCGAGGTGGCCTGTTCATCGGTCAATGGCAGGTTGAAACGATTGCGGAACGCGATCAACGCCTCACTGTCGAGTTTCTTCTGCTGGTGCACGGTCATCTTGCCCTGCCCGGCGTCGCCCATGCCGAAGCCCTTCTTGGTCTGGGCCAGGATAACCGTCGGTTTCTTGCCCTCGAGCATTGCGCTTTGATACGCGGCAAAAATCTTCACCAGATCATGACCACCGCGCTTGAGGCGGTCGATCTGTTCGTCGGTCAGGCCTTCGGCCAAATGCGCCAGGGCTTCGTCCTGGCCGAAGAAATGCTCACGGTTGAAGCGCCCATCCTTGGCCGCGAACGTCTGGAACTGGCCATCGACCGTGGCCGACAAGGCCCGGACCAACACGCCGTCCTTATCTCGGGCAAACAATCTGTCCCAGTCGGAACCCCAGACCAGCTTGATCACGTTCCAGCCCGCACCGCCGAACAACGCCTCGAGCTCGTCGATGATGCGACCGTTGCCACGCACCGGGCCGTCCAGGCGCTGCAGGTTGCAATTGACCACCCAGACCAGGTTATCCAGCCCTTCGCGCGCCGCCAGGGTCAGCGCCGACATGCTTTCCGGCTCATCCATTTCACCGTCCCCAAACACGCCCCAGACGGTGCGCCCCGAGGTCTTTTGCAGGCCGCGGTGCTCCAGGTACCGCATGAAACGCGCCTGGTAGATCGAGCTGATCGGACCGATCCCCATGGAGCCCGTCGGGAACTGCCAGAAGTCCGGCATCAACCAGGGATGCGGATAACTCGACAACCCCCGGGCGCCATTGGCGCGTGCGCCGATCTCTTGTCGATAGTACTGCAGATCCTTTTCTTCCAGGCGTCCCTCGAGGAAAGCCCGGGCATAGACGCCTGGCGCCGAGTGAGGTTGGTAGAACACCAGATCACCGCCGCCGGTTGGGGTGCGCGCCTTGAAGAAGTGATTGAAGCCCACTTCAAACAAATCCGCCGCACTGGCATAACTGGCGATGTGTCCGCCCAATTCGCCATAGGCGTGATTGGCCCGGGCAACCATCGCCAGGGCATTCCAGCGCATGATCGATGCCAGACGCTCCTCCATGGCCAGATCCCCGGGAAACGCCGGTTGCTGCTCAACGCTGATGGTATTGATGTAAGGGGTACCATGGCTGGGTCGCCAGCCGATGTCCGAAGTGCTTGCCACGGCCAGCAGCATGTCGAGGATCTGTTTGGCCCGGCCCGTGCCGCCGTGGGCGGCGACCGACAGCAAGGCCTCACGCCACTCGGCCATTTCTTCATCCTCGACAGCCCGGGCCGGCCACTGGGCATGGGGATTGGACAGGTTCATAGGCAACTCCTGCTGGTGTCGGGTATCGCTTCAAGGTGGCGCGAGTGGCTCACTCGGGCGAGGCGTTTTACCTGTTCTACCGCCGCAATGACGGAGCGTTCGCCCGCCTCGTCCGGTGCGACCGGATAGAGGCATGGCTGATCAATGGAAAGGTCGTGCAAGAAGCGCTCATCCAGTTCACCGAGCACCACAAAACAGTAGTCACTCTTGGCCACTTGCACGCCAACCAGCTTGCCATTCACGGTATTCACCGTATCGACATGGATCAGCGCAACATTGTCAAAACAGCTGAACCCCTGATGGATCAAAGCGATATGGTCGCTATCGAGTCCGCTCACGATGACCACGATACGCGTACAACTGGAAGGCTCGCGCATCCACTTCATTGCATGGATACGACCCTCGGCGGTTCGGCTCATAAGCGTTGCCTTTCTGGTTTCAACTGGCGAATTGACGAGGACTGGGTTAAATGACGCCACGCGCCTGCAGCACGCTTTTGGCCAGGCTCCGGGTCGCCGATAACACTTCTTCCACCTGTCGGTCCATCGCCGCAGTGGATGAGGCTATCGTTCCCAGTTCGAGGACGCGCAGCGGATGGCCGCAGACGGATCCCAGCCAGGTCAGGCCAGGCACCGTGCCGACTTCCAGTAAAAAGCTGCCGTGGGGGACGCAGCGCAAAAGTTGGCGGGCATAACACGCGTCGCCCCCGGTAGACGGCTCCGGACTGGACCCGACCCGCAACCAGTCGACCAACAACGCCTCGGATTGCGTGACGGCCAGATAAGCCACCTGGTCCCAGTCATCTATCGTCACGTGCAGCTTGTCGATCATGTATTTGGGTAACGCGGCGCTGGTCACGATGACCACTCCGGCATCCGCCGAAGGCTCCTTGATCCAGACTGCGGATTGCGATATCCCATGCATGGCGGTACTCCCGGCGGTTGGGTTGCAGCGGCTTGCTCCGAGCGGCGATCCTGACATTCAACATTGATGCCGACTAAGCCACCGCCTCGTGAGCAAGCGCTCGCCTACAGGTCACTGGCGTGAATCAGCCGTTGCGGAACAGGAAGCTGTAGGCATTCAGCGCCGGCGCCCCGCCCAAATGCGCGTAAAGCACTTTCGAGCCTTCGGGGAACTCGCCACGGCGGACCATTTCAATCATCCCGTGCATGGATTTTCCTTCGTACACCGGATCGGTCAGCACACCTTCCAGGCTGCCGCACAGGCGAATTGCTTCCAGCGTGCCGTCGTTAGGCAAACCGTATTCCGGATAGGCAAACCGCGTATCGAGCACCACGTCCTCTTCGGTAATTTCGCGGCCCAACTCCACCAGTTCTGCGGTATGCCGGGCGATACGCAGGATCTGTGCCTTGGTTTTCTCTGGCTTGGCCGAGGCATCGATGCCGATCACGTTCTTCGAGCGGCCGTCCGCGGCGAAACCGACGACCATGCCGGCCTGGGTACTGCCAGTCACGGAACAGACCACGATGTAGTCGAACGTGAAGCCCAGTTGTTTTTCCTGCTCGCGCACTTCCTCGGCAAAGCCGACGAACCCGAGGCCGCCATAGGGATGCTCGGAACAACCCGCCGGGATCGGGAACGGCTTGCCACCCTGCTCCACGACATCGCTCATGGCCTTTTCCCAACTTGGCCGGATACCAATATCGAAACCTGCCGCGTCCAGTCGTACGTCAGCCCCCATGATGCGCGACATCTCGATGTTGCCCACCCGGTCATACACCGCGTCGGAATAGTTCACCCAGTTTTCCTGCACCAGCACGCACTTCATGCCCAAGTGGGCAGCGACGGCAGCGACCTGGCGGGTCTGGTTCGACTGGATGCCGCCGATGGAGACCAGCGTATCGCAGCCTTGCTCGATCGCTTCGGGAATCAGGTACTCGAGCTTGCGGGTCTTGTTCCCTCCGAAAGCCAGGCCACTGTTGCAATCTTCACGCTTGGCATACAGCTCGACCTTGCCACCCAGGTGTTCACTGAGACGCTTCAAGGGCGTGATGGGAGAAGGACCGAAGGTCAACGGATAACGTTTAAAACGATTCAGGTTCATGACTCTGCTCCTCGATTATTGAATATCCAAGCGCCAGGCCGAGAAGCAAAGGGCTGCATTCCAGGCTCTTCCACGGGGGCTTCGATGAGTTCAATACTAAGAAGAAATCGAAAAATATGTATTGCAAATTATTAGCAATTAAAGAAACATAATTTTCAGAAAAAACCATCAAACATACTTTTACTGCGTAGAAATACATATGAGCGCAATAAACACTCGCAAGAAGCCGACCGAAACAGCCTCGACGCCGCAGCCGCTGGATCGAACCGACCGCGCCATTCTCAAGGCCCTGCAGCGAGATGCCTCCATCTCCAATGTGGCGCTGGCAGAGAAGGTCAAACTGAGCGCGCCAGCCTGCCTGCGACGCGTCGAACGGCTCAAGCAGGCCGGCCTGATCAAGCACATCGTCGCACTGCTGGACAATGAAGCGCTGGATGCGGGGATGGTGGTCTTGATCGGCGTGGTGCTGGACCGTTCCACACCGGAGTCCTTCGCCGCATTCGAAGCGGCCGCGCAAAAAGTGTCCGGCTGCATGGAATGCCATGTGGTGACCGGGGAGTTCGACTACTTCATGTTGATACGAACCAAGGACAGCAACAGCTTCAACCGGCTCCACGCGGAGCAACTACTTTACCTGCCCGGGGTTCGCCAGATTCGCTCGTTCATGGGGTTGCGCCAGGTCTTGTCGACCACCCACATTCCCCTTTGAGGCGCCAGTCAGGCTGGGCAGCTCTTCATTGCTTACTCAGCGAAGCATCAAGAGGAATATCGAGGGTAAAGGTTGCGCCCTGTCCAACCCCGTCGCTGTGCACGGTCAAGCTGCCACCCATTTCCTGCGCGGCCAGCGCGCAGCTGTGCAGGCCAAAACCGTGACCGTCTTTGCGCGTCGTGAAGCCATGGGTAAAAATACGCTTCAGGTGCTCAGGCGCAATCCCATTGCCGTTGTCGGCCACCGTGATACGCAATACTGACCCTTCAACGAGGGACACGCTGAACGTGACGCATGGGCTGCGATCGATCACGCCGTCCAACGCCTGCTTGGCATTGCCGATCAGGTTCACCAGAATCAGCAGCACCCGGTGCCGATCCAGCGCCAGCAGGGGCAAGTCGGCAATGTTCTTGACCATCGTCACCTCCTGGCGCGCCAGTAATCCAGCACTCATGCGCAAGGCATCGTCGATTAACTCTGCGACCGGCACTGTCTCGACAATACTGACGGCAACGGCATAGGACTGCTGGGCTGCGACAATGGTTTTGATGTGGTCAATGCCCTTGGTGAGTTGCCCAAGTTCTTCGATGATGCCCTGTTGCTCCTCCGTCACCACTTTCGCCAACCTGAGCAGGTAGTCGGGCAGCATCTTCCCTTTGTGGTCCCTGGTGAGAAAATCGCTCAGGTCATGGACGTGTTCGCTCAGCAGTTGAGCCACCTTGCCCAGCCCCTGGGCTTTGGAGGTGCGCATCTGGCTGCTGACCAGTTCTGCCGATACGTTCACGCTGTTGAGGACGTTGCCGACGTTGTGCAGCACAGTCGTGGCGATTTCGGCCATGCCCGCCTGACGAGATTTAGCATTCAGTTCGGTTTGCACCTGGCCCATTCGTAGCGCCGCGCGTACGCGAGCCTTGAGCTCCAGCGGCGAGAAGGGTTTGGCGATATAGTCATCGGCGCCACTCTCCAGCCCGGAGACGCAAGCCTCGCTACCGCCGCGAGCGGTCACCAGGATCACGGGCAAATGGGCGAAACCGGCGCTGGCCTTGATTCTGGCCGTCAAGCCAAAGCCGTCGAGCTTTGGCATCATCACATCCGAGACGACGACATCGATGGGCCGACGCTGCAGGAGTGCCCAGGCCTGCTCTCCATCAGTTGCGGTGGCGACGCTGTAGTCATCGCGCAACAGCTCGCGCAGATAGCTAAGCATTTCCGGGCTGTCGTCTACCACGAGCACTTTGGATCGCAAGGCGTGTTCCGAGTGCTGCTCGACCGCGTCTTCCATCGGCGCCCGGTCATTGCGACTGCCATGGCGGCCGTCGTCGAAATGCAGGTGGCGCTGCTCGGTTGTGCTTGCTGTGCTCAGTGACGATCGCTCGTGCATATTGCTGGTTTCGCCCGGTACAGTGTCTTGCTCGGCCCCCAGCGGAAGTCGAACAAAGAAGCACGAACCCCGTCCGGGCTCGCTATTGACGCCGACTTCGCCCCCCATCAATTTGACCAGATCCTTGACCAGGGCGAGACCGATGCCGGTGCCGCTGTAATGGCGCGTGGCGGAATTGTCGATCTGGGAAAAACGCTGGAACAGCAACGGCAGTTTGTCAGGCGCAATGCCAATCCCCGAGTCTTGCACCGCGAGCTCGAATCGCTCGCCATCAATCGCGGTCACTGCCACGTGCACGGTGCCGCCAGCGGGCGTGAACTTGATGGCATTGCTCACCAGATTGAGGAGAATCTTCTCGAAGTGCCGGGGGTCCAGGAACACCGTGCCGAGCGCGGGATCGATGCTGCAGGTCAAGGTGCAGCCTTTGCCCTCAGCCACCATGGCGGCATCCTCGGCCAGCACACCCACTGTCTTGTTCAAGTCCACGGGCATCGGACACAACTCGAACTTGCCCGCTTCGGCCTTGGAGAAATCGAGGATGTCGTTCACTCGGTTCATCAAGCGCAGCGCGTTGCGTTGGGCGCGGTCGACTTGCACATGCCAGTCCGCCGGCGGGGTCGTCGCCGCCCTGAGTTGCTCCAACGGAGCGAGAATGAGGGTCAGGGGGGTGCGCAGTTCGTGGCTGACCGTGGCCACGAAATCGCTCTTTGCCTGGTTAGCCGTCTCGGCCTGGTTGCGCGCCTGAATGAGTTCGATGGCCTGTGCCTCCAGCACCTCGGTCTGGTGGTGCAGCGCGTCGGTCCGTTCAGCGACCATTCTCTCCAAAGAGGCCTGGACTTGCTGTCGTTCGGCTTCGGCCTCGGCCTCCAACACCCGGATGCGCAGGGCATTCTCCTGGAACACCCGTACGGCGCGGGTCATGATGCCAATCTCGTCGCCGCGTTCGGCGCTGGCGATCTCGGCGTTCAGGTCGCCAGCCGCCAGCCGGCGCATGACCGAGGCCAGGGCCACGATGGGCTGCGCGACAAATCGCGATGTGCTCCAGGCGATGGCGCCGGCCAGCAGGATGGCGACGGTACCCGCAACGATCGTCGCAAGCATGCCGCGATCATTGTGGACCAAGGCGTCGGAGCGCGCTTGACCAGCGAAGCGCGCTACTAACAGTCCGGCGCTGCGTGCCTCGTTGCGAACCTGGTCGCGCGCGTCGCCCAAGGCGTTGCTCGCCTGATGGAACCTGGCGAACGCCGCCCGGTAGCCGGCGATCTGTTCGCTGACTGTCAAGGGCGCCGTCTTGGCTTGCAACCCCACAGACGCAGGGAGAACCCGAGCGAGCCGGGAGAGCTCGTCCAGGATGTGGCCGACAGAGCCAGCGACCTCGGCCGACGGTGACAGGCGAAACGACAAGGTCTGCGCCTCCAGGGTGGCCACACGCTCGGCGAAACGCTTGGACAACGCGGCGGCATTTCGCAGTAAACCGGTTGCTGCCTGAATGTCGCTGGCGTCATGGTCAACATGCCCTTCCACTTCCTCCAACATTGTCTCGAGGCGCTCGGCCGCATCCCCGGCGGCGGCGAGATGCCGCAAAGCCTCACCTCCCCGGAGCTTGGGCGCCTCGCCAAGATGCTCGACCGCCACGCTGGCAGCGTCGAGCGCCGTGGCCAACTGGTCCAGGGCCTCTCTCTCCTGCGGTGCCCCCATCAACTCGCGCAATTGTTCGACCACGGGGCGGAGTGCCGCGCTGGCGTTCCGTGCCGCGGTGGCAGCCGTCCCGTCACCAGTCACCAGCATCCTGGCCACGTTGGCGGTGATGATCCGTTCGCCGTTGCGCAGGATATCCAGGATGCGATGGGCGCTTTCGATGTTGCTCACCCGCGCCTCGTGCGCAGCGGTGCGGGACTCAAGCCCCTTCATCCCATCAGCGATGCCCTGTTCGACGAGGATCGTCGCCTCTCGCATCCGCCCGTAGTGGGCTGTCATGTTCTCCGTTTCGCCATCCATGGTCAGGGTCGCCGCGCGCAAGGCGGCGATTGCCGCGGCGAGTCTTTCCAGACTGCCTTTGAGCGATTGCGCCTCGGCCACCGGAATGGCGGTGAGGCCGGCGATAGCCGTCGCCACCATACCTTCGGCCTGGGACAGGCTTTCCTGGTCGCGGGTGGCGATGAAGTTTTCCACCCGCCCGGTGGCCCCGTTGACCGAGGCCAGAATTTCCGCGGAATGGCTGGCGGAATCCACCGCACGCACCATGCCTCGCAGGCCATAGAGGTTCACCAGCGATACCACCAGCATCAGGAACACCAGCGCGGCGACCGCCAGGCCAATCCTGACGGCGATGGGCCTGTCTGTGGAGGATTTGAATGTCAACATGGCGCCTCGCCTCCCCGCTCCACGCCTGCCACTACTGCTTCGTCACCTCCGGCAAAGGCGTCGGCGGCGCCGTATTGCTGATGGCTGCGTCAATCATCGCCGCAACGGAAGCCTGGTCATAGGAAGGATTGGCGGCGCCGCCCACCGGCATCGTGGCGAGCCAGGCGTCCAGGTCTTTCCCATCGATACGCACCAGCGGCACTTCGACGAACTTCGGCACCTGCTTGCCCGCCAGAATCTGCTGGGCCACCCAGAAACCCACCTGGGAGACGCTCGGGGAAGCGGAGACAGAGACGGTCTCGTAGCCATTGGCATCGCGCTCCTGTTTCCACAGGGCGAGTTCGTCCTGACGGTTCCCCATCACGATGATTGGCAAAGGGCGTCCCGCCGCCTTGAACGCCATGGCCGCGCCATAACCGTCGCCCCCCTGAGTCGCGACGGCATCAATACTGGGCAGCGACGGCAGCGCCAACGCCACCTCCTTGCGTGCGACAGAAGCCGTCCAGTTCCCGTATACCGTCTTGGCGAACTTCAGGCCCGGATAGTCGCTAGCGGCCTTGCGGATGCCGTCGCTGATGTTTTTATCGGTGGCATCGCCGGCAATGCCGCGAATCTCCAGCAGCGTTCCGTTCCCCTTGAGGCGCCCGGCGATATAGTCCATTTCCACGCGCCCCATGGCGGACCAGTTGTAGTCCACGGTATAGACGCAGGGTTCGGTGACCAGGCTGGCCATGACGACCACCACGATGCCAGCGTTGCAAGCATCGCGGATCACGCCGTTGAGAGCCGTGTCGGACGCGGCCAGGATGACGATGGCGTTGGCACCCTTGACGATCATGTCCTGGATATGGGCCGCTTGTTCCGAGGCCGAGTTATTGGCACTGACCACCGGAGCCTCGCGGATCAAGCCATCCTTTTGCGCCTGGACCGCAATCTCCTGCCAGTTGCGCACCATCACCTTGCGGAAATCGCTGCCCGCGTAGGAGTTGCTGAAGGCAATGCTATAGCTCGCGGTAGGGCCGCCGGCGATGCCACCGTCGGCAGCGTGGGCTGGATTGACAGCAACCAGCGCCAGCCCAGTCACGAAGCCGGCCAAGCGCCAGAAGATTTGGTGAGTGTTCGAAATACGCCGATGGACACGCGTTACCAGACTGCGCATTCGACCATTCAGGTAATAGAACCAGGCATGAAGAACCAGACACATACAGACTCCTTTCCTTAGTGGGCGACAAGTGAAACCAGTACATTGCCTGCAGTGGCAATGAGCATAGTCTCAACGTGCCCGCTTCGCGCGCGGCCATGGAAGGATTTCAGCCAACTGAGTGCCTCACAACGCAGTTCACGTTTAGCAGGATTGAATGGCCTATGGCGGGAGGGTGATGCCAACCTGCCTGTACATTTTTTGAGCGCCCGTTAAAACGCCCTGCCTATCGGGCATCTGCTCGGTTATCCACAGACATACTCACGGATTTCTTGGATAACTGGATGGCATCGTGAAGCACGCCTGCCGTAGCGAACCTATGGATTCGATGCCCTGTATTTCGCGAGCTGCAAACCCACCTTTAATGCCCCGACATGTTCAACGGATCAAACTCGGTGCATGACAACATCCAGCCCTTCCGCCTGGTCGGGGGCACGAAAGTAGCTCGTGATCAGGTCGAATTCAGCATCAGTGGCTGCGAAGTCATGCTCGCCACGGGCATTCCTGTGGTGCAGCCTGCGACGGCAGGTGTCATCGTCCACCTCGACGTAGTGAACACGGTGAGGGACTTTCGCAGCGTCAGCCAGGCTGCGTAGCCAATGACGATCTGCCGGAGTGTTGGCAGGAAAATCGAGAACCACGGGAGCCCCCGTCGAGAGCATGTCGATGACCAGCGGCCCCAGGACATCCCGGATCCGCTGCGCATGCAGGATGTAGTCCGCTACCGATTTGATCTGATCAGGGTAGAGCCTTGAAAGCCAGTGATCTTCGCTCAACAAAATGGCTGAATGCTCAGCCTTTAACGATCGGGCCAGCGTGGATTTTCCCGAAGCGATTTTACCGCACAAGAGGTGGAGTACAGGTGTGGGCATGGGACGTGTCCTTATGTCGAGGTCCGATAATGGCCCATCGAATATCATGGGCACAATGCGGTGAATGGCGAATGGGCAACGGACTCGCAGTGTTCACACCCATCAGGAAACATGATGAAGGGCCTGGACACATCAACCCAAGTCAAAGCATCCAGCCGGGAGATGACCGACCTCGGGCCTTGCATACAAGTATCCCTGCATGAGCTCGATCCCCATGCCTAGAAGCGTCGAGCTTTCTTCACGCGTCTCGACACCTTCGGCGATGACCAGGATATCCAAGCGCCTGGCGACCAGGATGATGCCTTCGACGATCGCTTGTTTGACCGAATCTTGATCGATGCCTCGGGTCAGTGCCATGTCAATCTTCAGCACCTGCGGTTGGAACATGGCCAGCAGGTTAAGGCCCGAATAGCCCGCGCCAAAATCGTCGACGGCGGTAATGAAACCTTGGCGCTCGTACTCCACGAAAATCGATTTGAGGTGCTCGGGGTCTACCACCTTCTCGCCTTCGGTCACTTCGAACATGAGCCTCTCTGGCGGAAAATGGGTCAGGCGCGCCGCTTCCAGGGTGGCCCGGATACATGTCTCCGGCCGGTATACGGCGTTGGGCAGGAAATTAATGCTCAACAAGCAATCGGGAATCTCCAGCAGGCCCAGCCTTGCGGCTTCCTCGATGGCTTTCACCCGGCAGGCCTGGTCGAATCGGTAGCGGTTGCTGTCGTTCACGAGCCCCAGGATGTGGCCAGCCGATTCGCCATTGACGCCTCTGACCAATGCCTCATAAGCAAACGCAGCGTGTGTCCGAACGTTGAAAATAGGCTGGAAGGCCATAGTGAAATCAAACCCCAACGCCTCGTGGTTGCGGCATTCGGCGCAGCCAAGCGATTGGAACGGAGGGCATTTCGTCATGATCAATATTCCGTGGCGGTCGTGATACATTCCTGCGGTTACAAGGAACTGTAGCCGACACCACCTGAGTCGGCGCGGGCCGAAGTTTCTGAAACACTATCGGCCGGCCCCACCGCTCACCTTGGTTCCGCTCCACGGGCGCGCGCCCCCTGACCAGGTCAGACATTGACGCGGCAATCTCTCATCGAAATGCAGTGGTCGAACGAATCAAACGTTTGCACGCTAGAATCGCTGATGCACTTATCGCTCGCGACAAAGAAGAGGCATTGGCATTAATGGAACATTATTGGCGGCATTAAGGCTGGGTTGACTTGATGCCTGTGCACCAAGCCCTGCACGAAAAGAGATTTCGCACGCACTGCATGGAACGCCAGTGAAACTATGGCAGCGTAGCTTTTCGCGAGTTTATCGAAGCGCGTCACGATTCGGCGCGCCTCTTCCTGGCCGCCGCGTGTGGTGATGGCGTATGACGTAACCCGGAGCTAATTTTTCAACCGAACCGGCCGATACTAGCCGGCGGCCGGCCAAAAAACCGCCAGGCAGTTTGTCTAGACCGCCCCCCAATAGCTGATGCAAGAAGGCCAATTTGTGTACCTACATCGTTGGAGCTACACCCTACTAACTTGTCTGCTGCCACAGTTGAGCCTGGCCAGCACACTGCATATAGATCCTCGTGCCGAGAGCCTTTACCAAGAAGCTGTTCCATACCTACTACAAGCGAATGCCAAGCTCGAAGCAGTGACAGCTGATACCCCAACAACAAGCGAAGAGGAGAGACAGCGCTCCCTAACCCTAGCCGAAGAAGGAGGTGCGCTACTCCAACCTGCCTTTACCTTGCTTGAACAAGCAGCGGCCCTTGATCATCCCGTAGCCCAATATCGTCTCGGTTTGATTTACGCGATGCTGTCTCCGAGCGAAGTGATCAAAGAGAAAGCTTGCCCCTTGTTCGAACGAAGCCTCGCCCAGGGTTTTGCCCCTCCAGCACTTGAAATTGCCTCCTGGTGCTTGGCGTTTACCGATACGCCCGAGTACCAAGAAACCTTGCAGGCCATAGAAACCAGCATGCCACTCTACGAAAAGTATTTTCCACAACCAGTTGTCCGGCTTGAATGCAAGCCTGAGGAACCTGTGGGTTTCGCCATGCAATGGGGCAACGGTCGTGATTATCAAGCTGAAATCTACCGCCTACAGGGCGACAGCAATCGTGCGCGTCGCTTGGAGTATTACCAGAAAGCTATCGATATCAATGACTGTTACAGGGCCAAACGACGCATGGAATATCTTAAATAGTCCCCCTATTGCTGGTTCCAATGCATGGCGGTTGCTCAGAGGCAAGGGCGAGGGTCGTGGGACCTTTTGCGCTCCTTTCGCTCTCCAGAAAAGCGCGCGCCCACCGATTGAACTATTACTCCTGCTGACCCAATGCGGTTGTTACCCGAGGAGAAGACACAATGGAGGGTAAATCTGCTGTTGCGCCTACAGAAAATCACCTCAAGGAAATGCTGAGGTATTGGAAAGCAGCTGCGAGTCGTAGATCGCTCCCCGCCGGACCTTGCGTTTTTAACTCCAACCCTCCCCGAAGTGGCATGCTTACGTCACAGATGCCCCATACTTAAGCAACGTGCATTGCACAACCGGCCTCTAACACACCGTCCCTCGCCATTAAAGGCACAACTTTCAAAGGAATTGGATTGTCATGACTGCACTGGATACCGCTTTTCACAATCTGCATCAGAACGGACTGCTGGTCTTGGCCAATGTGGCCGATGCGGGCGGTGCGC
Source organism: Pseudomonas sp. NFACC08-1 (assembly GCF_900106735.1). Taxonomy (NCBI): domain Bacteria; kingdom Pseudomonadati; phylum Pseudomonadota; class Gammaproteobacteria; order Pseudomonadales; family Pseudomonadaceae; genus Pseudomonas; species Pseudomonas sp. NFACC08-1. The sequence continues at coordinate 209,606 of NZ_FNNL01000002.1, read as the reverse complement.
GCATCGTCGAAAGCTTGGGCGGCAAGGCGGTAGCGACCAGCAGCGCGGCCATGGCCTGGTCCCACGGTTATCAGGATGGCAACAAGTTGCCTCTCGACCTCCTGAGCACCACCGTCAAGTCGATGGCACGGGTGCTCAGCGTACCGCTCACGGTGGATATCGAAGGCGGCTACTCCGATGACCTGGAGCAGGTCGGCCGAGTAATCAACACAGTCATCGCCGCCGGGGCGGTCGGGATCAACATCGAAGACGGCCTGGGCTCTCCAGAGCTGCTTGTTCGCAAGATTGATGTCGCGAGAAAGGTGGCAAACCAGGCGGGCGTCAAGCTGTTCATCAACGTACGGACCGACGTCTACCTGAAGAACCTTTTCCCCGCCGAACAACGCCTGGAGGAACTCCTGAAGCGCACCGCACTGTATGCCAGCGCCGGGGCGGACGGCCTGTTTGCCGCTGGCGTGGTCGATCCGAACGAAATTGCCACCCTCTGTCAGGAGACCAAACTACCCGTCAACCTGCTGTCCCGGGACGGACTGCCCTACCCTGACGAATTGAAGCGCCTGGGCGTCAGACGACTCAGCGCGGGCTCCAGCATCGCCGAGTTTCTGCACGGCGCCATGGGAGCATTGGTCCGCAGCTTCCTGGACAATGGCCAACTCGACACCCAAACCTTGAAAGCCCACACATACGGCGAATTGAACGCTTTGATGGCGGTTAAAACCGAGTGATGCTGTCCTGCGGACGAGGGGCACAATTCGTTTACTCGCCCGATGGGTCAACGATTTTTCTGGCCATACCCCACCTAACCCGTGTGTTGCACTGATCGATTCCAGGGGCTGACGGGAAGGATTCAGGAGACCCACAGCGTATGGTTATTGGTTTCCGTCCCGACGGCCTACTTGCCCAGCCTGTACTGACCGAAATTATTGATGTGATCATCCAAATTATCCTCAAGCATCATCCGATACTGATCACAGAAATACTTCAGCAATGCCTCCCTCGCATCGGCCATTTCGGCACCGGAATTGAAGTTCTGCGCACTGGCCCATGCGTTGAAACGTGATGTGCCAAACATCATCGAGGCGCTGATCTCACCGAGGTTCCCATAGGTTTTAAGCTGTTCGTTTGACAACTCAATATGGGCGTCTGCGCGGTCATAGAAGGCGTGGTCCGTAGCGTCGGCCATGGTAAAGCTCCGGTAAGCAAATGAGGGGCGTCATTGGAACATAACCGCCGGCAGGATTGCAGATGCCTCAAGAGGTATTGATCGCTCATCAGTGCGAGCGTTGATCGTTTAAGCCCGATACCGGCCAGACATTGGCACCCCTTTCGCGGCCAACCCAAGCGGCCGAGTGGGCATTACTAATTTGGTGTTCACTGGTGTGGTCACCCGTTGCTGTGTCGAGCCAAACCTTACCTTCGCGGCTGAGCATTCCCCGGAAACGTTGATGTTTAAAGTCGATCTATCCCCATTCGCACAATTTTTGCGCACTGTGTGAAAGCTTAAAAGGGGACGTGCATGGCGGACAGTTGCATTGCGAAGTCTATGTTTAGGTATTAACAGATCAATACCAAGCACCACCCCGGCGCACTACGCACGAATCGATGCACAATCTGCATAAGCAGCGGAAATTGGTTCAATGATCCACGAACCAATCCTCTTTAATCCCCTGAACCAACCCGACGAACCCTTGCTTATCGGCCCCCGCCGCCGCTGCTCCTGAGTAATAGCTACGCACATAGCGCTAATCCCGAGGCGAACCAATTTCAATTGGCATCACGCTTGCACTTACCCTTTTGCCTCGATCTCCTGCCCACAGTCAGCTCGGAGCCGTTTTTTATACTCTGGCGCGAGTACCACGATGCAAAGGTTCGACCCTGACACACCCATCGACAACACTTCGAAACTAGCGCTGGATGCCTTGCGGCAGATGGTTGCGCAACATGCTGCCTTCCCGCACCGGGCATTGCCGACCGAGCGGGACCTGGCCGCCGATTTTGGCCTCAGTCGCCGGGCCATCCGGCGGGCGCTGGCGGTGCTGGAAGCCGAAGGGCAGATCTGGCGGCGCCAGGGCAAAGGAACCTTCGTCGGCCCTACTCCACCCAGTGCGGCCATGAGCTTTGCCCGGTTATCCGGGCGGACTAACTTCAGCGAGGTTATGGAAGCGCGCCTGCATCTGGAGCCTGCACTGGCGTCCCTGGCGGCGGTTCGAGCCAACGGCGACCAGATAGCAATTTTGCGCCGCCTTGCCGAACGCACCAGACACCAACAGGCCGCCGAGCCTGCCGATGCCGAGGGCATTGAGCTGTGGGACAGCGCCCTACACCGCGGGATCGCCGAGGCCGCAGGTAATCGCCTGATGCTGGATATCTTTGAAATGCTCGATGCGATCCGGCTCGACCCGGCCTGGCGTGACCTGCGTCAGCGGGCTCGCAACGCCGACCGCCTCGACGCCTACAGCCACGACCACAACGACATTGTCGACGCTATCGAAAACCGTGATCCGATCAAGGCCGCCACGGCCATGCGTGGCCATTTGCGCGCGCTGCAACAGGCGCTGGACAACGTCATCAATCAAGATCTGGAGGCAAGTTTATGAGCACCACAACTCAGGCCACCGACACGGTATTGAGTGTCAGCAACTTGACCGTGTGCTTTGCAGGCGCACCCGCCAATGTCGTGGACGGCGTCTCGTTCGCGGTCCAGCGCGGCAAGACCCTGGCCATCGTCGGAGAGTCCGGGTGTGGTAAAAGCGTTACGTCCATGGCGCTGATGGGCTTGCTGCCCGACACCGCCAAGATCGCCGCCCGTACGTCCGCTCTGCTCGATGAAGCCTTGCTGGGCATGCCCGACGAGCGCTTGCTGGATGTGCGCGGCAACCGCATGGCGATGATTTTCCAGGAGCCCATGACCTCCTTGAACCCGGTCTTCACCATTGGCGAGCAGATCGCCGAAAGCGTGATCCGCCATCAGGGTCTGTCGGCCAAGGACGCCCGTCAGCGCGCCCTGCAAATGCTCGAAAAGGTCCGCGTGCCTGACGCCGCGCAACGCCTGGACGCCTACCCCCATGAACTGTCCGGCGGCATGCGGCAGCGGGCAATGATTGCCATGGCCCTGGCCAACGATCCGGCGCTGATCATTGCCGACGAACCCACCACCGCCCTGGACGTGACCATTCAGGCGCAGATCCTGTCGCTGATCGCCAATCTGCAGGCTGAAACCGGCACGGCCATGATCCTGATCACCCATGATCTGGGCGTGGTCGCCGAGGTCGCTGACGACGTGATGGTGATGTACGCCGGGCGAGTGGTGGAAAGCGGTCCGGTAAAAACCCTGTTCGATGACCCGCAGCACCCGTACACCATCGGCCTGATGGGTTCGATGCCATCGATTGGCCCGCGTGAAGGTCGTCTGGCAACCATCAATGGTCGCGTCCCGACGCCTGCGCAAATGCCCACCGGTTGCCGATTCGCCGGGCGCTGCCCTTTTGTGATTCAGGCATGTCGCGAGGCGCGCCCGCCGCTGCTTGAGCTCTCCCCCGGACATTTCGCCGCGTGCATTCGTGCGCCACTGGAGCAGCATATGGGAGTCAGCGCGTGAGCCTTTCTGAACGCCAAATAGTTGAGCGTGCAAGCCCTGAGATCATTCTCGAAAGCATCGACCTGAGCAAACACTTCGGGGTGGAAAGCGGCTTGTTCCAGCGCAAGAAGCCGCCGGTGCAAGCGGTCAACCAGGTCAATCTGTCGGTGCGCAAAGGGGAGACCCTGGCGCTGGTGGGCGAGTCCGGCTCGGGTAAATCAACCCTCGGCCGCCTGCTGCTCAACCTGCTCAAACCTACGGCGGGCGACGTCATTTATGAAGGCCGTAACCTGGCCAATCTGACCCCGGAGAAGCTGCGCCAGGTGCGGCGTAATTTGCAGATCATCTTTCAGGATCCGTTTGCCTCGCTCAATCCGCGCATGACTGTGGAATCCATCGTCGGTGAGCCTATCTGGCTGCACAGCGATGCCAGCCGCAGCGACCGCCAGGCCAAAGTCGCCGAGTTGCTGCGCACCGTGGGCCTGGCGCCCGAGCACGGCGGCCGCCACCCTCACGAGTTCTCCGGTGGCCAGCGTCAGCGCATCGGCATTGCGAGGGCCCTGGCGTCTGACCCGCGTTTGATTCTGGGCGACGAACCCGTGTCCGCGCTGGACGTTTCGGTGCAGGCGCAAGTCGTCAACCTGCTGGAAGACCTCAAGCATCAATTCGGTCTGACCCTGGTGATTGTCGCCCACGGCCTGGCCGTGATCCGCCACATGAGCGACCGGGTAGCCGTGATGTACTTGGGGGAAATCGTCGAACTGGCGCCGGTCAACGGCCTGTTTGAAAACCCTCTGCACCCTTACACCCAGGCGCTTATGGCCGCCGTGCCGGTCAGCCACCCGGACCTGCGCCGGCCGCGCCCATTGCTGGGCGGCGACATGCCGAGCCCGAGTCGCCCGCCATCGGGTTGCCGCTTCCATACCCGCTGCCCGCACGCCCGGGCGCTGTGCAAAGAAGTGGTGCCGGTGATGGAAACCGTCGAGGCCGAGCGTCAGGTGGCGTGCCACTTCTGGCGTGAAATCGCCCATGCCGGTGCAGGCACCCTGATTTTGCCGACACCCAGCGCTGCTTACACCCAGCGCCTGAATCTGTTCAAGAACCATCAATCCCTTGCAGTGGAGAGCCAGCCATGAAAATTTCACGCGTCATGACAGGAACCTTGTTATTGCTGGCCGCCAACGCCGCCTTTGCCGAATCCACCCTGCGCATCGGCATTCAGGACGATCCTGATGGGCTCGACCCGCATCGTTCGCGTACCTATTCGGGCCGTCTGGTCTATACCGCACTGTGCGACAAGCTGGTGGATGTGAACCCGGACCTGACCTACGCCCCACAACTGGCCACTGCCTGGAACTGGAGCGAAGACGGCAAGACCCTGACCATGACTCTGCGCGAAGGCGTGACTTACCACGACGGCGAAGCGTTCGATGCTGCCTCGGTGAAGTTCAACCTGGACCGCGCTCGCACCCTGCCCGACTCCCTGCGCAAGAGCGAGCTGGCCTCGGTGGACAGCGTTGAAGTGATAGACGCCAAAACCGTTGCCATCAAACTCAAGCAAGCGGACGCCACCCTGGTCTCCCAACTCTCGGACCGCGCCGGAATGATGCTTGCGCCGAAGGCCGCCCAGGGTGAGTTCGCCTCCAAACCGGTGTGCTCCGGCCCTTACAAATTCGTCCAGCGCGTGCAGCAGGATCGCATTGTGCTGGAGCGCTTCGACAACTACTGGAACAAGCAGGCTTATCACTTCGACAAGGTGATTTTCCTGCCGATTCCGGACACCTCGGTGCGTCTGGCCAACCTGCGTTCCGGCGACCTGGACATCATCGAACGGGTTGCCCCCACCGACGTGAAAACCGCCAAGGCGGACAGCAAGCTGGCGGTCTATAACACGCCAGGACTTGGCTACATGCAGTTGATGTTCAACATTAACAACGGCGAAAAGGCCAACTCGCCGATGGGCAAAGACAAGCGTGTGCGCAAGGCATTCGAGCGGTCCATCGACCGTGATGCGATCAACCAGGTGGTGTTCGAAGGCCTGTATGCGCCGAGCGCCCAGCCGTTTCCGAAAAACAGCCCGTACTACGACAAGGATCTGCCGATCCCGACCCGCGATGTGGAAAAGAGCAAGGCCTTGCTGGCCGAAGCAGGCGTGAAGCTGCCACTGGCAGTGGACCTGAAAGTCGCCAACAACCCTATCGCACAACAGGTCGGGCAGATCATTCAGGCCATGGCTGAAGAAGCGGGTTTCAAGGTCAATCTGATTGCCACTGAATACGCCACCATGCTGAGCGAACAGCAAAGCGGCAACTTCCAGATCGGCATGAGCGCCTGGTCGGGCCGTCCTGATCCGGATGGCGACATTCACCAGTTCGTGACCTGCAAGGGCGGCCAGAACGACGGCAAATACTGCAACGCCAAACTCGACGAGCTGTTGAACAAGGCCCGCACTGTCAACGATGTTGCCCAGCGCCAGGCCCTGTACAACGAAGCCCTGCGTTTGCTGGCTGACGAAGTGCCGACCGCGTACCTGTATTTCGATCCGCGAATCATGGCCATGCGTAACAACGTGACTGGTTTCGTGCCAAACCCGGATGGCCTGATTCGTCTGAACAACGTCGCGTTCAAGCCATGACTGTGAATGATCGCCGCAAAAACGAGGGGCCGGTATGCTGATGTTTATCCTGCGACGCCTGCTTAGTGCGATCCCGACACTGATCCTGGTTTCGCTCTTCGTCTTCACCCTGCAGAAACTGTTGCCGGGTGACCCGGTGCTGGCCATGGCTGGTGAAGAGCGCGATCCGGCGGTGATGGAATACCTGCGCGACAAATATCGACTCAACGACCCGATCCCCGTGCAGTACCTGAGCTGGGTCGGCAATGTGCTGACCGGCGACTTCGGCACTTCGCTGCGCACCGAACAACCGGTGACCACGCTGTTGGCGTCCAAGTTGCCGGTGACCGTGGAGCTGGCGGTGCTGTCCTTGTTGATCGCACTGCTGATCGGCATTCCCACTGGAATTATCTCGGCCGTACGCAAAGGCACCGTCGTGGATTACGGAGCCAATGTCATCGCGCTGTCGGGGATCTCGATTCCGCACTTCTGGCTGGGGATCCTGCTGATCATGGTCTTCGCCGTGAAACTGCAATGGCTGCCGGCCTCGGGTTTCGTGCCCATGGGCGAGGACTTCGGGCAAAACCTGAAGACCTTGATCCTGCCGGCCTTCGTGCTCGGTGCAGGGTTGTCGGGGATTCTCATGCGCCATACCCGCAGCGCCATGCTTGAAGTGTTGCGCACCGACTACGTGCGCACCGCCCGGGCCAAGGGCCTGCGCCCGCGCACGGTGATCCTCAAGCATGCCCTGCGCAATGCATTGATGCCTATTGTGACCCTGACAACCCTGCTGTTTGGTGAACTGCTCGGCGGCGCGGTGCTGACCGAGCAAGTCTTCAGCATACCTGGCTTCGGCAAGATGATTGTCGACGCCGTGTTCAATCGTGATTACGCCGTGGTGCAAGGCGTGGTGCTGTGCATCGCAATTGGCTTCCTGCTGCTGAACCTGCTCGCCGACGTGCTGTACCGGATGATTAATCCGCGTCTGAGGACTGCTTCATGACCGCTATTTCCAGCCTCCCTCTTAGCGTGATCGCACCCCGCAGCCGCTCGCCGTTCGTGAAGAAATTCCTCGCCAACAAAGGCGCGGTACTCGGCGCGGCGGTGTTGCTGCTGTTTATCCTGGCGGCCTTGCTGGCGCCCTGGATTGCGCCCCATGACCCGCTGAAAGCCAACTTTCTCGCGGTCCGCAAGGCACCATCGCTGATCTACTGGATGGGCACTGACGAACTGGGTCGCGATCTGTTTTCCCGTCTGCTCTGGGGCGCACGCAGTTCGTTGCTGGCCGGTGGTGTTTCGGTGTTCATCGCCATGGCCATCGGCGTGCCTTTGGGCCTGTTGGGCGGTTATTTCGGCGGCAAACTCGACGCGGTGATATCCCGTGTCATGGAAGCGCTGTTGTCCTGCCCGTTTCTGGTATTGGCGATTGCGCTGGGCGCCTTCCTCGGCCCGAGCCTGACCAACGCAATGATCGCTATCGGCCTGTCAGCCATGCCGATCTTTGCCCGACTGACCCGTGGTCAGGTGCTGACCATCAAACACGAAGATTACCTGGAAGGTGCTCGTGCCATTGGCTTGCAGGATCGCTGGATCATCCTGCGCTACGTGCTGCCCAACGTGATGTCGCCATTGGTTGTGCAAGCCACGTTGACCATCGCCTCGGCGATTCTGGCTGAAGCCAGTCTGTCGTTCCTCGGTCTGGGCCAGCAACCGCCCTCACCTTCCTGGGGATCGATGCTCAACACCGCGAAAAATTTTATGGAGCAGGCACCCTGGATGTCGATTGCGCCTGGCGTGGCGATCTACATCACGGTCCTGTGTTTCAACCTGCTGGGGGATGGTTTACGTGATGCGCTGGACCCCAAGGGCTAACTTTTCTGCCAAAGAGAAACGCTAATGTTTGATGATCTGGATTACAGCCAACCCTACGCTTCGGCACGCTCGCCAGTGATGGGCAGTAACATGGTCGCCTGCTCCCAGCCATTGGCCGCCCAGGCCGGGCTGGACATGCTGCGCAAGGGCGGCAACGCCGTCGACGCGGCCATCGCAGCCGCCATGGTCCTGACCGTGGTCGAGCCCACCGGTTGCGGGATCGGCAGCGACGCTTTCGCTATCGTCTGGGACGGCAGCAAGTTGCAGGGCCTGAATGCTTCCGGTCGCGCACCGCAAGCCTGGACCCCTGAGTTTTTCGCCGGGCAGAGCAAAATGCCCCAGCGCGGCTGGCCAGCGGTGACGGTGCCAGGCGCGGTTTCGGCCTGGGTCGAGCTGTCCGAGCGTTACGGAAAACTGCCTTTCGCCACCCTGGCTGAACCGGCCATCGGCTATGCTCGGGATGGCTACCAAGTCACCCCGGTCATAGCCCGGCTGTGGAAGCTCGGCGCTGAACTGCTCAAGGATCAGCCGGGTTTTGCCGAGTGCTTCCTGCCCGACGGCCAAGCACCACAGGCCGGGGAGAAAATCCGGCTCAAGGATCACGCCCGCACCCTGGAACTGATCGCCCAAACCAAAGGCGAAGCGTTCTATCGCGGCGAACTGGCCCAAGCCATCATCGCCCATGCCAACGCCAATGGCAGCGTCATGAGCCTCGACGATCTGGCGACCCACACTGTGGACTGGATCGACACCCTATCGGTGCCCTACGCCGGCGCCGTGGTTCATGAATTGCCACCTAATGGCCAGGGCATCGCTACCCTGTCCGGCCTGACTATGCTCGAAGCATTGGGCGTCGGCGAGCATCCAGTGGACAGCCTGGAAACCGTGCACCCAGTGTTGGAAGCCATGAAGCTGGCCCTTGCCGACCTGAACGAACACGTGGCGGATAACGACCACATGCGCGTGCCTTCCGAGCATCTGCTGGACAAAACCTACCTGATGGAGCGCGCCGGTCTCGTCACCGACAAGGCCGCCAATCCGGGGCATGGCTCGCCTAAACCGGGCGGCACCGTTTACCTGTCGGCGGCCGATGAAAGCGGCATGATGATCTCGTTCATCCAGTCCAATTACATGGGCTTCGGCTCAGGTGTCGTGGTGCCTGGCACCGGTATCAGCCTGCAAAACCGTGGCGCGGCCTTCTCCTTGGATCCGCAGCACGTCAACTACGTTACACCGCGCAAACGTCCGTTCCACACCATCATCCCCGGCTTTGTGATGAACGCCGACGGCACGCCGTTGATGTCCTTCGGCCTGATGGGCGGCCCGATGCAGGCACAGGGTCACTTGCAGATGATGATGCGCATCCTGCGCTACAAACAGAACCCGCAAGCCGCCGCAGACGCACCGCGCTGGAGGCTCGAATCTGGCCTGAAAGTCGTAGTGGAACGTGCATTCGACCCACAGGTGGTCGAAGCCTTACGTGCCAAAGGCCACGACATAGATGTCGAAGAAGCTAACGGCGTATTCGCCTTTGGCGGCGCGCAGATTATCCAGCGCACCACTCATGGTTATGTGGGTGGCACTGATCCACGGAAGGATGGTCTGGTGGCCGCGTACTGAAATACGAAGATCCTACGCGTAACTTAGTTGCGCGTAGGATTACTCTCTTAAACCGCTAACTCTCATCCCACCGCAAGCTATTGCCAACATGCTTTCTCGCCTGGGACTCCGAACTGTGGCGAACTTGCATTGGATATTGCAGCTAACCACCTTAAGGCGCTGTCGCAGCACTTGCCCGCCGTATTCGGTAGAGTTCGTACCCATAGAAAGCAGGAGCGCGCGATGCTTAAGCGGTACGAAATCTCCGATACAGCCTGAGAGTTGGTTGCTGATCTTTTTGAACAGCCTCGGCGCAGAGGCCGAGGACCGATGATGCTTAATGGGGTGCTCTAGATGCTTTGCTCAGGCGCTGTGACGCGACATGCCCGAACGTGCCAGTTCGCGCCGTTCATGGCAACTTAGCGGATTTCATGATCCAGAACGGACCGTTGAAAAACCTGTCATTCCGCCTGCGCCAGGCGACCTATCGCAACTCGTTCAGTGGCGACGTCGACGACGTCAGGTTCATCACTCAGTATCCGATTAAGCTGTAAGACGAAAGGCCCGGGGGCAGTCACCTCCGGGTTCCTTTCATTTTTCCCGTGCGCGCTTGATGTCTCTCGAGGGAGGCGCTCCAAAGCGCCGGGCATATTCGCGGCTGAATTGGGCGACGCTTTCATAACCTACTCGCAACGCGGCGGTGCTCACGTCTATCCGCTCGGTCAACATCAGGCTACGCGCGGCTTGCAGCCGTAGCGATTTTTGATACTGAATGGGGCTTGTGCCTGTCAGCTTGCGAAAGCGGTGATGCAGCGTGGAGCTGGCCATGCCTGATCGTTCGGCGAGGTCGGCCACCTGCAACGGTTTATCGTAGTGATATTTTAGCCATTCAACGGCTCTCACGATGCCCTTATCCCGGTAACCATCGCGAGTGACGCTACGCAACAAATCCCCCGCTTCACTGAGCAGCAGCCTGCCGTATATCTCCCGCTTGATAAGGCCCGACATCAAGCCTGCTTCAAGCGGCCGTTCGATCAGCGTGGCGAGTCGAGCGAACGCATCGAGCATCTCGCTCGTCGCCACCCCGGATACGAAGCCCCGCGCCTCAGTAGCCATTTCCTGCTTTGGCGGTTCGAGGGTCAGGATCACTTCATTGAGCAGGGAAAAATCGAGCTTCAACACAACGGATAAATAGGGCGTTTGCTCGTTAGCCGCGGTAACGCGAGCCAGTGTGGGAATATCGACCGATGTGACGAAAAACGCCCCTTGCCCGAAATCACAGGCTTCCTCGCCGAACGAGATCTCCTTCGCCCCCTGCAGAATGATGGCCACGCAAGGCTCATAAATGCAGTACGTGGGCGTACCTAGCTCGGCTATTCGATAAAAGCTCAAGCCTGGAATCGACGTTTCGCAAACCTCGCTCAAGCCAATCTGCAGGGTGACTTTTTCGATAAGCCGTTGGAGCGCCTGGAAGCGTTCGGTGAACTGCACGGGATCGCGCAAGGTCAGGGAATGCACACGGCTGAAACCGAACTGCGAGAAGGAACCGCTCGTCATCACATGCCCCCCAATCTACGGAAGGTTCGAGTCTGCTGAGAATGCGTGACCAGCACAAGCGTTCGGCAGGATTGTGCAAAAGATATGGCGCATTAGGGTCACCCGGCCAACCCTCGTTGTTCTAACTTTTACGCGTACCGGCTTCGATGATCCCGTGAAACCTTGGTCGCGAAAGGAAAGTTGGATGGACAGACGAGATTTTCTTACCTATTCGGCAGTGGGTACTGTTGCAGCCGCTTTGCTGCCCGCATCGAGCATCGCAAGTTCGCTGGCTACGGCCCCGGTGCCCTCTTCGCTGAAGGAGCCTGGAAGCGTGATGCGTACCGAAGGACGGATCGTGCGCGCAGACCTGCCCGTCAATTTACCCTCGCATACAATGAGGTACATGACGCCTCAACGCTTTGGCATGGGCGGGACGCAGATCGGCAATATCTTTGCGCCGATCAGCGACGAGCAGGCGGGTTCGGTTCTGCAGGCAGCTTGGGAGGCAGGTGTAAGGCTTTACGACACCTCGCCGTTCTACGGGTTTGGCTTGAGTGAATATCGTCTAGGCCGCTTCCTGCGCGGCAAGAATCCAGACGACTATGTGGTGTCCACCAAGGTCGGCCGCATATTGACGGCCGCTGGTGGCCAGCGCGCGGACCATGCTATCTGGAAGTCGCCGGCGCCCTTCAACTACCGATATGACTACACCGCGGCAGGCGCGCGTCGTTCCGTGGAAGACAGCCTGCAGCGGCTGGGGCTGCCGCGTATCGATATCGTCTTTATCCATGACATCTCGCCAGATAACACCGAACTGGAAGGCGGTTGGGAAACGGCGTATCGAATTGCGCGCACAGGGGCGATGGTTGAGCTGGAAAAAATGCGCGATGAGGGGCTCATCAAGGCATGGGGCTTCGGAGTCAATACGCCGAATGCCGTGGTTCAGGCAGTAGCCGGTTATGACCCGACTCCCGACATCGTGTTGCTTGCCTGCCAGTATTCCCTCCTTGACCACGGCGAGGCGTTGCGCAACACCTTTCCGGCGTTGAGCAGGAAGGGAACCAGCGCCGTGGTTGGAACACCACTGAACGATGGATTTCTGGGAGGGCGCAGCCGCTATAACTTCAGCCCGGACCTACCTGCCGGAGCGGTGGAAAAGCGCGCGCGAATCATGGCGGTTGCCAGCCGACATGGCATCGACATTCATACTGCCGCCCTGCAGTTCGCGGCAGCACATCCGCAAGTGTCTGCGATCATTCCAGGTGCCCGCTCGCCGGGACAGATAGTTTCCAATGTGCAGGCGATGAAGGTCGGTATCCCAGCAGCCTTTTGGGAAGAGCTGAAGAGCCAAAGCTTGATCAATGCTCAAGCACCGGTTCCTTCCTAAGGGTCTACGCCCGTGCTACCTGCTGATGTGACGCTATCGTCGCTAGCCTCATTGAACCCGAGGCGGGTTTCAAACTTATCCTCAGCGAAGCAGATAGCAGCCAGCCTTACTAGAGCTTTGCCGAAGCACGTTTGAAAGACTTATCGCGGCAATCACTTATACCCCTAACGTTGAGAATTAAAGGACCTTATTCTCCAGCAAACAAACTGCGCACGCGTTCAAACAAGAACGCGGGCCTAAGGTCGTAATAAATGAACATACGAACGTCTCTCATGATTGTCGGCGGCCTACTTGCGTTCTCCAGCAGTGGTCACTTATTCGCGGACACACTTGCGTTTAGCGTTCCATTGCCTGAGCCATTCCCGCAGATAAAGGTTCTGACGGTTCTTATAGGCATACATCTGCTCGGCATGTGCTTCGGTCTCGGCGGGGCGACGATGCTCGACCTCTGGATTTTGCGTTGGATGCGCAGGGGCAGCCTCCCCGTTGAAATCGGACGCACTTTTCACTTCATCAGCGACGCGGTCACTCTTGGACTATGCCTCCTGTGGCTCTCAGGCCTTGGTTTCCTTGCCCTTTACGCGATAGAGTCACCGGGAAAGTTTGAAAATCCTAAACTCTGGGCGAAGGTCATTGTGGTGAGCGTCCTGACCCTAAATGGAATCATCATTCACGCGTTTGTGTTGCCAGAAGTACTACGCGACATGAGTCGCCCCCTGCTCTTTGGCGTGTCCCGCAAAAAAGCAGCCTTGTTTCTCGCCTCCGGTGCAGTTTCGGGTGTGTCTTGGTACACGGCTTTTGCCTTCGGCATTTTTCGTGAGTTAAATAACAGTGTCACACTCTCTCTGTTGGTCATTATGTGGCTTACGTTGATAGTGGCCGCCGCGCTTGCAGCCATTTTACTTTATACCTTCCTGAAACCGTTGTTAGAAGTTAGAAGCCACTGGAAGGCAGATGGCGATTTAGGTGAACTTTAATTCGTTAGTTCGATGAGGCTAGCGCCGGACCACTGCTTGCGGATCTGGCGTACGTGCTCCCAGTTCAAGTGGCCGCGGTCAGTGAAGTCACGCACAACGCTTGCAGACAAGACCGGCGCTCCGCGTGTCGCGTAGTTATTCTCGAAGTGAGGCATTCCATGCTTCACGAGCGTGCGCAGGAAGGTTCCAAACAACCAGCGCGGGTGCGTCACCCCTTGGTAAGCCAGCGCAACGCTTGGCCGAAGAGGAGTGGAGAACCCTGCTCGCACATTATTTTCCCTATTCGCCTTCACTGGCGTGTCGACCGTAATGACCAAGGTCTCGACACCGGCCTTGCGCACACGCTCGATCAGCGGCGCAATTTGTGCTGTATCGCCGGGCAGGTAGGCCTGAAACCAGATATTGGGGGCGACATCGACCACCTCTTCCAAGCGTATCAGCGAGGAGCTACTCATCACGAACGGCACATTGGCCGCCGCTGCCGCCTGCGCCAGAGACAGATCGCCCCGATAACCAGTCAGCGCGGCAATCCCCCTAGGCGCGATGCCTACCGGCGCGCTGTAGCGATGACCAAACAGCTCGACGGAAATATCTCGGGTTGATACATCCACCAAAACATTGGGCCTCAGGAAATAGTCGTCGAACACTTGAAGTCTGCTTCACCTGACGGGCGTAAAACAGTAACGATTGGCCGGCGGGCGTGAGATCGACGCCTCGGGCATTGCGGATCAGCAGCGCTGAGCCGACCTGTGCTTCAAGCTCGGTAATGCGCTTACTGACGGCTGACACTGCCAGATGCTTGATTCGAGCCGCTCGGGTCAGGTTGCGCTCCTCTGCCACTGAAATGAACAGGTCCAGGCTGGTAATGTCGTATCGCACCCACTCACTCCTGATTGACATCGAGCCCAATGCTTTTCACCGAAAAGCGTTAATCATCTTCATGCAACTTGATGCCACGTGCGTGAAGCAGCGGTGGAATCACCAGAGCACCAATAGGGTCAGCGCAAGAATCGAAGCGGCGAAGGGTTGCGTCACGAACACCATTGCCTCCATGTGTGCCTGGCTCGCGTCCGAAGAGTCTGGATACGCCAATGGCGCCGACTTCTCCCTGAACGGCGGCCTGCACATGAGTTGATGCCATGAACGCATGGCAATGACTCGCGGGCATCCAGACCTGATTCCTACGGGAACCTTGATGCGCCTTAAGCGCAGCCCCCCATAAAAACAATTGTACTTTACGTCAAGGTGATACAAATGCTCTCATTTCTCGGCTACGGGGATCCCTGGCGGCGCCCACTACGTGAGCGCCCCGAGCCGCCAAGGCCCTAGCGGTCTCAACGCCCGGCCCCGACGATACGCCGGTGACCAGGACGCGTTTGCCAGACAGATCCACGCCGGCCAGAACCTCATCGGTGGTGGACTGTGATCCAAATGAAGGGGACAAGATTGATTCCTCAAAAAAATGCTCAATGGGCGTCACGCACGGGGCGAGCGTCATTGCGAAGGGGATCAAGCACTGCCGCTTCAGTAGCGTTCGCCGACGAGCAACTCGCTCTGGTGCCAGAGCGCAGCTGCGCGCAATGGGTCGAGGGCGTAGGCGAGATAGCCTTCCGACAAGCCATCATCCTGCGGCGCCTTGAACTCGACCGAGACATGGCAATCCTCGCAGTACCTGCCGCCGATCTCATCGCTGGAGGCCTTGAAAGCCGCCCAGACCGAAGTCGCCGCACCTTGGGGAACCGTTTTCGGTTCGAACGGCAATAGGCCCTGCTGGGCACGTGTTTTGTTGATGCCTGCCATCCAGCCTTTCAGCATCTCGATATCAACGTTGCGGGTCAGACCAGTGTTGATCACGCCTGGATGGACCGCGACAGCGCGGATGCCCCGATCCTTGTGGCGGCGGTCGAACTCGACAGCAAAAAGCGCATTTGCGGTCTTTGACTGACCATAGGCAGTCGGCCCGTCATAAGTTCGCCGCTCGTAGTTCAGGTCTTCGAGATCAACGTCGCTCATTCGATGCGCGTTGGATGACAGCACGACGACGCGCGAACCCGCGTGCAAAAGCGGAGCGAGTCGGTTGACCAGGACAAAGTGACCCAGATGATTGGTTCCAATTTGGGTCTCGAAGCCATCAGCCGTATGTCCGTAGTGGGTTGCCATGACACCTGCATTTGCAATGACGACATCGAACGGCTCGGCCTGTAACAACAACTTATCGGTGCAAGCCCTGACGCTGGCGAGTGATCCTAGTTCGAGCTCGATCAGGTCGAAATCGTCGCCCGTGGCTGCGGCCGCGCGGATTGCTCCGGTTGCTGCATATGCTTTGTCTAGATCGCGCACCGTACCCACCACATGAGCCCCGTGAGCAACGAGGGCTCGGGCGGTCTCGAGGCCCAGCCCAGACGAGGTCCCCGTGACAAGAACCCGTTTGCCTTTCAGGTCCAGTCCTGCGAGAACATCGTCGGTGGTGGATGTGGCTCCAAATTTTTCAGTCATACCAAATCACCTGGTTAATTGCCCGATGCAATGCCTCGGCTGAGGGGAATGGAAACGGACCGTACTGTCAAACGGCAGGCAAGCCGGGATCGACCCCTGTCATCGCGACAGAGACATCCCAAAGCCGTCTGGCAAGCACCGGATCTTCGGCCTGCGGTGCGCGTTTGGCCTCTCCTGCGACACCTCTGATCCCTCCGAATCCGGTCGGACCGTAATAACCTCCTGGCTTCACGGTACCGGTCGCAGCCAGCAGCGCCGGCCATGCTCCCTTGTCTGCACTGTTGAGAATCAGGCCGACGATCGGCCCGGCCCACTGAGCCGGGCCCATGTGTCGTCCCAGGCTGGTGTTTGCCACACCGGGGTGGACACCAATGGTCGTGACGGGCGAGCGGTTCGCACGCAGGCGGCGATCCAGCTCGAAGAAGAACAGCGCATTCGCGAGCTTGCTGGCGCCATAACGGGCCACCTTGGAGTAGCTGCGCTCGGCATTGAGATCGTCCCAATCGATCTTTGCTTTCAAATGCGCAATGCTGGAAGTCACCACGATGCGCGAGCCCTGCGTCTCGGCCAACTTGGGCAGCAGCAGCGAGGTCAGCACGAACACGCCCAGATGGTTGACCCCGAACTGCGATTCGAACCCCTGCTTGGTGCGCGTCAGGGGCGGGTACATGATGCCGGCGTTGTTGATGAGCGCATCAATGCGAGGCTCCTGCGACGCTTTTGCGGCGGCCGCCCGTAGATTCGCGATGTCACCCAGATCCAATGGCAACCATGCGAGATTGGCGCTGGGCGTGATCTGTTTAATGCGGGCAATGGCCTCCTCCGCCCGCCCCTTTTCGCGGCAACCCAAGAGCACGCGCGCCCCCCGCGCAGCCAGGACTCGGGACAACTCAAACCCCACGCCCGCATTGGCGCCTGTGACGATGAAGCACTTCCCTGATTGGTCAGGAACATCTGCCTCGGTAAAGCCTCTGTGGACTGACATACAAACTCCTAATTTGAGTAATTACACACTCATTTAACAGGCAAAAAAATCAGGCCGCGGAGCCTTTCCAGAACAGGTCGAATCCCGCCTGCCGAATCGCTTCACGCTCCTTTGGCTTTGCGGCAATGGCGTTCATAGTGATATCTGCCAAATCGAACAGGATCGTGTCGATATAAAAAGCGATTCGTCCAGGGTCAGAATGCCCTGCAAGACACTGTTCCACCATGGCACGAGCTTCGCAGAACATGGCGTGACAGCGCTTGCGACTCTCTGTAGTCACGCGATCCGAAACCTTCAATTGGCGTAGCGCCTTACGCGCAGTGGAATGATTCAGCCCCCACTCGATCAGTCGACTCCAGACCATGAACAGTCGGTCGCGTGCTGACGCATCCACCGGGTATGGCGCCAGCATCGACTCGGCGAGCCCACCCTCTATCTCAATAAACAGCTCATTCAGAAGATCGTCCTTCGACGGAAAGTACGTGAACAACGTCCCTTCAGATACGCCGGCTACCTTGGCGATTTTCGCTGTAGAGGCGCCAGTGCCGAGCTGGGCGATGAGGTCTGAAGCAGCCACGAGCAGGGCCTCACGCTTCGCTTCGCTCAAAGGACGAGCCATAGCCTGAATCTCATATTGAGTGAGTGGATGCTCAATTATTGCATCGAGAATCTTCGTGGTCAACTGGCACAATTGGGATGTTGTCAGTTCCCTCAGTCAAGCCACATGGATGGACTGATGCTGGCGCAGGAGTCGCTGGAACCGCTCGGCATAGTCTTCGCCCACAGCAGATGCGCAGCCCTCTATAAGGAAAAACTGCCGCCACGGCCGCATCATTAATGGGTGGATCACTTTGACCCCTTGCTGATTGGCCCCGAGTCAGCCATCACCTGATCGCCGGGCATCCAAGGATGCCCGGCGATTCAGCCTTCCTGCTACTGCGCTACCCGCGTCCAAACGCTTGTGACTGAACATGTGAACATCGCTAAGACAAATCTTGCCCAGGCACCTCAACCCCTGAAGCAAGCATCAAGATGGCGCGTTCCGACATGTAGCTGAATTAATACAATCCAGCTCACGGGATGACGACCCTAAGCTATGCTCCCGAGGGGAAATGGCATAATATGCCAATAATTGAAAAACATGTTTGCCCAAAGCTGGAGCTAACTATGGCGACGCGAAACGTTGTGCTCACCCCTCACCAGGAACAGGTTATCCATGACCTGGTTCAGTCCGGCCGTTATCAAAATGCCAGCGAAGTGATGCGAGAAGGTTTGCGGCTATTGGAGCAACGCGTCGCCGAAGACACCGCCAAAATTGAGGCCCTGCGTCAGGCGACCTCGATCGGCATCATGGACCTTGAGCACGGGCGCTTCACGCAGTTGAACGAAGGGGATCTGGAGCACTACCTCGAGGGGTTGAGCCTGGAGGCCACCCTCCCCGCGAGCGAAAAACACTGAGCATGCCGCAGTATCGGATTTCCAACGCGGCGCGCGCCGACATTGTCGACATCCTCAGGCTCTCCCAGACGCAATTCGGCGATCAAGCACGCCAGCGCTACCAGGCGCTGATCCTCGCGGCGCTGCAAGCGATTGCCGACACGCCTTATCGCATTGGCAGCCACGACCGTGATGAGCTTGCACCGGGCCTTCGCAGCTATCACCTCATCTATTCACGCCAGCAGGCAAAACAACCCCATGGAACGGTGAAAAGCCCTCGTCATATCGTGTTCTATCGTGTGGCAAACGACGACGTGATCGAGGTCGTCCGGCTCTTTCATGACGCCATGGAAGTGCAGTTGCACTTGCCTAATGACTGATCACCGACCTAACCCAAAGGCTTAACTGGCCATGAACAGCGAAGGTAAGGCGCCCCCCTCTACTTCGCAACCTGAGCACCCTCGCTGCCAGCCGACTCGGCGGCCAATGGAAGCGCGAGGTTCTGGGTCCGACCGGACTAATCGAGACCCACGACCAGAAACTCGATGCTCAACTTTGCGTACCACTTTCAACGCTGAACAACCGCTTCTTAGGCGTTTTCCGCGGCCAGGCGCCTGGCATTACGCTCCAGCTGCCGATGGACACGCGGATCGATGCCCCTGGCGACCAGTGCCCTCGCTACATCACGTAGAGCGCGAGCATCTCGTAGGCTAATTTCAGGATAGGTACCGAGAGAAATACGGGGTTGCTTATCCGCCCAGGAAAAGCGGAAGTGCCAGCACTTGGCGCCTTTTGTATTCACGAAAAGGGCGAGGCCGTTGTAGTCAGGGAGGGTGTAGTCCTTGGCACGGGGTTTGGCGTGCCGGACTGCCGTATTGGTGAGAGCCATCGTACAATCTCCGTCTCGTTTGAATAGAGGAAATTTGTACGGTTTCCAGAGAGGCGAGCCCCACGAAAAAGTGATCTACCAAGCGCCGGATTAATGTACTAAAAAATGTACTAAGAAAACGTGGCTGCTAGTGTTTTCGAGTGGAATTTACTGGAACGAAGAAAGAGGCCGAAGCCTCTTTTTTAAGTTTATGCAGACCTCAATAGAAGCCTGTAGAACAATAATTGGAGCGGGAAACGAGACTCGCATCTGGTGTCCGACTCATTGAATTTTAAGGGGTTTATTTTCTTTTTAGAGCAGGAAAAGACTTGATTCAGGACTTGTTTGAATTCCGCTTCAAGGAAGAAAAAATAGGTCTTTCCATTCGACAGCGCTAGCGTGGCTTTTTCTGGAAAGCTTGCAGTGCGACGTGGAGAAAACAGACTCCAGGTTCGTTAATACGCCACGCAGAGACCATTCTTCCTAACGAACAGCGCTCACTTTACCGAAATCGATAACTTGCTCCTCCCGCCATGTTTGAGAAGCGAAGGGTTGATCCCGAACTGTTTGCGAAACGCCGTGGCGAAATGGCTCGCGTTGGCATACCCAAGGTCCGACGCGATTCTCATCACCGACTCTTCTCCGTTCAACAATCGACTCCGGGCCTGGATCATCCGCGCTTGCTGGAAGACGCCGTAGACGCTGTTCAAGAACAATTGGCGAAACCCGCGTGTAAGCTTTGGTTGGCTCATCCCGGACTCGCGAGCGAGTTCTGACAGGCTTGGTGCCTTGCCAAGATCCGCGAGCAGCCGTTCACGTGCGCGAAGCAAGCGTTGGCGATCGATGTGGCTGACGCGGCAGGTGCAGTCGACATTGTGGCGCGCCTCCAGGAACAGGCTGACCAGGGTGACGCTTTGACCGTACAGCCAAAGGCCGCTTCGGGGTTGGCTACTCGGTGAATCAGGCCCCTGGTCCATCGCCGTGCACAACAGATGCGCCGTCGCGCTCATTTCGCCGCTGCGGTGCCCCTCAAGAAAACAATGATCGCAAGCCAGTGCTTTGTTCAGCAGCGGATCGAGTTTCAACTCCCACTGTACCAGCACCTCGGGACGGATCATCACCGTGATGTTGTCGATCTCCCCGTGCTGGTGATAAAGACCGTGGCGACGACGCCCGTAGCTGATGCAGCCGGCGCCTTCGTCGATCACGTAGCGACGCTGCCGACGACCATCACGAAAGCTGCAGGCAGCCTTGCCCTTGAGCAGGTTGGTAAAACTGAAATGGATACATTCGCTATCGTCCTGCAAAGGTAATTCGATCGGCTGCTCGAACTTGCTTTGCCAACGCACGATGTCGAGGCCGTCCTGCAGGTTCATTCGCGTGACCCGACAGTGCGCCCCAGGCCCGAGATCACTTCCATATTCTCCCGTGATTATTCGCGAGACCGGCATCGGCTCTCCTGCCCCTCCTTGAACGACTGGCATCGTGAATCTCCTGGTTGACCGGATACGGCTCGAATCAGATCACATTGGGGTGGATCTATGCAATTGATAATTATTAGCATCTGGCGCACTCCCCATTTCTGCGCCAATTCGTTGCAGCCAACGTAACGCGCACCGATCAGAATCCTCGCTCAAGGACCTACAATGTCTGCACGACGCAACACGACGGCTACCCCTGGATCATGCTACAAATGTAATACTATAACAATAATTTTAACTTTGACATTGGCCAGTCCGGTACTCGCCGCCACTGACGAGACCTTTGAATTACCCATCTCGACGGTGACCGCGCGCATGGAGCAGGAAGATCCGCGAAACCTGCCCATCAGCCTGAGCGTGATCAGCGGCGAACAACTGCGTACCCAGCGGCTCGACACGCTGGAAAGCGCCCTGCGCAATACGTCCGGGGTCAACGTCAACTCTTCCGGTGGCCCGAATGACTTCAACGTGCTGATCCGTGGTGTCGGCTCGCTGTACCAGATGTCGATGGATGACAGCTCGGTGGCATTCAACATCGACGGTGTTCCAGTCGCGTCACGCAGTCTCGGTTTCGGCACCTTGGATATCGATCGCATCGAGGTGCTCAAGGGCCCCCAGGGCACGATGTCCGGTGCGATTGGCCAGGCGGGCGCAGTGAACATCACTACCCGGCAGCCGACCCGCGAACCGGAAGGTTATATACGCGGCGAGATGGGTCAGGAGGGCCAGTTCCTCAGCGAAGGTGCCATCGGCGGACCGATCAGCGATAGCCTCAGCGGCCGCCTGGCAGTGCGCCGGGCCGGCTATGACAGCTGGATCGACAACGATCAGACCCACGATCCGATCACCGAGCCACGCAACGAGGCTTATCGCGCCAGCCTGCTCTGGGACCTCAACGATGACACCCATGTGCTGTTCAGCGCTGAACGCCAGAAAACCGAACGCGCCACCAACTCGTTGGTGCTGCGACCTTATGGCAGCGACCCCAGCCTGGACCTGACGCCCGGTCTGTTCGATGACAATTACAAGACCACCGAGCGCTACGCCGTCAAGCTCGATCATGACTTCGCCAACAGTCGCCTGACGTCGACAACCGCGACCTCCACCGCCGATTTCGAAGGCCTGGTCGCCTACGACAGCAAACTGATGGGCGCCCTGTATGGCACGCCCAGCGAGTACTGGGCGGTGGACAAATCCTTCGAGCGCAGTTGGAGCCAGGACCTGCACTTGAGCTCGCTGCCCGACGCCGACACGTTCTGGATCGCCGGCCTTGCCGCCAGCCGCAACGAGCGCAGCTACGACACGCCGCGCAATACCTATGGCACCGCCGATGCCAGGTTTCGCGACTTCACCACCACCACGTATGCCGGCTACGGCGAAGTCACCTTCCCGCTCACCGAGCGCCTGAAGCTCACCACCGGCTATCGCCACTCATGGGATCGCAAGACCTACGACGGCCAGTACTTCGCTGGCGCCAGCGTCGTGGACGATTCACGCAAGCTGACTGACCACTACGGCACTGGCCGCGTAGCCCTGAGCTATGCGCTCACCCCGCAAACCAACGTCTACGTGCAATTGGCGCGAGGCTATAAATCCGGCGGGTTCAATGATTATGCCGCGCAGGTCAGCGACAGCGAGCCCTACAAGGCCGCCGTCAGCCGAGCCGCCGAACTGGGCTTCAAAAGTGAAACCGAAGATCGCCGTGGCAGCCTGAACGGTGCGCTGTTCTACACCCGCGTGCACGACGACCACCTGTTGGGCTACAACGCTGCAACCTTCGCCACCAGTGCGTTCAATGCCGATACCCGCACCCGGGGCGCTGAACTGGAAGGCGCTTGGCGCTTCGACCATGGCCTGGCCGTTACCGCCAGCGCCACCTACCTCGACGCCAGGATCACCAGCGCCGTACACGGTATCCAGGCCGGTGACGTCGCCGCCGGCAACCGTACCCCGGATGTTCCACGCTGGAGCGGCAATCTCAACATCGGCTGGCGACACCCCTTGGGCAGCTTTACCAGCCTTGGCGAAACGATCTTGAACACCAGCCTCAATTATCATCTGGTGGGCGAACGCGCAGCCGATCCACAAAACCACTTCAACCTGGACAACTACGAAAAACTCGACCTGCGCGCGGGCCTCGAAAGCCGCTTCGGCGAAGTCTATGCCTTCGCCGACAACCTGCTGAACCAGACCTACGACACCTATGGTTTCTACAGTGACCCTGTAGCCTATGGTGCACCGGCTCGGCGGCGCACCTTGGGTCTCGGCTACACCTATCAGTTCTGACCTGCCCTTGACTCCATGAGGAGCACTCAGAACGAATAACTGTACCCCACGCCGGCCGAGCGCCCCCGGCCCGGCATGCCGGTCAGCACTTGATCAGTTGAGTACGATCCATACAAGTCATATCGCGCATCGAGCAGGTTATCGCCCCACAGGTAGACTTCCGAACCGCCACTCTCCAGGCCCACGTGCAGGTCCAGCTTGGCGTAGCCTTTGAGGTCGTAGTGGTTCTGTGGGTCGGCGGGGCGATTTTTCTGCACGCGATAGTTGAGCAACGTGTTCAGCCGCGGGGCAGGCAAGCCCATGAACTCGCCCAGGTTCCTCTGCCAGGCGATGCTGAGGTTACCGCTCCACAGCGGCACGTCCGGCACACGATTCCCCGCCGCGACATCGCCACCGGAAACGCCCGGTGCATCAGAGGTCACCACCGCGTTGGTGTAGCTCACCGCACTGCCGAGGGTCAGCTCATCAGTGACATGCCAGGTGCTCGACAGCTCGGCGCCCTTGCTGCGGGTATCGGCATTCACGGCACTGACCGCCAGGGTGTTGAAGTCATACCCCAGCAGGTGGTCGTCCTGCACACGGGTCATGAACAACGCACCTTCCAGACTCACGGCACCCTCGGCGCTTTCATGCTTGAAACCGATTTCGGCGGAGTTCACCTTGGCCGCCTTGTAAGGTTCGCTGTCCCTGACCGACGTCGCGTAATCGTTGAAGCCCGCTGATTTATAGCCTCGCGACAGCACCGCATACAGATTCGTCTGCGGCGTGAGCGCGTAGCTCAAGGCCACGCGCCCGGTGTTGTAGTCATTCCGTAACCGGCGATCGTCGGCGACACTATTGCCCCCGCTTGAATAGTCGGCGCCGTAGGTCTTGCGGTCCCAGGTGTGGCGCAGGCCTGTGGTGAGCTTCCAGTCTTCGGCGATCGGATACGTCATCTCGCCGTACAGCGCATAACTGTTGGTGGCGAAATCGCGCCTCTGCCGGGCGCCGCTGGTGAAGTCGTCGGAGTCGAAGCTACGCTCGGAGCGCGACAGGTTCACCCCGGTCACCCAGAACACCTCGGCATCCTCCAGCGAGCCCAGGCGCAGATCCTGGCTCCACACGCGCTCCTTGGCAGTATCTTCGATCAGGTATTCGAACGGTGATCCGTAGAGAGCCTCGGTGATGTTGCGGTCATAGCCTTTTACCGCATTGAAATCGGTGCTGGTGTAGGCACTGATCGAGGTGATCCGCGACTGCGCCAAGTCATGATTGAGCTCGAAAGAATAACGCTCGTTGGTCTTCTGGTTGTCATCGAACGTACCGGGCGTGTAGTCCAGGCTGCGACGGTTGCCAAACGGGCGCAGCATTTCCAGGCCGGCATAATGATCGGCGCGCTGGCGCTCGGCGGTCAGCAGGCCGGTTGTGCCCTGATCGTTGTCCCATAGCAGACTGCCGCGCAGGGCTAGGTCGCGAGGTTTGGTCAACGGGTCGCCGTCCTGCTGGTCGTCGATCCAGTTATCGAAGCCGCTACGGCGCACGGCAATACGCCCCGCGAGGGATTCGGTCAACGGCCCGCCGATGGCACCTTCGGTCATGAACTGGCCCTGGTTGCCAACTTCGCCGCGCACATAACCTTCCAGTTCGCGGGTCGGCTTGCGGGTGGTCACATTGATCGCGCCCGCCTCGCTGTTGCGCCCGAACAGTGTGCCCTGGGGGCCTTTGAGCACCTCCACTTGCTGCACATCAAGCGTGGCCATCGCCGCGTTGCGCACCGACATCGGAACCCCGTCGACATTCAGTACCACCGAGCCGTCGTCCATGCTCATCTGGTTCAGCGAACCGACACCACGGATGCGCACATTGGCATCGTTGGCGCCGCCCCAGGAGTTCACATCCACGCCCGGCGTGGTCCGCAATGCATCCTCCAGGCTGCGCAAGCGCCGGGCTTCGAGGGTCTGTCCATCGATCACGGAAAGTCCGAAGGGAATATCCTTGGCGCTTTCCTCGTTCAACCGGACGCTGACTGTCAGCGGGGCCAACTCGATGACCTCCGCACTGGTGGAGGGTTGATAGCCGGCGCAATAGGCCGTGCATACCTGGCTGGACAACGCCAGCGCCAGGGTTTGGGTCAACACGTTTTCCCGCCAGCCAAGCGGACGGCGTAGCGGTTGGAGAGACAACTCAGGTGACATGGGAAGCTCCAAAAAACAGGGATGGTTCGAATTCATTGCGCAGGCCCCCAGCGCTTGAGCGCCGTGGTGATTGCCTGATCGGAGGGCGCGCCCAGCAGGCCCTGCATTGCGGCGGGCCATCCCTGGCCGTTTCGGATATTTGTGCTCATCGCCATCAGTTGTCCGGCGCTTTGTCCGGCCACCCAATCCAGGCTGACCAGGGGCGCATAAGACGCAACCCAGCCCTGCTCTCGGGCGTCAGCCAAGGTGCCGATGGGCTCGCCGTCATTGCCCAAGGCACGGGTCAAGTCTTCGCCCATCAACTTCACCAGGGCCGAGCGGGCATCAGCGCCGTCGACATCACCGACACATAGCAGGCCGATCGCGCCCGCCACGCCCTGGCTCAACCAGAGGTAGGCTGGGGCTTGCCGCAGGTCGCTGGCGTCGATCAGCATTCGGCGTGCGAGCAGTTCGGCGATATGCGCGCGGCGCGTCCAGCGCCCGACGCCCGCTGGCGCCACGTCCCAATCCGGCGCCTGACCGAGCAAAAGATGGGTCTGGCTCAACTGGCTGGAGCCCATGCCGGGCGGCCACTGGCTCAGGTGTTCGACGGTCGGGCGATGGCCCAGGCGCCGAGCCACACAAGCGGACATGAGCTCCAGATCCTCGCGGACTTCACGGGCGGTTTGCTGGCGGCCGGCATCGGCGAGTACCTTCACGCCGTCGAGGTCTTGCGTCGCGGCCATGTGGTAGGCGAAGTCCAGTGGCCCGTCGCTTTGTCCGATTAAAGCCTGGCCATCAACCTCGATCAGCCACTGCCACGCCCCCGCCGGCGCCACCGCGTCTACGGCAACTGTCGACCCTGCTGGCAGACTCGGCACCTCAGCCGATAAACCGGCTTCGACACGCTGCGCCGGCGCACGCAGCAAGCGCTCGCGGTCCAGGCCCAGGCGCGGCATCACGCGGCGCGCCTGCAGCCACACCCCTCGCGGTCCCAGCCAGAATGCGTCACCTTCGGACGGCCAGCCGGCGGCTTCCATAGTCCAGTTCAGTTGCATGCTGCAGCCGCTCGCCGCGCATTCATTCAGAGGCACACGCAGGTGCCCGGCCGCCTGCTCGAAAATCACCGGGCGCCCCATGACGCTCACCGTCGTGATGTGCAAACCCGGCGGCAGTTCGGCGTCCAGGCGCTGATTGGCAGCGGTCACAGCCCCCAGTGTCCACTCGCCTTCGACACGTCGCGCAACGCTGTCGATACGCAAGCGCAAACGTCCTTGCGCTACTTGCCAAGCGCCCGCCCCAAGCAGCCATCGCTGTTCCCATTCGGTGTGCTCGGCCCGTTCCTCGGCCACCGACCGGTACTCGCCCTGCACTACCAGATGCCGATGCAACAGCACGCCGCTGCCCAGCAAACCGACAGCCCCCAATACCAGCAAAGCACCGGGCAGACTCCACAGGCTGCGGCGTACATCGATGAGACGTCGCCGTTCCGGCCCCCGGGGCAAGACCAGCGCCGCCAACGCGACCAGTACCAGGCAGCCGGCCAGTTTCCAGCTCGTCAAGGTGGCGAGATAAGGCAACCAGGGCGCCCAGCCCGTGAGTTGCGACAACGCCACGTGAGCCGGAATCGCCATGGCATAGGCGGGATAACTGACCAGCCCCAACTCATGGTTGAGCACCAGGAAAAATGTCAGCAGCATCGACGTCGCGTACGCCAGGCCGGAGCGACGGATCAAGGCATGCACCAGCACCGTGAGCATCGCCAGTTCCAGCAACGGTGGCGCGAACACCAGTACCTGATAGATCAGCACAAAGCCTGGGGCCAGGTTACCGGGGGCGGCAATCGCGCTGATCACCAGGCTGGCAATGCCCGGCACCAGTGCCAAGGCCGATGTCGCCGTCAGCACGCAGGCCACCCGTCCCAACAAGCGCAGCCATGCCGGCGCCGGGGTCGCTTGCAGCATCGCGCCCAGGCCTTCGACGTCATCGCGCCGGCACACCAGCCCCACCAGCGCTGCGACAATAAAGGCGATCACCAGGAAAGACGCGCTCGATAACAGCGGCAAGATCAGATCCGGCCGCGGCACCATCGGCCCGCGTGCATGCCAGACGATATGGACAAACCCGCTAAGAATGCCCATGGCCAGCAGCAACCCAAGGGCTGCCCACCAGAGGCGCCGGGCAAACAACTGCCGCACCTGCCAGCGAACCTCGCGCCACAAGGCCCACGACCACTGGCTGCTGGATAACGGACCCGGCAAGCGCACGTGGCTCGCCAACTGCATCGGTGGCTCGGCCAACATGGCGCCGCTGCGCCGGCCCATCAAACCATGGCGGCTGGTGCGGGCCAGGACGACGGCAAGCAGCAGCAAGGGCAACCCACACCACAGCGCCCGGTTCAGCCAGAACCCCGGCGTCAATGCCAACAGCGATCGGGATTTCTGCGTGGCGGACCAGGTTTCCACCTGGGCCTGGGCAAAGGTAAACAGTGACGGATCAAGGCTGGCGGCCAGCAGCGGGTTGATATGCCCGCCCTTGAGCACCACTACCGCGAACATCCACAGCAGCATCAGCACCGTTGCCAAAGCAAACGGCGCGGCCAGGCCGCGGCTGCGCAAGGCCAGCAGGTAATACAACGCACCGATCCCGGTGCTCACCGGCAACAGCAACGCGACCCAGGCAAACCCCAGCGCCGACCAGTTTGGCGCGCCGATGCTCGCCGCTGGCACCCAGCCGAGCCACCCCAGCACCGGGCTGAGCAGAAACCCGACGATCAACGAACTGGCGAGTAAACCACCCACCAGCGCTGCACCGATGAAACGTCCCCACAACAGCGCCGGCAGCGACAGTGGCAAAGCCAGCAACACTTCTTCCAATTGCGCCTTGCGGTCCCTCAGGGCCGGCTGGGCAAAGACCCATGCCCAGGCAAAAAACAGGAAGAACATACAGCCGCACGACATCAGGTAGATCAGGCTCGGGGCATTGCGGGCGATATCGCTGGCGCCCATTTTCTGCACGTAGTCGGCGTTGGCCAGGGACATCAGCAAATAGCCGGTCAGGCCGAGGAACACCAGCAACGGGATGCCGCTGCGCAGGCCGGCGCGCACTTCAACCCAGGCCTCACGCATCAGCAGAGCAAAGGTATTCATGCGTCGATCGCCTCACCCGCCCGGGCCAGGGCCAGGTAATAGATGTCTTCCAGGCGCGGCGCGTGGGGCACGAAGCGAGGGTCGGCAGGACATGCGCCGTGCACAATGACGCGGCTGCCTTGAGGACTGGCGGCCACATGCAAGGCATCGGGCAGCGCCTCGCCACGGTCGAAGGACGCTTCCCACAATCTTCCCTGCTCGGCGCCCAACAACTGCGCCGGGCTCCCTTCGACAATAATCTGTCCACCGGCCAGCACCGCCAGCCGGCTGCAGAGGTTCTCGACGTCCTCGACGATGTGCGTCGAAAGCAACACGATCGATTCGGCGGCGACATCGGCGAGCACTCGATGAAAACGGTTGCGCTCCGCCGGATCGAGGCCTGCCGTGGGTTCGTCGACGATCAACAGGCGTGGAGAGCCCACCAGCGCCATGGCGATGCCGAACCGGCGCAGCATGCCGCCCGAATAAGTGGCAAGCGCCCGATGGGCTGCCTGCCGGAGGTTGACCTTGTCCAGCAGACCCTCGATTTCCTCACGGCGTTGACGGCTGTCGGTTCGTCCCTTGAGCCAGGCAAAACGATCAAGCAGATCCCGTGCACTTACGCCCGGATACGCGCTCAACTGCTGCGGCAGATAGCCCAGGCGGCGGCGCAAATAATCGGCATCGGCCAGCACATCCACTCCGTCCAGGTGAATGCTACCGGCGTCTGGTTGCTGCAAAGTCGCCAGGGTCCGCATCAGACTGCTTTTGCCCGCGCCGTTCGGCCCCAGCAGACCATACATGCCGGGCCCGACGCTCAGGTCCACGCCGCGCAGCGCTTCGACGCCGTTGCTGTAGCGCTTGCGCAGGCCGCGCACTTGTAAACCCGAATCGAAAGACATCCACAACTCCAGACCAGATCAGACGGACACAGGCCCTGCAAGAGGGCGGCGAGCGACGGTAATCAAGGCCATGGTCGGGCTCTACCCGATTCAAGTCATTTTCCAACCGCATCCTGCGACCGACCGGCATTGCGCGCAGCCACCACGCCACTGCAACCGGTGAGCGAGACGCGGATGCGGGGCAAAAACGATTCGATCCGGGTAGTTGCCAAAATGAGAATGACTAGCATCTTCCTCCAAGCATCTGCCTGCCCCCAGCGCCTGGGCCAACCCCGGTCCGGGCCCTAGTAATGAGAAGACGTTGAGCCATGGCCACTCCCAGCACCTCAACCGCGACACTGCTGCGCCAGTCCCTTTCCCAAGCCCTCGATCTGCCCGCCGAGAAAATTCCCCTGGAGGCGAACCTGATCGAATGGGGGCTGGACTCCGTCACCCTGATTCGCCTCGCCGGCCAATGGCGCCGCCAGGGCCTGGCCGCGCGCTTCGCCGAGTTGATCGCCGACCCGCGCCTGTCAGCCTGGCTGGCACTGCTCGATGTGGCGCCCCCTGCCCCCGCCGCGCCCACTGTGCAAGTAGACGAAGGGCAGCCCTTCGAACTGGCGCCGATGCAACACGCCTACTGGATCGGGCGTGCGCCCGGCCAGCAATTGGGCGGTGTGGCGGCGCACTTCTATAACGAATTCGATGGCCGCGACGTTGACCCCGCCCGCTTGGAAGCCGCCGTTCGGGCGCTGCTGGTGCGGCACCCGATGTTGCGCGCGCAGTTTCTCGACGACGGCCGCCAGCGGATCCTCGCGCAGAGCCCTTGGCCAGGATTGAAAGTGCATGACTTGCGCCAGGCCAGCGTCGATCAACAGCAACAACGACTGGAGGCGTTGCGCGCGGAGTTATCCCACCGCCAATTGGCCGTTGAACAAGGTCAGGTACTGGATATCCAGTTGTCGCTGCTGCCCGACGGGACTCGCCTGCACTTGAACCTCGACATGCTCGCAGCCGATGCCTTGAGCCTGCGCATCTTGCTCGGCGACCTGGTGCAGCTGTATCACCAACAGCCCCTGGCCGCGCTGGACTACAGCTTCGCCCGTTACCTGGCCGACCTGCGCGATGAACAGGCCGACCCTGAGCAGCTTGCTCGTCATCAACACGCCCGTGACTACTGGTTGCAGCGCCTGGACCGGTTGCCCGGTGCCCCGCGCCTGCCCGTCAAGACCCAG
Source organism: Pseudomonas sp. NFACC08-1 (assembly GCF_900106735.1). Taxonomy (NCBI): domain Bacteria; kingdom Pseudomonadati; phylum Pseudomonadota; class Gammaproteobacteria; order Pseudomonadales; family Pseudomonadaceae; genus Pseudomonas; species Pseudomonas sp. NFACC08-1. The sequence goes on along the minus strand of NZ_FNNL01000002.1, from coordinate 179,091 downwards.
GGCGACGATCGCCAGGTGCGGCGCCGTCACCATTGGCTACCGCCGTCTCAGCGCCAGGCCTTCGAGCGCCACGCCCGGGAACAGGGGCTCACGCCGGCGATGGCCCTGGCGGCGGTGTTCTGTGAAGCCCTTGGTGCCTGGTGCGAGACGCCCGAGCTGCTGCTCAACCTGCCGCTGTTCAACCGCACCCCGTTGCATGCCGATGTCGACCGCCTGGTTGGCGATTTCACTTCATCGATCCTGCTGGCTTGGGACGGTCATGTCGCCGGCACTTTTGCCGCTCGCGCCACGGCCCTGCAACGACGCTTCCACAGCGATGCGGCGCACAGCGCGTTTTCCGGTTTGGAGGTGTTGCGCGAGCTGTCGCGGCAACGCGGTGAGCAAGTGCTGGCACCGGTGGTGTATACCAGCGCCCTGGGGCTAGGGGAATTGTTCGCCGAGGGCGTGCAGGCGTGTTTCGGCGAACCGGCCTGGATCATTTCCCAGGGCCCGCAGGTGTGGCTCGACGCTCAGGTTACCGAACTGGATGGTGGCATCCTGATCAATCTCGATGCCCGTGAGGGGCTGTTCGCCGACGGGGTGCTGGACGGTTTGTTCGAGGCCTACATCGGCCTGTTGCAGCGCCTGTGTTTTGAATCTTCGGCCTGGGATCTGCCGCCGCCGGCGCTGATCCCCGCCAACCAACTTGAGGTCCGCAACAGCGTTCAAGGCCAGGTCGCGCCCCTGCCGGAACAGCGCCTGCACGAAGCCTTTTTTGCCCAGGCGCGCCTGACGCCAGACCTGCCCGCGTTGTTGCACGGCAATCAGCCCGTCATCCACTACGGCCAGCTGGCCGAGCGCGCCCTGAGCGTGGCGGCCTACCTGGAAGGCCAAGGCGTCCGGCGCGGCGATGTGGTGGCGTTGCAACTGCCCAAAGGGCCCGAGCAGGTGATTGCGGTGCTGGGCATCCTGGCGTGCAGCGCCACGTACCTGCCCATCAGCGTCGATCAACCTACGGCGCGTTGCCAGAAAATCCGTGAGTCATCGGGTGCACGCTTATTGCTCACGGAACTGCCCGCCACCGGCACCGCGCTGGACGCTCCGCGGCCCGGAGCAATCAGCGACCTGGCCTATATCCTCTATACCTCGGGCTCCACAGGTGAACCCAAGGGCGTGGAAATCAGTCATCAGGCGGCCGCCAATACCCTGCAAGACTTGCAACGGCGCTTGCACTTGAACACTGACGACCGAATCCTCGCGCTGTCGGCGCTGGAGTTCGACCTGTCGGTGTTCGACCTGTTTGCCGCGCTGTCGACGGGGGCCGCGGTGATCGGTATCGAGCCCGAGGCCCAGCGCGATGCCGGACGCTGGCGTGAACTGGCCCTGCAGCATCGCGCCAGCGTGCTCAACTGCGTGCCGGCATTGCTCGACATGCTGCTCGGTTGCGCCCCTGCCGACGCCAGCCTGCCGCTACGCGCGGTGTTGCTGGGCGGCGACAAAGTCGCTCCGAATCTGGCGCCACGGCTGTGGGCCCAAGCACCCGGCTGCCGCTTCATGGCTCTGGGCGGTGCCACCGAAACCGCCATCCACTCGACCCTGTTCGAAGTGCTGCCTGGCCAAACATTGCCCTGGCACTGCCTGCCCTATGGCACGCCACTGGATAATGTCCACCTGCGCATCGTCGACCCGCACGGCCACGACTGCCCGGACTGGGTCGCCGGTGAACTGTGGATCGGCGGCACCGGTGTGGCCGAGGGTTATCGCGGCGACCGGGTGCGCACCGCTGAACGCTTTGTAGACTATCAAGGCCTGCGCTGGTACCGCACCGGCGACAATGCGCGCTATCACCCCGACGGCAATGTCGAATTCCTCGGGCGTCGCGATTTCCAACTCAAGCTGCACGGCTTGCGCATCGAAGCCGGGGAAGTCGAAAGCGCATTGCTTGCCTGGCCAGGCATCGAGCAGGCGGTGGCGCTGCTGGCCAGCCAGCAACTGGCGGCGGTGGTGCGCCTGACAAATGGCCCCGAAGAGCCCACTCGGTTTGACTCGCCGGGCTTTGCCCGGCATCTCGCCGAGCACCTGCCGGCCTACATGATTCCCGGCACGATCCTGGGGTGCGCGCAGTTGCCCTTGACCGGCAACGGCAAGGTGGATCGTAAGGCGCTGAGCGCCTGGCTGGCCGTGAACAACACTCGCGTACCGGCCAATCTGTCGCCTCCCTGCGGCGACATCGAAACGCAGGTGGCGCGTGTCTGGCAGCAGTTGCTGGGCTGTGACAAAGTCTGCCGTGAAGACAATTTCTTCGCCCTGGGCGGTGACTCCCTGAGCGCCACCCGCCTGGTGCGCCTGCTCGCCGAACAGGGGCTGGGTGGCGCGCGTATCGCCCAGGTCTTTGTCAAACCGGTGCTCGCGCTTTTTTGTGCCGATTTGCATCGACTGACCCAGGCCGAACCGCAGCGCACGATTGTGCCCGACCTGCCGCAACGCCACGCGCCTTTCCCCATGACCGAGGTCCAGCAAGCTTATTGGCTGGGCCGCGATCCGAGCCTGGTACTGGGCGGCGTGAGCTGTCACTTCTATCGCGAATACGACGTTGAGGACCTTGACCTGCCGCGCCTGCAAAACGCCCTAGGGCGCTTGATCGAGCGCCACGAAATGCTCCGCGCCGTGTTCGATCAATGCGGCCAGGCCCGCATCCTGCCCTTGCAACAGCTGCCATCCTTCAAGATCGGCCAGGGCTATGCCAACCTCGCAGACTTGCGCGAACACTGTGCCCATCGCGTGTTCGATCCAGGCCAGTGGCCGCTGTTCGATGTGCAGGCCGTGGCCCACGGCCGCTATACGCGGTTGGCCATCAGCCTGGACAACTTGATCCTCGATGCCCTGAGCATCCTGCGCTTCTACGCAGAACTCGATGCCTTGTACCGTGACCCCGAATTGACGTTGACTCCCCTGGAACTGTCGTTCCGCGACTATCAATTGCAATCCGCCGTGGACGCGGCCGAGCTGCAAGCCGCGCAACAGTTCTGGCAGGAACGCCTGCCCGAGCTGCCAGCGCATCCGCAATTGCCGCTGGCGGTTGACCCCGCCAGCCTTGGCCAACCGCGCTTCGACCGTCTGCAAGGGCAGATCGACGCCCAAGCCTGGGCAGCGATCCTGGCCAAGGCCCAACAGCACGGCCTCACCGCATCGGCGGTACTGCTCTGCGCATTTGCCGAAACCCTCGGCCGCTGGAGTGCGCGCCCGGACCTCAGCCTCAACCTCACGTTGTTCGATCGTCGCGCGCTGCATCCCCAGATCGATCAGGTCATGGGCGATTTCACCTCCCTGACGCTGCTTGGCTATGTACCGGTGCCCGGCGAGCGCTGGATCGACCGTGCCCGGCGTACCCAGCAAACCCTGGGCGAGGCTTTGGAACATCGTTGCCTCGGCTCGGTCAGCTTGTTGCGGCGATTGGCCCGGGGCAATGGCGAGCGGCAGGTAAGCATGCCCGTGGTGTTCACCAGTGCCCTCGGGGTTCCGGATGGCACGGCCGCGCCGGTGGATGGGCCGTTTGCCCGGCAAGTCTTTGGCCTGACTCAAACGCCACAGGTCTGGCTCGACCATCAGGTGGTCGAAGCCAACGGCGGCGTAGCCTTGAACTGGGATTACGTGGTCGGCCTGTTCCCCGAAGGTCTGGTCGAAACGATGTTCGACGCCTACCTGTACAGCTTGAACTGGCTGGCCGAGCACGCCTGGGACAACCCGCCGCCGGACCTGCTGCCGCAAGCCCAGGCGCAACTGCGCGCCCGGCTCAATGCCCCGGGCCCGGGCGTGCCGGGTGACCCGACCTTACACCAAGAGTTCTTCGAACACGCACGCCAAGCGCCACAACGCCCGGCCCTGTTGTGGGGCGAGCATGGCACCCTGAGCTATGGCGAACTCGCCGACCGGGCGCTGCGCATTGCTCGCAGCCTGGTGGACGCAGGCGTCGGGCCGGGCGACCTGGTGGCCGTGTCATTGGCCAAGGGGCCGCAACAGATCGCCAGCGTGCTGGGCATTCTGGCCGCAGGTGCCGCATACCTGCCGGTGGGTGTCGACCAACCGCTGCAGCGCTGCCAACGCATTCTGCAACAGGCCGGTGTGAGCCTGATGCTTGCCGGGCACGACCCGCAGCTGTCGAGCGTCAGACACCTCGATCCGAGCCGCGCGCTGGAAGCTGAACCGCTGTCGGCGCCGCTCGCCGTCCCGGCCGCAGAACTGGCCTACGTGATCTACACCTCCGGTTCCACTGGCCAGCCCAAGGGCGTGGAGATCACCCACCGCGCGGCGATGAACACCGTGACCGAGATCAACCGCTGTTATGGCATCGACGCCAGCGACCGTACCCTGGCGCTGTCAGCACTGGACTTCGATCTTTCGGTATACGACTTGTTCGGCCTGCTGTCGGTGGGCGGTGCGCTGGTGTTGATCGAAGAGGATCAACGCCGTGATGCGCGGGCCTGGCTCAAGGCGTTGCAACACCATGGCGTGACCCTGTGGAACAGCGTGCCGGCCCTGCTGGACATGCTGCTCGAAGCCAACGCCCACGACCGCCAGCCACTGGGCCTGAAAGTGGCGCTGCTGTCGGGGGACTGGATTGGCCTCGACCTGCCGCAACGCTTGCGGCAACAGGCCCCTGACTGCCGCTTTATCGCCCTGGGCGGCGCCACCGAAGCGGCGATCTGGTCGAACCATTTCCAAGTGCAACAACCCTTGCCGGGTTGGCGCTCGATCCCCTACGGCGTGCCGCTGGCGAACCAGGCTTACCGGGTGGTCGATACCCTGGGGCGGGACTGCCCGGACTGGGTCACCGGCGAGCTGTGGATTGGTGGCGCCGGTGTCGCTCGCGGCTATCGTCACGCGCCACAGTTGAATGCCGAGCGCTTTGTCGATGGCTGGTACCGCACCGGCGACCTGGGCCGCTACCACCCCGACGGTTTGTTGGAGTTTCTGGGCCGCGCTGACAGCCAGGTGAAGATTGGCGGCCATCGCATCGAGCTGGGCGAAATCGAAGCCGCCCTCGCCCGCCACCCCTGCGTAAACACAGCGGTGGCACTGGTCGCCAATAACCAGCTGATGGCCGCCGTCACCGCCAGCACCGAGGCGCAGGCCCTGGCGCGACACCTGGAGCAATGCCTGCCGGGGTACATGCGCCCGGAGCAGATCCTGGTGCTTGAACACCTGCCTCTGAGCAGCAACGGCAAGGTCGATCGCCGCGCGCTGCAGGCCGCCCTGGCCGACGCCACCCAAACGCGCACGGTGGTAGACGAGCAACCGCTGCGCCCGGACGAACGGGTGATCGCCGAACTCTGGCAGCAATTGCTCAACGTGCCGAGCGTGTCACGCCACGACAACTTTTTCCGCCTCGGTGGCGACAGCCTCCTGGCCACGCGCTTTCTCGAAATGCTGCGCACCCGCCTGGGCGTTGAACTGCCCATGGGCCAGTTGTTCGGCGCCGCCACCTTGACCGAGGTGGCGCAAATCCTTGAGCGCCAGCCGTCTTCGGACACCGTTGAAGAGGGTGTCATCTGATGCCCGCACAACCTCCCTTTTCTCCAGGAGCTGTATCCATGCCCGCCGCCAAACTGTTAAGTGAACTCAAGTCCCTGGGCGTCGAACTCTGGCCCCAGGACGGACAACTGAAATTCCGCGCCCCGCAAGGCCTGCTCAATGCCGAGCGAATGGCACAACTGCGCGAGCACAAAGAACAGATCCTGCACCTGCTCGAAGTACAGGAACGGCCGTTGGTCCAGGCTGACCCGGCAAACCACCACTCCCCCTTCCCGCTCACCGACGTGCAGAACGCCTACCTTTTGGGCCGTCAATCTTCATTTGGCTACGGCAACGTGGCCTGCCACGGTTACCTGGAACTGAGCTGGCCGGCGCTCGACCCGCAACAGGTGGAAAACGCGTGGAACCGTCTGATCGAGCGCCACGACATGTTGCGCGCGGTGATTGCCAGTGAAGGCTCGCAACGTGTCCTCGCCGAAGTCGGCCCGTATTGCGTGGCCGTCACAGATCTGCGTCACGCCACGGGCGAACAGCGTCAGCACGCCGTGCAACAGATCCGCCAAGCCATGGAGCAGAAGCTCTACCCCACTGATCAATGGCCGCTGTTCGAGTTGCGCATGAGCCGCAGCGAGAGTGGCGACACCCTGCATTTTTCCATGGACTCGTTGATTGCCGACTGGGCCAGCGCCCAGTTGCTGTTCAATGAGTTGGAGCAATTGCTGGACGATCCCCAAGCCGCCCTGCCGCCCCTGGACATCACCTTCCGCGACTATCTGCTGGCCGAGCGTGGCCTGCTCGAAGGCAGCCGCCATCAACGCGACCGCGAATATTGGCTGGCGCGCGTCGACGACTTGCCCGCCGCACCGCAACTGCCCGCGCCCCTGAGTGGCGACGACACGGCCATGCCGCGCTTCCAACGGCACTGCGCGCAGCTCGACCAGCCACACTGGAACGCCCTGAAAAAAGTCGCCAGCGAACGCGGCCTGACGCCCTCCATTGCGGTGCTCGCCGCCTATGTAGGCACCCTGCAACGCTGGAGCCAGCGCCCCGCCTTCAGCCTCAACCTGACGCTGCTCAACCGCTTGCCGTTGCATCCGCAGGTGGATCGGCTGGTGGGCGACTTCACCTCCGTGAGCCTGCTGCAGGTCAACGATCCCCAAGGCCAGGATTTCAGCCAGCAGGCCCGCCAATTGGGCAGCCAGCTGTTTGCGGACCTGGAGCACCGATTGTTTTCCGGTATTGAAGTGATGCGCGAAATCGGCCGCCGTCGTGGCCGTGAAGCCGCGGTCATGCCGGTGGTGTTCACCAGCGCCATCGGCCTGGCGATCGAACCACTGGCGGCCAGCCAGCGTCGGGTGGGCCACGGCATTACCCAGACCCCGCAGGTCACCCTCGACTGCCAAGTGATGGATGACCATCACGGTTTGCACATCCATTGGGACGTGCGCCAAGGCGTGTTCCCCGATGGGTTGATCGATGACATGCAGCAGGCATTCCTGGCCCAACTGCAACAATTGGCCCTGGACCCGATCGCCTGGGAGCAACCGATGCACGTGCCCCTGCCGGCCTGGCAACAGCGCGAGCGCCTGGCGGCGAATGCCACCGCCGCGCCGCTGCCTACCGGTCGTTTACACGACGGCCTGCTGGCCATGGCCGCTGCACATCCGCAGGCTCTGGCGGTGATCGACGCCAACGGCAGCCTGACCTACGCCGCACTCGTCGAACGCGCCCTGGCCGTCGCCGCCACCTTGCGCCAGGCCGGTTGCGCCGCCGAAGAACCAGTGGCAATCCTTATGCCCAAAGGCCTCGACCAGGTCGTGGCGGCCTACGGTGTATTGCTTGCCGGAGCCGCCTACCTGCCGCTCGACAGCAACGCCCCGCCCGCCCGCCGCGACCGCGTGCTACGCAGCGCCCAGGTGCGCCACGTGCTCGGCCAGTCTCACGCGCTGCCCAACACGCCGCTGCCCGATGGTCTGCACTGGCATCTGGTGGATCAACTGGCGCCGGCTCCAGCCGACTTCAAAGCGGTCGACGGCAGCCCCGATGACCTCGCCTACGTGATCTTCACTTCCGGCTCCACGGGCGATCCCAAAGGCGTGATGATCAGCCATCGCGCCGCTCTCAATACCGTGCAGGACATCAATCGGCGCTTTCAGCTCAGCGCCAGTGATCGCGTGCTGGGGTTGGCACAGTTGAGTTTCGACCTGTCGGTGTACGATCTCTTCGGCCCCCTCGCCGTCGGTGGCGCACTGGTGCTGCCCGACCCGGCCCGTGGCGCCGACCCGTCGCACTGGGCCGAGCTGATACAGCGCCACCAGGTAACGTTATGGAACTCGGTGCCTGCGCAATTACACATGCTCGCTCATTACTTGCATGCCGAACCGCGGCCGCTGGACAGCCTGCGCCTGGCGTTGTTGTCCGGTGACTGGATCCCGCTGAACCTGCCGCCGCAACTCCAACAGCTGCTGCCCGACCTGGCCCTGGTCGGCCTCGGTGGCGCGACCGAAGCATCGATCTGGTCCAACCTGCACCCGATCGGCGCGATTGACCCGGCGTGGCGCAGCATTCCTTATGGCCTGCCCTTGGCCAACCAGGGCTTTCGCGTGCTCGACAGCCAATGGCGCGACGCCCCGACCTGGGTGCCCGGTGACCTGTATATCACCGGTGTCGGCCTGGCCCAGGGTTACCTCGGCGATCAGGCGCTGAGCGAGGCGCGGTTCTTCGCCCATCCCGTTGACGGTCAGCGCCTGTATCGCACGGGCGACCGTGGACGCTACCTGCCGGGTGGCGAACTGGAGTTCCTCGGTCGTGAAGACGGCCAAGTGAAGATTCGCGGGCACCGCGTTGAACTGGGCGAGATCGACGCGGCCTTGCTCGCCACGCCCGGCGTGGACAGCGCCATCAGCCTGGTCAGCGGTGAAGCATCCGGCGAGCGCAGCCTGATGGCCTTCGTCACCGCTGCGCGGACAGCGCCAGAACCACTGCCGGACGCGTCGTTGCTCACGACGATCAATCGTTTTGCCGACAGCCAGGTCGGCACCTTCGATGCACAAGGCGTTCGTGATTATCAGTCGGACCTCAAGGTTGCGGCGCTGAGCTCGATGCTGGAGGTGATGCTCAAGGCCAGCTTGTTCAGCGCCGAGCTGGCCGAACCCGATGCGCCGGCCATTCTCAACGCCTTGCAGGCACAGCCGCGCCATCACTGGTTGGTGCGGCGCTGGCTGGGCTCGCTGTGCGAGGCGGGCCTGCTACAACTGGAACAGTCCCGCTATCGACTGGCGCAACCCGTGCCAGAGCCGGCACTGGCCTGGGGGCGGGTGGAACAGGCGGTCGCCTCGGGGCTGTGCAGCCAGGCGCTGTTCGACTACCAGCTCAACCATGTCTGGCAATTGCCGCAACTGCTCAAGGGCGAGGTCAATCCATTCGACTTGCTGTTCCCCCAGGGCCAACAGGACCTGGCGTTGCAGCTGTACGGCGGGGACGCCATCTCGCGCTACAACAATCACAGCATCGCGGCACTGATCAATCGCCTCGCCACCCACCATGACGGCGACGGTCCGCTGCGCATCCTGGAAATCGGTGCCGGTACCGGGGCCACCAGCGCGCCCGTGATCGGCCTGCTCGATGGCCTGGATGTCGATTACCTGTTCACCGACATGACCGCCTTTTTCCTGCCGGCGGCCAAACAACGTTTTGCCGAGCACGCCTGGGTGCGTTACGGCGTGCTCGACATCGACCAGGACATCCGGCCCCAAGGGCTGGTCAGCAACAGCGCCGATGTCGTGCTCTGCGCGGGCATGCTCAACAGCATCAAGGACGTCGACCAAGCCCTCGCCCGGATCACCGAATTGCTCAGCCCCGGTGGCTGGTTGGTGTTCAGCGAACCCACCGGCGAATGGCCGCCGATCCTGCTGACCCAGGGCTTCATGATGACCCCGGTCAACGGCGACCACGACCTGGGTCGCAGCGGTTTGCGCGACGCCGAAACCTGGCAGGCGCGGATCCAGGCGTTCGGTGGAGAATGCCTGCCCGCCCTGCCCCAGGCCGATCATCCGCTGGCCACCCTCGGCATGCAGGTGTTCGCCGCCCGTTTCAAGGCCGGGTATCGGCGCCTGGGTGTCGACAGCCTGCGCCGCGCCCTGGCACAGCGCTTGCCCGATTACATGCTGCCGGCGCACCTGCAAGTGCTTGACCACTTGCCATTGACTGCCAACGGCAAGATCGACCGCAAGACTCTGGCCGGCTTGCGTCCCGCAGTCGATGCCCAGGCATCCAATGACCAGGCGACGCCGAGTGATCCTCTCACAGCCGAGCTTTGCCGGTTATGGGCCGAGGCCTTGGGCTTGACGCAGATTGGCGTCAACGACAGTTTCTATGAAAAAGGCGCGGACTCACTGATCCTCGCCCGGGTCGCCGGACAACTGCGTGAACAACTGCCCCAGGCCCAGGGCTTGAGTTACGACACACTGCTGCGGCAGATGCTCAACGAGCCGAATGTCGCCGCCCTGGCGCGCCTGCTCAACCACGGCGAAAGCGCACCTGCCCCCACTGCTGCTAGCGGCGAAGCCCAGCGTTCATCAAGCAGCAACGCGTTGGTGGTGCCGTTTGGCGGTGGCGAGGTCGGCCCGGTGCGGGTGATGTTCCACGCCGCCCTCGGCACCCTGGACTACTTCCAACACCTGGGCCGCGCCCTTGCCGAACAACAGGCCGGGCCGGTGATCGGCTTTGCCGTGGCCGACACTGAACGCTACCTGGCGCTGGAGCCCAAGCACCTGATCGAAAGCGTGGCCCAAGACTACGCCGAACGCTTGATAGCCGACGGTCACCAGCGCTTCCAGTTGATCGGTTACTGCCTCGGCGGGCTGCTTGCCACCGAGGTTGCCCGGCGCCTGCTCGAACGCGGCATGGACGTGGTGGACTTGAGTCTGATCGACAGTATTCCGATGTTCATCGACACCGACGAAGAGCTGGCCTACGAGGCGATCTTCGTACCCAACCTGAACCTGGACCCGGTCAAGACCGTATTCGGCGCGCACATTGAAGACTATGACGTGTACCGCGCCATCGATCTGTTGATGGCCCGTGACAATCGCCGCGTACCAGCCGGGGCCATGGCTTCGTTAAGCGGCGACTCGGGCCTGGAGGCCCTCGCGCTGGCGGTGCAGCAACAATCGGCGCGCAGCCAGGAAGAACGCCTGGCCGAGTATGCGCGCCTGGCGTCGGGCCAGGCCGGGGTGCCCATCGGTCCGGAGCTGGTGCCGACGTTGTTTCGCGTGTGTCGTCACAGCATGCGCGCGGCACGGTTCGACCCGCCGCCGTTCCTCGGCAACATGACCTACCTGCGCTGCCTGGAGCAGCAATCGTTCGGTATCACCGGCGGCGTTGGCCACTTGGCGGCGCCGTTCTGGGAAGACGCGTGCCTGGGGCAGTTCGAATTGATCGATGTGCCAGGCAACCATTTCAGCGTGATCGAACCGCCTTACGTCCACACCGTCACCGCACACTTGCTGGAAGCCCTACGGAAGAACTCATGAAGAGCGCTCTGGATACCCTCAAACGTCCGGTCAACCGCCTGATCCGCATCGGCGTGGCGTTTGCCGCGGTCGGCGCGCTGGTCAACCTGGTGCCCTTCATCGGGCTGACCGAACTGGGTCGGTTGCTGCTGGCCGGCAGCGTCGACAGTCAGGCCTTGTGGCGCTGGGCCGCGCTGGTGGTGATCGCCCTGAGCCTGGGTTGGATGGCCAACGGGGTGGCGCTGTGGTTGACCCACCTGGCGGACCATCGCCTGCAAACCAGCCTGCGCGAAGCCATGGTGCACAAGCTGGGGCGGGTGCCCTTGGGCTGGTACACCGACACCACTTCGGGCGCGGTGCGCAAAGTGGTCCAGGACGATCTGGAAGACCTCCATCACCTGGTCGCCCACCATGCGGTGGAACTCACCGCGGCAATCGTCACGCCCCTGGCGGGGCTGGTATGGCTGGCCACGCTGAACTGGCGCCTGGCATTACTGGCGGTGCTGACCTTGCCGGTGTATGCACTGGCCTATGCCCTGATGATGCGTGGCTTCGGCGCGAAGATGCAGTTGCTGGACAAGAGCATGAGCCGGGTCAGCGCCGCGATCGTCGAGTTTGTCCACGGCATTGCCGTGGTCAAGGCATTCGGCCAGGTAGGCCAGGCCCATCGCAGCTATCAACGGGCGGTCAACCAGTTCAGCGAACAATACGCCGGTTGGGTCAAGCCGCTGCTGCGTCTGGAAGCGCTTTCCTCGATGGCCTTGAGCGTCCCGGTGATTCTGCTGGCAAGCCTGGGGGTGGGCAGCCTGTTGCTGGCCGAAGGCTGGATCACGCCGCTGCAATTGTTTGCCGAGACCCTGGTGGCGGTGGTGATTCCGCAGTCACTGTTGGTGATCAATCAGAGCCTGACCGCGCAACGCACCGCCCTGGCCGCTGCCGACCGCATCGAAGCGCTGCTCACGGTTCAAGAGCTGCCCGCGCCGAACGTCAGCAAGCAGCCCCAGGGCAGCGACATCACTTTTGAACAGGTACAGTTCGGCTACGATGCCGGGCACCCGATCCTCAACGGCGTCGATCTGCACTGCCCGGCCGGCAGCGTAACCGCCCTGGTCGGAGCCTCCGGCGCGGGCAAATCGACCCTGGCCAAACTGGTACCGCGCTTTCACGACGTCAACGCCGGCGGCGTACGGGTCGGCGGTGTCGATGTACGAGAGATCGATCCGCGCCAACTGTACAAGCAGGTCGGTTTCGTCTTGCAGGACGCGCAACTGGTGCACGGGACCGTGGCCGAAAACCTGCGCCTGGGCCGCCCCGATGCCAGCGCTGCAAAGATGGAGATGGCGGCCCGCTCGGCGCAGATCCACTCGCGCATCCAGGCCCTGCCCCGTGGCTATCAATCGGTGATCGGCGAGGATGCGATTTTCTCCGGCGGTGAAGCGCAGCGCCTGTCCATCGCCCGCACCTTGTTGGCCGACACGCCGGTGCTGATCCTCGACGAGGCTACTTCCCACGCCGACCCCGAATCCGAAGCGCTGATCCAGGACGCACTGTCGGCCCTGACCCGGGGTCGCACGGTGCTGGTGATCGCCCACCGCCTGTCCAGTATCAGCGGGGTGGACCAGATCGTCGTCCTCGACCAGGGTCGCGTGCTGGAAAGCGGTCGTCACGATTCCCTGCTTCAGGCCAACGGCGCCTATGCCCGCCTGTGGCGCGCCGGCGCCAAGCGCTCAGCCCCCGAGCTGGAGATGTCCCTGTGATCCGCAGTCTTGTCACTTTACTGGGGCCGGCGCATGCCGCGCGCCTCTATCGATACCTCGCGTGGCTGGTGACCAGCGCCGTGCTGCAAGGCCTGGCCGTAGCACTGCTGGTGCCGATCCTGCACGCATTGTTTGCCGGTGACCTGTCCACGGCGATGGCGTGGCTGACCGGCCTCGCGGCGATGGCCGCGCTGACCTGCATCGCCCATTACCAGCAGGCGATGAAAGGCTTTGCGCTCGCACTGGTCGTGCTGACCACTTTGCATGATCGCCTCGGCCAACATCTGGCCAACCTGCCCCTGGGCTGGTTCAACTCGGAGAAAGTCGGGCGCCTGTCGCGCAGCGCCACCAGCGGCACGTTGATGGTCACCGGCTTGTTTGCGCATTACCTGGGGCCGGTGGTTTGCGGGGTGGTAGTGCCGGCCACGGTCGCACTGACCCTGTTCATCTTCGACTGGCGCCTGGGCCTGACCGCTGTGCTGTGCGCACCGCTGATCTACTTCACCCATCGATGGTCAGCCGATGCCATCGGCCACAACGATGCCCGGGTCGAAGCCGCCGCGTCCCTCGCCGGTAACCGAGTGGTGGAGTTCGCTCGCTACCAGCAAGTGCTGCGGGCCTTTGGCCGGACCCAGGAGGGATACGCGCCGTTGCAGGCGGCCAACCTGGCGCAGAAGCAGGCCGGCGGTTCCATGGTGTCCCAGACCTTTCCGAAATTGCTGGCCGGCGGCCTGGCCGTGCAATTGGCCTTCGCGCTGCTGGTGGGCGTGGGTATCGCCCTCGCTGCCCGAGGCGACATCGACGCCATTCAATTGGTTGCCCTGCTCGCCCTCGCGGCGCGTTTTGTCGGGCCACTGGCCGAGGCGGCGGCACGCAGCGGGCTGTTGCGCATGGCCGGCAACGACCTGGAACAACTGGTCAGCATCCTGCGCGAGCCGCCATTGCCGCAACCACAGGTCAGTCAGCCGTTGAGCGAACCCGGCAGCTTTGCCTTCGAACACGTCAGTTTCGCCTACGCCAGTGGCCCGACAGTGCTGCGCGACCTGACATTCCACGCACCGACCCATTCAATGACGGCGATTGTCGGCGCCTCGGGTTCAGGCAAGACCACCGTCACGCGTCTGCTCATGCGTTTTTTCGATGTGACCGAGGGCCACGTCAAGGTCGGCGGCGTCGATGTGCGCGAACTGTCCAATGAGGCCTTGATGGCGCAACTGTCGCTGGTGATGCAGGACGTCTACCTGTTCGACGATAGCCTCGAAGCCAATATCCGCGTCGGCAAGCCGGACGCCAGTGCGCAACAGGTGGCTGAGGCAGCGAGCCTCGCCGGCGTCGATGAAATTGTCGCGCGCCTGCCCCAAGGCTGGCTCACCCCAGTGGGCGAAGGCGGCGCGGCGCTGTCCGGCGGCGAGCGCCAGCGGGTGTCCCTGGCCAGGGCGCTGCTCAAGCGCGCCCCGATCGTGCTGCTGGATGAAGCCACGGCCGCACTGGATCCGCACAACGAAGCCTTTGTACAGGCGGCGATTCGTAGCCTGAAGCAAAGCTCGACGGTAATGGTCATCGCCCATCGCCTGCCGACCATCATGGCCGCCGACCAGATTCTGGTGCTGGACCAGGGCCGCCTCGTGGAAGCCGGCACTCACCCGCAACTGCTGGCCCTCGACGGACGTTACGCCGGGTTCTGGCGTGATCGCCAGCGCGCCGGTGGCTGGCGCCTGAATGCGCAGGCCCAGCCATGCTGATCGGTGTGCTGGGCGCCAGTGGCGATGTCGGTCTGGCCAGCGCTCGGGCGCTGTTGAGCCTGGGCGTGAACGAGCTTCGCCTGGGCGGGCGCGATCCAGGCAACGGTGCGCGCTGCCTGGCATCGCTGCAGCAGCAATGGCCCGACGCCCGGTTGCAATGGACGGCGGTGGATTTCAATGATGCCCCTGCCCTGACCGGGTTCGCCCGCGGCTGCGACGTGCTGCTCAACTGCGCCGGCCCCTCTTGGCGGCTGGCGGACCGTGCCGCACGGGCGGCGCTGCAAGCCGATGCGCATTACGTGGATGCGGCCGGCGAGATGACACGTGCCCCACATCAATGGCGCAACCGTTGCGCCGTCCTCGGTGCCGGTCTGCAACCGGGGCTCACCGGTTTGTTGCCGCGCTGGCTGGCCGAGCAAGCCTTCACCCAAGTCCTCGAACTGACCAGCTATTTCGGCTTGCGTGACCACTTCACCGCCGTGGCCGCCGATGATTTCCTGCAAGGCGCGGTGGATGGCACCAACGAACCCTTGGCGGCCTGGCGCAACGGCCGATGCAGCCGAGCGCTACGCCGCAGCCGCGACGTGCTGCTGCCGTGTTTCCCCGGCCAGGTTCACGTGTTGCCCTATTTGAACCAGGAAGGCGAACGCCTGGCGATGGACCTGCGCCTGGATGTCGGCCAATGGTTCAACGTGATCACCGATGGGCATGTGCTCAAGGCGCTGGACCTGGCCCATAGCCTGCCGCGCGCCGAAGCGGTTCGGCGGTTGTGCGAGGCCAGCCTGCTGGACCTCAGCGGCCAGGCCCCCTTCGTCACGTTGTTGCTGCAGCTCGACGGGCTGTGGAACGGCCAGGCGCGCACCTGCAGCCTGGTGCTCAGCGGTGCAGGCAATGCGGCGCTGACCGGTGCAATGGCGGCGGCCACGGTGGTCAGCGTGGCGCACGGTGAAATCAGCACCGGCTGCCATTACGCCGCCCAGGTATTGCCGCCCGCCGTCAGCCTTGAACGCTTGCAACGCACCTCGGCGATCCGTGCCCTGAACCTGCTGCACGGCCCACTCGATCACCTGCACAGCGTCGAAGAAGGTTGCCTATGAACAACGCTCTGAACGAACTCGAACACCTGAGCCTGGGGGTGATGGCCCAGGTGTTGCTGGACACCCGGGCCTTGCCATTGCAGGCCTGGCGCAGCGCCGGGCAGATCAACCAAGCGTTAGGTACAGCGCCCCGCCATGCCTGGATCGTACGGCGCTGGCTGGCGGCGCTGACCCGCGCCGGGGCGCTGGGCGAAGACGCTGAACACCTCGCCTGGCAGGACACGCCCCCCAAGGCCGCCGTCGAAAACCTGTCCGAGCTGTACGCGGAACTGGGCTTCCCGCCCAACATGGCCACCCTGCACCGCCAGGTCATCGAATGCTTGCCTGACCTGTTGCGCGATCAACTCACCCTGGCACCGTTGCTGTTGCAATCGGGTGACCCCGTCGCGGTGCTCGGGGTTTACCAGCACAACCACTTCACCGCGGCGATCAATCAGGCCCTCGCGACACGGGCGGGCGAAACCGCGGTCCACGGCAATGAGTTGCGGGTGCTGGAGCTGGGGGGCGGTGCCGCCTGCACCACTCGCGCCGTGCTTGCAGCGTTGCAGGAACGCGAAAAGGACTATCGCTTTACCGACATCAGTGCGCTTTTCACCAGCGCGGCCCAGCGCCAGTTTCGCCTGGAGCCGGGGATGCACTTCGGCTTGCTCGACCTTGATAAAGACTTCGCCGGACAAGGCATCGCGGCGCGCAGCCAGGACCTGGTGGTCGCTGGCAATACGCTGCACAACGCCCGCGATCTGCCCCGCAGCCTCGGGCAGATTCGTGCTTGCCTGCGAGACGGCGGGAGCCTGTTGTTCAGTGAGTCCATTGCGGACAACCCGGCCATGTTGACCTTCATGCACCTGTTGCTATCACCGCCCGCCGGTGCGACGTTGCGCGATACCGATGAGGTCTTCATCACGCCCGATGCATGGCGCCAGGCCTTGCAGGCCCAAGGTTTCCAGTTGCTCGAAGTATGGCCCGCCGCAACCGACCCGCTGGCGGCCGCCGGGCAACGTTTGTTTCACGCCGTAGGAGCTTCTTGATGACGCTGCACGTTGACATTCTGCTGACTGCTCTGCCCGTCGGCACGTTTCCATGGCATTTGCCTGCCTTGACCGACCTGGGTACTCACCAGCGCTCCCCGGCACGCCTGTTGGCGATCATCGAACGCCAGCGCCCCGCCGTGGCGGTCATGAATGCCGAACAGCTGGAACGGCTGCTGGACTTCCCCGCGCTGCCGTTGACCGATCTGAGCCACCTGGAACAGCTGCTGTTCGTCACGGCGCAACCGGGCGACTGGCAACTCGCCGAACGCGCGGCGGCACAGCTCAATTGCCGCGTCCAGGGGTTTACGGAGACCCTTGGCGACTGGCGCGACCTGGTCAGCGTCAAGCTCGAGCAGCAGCGCTGGCGCGAGCGTGCCCTTGGGCATCCCGACGTGAACAGCGTCGCGCTGCACGGCCAGACCCTGTTCGCCGTGCCTCACCCTTGCGAGGCAGCATGGGTCGAGGATCACCTCGATGAAACTGAAGCCGCCCTCAATCAGCAGTTTTCCACCGAACGACTCGTCGAAGCGGCACGACTCAACGATCGGTTGGGCCACGCCGCGTTATTGTCGATGCTCAACGGCCTGGACCATTGCGGCCTGCTGCCCGCACCGCTGAACGATGTCGCCCGAGCGCTGGCACATGGCGGCATCGCGCCGGGTCACCGCGCGCTGATCGCACGCTGGCTGGATGTGTTGCAAGGGCAAGGCCTGTTGCGCCGCGAAAGCACCCGATTACATCCCACTCTTGACGCCAGCACCTGGGGCGACGAAGCCCTCGAGGGTATCTGGACGCAACTGACCCTGGACTGGACGCGCAACACCGGAGGCAGCGGCACCCTCGAATATGCTCGAGAGAATGCGCGCCAATTGCCGGCGCTGATGCGCGGCGACTGTGCGGCCGTGCACCTGCTATTTCCGCAGGGGCGCACCGAACGCGCGGCGGCGTTGTACCGCGAAAGCCTGGCGGCGCAGTACCAGCATCGCGCCGTAGCCCATTGGGTGGGAGTCTGGGCCGCGCACCAACCGGCCGGCGTACCGTTGCGCGTGCTGGAAGTCGGTGCCGGTACCGGCGCTACCACCCACGCAGTATTGCCCGCCCTGGTAAATGCTTCGGTGGACTACCTATGCACCGACGTGTCGCGCTATTTCTGCGAGCAGGCCGCCAAGCGTCTGCACGCCTGGCCATGGGTTCGCCACGGCGTGTTCGACATCGACCGCCCCGCCCTGGCCCAGGGTTATCGCAGCCAGAGCTGGGACCTGATCATCGCCGGTGGCGTGCTCAATGCCGCGCGCGACACCGAGCGCTCCCTGGCGACCCTGTTCGCCTTGCTCAAGCCGGGCGGCTGGCTGGTGTTCAGCGAACCCACGCAGGAGGAGTTCTGGGTGATGGCATCACAGGCCTTCATGCTCAACCAGGCCGATGATGAACGTCAGTACAGCAGCGCCACCTTCCTCAACCTCGCGCAGTGGCAAACCGCGCTGGCCAGGGCCGGGTTCCAGGGCAACCGCAGCCTGCCCGCCACCGGGCACCCACTGGCGCGGCTGGGCCATCGCGTCTTCGTCGCCCAGGTACCTGCCCAGCGGCTGAGCCGCGCGGCATTGGCCGCGCACCTCGAGGAACCCGCCCTGTCCCTCGAACTGCCCGACCAGTTGCCCGACGACCACACGCTGGCCCTGTGGGCTCGCCTCCCGGAGACCTGGCCATGAACAGCATTCCTGTGCGTAAACGCGTGATCGTGGCCGGCACCGCATTCGGTCGCATCTACCTGCAGGCCCTGGCCCGCGCCCATGACCGCTACCAGCTCGTGGGCATCCTGTCGCGTGGCAATGCCTACTCACGGGCCTGCGCCGAGCATTATGGAGTGGCGCTGTACGAGACCGTCGAACAGGTGCCGGATGACGTCGATATCGCCTGCGTGGTGGTGCGCTCCGGCGCAACCGGGGGCGTCGGCGGTGACTTGGCCCAACAACTTCTGCACCGTGGCATCCACGTATTGCAGGAGCACCCGGTGCACCACCGCGAAATCGCCGTGTGCATGCAGGCCGCACGCCAGGGCCAAGCCGCCTATGCGGTGAATACGCTGTACCCGAATATCCTGGCGATCCGGCGTTTTCTCGCAGTGGCCGCTTACCTGCACGATCACCAGGGGTTGGCGTACATCGAGGCTGCCTGCAACAGCCAGGTGGCCTATCCCCTGCTGGATATTCTCGGGCGCTTGGCCGGTGGTCTGCGGCCTTGGACGTTCGCGGCACCCGCCCCTGCGTTCGCGGGGCAACCCTTCACGCGGCTCGATGCCCGTTTCAATGGCGTACCCATCAGCTTGCGGGTGCAGAACCAAGTGCACCCCAAGGACCCCGACAACCACTCGTTCTTGCTTCATCGCCTCGAAGTCGGCTGTGAAGCCGGGGTGCTGAGCCTGGCCGACACCCACGGCCCGGTGCTGTGGAACCCGCGCCTGCACGCCTCAAGGGACAGCACCGACCGCCTGATCATGACCGGGCCGGGCAGCGAACGGCTCGCCGGACCGACGATGGTGATGCTCGATCCGCAGGTGCCCAAGAGCTACCAGCAGGTGTTCAATCAGGTCTGGCCCGACGCGGTCAGCATCGCCCTGGACGAGTTATGCCGCGACATCGATGAACCGTCGCGGCGTCTGCGCAGTGGCGTCTGGGCCACCGAAGTGGCCATGGCGTGGCGCGAAATGAACAACCTGATCGGCATGCCCGTCTTGATTGAGCCGCCCGTGCCCCGCGCGCTACCGCTGGCCGAACTCCAGGCCCTTGCCGGCGCCGTGCAACCGCCTCGCGGTGACGACACCGCCCAACTGTTGGGAGCGCTGCCGTTTTGAACACTGCCCGATCCTCCTCCACTTGCAGCCATGTGTTGCTTTGGGTGCGCGACTTGCACCAGGCCGTGGCGAATTTCCGCGCCGCCGGTTTCGAAGTGACCTACGCCACCGCCGAGGCTCGCGCCCAACACGCGCATATCTGGTTCAGCCACGGGCCGATCATTGAATTGCTCACCACACCGCGTCACGCCTGGCTGTTCAAGTGGCCCATCGACTGCCTGGCCGGCCGTGGCGCTGGACGACGGATGTTGCGCTGGGCTGCCCACGGAGAAGGTTTCTGCGACCTGGCGCTGCTGTGCGAGACCCCGGCCCTGGCGCCGCGCCTCAAGGGGCTTGCGGGCTGCGGCGTGGCCATGGGCCGCCCGGTGAACTGGCGGCGTACCTGCGCGGATGGCAGCCAGACGCGCTTTCGTTTCGTCTACCCGCGCCATGACCGCCTGCCCTTCCTCGTCACGCCCTATGAGCCGGCCCAGCATCCGCCCCGAATGATTCACCCCAACGGTGCAACGGGCCTCGCGGCGATCCACCTGGGCGTGAACCCCGCCGACCACACCGCCCTCAGCCTGCTGACCGGTGACGACCCTTTGCTGCGTATCCAGGCGGCTGATTACACCGGCGTACAGGCTGTGCAGATCGCTGGCCTGGCGCACCCGCTGACTCTGCACGGCGCCCGTTTGCTGGGGTGCCCAACCGCTCAAGGAGATTGCCATGCTTGATGGATGCACCGACTGGCCCGACGACTTTATCCGCCGTTATCGCGAATACGGCTACTGGCAGGGCGTCCCCCTGGGCCAGTTGTTGCGCGAGCAGGCGCAGCGCACGCCGCACAAAGAGGCGCTGGTGGACGGTCAGCGGCGTTGGAGTTACGCCGAACTCGACCTGCAGGCCGACCGCCTGGCCGCCGGCCTCGCCGATCGGGGCCTGCGCGCCGGCCAGCGGGTGCTGGTGCAACTGCCGAACATCGCCGAGTTTTTCAGCCTGACCTTCGCCCTGCTGCGCCTGGGTGTGATTCCGGTGTTCGCCCTGCCGGCCCATCGCGAACATGAACTGCGCCACCTGGCCGACCTGAGCCAGGCCGTGGCCTACGTGATCGTCGATCGGCACCTGGGCTTCGATTATCGACCGCTGGCGCGCGCCCTGCGTGAACAGGCGCCGAGCCTGCAACAGGTCTGGGTGGTCGGGACGGCCGAGGAATTCGTTGCTCTGGGCGACTGCGTCGCTCAGCCTCGCGCGCTGCCCGCGCCGGACTCACGGGAAGTCGCCGTGCTGCTGCTGTCCGGCGGCACCACCGGCCTGCCCAAGCTGATCCCACGCACCCATGACGACTACGCCTGTAATGCCCGCCTGGCGGCCCGCGCGTGCGGCTTCAACAGCCATACCCGCTACCTGGCGGCGTTGCCGGTGGCGCACAACTTTCCCTTGGCCTCACCCGGCGCATTGGGAGTGTTCAGTGTCGGCGCTACGCTCGTGCTGGCGCCGGAGCCCAGCCCGGAAACCACCTTCGAACTGATCGAGGGCGAACGCATCACCCATACCGCCTTGATCCCGCCGCTGGTGCTGCTGTGGCTGGAAATGGCGCAATGGTCCGACCATGACCTGAGCAGCCTGCAATGGCTGCAGGTCGGGGGAGCGCGGCTCAAGGCCGAGATCGCCGCGCGTATCGGCCCGGCCCTGGGTTGTGGGCTGCAACAGGTCTATGGCATGGCTGAAGGGCTACTGTGCTTTACGCCGCTGGATGACCCGCAAGCGCGCATCTTCGAAACCCAGGGCCTGCCACTGACCGCCGATGACGAGATTCGCATTGTCGACGCCGATGACGTTCCTGTCGCGCCAGGTGCCGTGGGCGAACTGCTGGTGCGCGGCCCCTACACCATCCGTGGCTACTACAACGCCGACGAGCAGAATCTGCGCGCTTTCACTGCCGATGGTTTCTACCGCAGCGGCGACCTGGTGCGACGCTTGCCCGAAGGCCATTTGATTGTCGAGGGGCGGACCAAGGATGTGATCAACCGCGGCGGCGAGAAAATCCCGGTGGAAGAGATCGAGAATCTGCTGCTGGGCCATCCGTTGATTCGCGATGTCGCGCTGGTGGCCTTGGCCGATGAGCTGCTGGGCGAGCGCAGTTGCGCCTGTGTGCTGGCCCACGCGGAACACGTCGAGCTGGGACCGATCAACGCCTGGCTGCGCGAGCGAGGATTGGCCGCCTACAAATTGCCGGATCGCTTGCAGGTGCTGCGCGAGTTCCCGTTGACACGGCTGGGCAAGGTCAACCGCAAGGCGCTGGCGGAACAGGTGCAGGCCTTATGAACGGCGAATTGTCCGCGTGGTTGCGTGTATTGCGTGAGGGCGACCACCCCCGCGCCCGCCTGGTGTGCCTGCCGCACGCCGGCGGCAGTGCGAGCTTCTTCCGCCCGTGGCTGGCGCACCTGCCGGGAGATATCGACTTGCTGGCCGTGCAGTATCCCGGACGTGAAGAACGGTTCAACGAGACGCGTATTGCGTGCCTGGCCACTCTGGCCGAGCACATCAGCCAAGCCCTGTTGAGCCTGCCCATCCGCCCGCTGTGGCTGTTTGGCCACAGCATGGGCGCGGCGCTGGCCTACGCCGTCGGTGTGCGTCTGGAGGCGGCAGGTTTCGGCACCGAACATGTGTTTGTCTCGGCCCACCCGCCACCGCACCGGCAACCGTGCAGCGACCTGCACCGCCAGGACGACGCCGCGCTGATTGCCGACATTCTGCGCCAGGACGCCGAGGCCACAGGCTTGTGGGACAACCCGCAACTGCGCGCACTGTTCCTGCCAACCCTGCGCAGCGACTACCAGGCCATCGAGACCTGGCGACCGGCGCGGCTTGATCGGCTGACGGCGCCAATCGACGTATTGCTGGCCCGGGCCGACACCGACGTCAGCCTGGACCAGGCCCGGGCGTGGGCGGACCTGAGCAAGCACACCCCGGATATCCGCCTATTCGACGGCGACCATTTTTACCTCAAGCAACAGCCGCGCCCCGTTATCCATCACCTGCTGCAACGCGCTGCCTATCTTCAAGGAGACTCGGTATGAAAACCCCGAAACACTGCACCGGCCTGCCGGACATTCGTCACGCCATCGACACCCTCGACCGGCAGATCATCGATGCCCTGGGGCTGCGCATGCAATACGTCAAGGCGGCCTCGTCGTTCAAGCCCGACCAGGCCAGTATCGCCGCACCGGACCGCGTCGCGGCGATGTTGCCGCAGCGCCGGCAATGGGCACAGGAAGCCGGTCTGGACGGCGAATTCATCGAGGGCCTGTTCAATCAGATCATCCACTGGTACATCGCGGAACAGACGGCGTTCTGGCTGCAGAAAAAGAGCACGGCCGTATGAACAAAGCCGCCTTGTTAAACGCGTTTGAAGCTGCTCACCAGTGCGCGCTGAAGTATCAGCGCCCCGTCGTCGCCGTGAGCTCACACCCCGCGCCAACTCTGGATCCCCTGGTGCTCTACGAAACGCACCGGCAGGGCTTCTTCTGGTGCGCTCATTCGCCAGCCCTAACGCTGTTCGGCCTGGGCTGCGCCTGGCAGATCGAAGCGGCGGGGGCCCAGCGATTGGCCGACGTGAACCGTCAATGGCTCGCGCTGTGCGCCGACGCGGTGCTCGACGGCCCCCTTCTACCCCTGCTGCTGGGGGGCATGCGTTTCGACGCGCAGCAGCCTTGCGCGCAACATTGGGCACCGTTTGCCGATGCCAGTTTTCACCTTGCCCATTGGCTTCTCAGCGAAGACAACGATGGCCGCTGGCTGCGATGCCAGTGCGTGGTAGAACCCGACAGCGATCCAGCCGTGCTGGCGCATGCCAGTCTGGCGGCGTACGCAGAGCTATTCGCCTCCCCACACGCCCCGGCATCGCCCCCCCAGGTTATCGAACGCAACGCATTACCAGCGCCGCAGTGGCAGGCCAAAGTCGCCAACGCCTTGCAGGCCATCGACAGCGGCGACCTGAGCAAAGTGGTGCTCGCCCGCCACATCGAATATCAGCTGGACGCCACCCTTGACAGCGGTGCCGTCATGCGCCGACTGCACGAGCGACGCAGCCAAGCCCACCTCTTCGCCCTCCACCGTGGAGACAGCTGTTTCATGGGTGCAACCCCGGAACGGCTGCTCAGTTGCCAGCAAGGCAATCTAAGCACCCATGCCCTCGCGGGTAGCGCTCGCCGCGCCGTGACTCCCAAGGAGGATCAGGACGTGGGCTCAGCCTTATTAGCGGACCTCAAGGAGTTGCACGAACACCAATTGGTGGTGCAGACCATCCAGCAGGGATTGAGCAGCATCGTCAGCCAACTGCACGCTGCCCCCCAACCCGAACTCCTGAAGCTGGCCACGGTGCAGCATCTGAGCACCCCGATCAGGGCGCAGCTCAAAGAGCGGTACACCTTGCTGGACGGCATCCAGGCCTTACACCCCACCCCAGCGGTCGGAGGTTTGCCAGGCGCGACAGCAATGAGCTTCATTCGGCATCACGAAGGCTTTGATCGGGGCTGGTACGCGGCGCCGGTGGGCTGGCTAGACTCAAGAGGCAATGGAGATTTTCTGGTGGCCCTGCGTTCGGCACTGATTACGCCTGAGCATTGTCACTTGTTTGCGGGGTGTGGGATCGTCGATGGGTCTCGACCGGAAGATGAGTATGAGGAAACTCAAATCAAGCTGGCCAGCATGGAGAATGCGTTACGCCTCTCCTTTAACTGAGCGTTTCTCACAGATGTCTATTGCAAGAGCATAAAAACTAACGGGGTTGACGATCGATGTGATACGTCTGCTATAGGACGATCTTGCAACGGAAAAACGCTCACTAGCAAAAGAACAGACTTGTTCGTTAACGCTTCATCCCAAGATTCTCGAAATGGCGTAAGTTTTCAGCAAGTGGCCACGTACAATATCCGCCTCGTTTGAATAGAGGAGATTTGTACGATTTCCCGAGAGGCGAGTCCGATGAAAAATTGATCTACCGAGCGCTGGATTAATGTATTACAAAATGCATTAAGAAAACTTGGATGGTAGTGTTTTCGAGTGGAACTTACTGGAACGAAAAAAAGAGGCCGAAGCCTAATGCCGATCAATTAAGCCTCAAACCCGTGGGAGCAAAGCTTGCTCGCGATTGCGGTGAGCCAGTCGACAACGCCAGTTGCTGAGAGCAGTTGACCGCGTGCTCCGCCGACTGCCCGAAAACGGACTGCCTCGCTCACAACTGGCCGCCGAAACCCTGGGCGATGCCCATGCGTAGGACGCCGGTCGTCCGGTAGCAAGCTTGGTACTGTCGGCATGGCGCCTGCACGAGCGCACGAAAGCCGCACGGAACGATGAAGCGACAGCCCAAAGCACAGTCGGTGCCGAAGAGCGTCTACGCGAAGTCTGCTTCCGAGAAGAACTTACTGGAACGAAAAAAAGAGGCCGAAGCCTCTTTTTTCAGTTTCTGCAAACTTCAATAGAAGCCTGTAGAACAATAATTGGAGCGGGAAACGAGACTCGCATCTGGTGTCCGACTCATTGAAATTTAAGGGGTTTCTTTTCTTGCCGAAGCAGGGAAAGACTTAATTCTGGACTTGTTTTTGGAGGGTATCAAGGGCCAAACAGGAGGGTGCTTCGGGCTACGCAATTTGGTTCGACCCACAGCCAGATCGGACGGCAAACAATCTCACACCGCCCATACACACGCCGACCGAGTAAAAGTTTCTGACATCCTCAACGCTGGCTGATTCGACAACCGAAACAGTTGCCGCAGAAACTACATCAGCGTCTCCAACCCAAAGACATGACATGTCATCACCGCCGCCGCCGAAGCTGCCCCGGATTGGTTGCAGTTAATCCAGCCACCAGAATTTCCCTATGCGCTGGATGACCACCCTGAAGATCTCTCTGAACAGCGCCCGTGCAGCTTGCTCCGCCAGCCATTGTCCTACCGAAATTCCCCCGATGCGAAATTAATCATTTTGCCCTGCTTGGCGGTCTCGTCACGGCCTTCTCTCGTCGAATGAGGAAAACGGAGACCAACCGCCTCTAGGGATTTCTTCAGGCTCTCGGTTTCTCTACGGTGGTTTCGTTAGGTCTGTCTGCGCAGATTTGAACGGCAATATCTTGACCGCACGCAACCCCGTAATTACGCTATGTGTAATCGTTTTACGCTAAGCATAACTTTTGAGTTTGCAGGAGGTAAAAATGAACCAGCCATCACACCAGCTCACCTACCAGTCAGGATTCGGTAACCATTTCTCCAGTGAGGCAGTGAAAGGAGCACTGCCGGAAGGCCAGAACTCTCCGCAGCGCGTGCCGCACGGGCTTTACGCTGAACTCTTCTCCGGTACTGCCTTCACGATGCCAAGGCACGAAAGCCGGAGGACATGGATGTATAGAATTCGACCATCTGCTGCACATCCATCGTTCAAGCCCATGCTTTCTCCAATCCCCGAGCCGGAGCTGGCTCCTGCGAATCCAAACCGGATGCGTTGGGACCCTCTTGCTGTGCCGACTGCACCGACCGACTTCCTGGACGGTTTGCGCGCCATGGTTGCCAATTCGAGCCTTGTCCATCCGAGCGGAGTGACGGTTTATCACTATGTTGCGAACCGTTCTATGGAACGTGTTTTCTACAACGCCGATGGGGAGATGCTGATCGTTCCCCAGAGCGGTCGTCTCATGTTGGTAACGGAGTTAGGTCGGATTGAACTCAGCCCCTTAGAAATCGCAGTGCTTCCTCGAGGGCTGAAATTGAAAGTTGAGCTCCTTGATCCAGAAGCCCAGGGTTATGTCGCGGAAAATCATGCTGCGCCGCTGCGTCTTCCAGATCTCGGCCCAATTGGCAGCAACGGTTTGGCCAATGCCCGTGACTTTCTCACGCCTGAAGCGTGGTTCGAACAACGTGAAGGGCTGACTCGATTGGTACAGAAGTTTCAAGGCAGTTTCTGGGAAACAGAGCTCGATCACTCTCCGTTCGACGTTGTCGCCTGGCATGGCAACAATGTTCCCTACAAATACGACTTAAGACATTTCAATGCGATCGGATCAATCAGTTACGACCATCCTGATCCTTCCATCTTCACCGTATTGACTTCACCCACCAGCGTGCCGGGCCTTGCAAATCTGGATTTTGTGATCTTCCCGCCGCGTTGGTTGGTAGCTGAAAATACGTTCCGTCCACCTTGGTTCCACCGCAACCTCATGAATGAATACATGGGGTTGATCGAAGGCGAGTACGACGCAAAAGCGGATGGCTTCAGTCCAGGTGGCGCTTCGCTCCACGCTTGCATGAGTGCCCATGGCCCGGATGCGCATACCTGTGAACAGGCGATCACTGCTTCTCTCCAGCCTCAGAAACTCAGCGGCACCATGGCCTTTATGTTTGAAACCTCGCAGGTTCTGCGACCTACGAAATTTGCCCTGAACAACCCCGCCTTACAGAGCAATTACGATGCATGTTGGCAAGGCTTGATCTCAAAGTACACACACCAAATTCTTGAATGAGCGAGCAGAAAATGAACAGTTGGGTATCTTCTGCAAATAGTCACGGCGATTTTCCGCTGACCAATTTACCTTACGGTGTCTTCAGTGTTGATGGAGGGTCAACTGCGCACAGGTGTCGCCATCGGCGATAGACGTCTATTTTCAATGGACGCTGATCTGGCTCAACCTCTGAAAATATGTCTCGATACTGTCCATGGTGTGCGTGGCTAATTCAGTCTTTTGCCGACCCTTTTTAGTCACAGCAAAATATTCAATCGGAACGACTGGGTCGATCAAAGGTTCAATCATGACGTTGTAACGCTCGCATGCCGAGACGACAAACCCCGGCAACGCTGCCACACCGTGGCCAGCTTCAACCATTCCGATGATGGTCTGGATATTTTGCAGGCCTCCCCCTAGAACGGGCGCGGCGTGAACACCGCTTAATTGATCATTAACCAGCTTTTGGATCGGGTTATCGGCGGGTAATGTCAGCAAGCGCTCGCCCGAAAAATCAGCCCATCTCGCTTGTTGCCCCAGACCCGAGCGCCGTCCGCGCTGACGGGAAGTCGTCTCATAACCCGCCCTGGAACAGATGCGTACCATCTGAAAAGTAGCTAGTAAACGCCGCTCGATACCTGCAGCAGGTTTAAAAAAAGCCCCCAGTCCCAAATCGATCTCGCCGGACTCGATGCCTTGCAGAATCTGTCGTCGATCGAGATCGCAGACATTGACCTGGACGCTAGGCTGGACTCGCCTGAATTCGTGTAACCAATCCGGGAGCACACTGGACGCAATCAATGGTGTCGCTGCCAACTCCAACCGTTGCCCGGCCACCGCAGAGAATTGGTCGATGTTGAACATGGCGCTCTCCCAGTCCGCCAACATACCTCGGACCGTCGGAAGCAATGCCTGCCCGGCCGGGGTAAGACTCACTGAACGAGTGGTGCGATCAAACAAACGAGCGCCAACTTGCGCCTCGAAATCTTTGAGCATGAGACTCAGGCCCGCTTGAGTTACGAAGATCTCTTCAGCCGCACGAGTGAAACTGCCCAATCGGGCGATAGCGAGAAAGGCTTGGAGCTGGCGGGTATTAACGTTCATTAGCAGCGCTTATTAATTGATTTGATAGTTTAACTTCAAATATAGATGCAGGTGAGGCTCAATTCTAGGGAGGCCAATCGGGCCGAACAATAAGAAAGGATAGAGCTCATGACCGCTCAACCTCTGCACGTGGTAATCGCTGGTGCCGGCATAGGAGGCTTATGCTGTGCACTCGCACTGCAGCGACGCGGCATTCGCGTCACAGTCCTGGAGCAAGCTCGCGAACTTGGTGAAGTTGGAGCTGGATTCCAAGTCAGTGCCAACGGGTCCCGCTGCCTTGCCGATATCGGCCTGGGCGAAGAAGTAAAGCAGTTGGCCACCCAGGCGGAAGGCAAGCAAATCAGGCTCTGGAATACTGGCCAGACCTGGAAGCTTTTTGACCTGGGTGCTGAATCGGTAGAGAAATACGGCTTTCCTTACTACCTGATGTACAGGCCAGACTTGCATGCACTGATGGTTCGTCATGTGCGTCAACGCCAGCCGGACGCGATTCGGCTAGGCACCAAAGTTATCGGTTTCACCCAAGGCGCAGAGGGCGTCAACGTCGAGGTCGAAAATGGCGAGACCATCCGTGGCGACATCCTCATTGGCGCCGATGGTGTCCATTCTCGTATCCGACGTGCAATGTTTGGCGAAAGCAGTGCGCAGTTCACCGGTTGTGTAGCCTGGCGTGGCCTAGTACCGCGCGAAAATCTGCCGCCACATTTGAATGCCAATCTGGGTACTAATTGGGTCGGGCCCGGTGCTCACGTCATACATTACCCTCTGCGCGAAGGTAAGCTCGTAAACTTTGTAGGCATCATCGAGCGCAGTGACTGGCAAGTTGAGTCATGGACTGAGAAAGGTAGTGTTGAGGAATGCTTAAACGACTTCAGAAACTGGCACGACGATGTCCAGCGTCTCATAAAAGGTATTGATCAACCTTACAAATGGGCGCTGCTAAGTCGCCAGCCAATGGAAAACTGGACCTTGGGTCGCGCAACTCTTCTTGGGGATGCATGTCATCCGACGCTCCCTTTCTTGGCCCAAGGTGCCGTTATGGCGTTGGAGGACGGCGTAGTACTAGCTCGTTGTCTCGCGGCGCATCGCAATGATCCAGCGACAGGTCTGTTGCGATATCAGGCGCTGCGACTGGAGCGTACCTCGCGCATTGTTCGCGGATCGGCAGCCAATGGCGAGCGGTTTCACAATTCGCTTTTGGCCGATGCTGCCGAGGCGAGCCGTTATGTCTCTGCTGAGTGGAACGAAGAAAGCGTAAGACAGCGTTATGAGTGGCTGTTTAGCTACGACGCCACTGCTGTCGATGTAACGAATGAATCAAGTACCCCAGTTGAGAGCTGATTCCATTTAGGGAGTTAATAAATGAACAATAATAATTTGCCGGAATTAATTCATGATCTGGTGCATGCCTTTCAAATCCTCGCAATGGACGGGCAAGGAAGCGGGATCTCGGGTCATCTGACCGCCCGCTTGCCTGGTGCGAAAACCTTTTGGAGCATTCCCTACGGCTTCGGTTTTGAAGAGGCTACGGCGGACGACCTCATTGAATCAGATTTCGATCTGCGGACTGTCACGGGAACCCTACCCTGCAATCCGACGCTGAACATTCACACCGAAATCTATGAGGCTCGACCAGAGGTCTGCTGCATTCTGCATACACATTCCGAGGCTGCCCTGGCGCTGGGCGTTGTAGGTAGCAATCTTGAACCTGTCACGCAGAGCGGTGCCTTGTTCTACGAGGATATCGTACTATTCGACGAATTCGACGGTATCGTGCTGGACAAAAAAGAAGGCGCAAGCATTGCTACGCATCTGGGCAGCAATCGGGCCATTCTGCTGCGGAACCATGGCTCTGTGGTGGTTGGGGATTCCATACCAGAAACCACCATCGCAGCCACCGTCCTTGAGTTTGCAGCCCGCGTGCAATTGCAAGCCATGGCTGTTGGCACAGCAAAGCAGCTTCCGCCGGAGGAAGCACGGCAGGCCAAGGCATTTTTGCAGCGCCCAGATGTCGTAGATCTGCGATGGAAACTCCTCGTACGCCAAGTTAGGCGTCATAACCCCGAATTCAGCTTCAACAGAAACCTTGTATGACTTCCTTTGAAGCGGGAAATCAAAAGGTTTTGATGCTGCTCACTTCGGACTTCGTCAAAAGTCGATACGAAGAATTAAGAGCTCGGGCGCCCATGCTGCAGATTATCACTGAGCTGGGCACGGAACCTGATCCAGACGTAACCGCATTGTTCTCATTTAAGTTGCCATCTGGTATCGCGCCGCGCTTGCCGAACCTGCGCCTGGCGGCCTCTGTTGGGGCTGGTGCAGATGGCATACTTGCGGCGCAGGATCTTCCGGAGAATGTTCGAGTTACACGCGTGATGGACCCAGGTCTAGGGCTAAGCATGGCGCAATATGTGGCTCTGCAGATCTTGGCTCGATTTCGGTCATTGTCCAAACTGCAAACCCAGCACTTGGCCGGCGAGTGGAGAAGGATCCCAGTGCCTGACGCCAGTAAGGTGACGGTCGGCATCATGGGCTTGGGTAGCATTGGCGCTGTGGTAGCTAGAGTGGTCGGAGAGTTGGGTTTCAGAGTAATTGGATGGACACGCTCTGATACGCGCGCAGTGAACGTGCCGGTATTCACTGGCAAACGTAACATCCAGCCGTTTCTTGAACAGTGTGATTACCTGGTATGTCTACTTCCATTCACGACAGAGACCGCAGGCCTGATTGATCACTCACTGTTGTCGAAGCTGCCGAAGGAAAGCTATGTGATCAACGTAGCGCGTGGAGGCATTGTAGTTGAGTCTGACCTGTTGAAATTGATCGACGACGGTCACCTAAGCGGCGCCGCCCTCGATGTGTTTGAAACCGAACCTTTACATCCGACTAGCGCGTTTTGGCGGCGCGAGGAAGTGTTGGTTACTCCTCATATTGCGGCCCAGCCTTCGGTGATGTCTGCTGTAGAGCAATTCATAGACAACCTAAGACGCTTGACAACCGGCGAGCCTTTGACAGGCGAAATTGACAGGTCACAAGGTTACTGACTGTGTCATTTTACAGAACATGAAAACTGCATTAATCGGAATTTGATTCAATCCCCCAATTTTGTGGGAAAGAATCTCAGAAACCCATTTCATTCAGCGCACCGATCCGCAATGGTCGGGCGGAGGGCTTAAAAATGATGTCTGAATCAGATCATTGAAGGCGGTAAATTGAGCGTGTATTGACCGCAAATTATCCGGTAGAGGCAGGCTGGAATGGCAGTGACCATTCCATGCCAGCATTTTCGTCAGAGCCTCGTGCTGTTAATTCGACAAAAACAAGAAATCACAAGCGGAGACTACACAATGGACAGTGCAACTTATGCACAAGAACATCTTGCGCCTGCAGTAAATCGTGCCGACCTAGACGAAGCGGTAAAAAAAGCCTTTCGACACCTCCTGCCGTTGCTCTTTGCCTGTTATGTAATGGCCTACATCGATCGAATAAATTTCGGTTTTGCCGCCATTACAATGAATAGCGACCTGGGCGTAACGCTCACGCAATTTGGGCTGGCTGGCACGCTGTTTTACGCAGCGTATTTTTTCTTCGAAGTTCCAAGTAATCTATTGCTTGTTCGCTTTGGGGCTCGGCGTTGGATTGCCCGAATCATGATCTCGTGGGGTGTGGCGTCCATGGCCACCTGTCTTGCGACAGGCCCTTGGGGACTCTATATTGCGCGGGTGGTACTGGGTATCGCCGAGGCGGGTTTCTTACCAGGAGTCCTGCTTTACCTTACTTTCTGGATTCCAGCATCCAAGCGGGGCCGGGCAAATGCGCTATTTATGACCGCTCAGCCAGCTGCAATCATGCTAGGTTCACCTCTGTCAGGATTGATACTGGCTTCGATGGACGGATATCTGGGAATGCATGGTTGGCAGTGGATGTTCATCATTGAAGCTCTTCCAACCGTTGTCCTTGGACTTATTGTTCTCAAATATTTGCCGGACGGACCTAAGAAGGCACGCTGGCTTACACAGTCTCAAAGCGACGCTCTTGTAGCCGAGCTGGCGTCTGAGAAAGTTACCGGGCAAGTGGAAAAAAGTAAGGTCTCATTTAAATCATTTGTTAACTTCCCTTTCGTCACAGTTTGCGTTGCCAACCTTTTTATGGTCGCAAGTTTGAGCACTCTAGGAACTTGGTCGCCCTTAATTATCAAGGATATTTACAATGGCTCCAGTGTTTTGAATGTCGGACTTGCGGCTGCGTTTCCAGGATTAGCAGCAATCATTATGATGCCACTACTTTGTGCATCTTCTGATCGCAAACAAGAGCGCGCAGGTCATTTCGCGTTTGCCGCAACCCTCTCAGCACTGGGGTGGTTCGCCAGCACCCAAACGGGTAACCCTGGGCTCCAGTTGGTTGGCTTAATTGCTGCGACAGCGGGTGGTTTTTCGGCAATGGCGTTACTTTGGACAGTTCCCCCGACTATGCTTTCGCGCTTGGCTAGGCCCTTGGGAATAGGCGTAATGACGAGTTGCGGGATTCTAGGCTCGGTCATCAGTCCCACGATAAATGGCATACTGCGGCAGGCAACTGGGAGCTACGTGGCTACCGGTTGGCTTGGCGTGTTCTGGATGGGAGCAGCAGCGGTTTTGATCGTCATTGCGGTTAAGAGGCAGAAGCAAATGACTCGTTCTCAAGCCGATTGAATTCCAATGAAGGCCTTAGCATAGGAATACGGTTTTGATTGGGGCACCCGTTAGAATCCAAAACAAGAAGCCTTTATTCATAGGTTGATGCAGGTCGTTATATTTAATGGCGCCAGCCCCGATGGCCTGCAGCATAAGGGCATGAATATGTATTCCCCGGGATCAATAACGAATAATGCAGAAGCTCATTCTATTGATGGCTTTAGCACCCATTTCAACGGGACATAAGCAGATTTTTTATTCTGCTCTGCTCATCGCCGAATTGAAGGTCCAACTTTAGTTGAGGGGTAATCGAAATTGCGGAAAAGACCTCATCACGTCCTCCGCCTGGATCGCTGATTTTGCTTATCATGATGTTATGAAAGATTGATTCGGAGATTTTTTTGCAAACGGCCTCCCGTTAGAGACAGCTCATGCCTGCGCATGCGTGGGGTCCTCTAAAAATCTTCGAGAACACGAGGGATAGATTCAGACCAACATACATACACCGGCAATCAAACACAGAAATACCGAAAAAAACAATAAAGCTTGAATTTATACGCACTCAATATCGCAAGAACAATAACAATCATTGTGAGAACATAGAATGCGACACTCTATAAGTATGCTTGGCGTCTTCGCACGTCGATTTCTGAACCGCTCAGTCTTGCTGGTTTGCGTGGGCTCCCCGTTCGATGGTCAAGCCGCTGAGAACGTCGGTTTTTTGGAGAGTTCTTCCGCAACTATCAATTTGCGAAACGCATACATTAATCGAAACTTTACCAATCCTTCCTACCCTAGCAAAGCCAATCCACAGAACAAGGCAGAGGAATGGACTCAGAGCTTCATCCTTGATGCCCGCTCTGGGTATACGCCAGGTCCGGTTGGATTTGGGGTTGATTTATTGGGGCTTTATTCTCAGAAGCTTGACGGTGGCAAGGGCACCGGAGGCACTCAACTTTTGCCGATCCATGACGACGGCCGTCCAGCAGATGACTTTGGCCGCCTGGGGGGCGCGCTGAAAGCGAAAGTATCACAAACTGAAGTGAAGGTAGGTGAGTGGATGCCCTTGCTGCCGATACTACGCTCTGATGATGGCCGATCCTTGCCGCAAACCTTTCGCGGCGGCCAAGTGACCTCCAGGGAGATGGCCGGCCTCACACTTTACGGTGGCCAGTTCCGAGGTAACAGCCCGCGCAACGACGCAAGCATGGAAGATATGTACATAAACAGTAAACCCGCGTCCACTTCGGATCGTTTTAACTTCGGCGGAGCCGAATATAGTTTTAATGACAAGCGTACGCAGATAGGCTTGTGGTACGCAGAGCTGAGTGACATCTACCACCAGCAGTTCGTCAACCTCACTCATAGCCAGCCGGCAGGCGACTGGATACTTGGGGCGAACGTAGGTTTTTTTAACGGCAAGGAAGACGGAAAAGCACTGGCCGGCAGTCTAGACAACAAGACCGCTTTCGCTCTGCTATCTGCCAAGTACGGTGGCAACACTTTCTACCTGGGCCTTCAGAAACTAACCGGCGACAGTCCATGGCTGCGTGTGAATGGAACCAATGGCGGAACCGTGGCCAATGATACCTTCAACGGTAGTTTTGATAACGCACAAGAGCGCTCATGGCAGGTGCGACACAATTTCGACTTTGCTGTGTTAGGGATTCCGGGGCTGACTCTGATGAATCGATATATCAGCGGAGATAATGTACGTAGCGGATTGGTAGTGGACGGAAAAGAATGGGTTCGAGAATCGGAATTAATTTACGTGGTGCAGTCCGGCACGCTGAAAAATCTTAATATTCGATGGCGGAACGCAAGCGTTCGGAGGGATTTTAATACCAATGAATTTGATGAAAATCGCATTATCATAAATTACCCTATTTCCCTTCGATAAATATTTATTTCCAGTATTCATTACTGAGCGCGGTATTTAGATACGCCGCGCTCTCAGAGGTTGTCGGATAGCCTAGCGAATTTCTCAACTAGATTTTTCTGTTTGTAGCTGGCAACACCCTCTGTGCGGATATAACACCCTTGGTGCTCCGATGTCCGCTTTGAGTCAACTCTGTTGAAAAAGTCAGATTTTCAGCGCTCTGAACTCAGATACAACCACTCGCCTAAGGATTCTCCGATCAAGTCAGTACAGGTCAGATGAGCTGTGCTGACTTGATCGGAGAATCCTTAAGCAACAGTATCGGCCTGAGAAGGTGGGCAGCCTTCACTAGTTAAAACTCACCGATTCAGGGCTTCATGGCTCGATGAAAATGGGCCTATCTGCCAACCGGCAACAAGGCAACAAGGCAACAAGGCAACAAGGCAACAATGAGGCCGCATGCCCCTGAAGGACATTCTAGCGATGTCGAAATCGCACGCCATCAACCAGCTGGAACACTGCTGATCAGTTAGTAATCACACCGTGGAAATCAAGCTACTCCGGGGCGCGTAGAGCTTTATCCACAGATATACCCACGCTTTTCGTGAATAACTTTACGGCTCGCTTCCGAGAGCTATCTCGAAAGCTGCACGCGCCACAGACGGTTGATTTTCAGTTATCCAGGTTCTCTGCCAGAAATCCAACCAGATCAAGAGGACTTCGGCTGTCGATTACCTTGTAGATCAGGTCGCGTTTGCTGCGCGGCAACTTCTTGACCACGCTCTTCGCTGAAGCCCTGACGGCCTCGTCTGTTCCATGGATACGCGCTGCCAGGAGCAGCACGAGCGTAGCGTCAGTAAGGTTCATTGCTAGACCCAAAAATGATGCACCGCAGTGTACCCACTCTTCTTGTACTGGAGCGTCTCAGCATGAAAGCCTGACTTTGCCTCCGAATCGATAGGCGCCGCTTTTTTCTTTCACCCTTTCAATTGCCCGTGCCTCGTCCCGGGTCGTGGTAGGCGTTATGAGAATATGACACTTCTCTTCCAGATAGCATTGCCGGCCAGCCTCGGTCTGCAAGTCATAACCCGAGACCTGCCCTGAGAAGAAAAGATGCTTGGCGAGGATCGACTGCTTGCTTACAACGTCAGAGGGGTTACTCCATTCACCTCCATCCTTGAGCTTCAAGCGAGACTGCCTCGACTGTCGGTGCTGTATAAGCCTTTTACGAAGATTAACGCTGATGCCCACCTTTAGAATCTCGCCCTGGTCAGTGACGATCTCATAAAGACCAGGGGCCGTAGGCACGGCCGCTTCGATCTCAGAGAAACGAATCACGGGACACTGTTCGAGCATTCGTTCAGTTTTTCCCTGCAATGACGGCGACACCAATCCGATCTGCCAGATCGAGCACTGCGTCGTAGACAATAGGATCGTCTACCAGGCTGCGCGAAACACCCTGTGGACGAAGCGAACCTCCGGGAATACGGTCACCAAAAAGAACCACAGCTCGTGCAGAATCGTCTTGCCTGGATACCCAATACAAGCCTTGCGCATCCGGGCATTGGCGATGGATCGCTTCGGCCCATTTGCGCGTCGCCGGGTACTGATCCTTCTCAGTGTCGATCAACTGCCTACGGGTGATGCCCAATTTGCGCAGGGGAACGCTGGACAGATCGACCAATTGCAACGGTTGATCGATCTGGACAGCGGAGTGCACCTGTCCAGCTAGCTTTCCTTTATCGAAACTCTTGAAGCCTGGCGTATGGGGAACATCGTTAAAGACGGTCTCCATCAAGGCACACTCTATTGTCGTACCACCATATAACGTTGGAATCGCCTGCCCTTGATCATTCTGGATCGGGCTGAAGCGTGCATTGCCCTGCACGCCTGGATTGAATTGATCTGGCTGGTATTTGTCGTGGTGCACGCGATGGAGCACCTCGCCTTTAGCCATTTCAGTGAACGTGACGTGCAGCGTAGCCTCAGGCGCCGGAGTCGCGGATGCCGCCGAATCATCCGACGGCGGAGCCTCACGTTCACTGCCCTTAGCACTGCGCTTAGCCATGGGCGATGCCTTGAATCTCATCCAGTGCCGCGTCGATCACTCGGTCAGGCGCCGATGCCAATAGGTCTTGGGGCTTTTTGCCGCCCAAAAAACTGTTGTCTGAACGGAACCAGTAAGCCATACCCCAGCTGTCCTTGTGCCCCTCGAAAACCTCAATGACTTTGGCCAGCGCCTTCGACGGCCGGTAGCTTGCATCCGGGTCCAGACCGTAACCGGGGAAATAGTCGACCCCACCATGATTGATAGCGAAGATCTGACCTTGCTTTTTCCACTTGTTGGGCTGGGCGCTGGGGTTTCGGGTACTTAACTGCGCCACTTGTGCGATGTCGGCTGCGGTTAGCCAGTCGCCACTCTCCAAGACCGCCTTGCGAGCTTGGACCAGCATCGCCGCCTCCTTGAGCAAACGGGGCGAAGGCGGCTTACGCGTAACAAAGACTTCGGCCAATCGCTCCAGGGAATTCAAGTCTTGGCGCTCCTGCAAAACCTCGTACATCGAGGACGCCACATTTGCGAAATTCTCAGCCAATGCTTCGAAAACGTTGGGTTTGATGTGATCGAAAGACACGACCAGCACTCGATCCGCATGCGAGCGGCTCAGGCGGGCCCGTACCTCTTTGGGCGTGCCGACCAAAGTGGAAACGCCCGATTGGTCTAAAACGACGCTCATGGAAATCACCCTACAGGGTTATTTAGGTTATCTAATCCTAGCATATCTTCTGTAACTCTGAGCCTTATCATTTGGTAGATTCAAAAGACTCGCTTGGGAGGAAAGTAAACGGCCAGTGAACCCATCTGCCCGTATCGCTGGGACTCGCGCTCCCCTGATAGCCAAGGCACTGCCTTGATGAGGCGCGACAAAAAGGCCTAGGATCGCCGAAGGCTGGAAATGAAAATCTCAACTAAGGACGTGAGTTAATATGGAAGTCCCCTTTTCCCAAATCAGTGAGCGTTTGAATAATCGCCGATTTACCGTAGCGGACAACTCCCACGGGGTATCCGGTGCGGGCACAGTGTTTCACTACCACATCGAGGGAGAGTCCATTTCGAGTACATACCAAGGTGGCCGGATTCGCATCGGTCATCAGGTTGGGCGCGTGACGGGGCCCGATACCATTGAGCTTCTGTTTCATTGCCTAACTACAGAAGGCGAAATTCTTGCTGGCTGGTCTCGTGGCACGGTAGGTGCTGATCACGAGGGGCGTACCACTCTTACCTTTGTATGGGGTTGGTTGTCGGGGGCGACCGGGGGTGGGGAGTCTAGCTATATCGAGCTCGCCGCATAACTGCCGAGAATGTTTCGAGCGGCCTGAGACCGGCCACACGCCCAGTGATCATCCGGGCGGCGCGGAGTCTCTACGAGGTGGACCCATTCTATTCAGAGAGGCTGATCAGGAAGCAAGAGCTGTTAGGCAGACGCTTACCTCTGATCGTCGCTCGAAGTCGATTGAGAAGAAAAAGCCCCGCTCCCAATAAACAAAAAACCCGGCACGAAGGCCGGGTTACCCACTTCTCCAAAACGCAGCCCCCGAATGAGAGGGATGGAGGGCTGACAGAAGAATACGGGGGCGAGATTATTGCCAAATGGAGACCCCCTTCGCAATAAAAACCGGCCATCCATGATGAATATCACCATTTGCGTGCTCTCTAGACACTCGCTCTCACCTCACCAAGCTGACCGGCAATAGGCTGCGCAAAAGGGTCAGTTAAACCAGAAAGAATTTTATCGCTGAACATCCATCAATCATCGAGATTCTCTGCCAGAAAACCCACGAGATGGAGCGGGCTCCGGCTGTCAATCACCTTGTAGATCAGATCACGTTTGCTGCGCGGTAACTTCTTGACCACGCTCTTCGCCGAAGCCCTGACGGCTTCGTCTGTTCCATGAATACGTGCCGCGAGCAGCAGTACGAGCGTGGCATCTGTGAGGTTCATGGCGAGACCCGATCTAAAATTCGCACCGCAGTGTACCGACACTTTCCTTTTTCGTACCAGCATACGCACCCAACAAAACGGCACTAGGATAGATCG
Organism: Pseudomonas sp. NFACC08-1; assembly: GCF_900106735.1. Taxonomy (NCBI): domain Bacteria; kingdom Pseudomonadati; phylum Pseudomonadota; class Gammaproteobacteria; order Pseudomonadales; family Pseudomonadaceae; genus Pseudomonas; species Pseudomonas sp. NFACC08-1. The sequence goes on along the minus strand of NZ_FNNL01000002.1, from coordinate 140,364 downwards.
ATATTCCGATTGCCACACAAAGGGACACGCGGAAAAACGGCGGGTAAGGACTGGAAGGGAAAAGGAACTCAAGGGTAAGAGCCCTATCCGAAAAAGCTAAAAGACCACTGTCCCAGCCATTTCCAAGAGGCCACTAACTACACCTCACCGCAAGAACATCAAATTTCAGGCAAAAAAAAGCCACTCATCTGAGTGGCTTTTTTTTGAATCTTGGAGCGGGAAACGAGACTCGTATCTGGCGTCCGACTCCTTGAAATCTAAGGGTTTTGTTTTCTTGTCGGAGCAGGAAAAGACTCGGTTATGGACTTGTTACTGGGACGTTTCAACAGTAAAGAGACCGATTGCCAAGGGTGCGGTTTCGCCGACAGCTTGTCTAGGCTTCCGTATACCAGCGAAATACATTTGCCGAACCTAGAACATCAATGTTCATAGCGTCAGAAATGTTTGCCCATGCAGCTTGACTCGAGACGCGCGAGCGAGGGTTTGCCTCTATTAGAAATTAGAAAGCTCCGACTTAATCGGGCTTTTGCGTTGCGGCGAAAGCGAGAAAGGAGACTGCCCGAGTAGGCTTCTTAACTGATTCACTACACCCGCAAAAGCCCTTCGCCAAGGGACTTCACTAGGTAGTCAACGAAGCAGCGCACGCGGGCCGGCAGGTGCGGGCCGCCCATGAACACTACGTGTACCTCCTCGCCATCACCTGGATTGAACGCCTCCAGAAGTGGCACCAATTGCCCCGCCTCAATAGCCTGCTGAACGGTCTCGGCACACACGCGGGCTATGCCCAGGCCCTCAAGCGCCAGTTGGCCCTGAGTATCGCCATTGTTGGTTTCTATGCTGCCTTTGATCTTAAGGGCGTATTCATTGCCATCTTTGATAAAAGGCCAGCCTGGAGCGGCGCGCTTGAAGTTGAAGTCGATGCAATCGTGATCATGCAGGTCTTCAGGTACCTGAGGGGTTCCCCGCGCAGCCAAATAATCGCGTGACGCGACGATCACCTTGCGGGTTTTCCACAGTCTTCGTGCAACCAAGGGAGCATCAGCCAGAGGGCCGAGCCGCAAGGCGACATCGGCCTGGCCTGCGCTGATGTCGACGACAGTGTCCGTCAAATTTATATCGACCAGAATGTCCGGATACCGATGAGTAAACTCCTTTAGCAGCGGCAGCAGGAATGTTTTGCCATACAAGATCGATGCGCTGATCCGCAGGCGCCCACGCGGCGAGCTTCGATCAGCGATCAGTTGTTCGGTCTCTTTAAGGTCAGCAAGAATTCGTCGTGCCGAAGACAGGTAGGTCGCTCCCTCGGCCGTAAGAGTCAGCGCTCGAGTGGTTCGCAGTAGCAGCCGGACATTGAGGCGTGCCTCAAGGCGATCAACGACGCGCGACACAGACGAGGGGGCCAGGTTGAGCGATCGACCAGCGGCCGAAAAGCTGCGTGTGTCGGCTACAAGCGTGAAGACTTCAAGGTCGCCAATGATGTCCATGGACTCTCACTTTTGCGCAGGGCGCATAGGTATTTCGCTGACTGTTGGGCTTATCGGCGGTGCGTGAGAAGTCTAGCATTGCGTATAACAGGGCAATGTGAAATTCACGCGAACGGCCCATCGTTAAAAAGTAGCCACACATGAGGCTCGGGAGGATAGACCCATGGTTGCGCCTTACACGATCCACATTTCACAAGAACGCCTGAATGCCATCAGGACGAAGGTCAGTGCCTATGACTGGAGCCAAATGCCTGATACCGGCGGTTGGAAGTCTGGGGTGGGAATCGATGACCTCAAGCGACTCACTCGTTATTGGGAGCAAGTCTACGACTGGCGCAAGGTAGAGCGACTGCTTAATCAGCTTCCGCATTTCACCACGCATATTGAAGGTGAATGCATTCATTTCCTCCATGTTCGAGGCGACGGTTCCAAGCCCCCTGTCCTGCTACTGCATGGGTGGCCTGGATCGTTTATCGAATTCGAACATCTGCTCCAACCGTTGAGTGCAGATGGGCACGATGTAATCGTGCCCTCGTTACCGGGATTTGCATTTTCGACGCCCATCACCGGGGTCATCGGACCACGCCGAGCGGCTCAACTGATGAAGACCTTGATGGAGCGGTTGTTTGAACAATCGCGTTACATCGTTCAGGGCGCAGACTGGGGTTCGGGTATCGCCGGCTGGCTGGCTCACGATTTTGCTGAGTCGTTGTATGGTATTCACCTCAACATGGCCGACTTGCTCGCCGAAGGCACCCCGGCAAACACACCGGAAGAACTGGAGTTTGTTGCCAAGCGCGACGTGCTCCTGGACTGGGAAACGGGCTACAACCATGAGCAGGAAACCCGTCCCCAGACACTAGGCGTGGCCATGGCCGATAGTCCGGTGGGTGCCGCGGCGTGGATATTGGAGAAATTTGGACGGTGGGCCGACTTGCCGCGCAATGCCGACAGTGATCCCGATATCTGGAGTACGTTTAATGAAGAGCAGTTGCTGACCAACATCATGCTCTATGTGGCGACATCGTCGTTCGTCACGGCGACCTGGATGTACCACGGCAAGCGCTTGGAACGCTCCGGCAAATTTCCCGCAGGAACCCGGATTCAGGTGCCGACCGGCTTCGCAGCCTTTCGCGATCCTGTATTCATACCGCCGCCGCGGTCATTTGCCGAGAAAACCTTCAACATCGTGCATTGGACTGAAATGCCGAGTGGTGGCCACTTTGCTGCCTGGGAGCAGCCGAGTTTGATGCTGGAGGATCTACGACGCTTTATTGCAAAAGTTTTAGCGTGAAAGGATTCCCGGTAACAAGTGGCCGTTGAGGGAGAAACGGGATCGGCCGTCCGCTCATAGAAGGCCCGACAGGGGGCCGTCGTCATAGTGACCGACGCCCCCCGTGGGCAGGAACGTCTCCACCAGGCACAAGTGTCTACCGGCACGCTTTGACCGATTGCATGACCAAATTGATGTTGTGATCGAGCCGGTCGAGGTCAATCAGCGTTACGGGCCGCTTCGGCCCACGGACCTTCAGCTCCTGGCTCAGCGGCGAAAGTAATCATTGCATCGGACTGCCCTGGTCGCCTGGACGCAACAGCCCTGGCGAGCAGGCTCCCACAGGCGCATGTCAGTCGTCGTTGAATGGCGCTCCCGCATCCCGTTCACCCGGCGGACCGGGCGTTGTCAAGGCGGAGCAATTCGAGCCAGAACCCAGTCCGTGGATCTGGTCCGCGGCGAAGGCAAATACATCGTCCAATGAACCATGCATCACCCCGTCATGCCCCAGGCCTTCATAAGCCCGCCAAGTAACTAGATTGCCAGCAGCACACAACGCCGCAGCGACCGCATATTGGCGCACGGGCGTGATCGTTTGATCAGCCAGGCCGGTGGCAATGAATAACGGAAAGGCGATCGATGCCTGGGGCATGTCGGTCGTTGGGATACGTATAGCGTTCAACGCATCGGGGGTGATGGTCAAAAGCTCGGCAAACGAACCGATCTGCAACGCTTTGGATTTGAGCGCAATGTCACGGGTACAGCCCTGCCGGGCAACACTCAGTAGTTCAAGACCTTTGGCTGTCAGGATGTCTTCTATCCGTGGGCCGTCCTCGCGCAAGCCACCGGACGCCAGTGCCAGGAACACCATATTGGACTGGCGCGGCGCCAGCGCCATGGGGCCATGGGGAAACGTGCTGTTCGGAGCCGTGAGCACCGCGCCCTGGATAGTCACCTCCGGCGCGTAGCCACCGGCAAGAATCGCCGCGCCCAACGCAGCCCCTCCACCCTGGGATTGCCCGGCCAGGATCGTGTGATTGCCAATCAGGCCTGGCCTGATCGAACGGGCGGCGCGAATCGAGTCCAGGACAGAGCGCCCCTCGGCCTGCCAGAAGGTATAGGGATGCGGGCCTGGCCCTCCCAAGCCTTGATAATCAGTGGCGACAACAGCAAAGCCACGGGTCAGCCAGCGATTGATGTACGACGCATCACGGTCTCGCAAGCCGGTCCAGGACGGTGCGCAGGCATCGGCAATCCCCAGCGTCCCGTGGGCCCAGGCCAACAGCGGCCAGCCGTGCGGGGGTGGATTTCCAACCGGCAGGTACAACGCCCCGCTGACCGGAACGAGCCCGGAACGCCAGCGCTCGTCGACAGAGCTGTAGAGCAAGCGCAAAGCCTGCCCGGCCGCGGCCATCTGCGGCTGCACCGGAAACGCCTCGCTTCGCAGCAGCACACCGGGCAGCTCGGGCATTGCCTCAGGCCAGCGGTAAAACGCCGACGGCGCCCTGTCTCCAGCCTCAGGCCCAACGGGAAGCGTGCCAGCCGCCAGGGCGTTGGCCGCCATGAGGATGAACGGGCCGACACAGATTCGTGCAAAGCCCATGATACGGAACAGGCTCATGGGCGGTTCGCCTGAGCGCAAAGTGCCTTGCGCAAAGCACCGCCCTGCGCAGCAATGACATCGCGCACAACCGGTGCCACTTCATTGAATCGGACAAATCCGTGGGGCATGTTCGCGAGCACTTGCAGGTGTGTCGCCACGCCCGCGCTTTCCAAGCGTTGAGCCAGCTCACGATTTTCATCCAGCAACGGATCCAGTTCGCCAACCACCAATTGCATCGGTGGCAGCCCGGCCAAATCAGCGATAATCGGCTGCACCCGCCAATCCTCCTCGTCATTGGGCAGGTAGCTGGCCCAGTAGGCGCTCATGGTCTCAATCGACAGATTCTGCCCCCCGTATCCACCCAGCCGTTGCCATGAATCGGAGCTCATGTCGCGCGAGTAGCTGCCGTAGAACAGCAACAACTGCCGCAGCCCATCGAATCCCGCATCGCGTAGCGCAATCGCAGCTCCCAGGGCCAGGTTGGCGCCTGCCGAGTCGCCACCCAAGGCATAACCCCGTACGGGGCAATCCGTGATAGCCCCGAGCTTGATGACCCGGCTTACGATCGACACCACTTCGTTAAACGCCGTCGGAAAGCGATATTCCGGTGACAACGCATAGTCGATGGACAACACCGCCAAGCCACTGTCACGCACCAGCTGGCGCAGCGGCGCGTCCCAGCCAGCGAGCGAACCGTGGCGAAACCCTCCGCCATGACAGTAGAACATCAAGCAAGGTGTCTCATCGCCCTCCGGCCAATAGAGCTTGCAGGGCACCGTTCGGCCATCGACGGCAAACCCCAAGGTGCGCTCATAAGACAGCGGCACGCTACACTGTGCTGCCCAGGCATTGATCTGTTCCAGTTGCGCCCGGACACTTCGCAGGTCTCCGTGAACAACCGGCAGTAACCCTTGTTCACCCAGCGTCGTGGCTACGGCCACCAGCTCAGGGTGAACTGCAGGTGAGTCCGCCGACAAGCTTTCAACGCGACTCATGGCCGATCGTCCTCATCGGCTTCAAGCGCGTCCAAGAGGATGAACGCCCATTGAGCCCCGTGCATGTCCCGATCTTGCAAAGCGCCCTGCACCACCGGTCGCGGCAAGCTTATCTTGATCACGTTCAACGCCTCGATGGGGAAAACGCTGATCGACTCCGTGGGCCTGCGGAAAAGCTCTGCGATAGCCGGTTCTTGCAGCTTTGGCTCCACGGCCAGTTGCGCGAAGGTGACCGAGTCTTTGCAGAACACATCGATAGTCAGGGAGAACGGCCCGGCGTTCTTGGAACGGATTTCATAACCCAATGCTTGCAGAGTATTCATCTCACGCGCCCTCGACTGTTTTGAACGCAAACCGGAAAGGTGCCAACGGGTCCGCCACGACCATCACGTGACTGAGCACGAAATCATGCACCACGCCCCGATCCATCGAGGCCGGTGAGAAAGGGAACGCATGGGTGGGCAGGTCTTTGTCGCCGGGCAACGGAAAGTGCAGCAGGTAAGGGTTGAGCAACGCGACCATATCTTGGGTGCGCTCAGCGGTCGCCGACGTGGCGATCGCCATGACGCCGATCTCCACAGGTGTCCCCGTCCGTGACTCAAGCGCTCCCAAGGCTGAGTTCTTGCCGATGGCGCGGAACTGCAAGTCATAGTCATCGGCGCCGATGCCCAGGTGTTTTTCAATTCGCTGACGCATGACCGAATCCAGGTAGGCAAGCCACTCATCAAAGCGCTCGACGTATTCCGGATCACGGACAATGCTCATGACCACCGATTGGAAGCCGCACGGTGCTGCCCCTTCCAACTTGACGGTGTAGTCTTCGCTGGGCTTCCAGACCGAGCCCTCGACTCGCACGGTCTGTTCGTCCAACGCGGTGTAGACCGCCCCTTCCACGTGCAGTACGCCACCGGGCTCGACGAGTACATAAGGGTTGCTGTTTTCATACAGCATGTGGGCCATGACCGATCGTGGCGTGAGCCGTGCGCCCTCGCCGATGGCCTTGATGGTGAATCCTGTGTCGTCGATCGTTGCCATCACCACTGCGTTGGCGGGCGTCGTCGTGCATGATGCGCCGCACTCCAGAATCTTTCCGGCATGCCACGCCGCGCCCTGATGGGCCCCGCGCAGGATGGGCAGCGAAGCCATCACCGCCGTGTCCGTGGAGCGTCCTGCCAAGACGATATCCGCACCGGCTTCAAGCGCACGAATGAAGGGCTCCACGCCCATCAGCGCGACAATACGCGAGCAGCGCTCGACCAGTGCATCGTCGATATGATCCAGTTGCAAGGGCCTGATGCGCCCCTGCACCAGCGCTTGTTTCACGACGCTTGCCGGTTGCTCGCTGTAGAGGCTCGCGATGCGTACGACCTGACCGAGTTCGGCGGCGATTTCCTCGCACAGGCCCCGCATCAGATCGACCCCTGCGTCGGAACCACAGGTGCCGCAGCTGCCGATGATCAGCGGGATGCCCAGCGCTGCCCGCGCCTGCATGAACACGCGCAACTCGGCCCGCAGTATCGTGGCCGAAGCTTTGGTCGTGCCGGTGCCCAGGTAATGCGGACCGGAGTCGGTGGACCCCGCGTCCATTGCAATCACGTCCGGTCGTTCCAGCAACGCCTGATCAAACGCCGCCCGTGGAAAACCGGTGCCAATGGCGCCCGTGGGCGTCAGTACTTTGATCGAAATATTCATGGATTCTCCTTCAAGCCTGTAGAACGACGTCCGTCAGCGATGACGCAATGGCTCGGCGGATTACCCCCCTCCAGGACGGCCACCGCACATTGCGCGGCAATCAGATTCGTACGATTGAGCCCCTCGACCGTGGAAGCGCCAACATGAGGCGTCACGATCACGTTGGGGAGCTGGATGAGTTGTTCGGTCACGGCCGAAAGCAGCGGATCCGACTCGCTTTCGAAGACGTCGAGCCCTGCCCCGGCCAACCGGTTTTCCCGCAGAGCCCATAGCAGGTCCGCATCACGTACCAGCCCACCCCTCGCGGTATTGATCAGCATCGCGGACGGTTTCATCCGTTTCAGCGCACGGCTATCGATCAGGCCGTGGGTATGCGGGTTGAGCGGCGCATGCAGGGAGATAAAATCGCTTTCCTCGAGCAGCGTTTCCAGGTCGACAAAGCAACGTCGGGGGATTCCGTCGGCCTGTGCGCCGTCCGAATGAGGGGTGTGGATCAGCGGCGTGACTTCAAACCCGGACAAGCGCTGCAGCACGCCTCGACCAATACGGCCCAAGCCGACGATGCCGACGGTCTTGCGGTACAAATCGCCCCCAAGGGGAATCGACCAGTCACTGGCAGACAACCCCGACTGGCATCGCTTGAGCTGACGACACACGGCGAGCATCAACGCGACGGTGTGGTCAGCGACGCTGGCGTCGTTGCCGCCGACGGCGATGGTCGCCACCTTCCCCGCCGCCTCTACCGCGGCTGTATCGACCCGCTCGTAGCCCACGCCACGACGGGCAATGACTTGCAGGCGCGGGAGCGCTCCCAACAGGCTCGATGTGACGTTCGCGTGCCCAACGATCCAGCCATCGGCGTCTTCCAGGAGATCGATCAACTGGCGTTCGCTCAGGTCACCATCCCCTTGCCCCTGAGCCAGTTGCGCGACAACAACATCACAGCCATGGCTCTGCAGGAAGTGCACGGTTTCTGAATCGAAGAAGCGCTGTGTAACCACTATGGTATGGCGAGGTTTAGACATCACTGGCCTCCCGATAACTGTGCCCGGCAATCAAAATGCGTAGTCCACATACACCCGAGCTTCCGAACCGCTCACCACGTTGTCGGGTTGAGCGGACACAAGGGCAACAAAGTCCTGGTCGATTCGGTAATCGATATAAATCAAACCCACTGAAAGTCCGGCGTAATCCTTTTCGTCGAAGCGATAATAGAGACGATATTCATTCTGTCGTTCGTGTACGTCAGTACGCCGGCCGTTGAAAGGATCGGTGGCGTCGAATTTGCCTTGTTTGTAAATGGTCATGACTTTAAAGCCATCCAGCGAAGTCCCTAACAACGTATGCCCGCTCAAGTCATATTCAGCGCCTATTTGCCAGGTACGTTCACCGTGATTATTGAAGTCGTTACCGGAACGTGTCCAGGCGTCCATCTTGCCGTCGACATTGTCAGCGTGATCAAAATAGGCATAGCCGAGTTGCCCATTGCTCAGCTCGGCTTTTGTCTCGGAATATGAAAGGCCCAGGCGAAGTTTATCGAGCAACAAACCCAAGTTCATATTCAGCCACGTCGCGTCATCATCATAAGCGGCCTCGCCGGCCTGCCAATCTCGCTCCCAGATGCGCCCGGCTTTTTGAAACTCATAGTATTGAGTATCGAATACAATGCCGGCTTTATCGCCAAGAGGTGCTTTCAGCGTCAGTCCATAACGGGTGTTTTCATTGAAGTCCCGCGACACACCATGGTCGTACTCCAGCTCGATGGCCTTCAAATCGTATTTGACGCCATAGGTGTACAGGTCTTTTATTTCCTCGCCCGACTGGCTCAACAGGTGTTCGAAGTGCTCCCGGTCGCGAGGAGACGTGCGGTTGATGTAGGCGGTTTCAAACCCCAACGTACCGGGCAGCGGACCAATGCCCATCTCGGTAAAATTCAGGTGGGCGCGGCCTCCTTGATAAGAGCCTGGAACGATCCGAGTGTCGAGCGTGACCAGCGTCCCTGCATCGAACCGACCCCGGCCTATTTGCGAATCGGTATTCCAGCCGTCGCCCTCGTAACGCAACTTTAAATAGCTCTGGCCAACTTTGGCGAAGCCACCGTTAGTGCCATCGGTATCATCAAACAAATCCCGTCCATTATCTTTCGAATCAATCATCGCCACGCCATACAAAGAGGCATCAAACCCTGCAACGCCGGCCCAATAGCTGGAGTTATAGTCCAGGATCGCGCCAACCCCTGTCCCGCCCAATTCGGCACCATCCGGAAAACCACCAAACCGATCCTCGATCAAGTCGTTGGATATTCGTGTATTGATATACATGGATCGAAGATAGGCGTTCAACTTCCCTTCATGCTGGAACCTGTCCGGATTACTGATCGTTGCCGAAAGACAAACTTCAGACACAAACAATGTCGACAGCAACGTCATAGCGACGGCGTTAATCGATTTCATCGACCACCTCATCTATTATTTTTATTTTGACGTGAGCAGACGCGACTGGGCGTCATTCAAACTCGGCGCAGCGAACTAATGGATCAGATAATTGCCCGTGTAATAACAGCTGTCACAATCAGCACAAGACTGCTGCCGATGGCCCAGAGCAGGCAGTAGCGTTGCATGTCCCCCATGTCGCGCTTGATGATCCCGCTGATGAGATAAACCGCGGCTACCAACGGACTGAGTGCATGGACAGGTTGCCCCAGTACCGCCGCGCGGCCTATGTGCATCGGGTCGATACCGTACTCGGCACCTGCCGCTCCCAGTACTGGCAAGATCCCGAAGAAAAACGCGTCGTTGGACAACAGGAAATTCAGCGGCAAGGCGACCAGTGCGGTAATGATGCCGAAGTACTGTCCGCCGCCGTCGGGAATCAGTTGGACGATTTTCGCCGACATGCCATCGATCATTCCGGTGCCTGACAAGATCCCGGTAAACGCACCTGAAGCGAAGATCAGGGCGATGACCATCAGGACACTTTCAGAATGGGCCGCGACCCGCGCCTTCTGTTCCGACAAACGCGGGTAGTTGATCAGCAAGGCCAGGGAAAACCCCACCATCATCAACATCGGCAGAGGTGCCAACCCAGTCGCCATGGCGTACATGAGCCCTGCGGTGAGCGCCAGATTTACCCAGAAAAGCTTCGGCCGCTGTGTGTCGGATTGCACGGTCGGCAAGGCGACCTCCCGCGGGGCAACGTCCTGGGTGCCGGGCGTCCAACCCAAGCGGCGCCGCTCCTTGTGGCCGATCCAGAACGCCACGGCGAATGCGTAGGCAAGACCCGCGAACATGGCCGGTACCAATCCCAGGAACATTGGCGCCACATCAAGGTGAAGGGCACTGGCGGCGCGGGCGACTGGCCCCCCCCAGGGAATCAGGTTCACCACGGTATTGGTCAAAAGGAGCATCAACGCCAGGATGAGCGGATTCATCCCCAGACGCAGGTACAGCGGCAGGAAAGCGGTGGTGACAATCAAGACCGTCGTCGCGCCGTCCCCATCGAACGAAATAACGGCAGCCAACAAGGCCGTGCCCAGCACAACTCGAAGCGGATCATTGCCGACATACCGCAAAATCCGCCGCACGGCGGGCTCAAAGAGTCCAGCGTCGAACATGATCGCGAAATACAGGATTGCAAACATCAACATCAGTGCCGTGGGCGCCACTTGCTTGACGCCGCTCATCACCATCCCACCCAGCTCCGGCCCCACCCCACTGGCCAGCCCGAAAGCAACCGGAATGAGGATGAGTGCCGTCACTGCAGAAAGTCGCTTGCTTATGATCAATGCCATAAACGTGGCGACCATTGCGAAACCTAACCAAGCCATGCGTTTCACCTTCTCGTTTTTATTGTTATCGAGTCATCGAAAATCAATGTGAACAACTTCTGCTCACCCGAAATCTATATAGGGGGTGAAAGCCTGTAAATCTTGATTTTTTTCGTCAATATCCGCCGTCAATCGTACTATTTTGGAGAAACGACGCAGGACAGGGTTGAACGAAAACCGCCCTCTTGCAGACATTGACGAAATGACGCTATATCTAATAAACATGTACGTCTTTCAATCAACCTGACCGGACCCACCATGCCAGAACAAGAAGACCTCTATCTTTCGGCAGAAGAGGCGGCAGCCATGCTCGGGATCAGCCTGCCGACGCTGTATGCCTACGTCAGCCGCAAAAATATCCGTTCCCTCAAGATCCCGGGTTCGCCCAAGCGCCGCTATTGGGCCGAAGACATCCAGCGCCTGGTCAAGCGCCCGGCGGGAGAGAAGCAGGTGTCCAGGCGCTCGTCACCGTCGGATAGCGCGATTACGCTGATCACCGATGATGGCCTATTTTATCGGGGCCATGACGTCGTCGAGCTTGCTGACCGCGCAACGGTTGAAGAAGTCGCCGAATTGATCTGGCAAGTGCCGTCGGCGTTCGGCGCGTCGCTGCCCCGTGTACCGAGAGACAGCATCAAGCTGCTGAAGATCTACGAACACATGTCCGCTCCGGAAAAAGCCATCGCGCTTTTCCCACTGGTGCAAAGAGAAAATCCCAAGGCCTTCGACCTTTCCACGGACAGCTACGCGCGCACGGGCGCAGATGTCGTGAGATGGTTTGCCGCCTTGGTGGTGGGAGCGACCGAGCCGAGTGCGCAACCCTTGCACGAGTTCATCGCCCAGGCCTGCGGCGCTCCACCGGAGTACGCCGACCTGATCCGGCGCCTGCTGATCCTCAGTATCGACCACGAGTTGGATCACACCACCCACAGCGTCCGTGTCGCCGCCACGACCGGGGCCACCCCCTACTACGCGGTCATTGCCGGACTTGCCGCAGCCCGGGGTCACAAAATCGCCTATGGCAGAAATGAAGCCGCCAGCCGGATGATCGAGGAAATCTGCTCGGCCGCTGACCCTGCGCGACCTATCTTGCAGCGCTACAGCCAAGACGGACACATTGTCGGCTTCGGCCCCCACGTCCATGCCATCAACGACCCGCGAGCCAGCAATCTCATGGCGGCGTTGACGGCGACGTTCGAGGGCGACAGCGACTTCGCAAAACTGCAGAAAGCATTTTCGGTGGCCTCGGAACTCGTAGCATACCCACCGGAATTCATCCTTCTGGTGAGCTTCATCGGCCAAAAGTTGGGGCTGCATGGACAGGAAATCTCATTGGCGGGCGTCGGTCGCATGATCGGTTGGATAGCCCATGCCAGCGAGCAATACAACCAGCACCATGATTCCCGCGCTCGCGCCCATTATGTAGGGACTTTGCCTAGGGCCACCGAGACTGCCCGCCGTTAAGCCCCCGCTCGGTCGCGCCTTTGGCGGGTACGCTTTGAAGCGACAGACCGGCTACGAGACAGCCATCGCCGAAAACAGCGGCTGGAACTCGGTTTGCCTTTCAAGGCCAGCCACGAACTCCAACACTTCGGCCTGTGCCGATGCGTCGATATGCGGCATCGCCATGCGCCGGAATTTACGTTCGAAATCGTGATCGGTCATCGGCGTTTCGACTGACCCGGGCCCGGTGATCCTCTCGCTCACGATGCGCTCGCCGGAAACCAAGGTCACGCTGACACGATTGGCCAGGTGCCGTGGGAACAGAGCGGTCAACGCCGGGTCCTCGACGACACTGACCTTGTTCATCAAGGCAATCGCCGCAGGGTCGGCAATCTTCTCAGGGCGATAGGAGCCCACCGTGATATCGCCATCGAGCAAAGCCCGGACCACGTTATAAGGCAGGCTGTGATCTGCTGTTTCCCTGGTGCTCGGCAACCATTTCTCGGGGCTATCGGCCAGCACCCGACGGTTGAATTCGGACGTTTCGATCGTAATGGCGGCGATATCCTGTACCCCCTCGATCCGCTTGCGGATGTCCAGCGCCGCCCAGACAGCAGTGTGCAACTCGCCATTGGTGGGGAACGTCTTGGTCAGGGAGCGTCGTATGGCGTAATCACCTGTGGCGGGTGTACCAAAATGATTCGTATCCAGTTCGAACGGTCCCGAAACCAGCTTGAAGAAGCCCATCTCACCTTCAAAGACCGGCGATGGCCCTGTCATGCCATGGCGCGCCAACTGGGCGGCGAAGATGGCATTACGCGCCGCGTTGGCGGCAGAGCAGCCCTTCCAGTCGGACAACGCCCCACTGCGCACCTGACGCATGGCCAAGTGACCACTCACGGCGATGTTGATCGCTTGCTCCGTCTGCGCCACGTTCAGTTTCATCAGGTTGGAGGCCGCAGCTGCCATCGCGACGTTGATGTAATTGACGTGGTCCCAGCCACGCTTGTTCAAGCTTGCCGCATCCTGCAGACGCATCTGGATTTCATAGGCCAGGACGATGGCCGAAATCAGTTCGACGCCGGTTGCGTTTTCGGCTTGCGCCACGGCGAGGCAAGCTGGAATGTTGTCACTGGGATGACCCGGCTCCAGGCCCATATAGCCGTCGTTATAGTCCAGGAAACGAACCATCAGGCCATTGGTGAAGGCCGCGATTTCCGGCGTTGTTTGCAGGTTGGTACCAAATACGCTGGATGATTTCGCGGTATTGGCGGCGGCATAACGCACGGCGGCCTTTACCGGATCAGCCTCATAGGCACCCAGCACGCACGCCAGGCTGTCGATGAAGCGCTGGCGTACGAGGTGGATGATCGCTTCAGGCAAGTGCTGTTTTCTGAATGCGTGGGCATAGCGTGCAAGCCGCATCGCAACGGTCGAGTCCGTCATAACTACCTCGGGTTGAACAGGTGGGTCAGTCCTCGTCCATGAGGCGAACAGGTCAAGGCGCGACGTGGCGCCCACCGTCTCAGTCGATGACTACATCAAGCAAGCGGACGTATTGCTGGCCGGCGTGCATGTCACGCTCGACCATGCCGCCTTGTGGCGTCGCACGGGGATAGGAAATCTTGACCATTTCCAGGTTCGGCACCGTAATGCACTTGACCCGTTCGGGGTCGGTGCCGTAGAGCCTGGCAAATTGCGCCGGGGACAATGCCGCACAATCACAATAACGCTCGAAATTCTCGCGCCCGTTGAAAAACACATCGAACGTAATCCAGAACGGCCCCGCTTGTTTGGATCGAACATGCCGGCAAACATCACGCAACTTAGTCATTGTGCAAGCTCCTTCATCGCTATCGACCTGTCCGACAGCTCAATCCATTCAAGACGGACCAACTCCATGGGATTCTCAAGTTGCACCACGTGATTCAATTTGAACTCATAAATCTGTCCTCTGGGTATATCCGCAGGTGTAAATGCGAATCCGTACGAAGGTAATTCCTTGCCCATGACACTGGGATAATGAAAGAAGTAGGGATTACAGGCGTGAGCAATTGTATTGGCCATGTCCTGAGTGGCGGCAGTCGCTACAAACAACATACCTATTTCAGGCGGCGGTAATGTTCCAGCAGGCGGCGTTACACCGGTGACGCCATTCCACCCATACATACGCAGGGAAATATGAAACTCGCCCAACTCTTCGGCAGGAATAGACTGGCGGGTTCTTGCGTAAAGCGCTTCCAGCAAACGATCGTGAAACCCATCGATATCATTGAGTACATCCGGGTCCTGAATGCCCACCAACATGATCGTTTGATATAAACCGGCGGAGGCCCCTTCCAACTTCATCGTGTAGGGCATTGTTTCCCAGCGCGAACCCTCTACCCGCACGGCTCGTCCATTCAAGTCGGCATATCGCGCCTGGGCAACATCCAGGATGCCGCCGGGCTCTACCAACCGGAATGGATCACTGTTTTCGTAGAGCATATGGGCCGAGACGCTATGGGGCGTGCACTGGTTGTCCTGGCTCAACGGCTCGACTTCGAAGCCGTTCGCATCAACACTCAGCAAGATTCCCGATCCTAGCGTGGGATTTACGGCGCATTGCACGCCGCATTCGCCCGTCTTGCCGGCATGCCAGGACGGGCCCCACGGTGCGCCTTTCCAGATGGGATAACAGGCAATGACGGCGGTATCGGTCGCCCGGCCGGCCAATATGATATCAGCACCGCCGTCCAGGGCGGCGATAAAGGGTTCCACTCCCAGAGCCGCGACAATGTGTTCACAACTGTCCACCGTCGCGTCTTCCAGCTTGCCATGAGGCGGGAGCGGCGTGATACGACCTTCTGCGTTCAGCTTCTTGATGGTGCCCTTGTCTTGCTCGCAATAGATGAGTGCAATCTTCGGTGTCACCCCTAATTCTTTTGCGATTTCCAAGGCAATATCGCGCGTCCACTCCAGATTGAGATTACCGCCCGCCTGTCCTGCGGTACCCACAATGATCGGCACACCGGATCGTGACTGCGCTTTCATCAATATCGTCAGGTCACGTTTTACCGCGCCTCGGTTGTTCTTGGATTTGCCCAGTGCAAGATAGGCCGCGCCGCTGTCCGTTGAACCTGCATCCGTGGCGATTACTTGCGCACCCGCCGCCAACCCATAAGCGATTTCGTCTTCTCGAACACCCGCCCCTAATGAACCACAGGGCACGATCACTTTTACGCAACCTTCAAATAACTGCGCCATGACAACCTCTTCTAGAGTACTCAGTGCGCCAATCATAAAGACTCAAATTACGCTGACAAGTGGACAGAATTTATCCATATATCTTTAACCAATGACACTACAAATCGGCCATTCCAGGCCATATCCAATCAATATCGTGCCAAGGCTCCGGCGTTAATTTTCATTTCCAGGCGGGCGTGCTAAAAGCTTGTCTCCGGAATATGCTCGATAAGCATTTACAGGCAACGGGTTGCATGAACTTTTAGCGCATCATTGCAAACTGACTCCGATAACATGATTGGAATAATCCAGGCCATGAGACGCAAACCTACCCATCGAGAACAATCCTTGCTGCCTGAGGACCTGCGCGTGTTCCTCACCGTCATCCGCAAAAACGGCTTTGGTAATGCCGCCGAGGCGCTGGGATTTTCGCCAGCGTATGTCAGCAAGCGAATCTCCGTCCTTGAGGCCGCGTTGGGCGCGAAGCTGTTGCACCGCACAACCCGACGTGTCGCATTGACCGACGACGGCGAACGTGTCCGCGTCTTCGCGACTCGACTGCTGGGGGATATGGATGACTTCATCAGCGAGCTGACCGACGCCCGCCAGCAATTGCAGGGAAGCCTGCATATTTGCAGCTCTTTCGGTTTTGGCCGCAACCATGTCGCGCCCGCGGTCGCCGCGCTTTCGCAGCGGTACCCTCGACTGGAGATTCGCCTGGACGTGTTTGATCGCATGGTCGATATCGTCAATGAAGGCTTCGATCTCGAAATCAGGGTGGGCTACGACCTCCCCCAACACCTTTTGGGAAAGAAACTCGTGAGTAACCGCAGGGTGCTCTGTGCAACCCCTGGGTACCTGGAAAAGCATGGCGTCCCGACGTCCCTGGATGATCTGGCCCGGCATGATTGCCTGGTGCTCAAGGAGCGTAAC
This sequence comes from Pseudomonas sp. NFACC08-1, assembly GCF_900106735.1. Classification (NCBI taxonomy): domain Bacteria; kingdom Pseudomonadati; phylum Pseudomonadota; class Gammaproteobacteria; order Pseudomonadales; family Pseudomonadaceae; genus Pseudomonas; species Pseudomonas sp. NFACC08-1. The sequence goes on along the minus strand of NZ_FNNL01000002.1, from coordinate 123,890 downwards.
AACGCGTTTGGCATCTGGAATCTGACGAAAGACGGCATTGAAGAGTCGATCCGCGTCAGTGGTCCGCTTTCATCGAACAACGGCGAGATTGTGTTGCGTTGGGCGCTGAGTGGCGTAGGCATCATCCTGCGCTCCTTGTGGGACGTGAAGCCCCTGCTTGAAAGCGGACATCTGGTCCACGTGCTGCCTGACTATGCCCAGAGCGCCGATGTCTGGGCCATCTACCCGACGCGGGTCAGCCAGTCAGCCAAGCTAAGGGCCTGCATCGAGTTCTTCGAGGCGCATTTCAAAATGCTCTCCCTCGCTTGAGCGCTCGATGGCCGCGGTCGGCAAGCGCTTCTGTGGACTCAGTTCAACCACGGGGTTTCTGAGTAGTGTCGCGCTTCAAAATCACGAATCTGCGCGGCTCGCTGCAAGGTGGCGCCGATAGCGTCCAGCCCCGATAACAACGATTGCTTGCGCAGCGCGTCGAGGGTGAACTCGATGATCGAACCCTCACTTAGCCAAATCCGCTGATTCGGCAGATCGACGCTAATCGTCGCGGTGGCCCCATTGTTCACGACGCGAACCAACCTCTGTAGCTGCGCTTCGCAAAGCTGTATGACGAGCACGCCGTTGCGCTGACAGTTGTCGTAGAAAATGCCGGCAAAGCTGGTTCCGATCAGTGCACGAATCCCCCATTGCTTGAGTCCCCATACCGCGTGCTCACGGCTGGAACCACAACCAAAGTTCGACCCTGTCACCAGGAAACTGGCCCCGCTCCATGCCGGTTGATTGAGGATGAAGTCGGGATTTGGCTCGCCAGACTCAAGGAAACGCAGGTCGAAGAACACCCCTCTATCCAGACCGCTCCGATCGATCCCCTTAAGAAACTGCTTGGGCATGATGAGGTCGGTATCGATGTTAGGCGCGAGCAATGGCGCGGCTTTCCCAGTCACGATCTCAAAAGGTTCCATGGTTCAAGCCTCCTCGGCCAACAGGCGTACGTCCGTCAGGCGGCCACGGATGGCCGCAGCGGCAACCATCGCCGGGCTCATGAGGTGGGTCCGTGCGCCCGCCCCCTGACGACCTTCAAAATTTCGATTGGTGCTGGATGCGCAACGATCACCCGGGGCGAGTACGTCATCGTTCATGGCCAGGCACATTGAGCATCCGGATTGGCGCCATTCAAAACCGGCATCGAGGAAGATCCTGGCCAGGCCTTCCTCCTCCGCCTGGGCACGCACCAACGTTGATCCGGGGACGATCATCGCCCGCACCGTCGAGGCGACTTTCCTGCCTTTCACCACCCGTGCGACATCACGCAAATCTTCGATGCGCGCGTTGGTGCAGGAACCAATGAAGGCATGGCTGATCTGCACGTCGCTCAACGCCATGCCGGCTTCCAGCCCCATGTAGGTCAAGGCGCGCTGCATGCTTTGGCGCAAGATCGGATCGTCGACGGACGTCGGATCTGGAACACTGCCACCAACAAACGATGCCTGGTCCGGGCTGGTTCCCCAGGTCACCATAGGTTCCAGAGCATCCACATCCAACAGGATTTCGCGGTCGAACACCGCGCCTTCGTCGGTGAACAGCTCGCGCCACTTTCTTTCAGCAACTTTCCAATATTCGCCTTGGGGGGCTCGGGGTTTGGATTTGACGTAGGCAAACACTTTTTCATCGGGCGCCATGAATGCACCCCGTGCGCCGGCCTCCACAGCCATGTTGCAGATGGTCATCCGCGCCTCAACGCTCAACGCGTTGATGACAGGACCGGCGAATTCAATGGCGTAGCCGGTCGCTCCCGACGCGCCGATCTTTTCGATCAAGGCCATGATGATGTCCTTTGCGGTAACACCCATGCCCAGTTTGCCAGTGACCGTGACACGCATGGTTTTCAGACGCTTGTAGACCAGCGTCTGGGTCGCCAGGAGATGCTCGATTTCGGAGGTACCAATACCAAAACCAAGCGCCCCCAGGGCCCCGTAGGTCGTGGTGTGACTGTCGCCCGCGGCCACCACCATACCCGGCAGGATGAAACCCTGCTCCGGCGCGACCACATGTTCGATCCCCTGACGCTTGTCCAGCAAATCCAAAAGCTCGATACCGAAGTCCCGGCAGTTCTCTTCGAAGTACGAGACCTGCAAGGCCCCATCGGCATCGGGCATGGCCGCAATACGGTTCGCACTGGTCGGGTTGACATGGTCGACGACCGCCAGCGTCGCGCGAGGACGCCAGACACCCCGCTTCGCTTCGCGAAGCCCGCTGAAAGCTTGGGGACTGGTGTATTCGTTGGCCACCTGGCGGTCGATGTAGAGCAATACATGCCCCTGATCGTCCAGAGTAGCGACGGTGTGACTATCGATGTGTTTCTGGTAGAGAGTACGAGGGCTGTTCATTACGATGCGCTCTGTTGTGCCGGGTCACGGATGCACGAAGGATATTCTCAATGAAAAGCCCATCAATAGCCTTCAGGCGATGGCATGGAACACGATTGGTGAACAATCAGTGCGCCTTGGGGCTCCTCCAGTGCGCAAGCCAACTCGACCGGCGCCTCTTCAGCGACGTGATGACCATTGTCAATGCCTGCGCCGGTGACTTTCTGTTCTGCTCACTGCCTTGATGAGACATGACAACAGGACCTAGGATCGCAAAAGCAAGAACAGACATGATGAGGAGAATCAGCCCCATGAGCCCGAACCTTGCCGATTTTTATAGCGACTACATCGCCTGCCTGAATGCACAGGACTGGGAAAACCTGGGCCATCTTGTGCACCCGGATGTGGTTCACAACGCGAAACCATTAGGGTTGCACGGCTATCGAAGCATGCTGGAAGCGGATTATCGGGCCATTCCCGACTTGCGCTTCGCCATTGAATTTCTGGTGATCGACCCACCTAAATTGGCGGCTCGCCTGGCGTTCAATTGCACGCCGATTGGGGAATTCCTGGGCCTGGCGGTGAATGGGACACGCATCTCCTTCGCCGAAAACGTCTTCTACGCGTTCGAGGACGGCAGGATCCGCGAGGTCTGGTCGGTCATCGATAAGACTGCGATCGAAGCTCAGCTCCGATCAGCGTAGCGGATGTCCCCACTCCGACGAGCCCGCTCCAACGATGGCATGCAGATTGCTCCCATCCCAAAAGAGGCACTGGTCCGCCTCCACTTGAGCAGAAACGACTCACAAGGGGTACATGCCATGCACAGCGTGTTTTATGCGACAGGCCAGCTAACGAGACTCCGCTTGAAGCCTTTTGATCCCAGGGCCAAGCCCATTGAAACGAAGCCTTCACTTGGACTCAAAGCAAAAATGCTCAGCGGAATTTTGCTATTGGCGTTAAGTACTTGTTGCACGTTGTGGTTGATCGGCAACTACGCATGAACCAAAAAGGCACGGCCATGACAGTATGCACTTATCACGGCCGCGCCTCGATGAAGTGTCCTATTGAGTATCGACCTATTGGCCGTTCCTGATCATGTCGGCCGCTCTTTCGCCAATCATGATGCACACCGAATTAGGGTTCCCTGAGATCAATGTGGGCATGATTGACGCATCCGCTACCCGCAGCCCTTCAATGCCATGCACCTTGAGATCTGGAGCGACAACGGATTGTTCATCCACCCCCATGCGGCAGGTCCCGGAAGGATGCAGCGCTGCATGGGCCTCTTCCTGGCAGAATTTCTTCATCGCTTCTCGAGACTTCACAGCCTCGTCCGGAACATGACGCCTTGCAAGGTAGGGCTTGAAAGCGGCTTGGGACATGATCTCTTCACCCACCAGGCAACCATCAACCAGGCTGTCAATGTCATAGGGGTCAGAAAAATAGTTGGGCACGATGCGTGGGGGCGCCAGTGGATCCGCTGAAAACAGTTCGACGTACCCTCTGGACCTGGGACGGATCTGGCCCAGGTTCAAGGTACAACCATTGCCCCCTGGAACAGAATCCACCCCCTCTTCGATGCCCGCGCCGACGACCATGAAGTATTGGATGTCTGGGTTGATTGCCGCTTTGTCTGCCCACCAGAAAGCGCCGCCTTCAATCAAGTTGGAGGCCGCTGGGCCTTGCCTGAACAGGGCGTACTGCAAGCCCGCCATCATTTTCCAATGCCACTTTTTGTACTTGTCGTAGCTGTGGGGTCCTGTCAGTTCATAGACGAGCGACACTTCGATATGGTCCTGAAGGTTCTGACCCACGCCGGGCAAATCTTTGACGACCTTGATGCCATGTTTGCCAAGCTGCGCGGCAGGACCGATACCTGACAACATCAATAATCGGGGCGAGTTGATGGCGCCAGCCGATAACACGATCTCTTTTTCGGCGTGCAGGGTGTGGCTCACGTCATTCTCGATGTATTCAACGCCAATGGCTTTGTTGCCCTCGGTCAGAATCCGGATGACGCGACAACCGGTCTTCACCTGCAGGTTTTTGCGTGACTTGGCAGGGGCCAGATAGGCCACTGCCGCACTGCTTCGAAAACCGTTTTTGGCGGTGATTTGATAAAGTCCACAGCCCTCTGGTTTGCCGGAGTTGAAATCCTCGTTGTACGGCAGCCCGTATTGCTGGCAAGCGCGCAGCCACACTTTGGTCAGCGGGTGGATGTTGATGGGGTCGGAAACACCCAGTGGTCCGCCGACACCATGGACGTCGTTACAAAAGCGTTCGTTATCCTCGGCTTTTTTGAAGTACGGCAATACGTCTTCATAAGACCATCCTGCGGCCCCCTGCTCGACCCAGCCGTCGTAATCGGCGGGGACGCCGCGTATGTAAATCATCGCATTGACCGAACTCCCGCCTCCCAACACGCTGGCTTGGACCATGGTCGGTGTTTCGACACGGCGTTGCTCTTCGGTGGGCTCCCACGCGTACCGCTTGAGCAGCGGACCTTGCGCGGTTTTGTAGTAGGCCCCGGGAATATGAATGTAGGGGTTGCGGTCGCGTGGCCCTTCTTCGAAAAGAACCACTGACGCACAGGCATCTTCACTGAGTCGCGATGCCACTGTGCAGCCTGTCGAACCACCTCCGATTACGATGAAATCCACCATGACGACTTAAGACCTTTAAGAGGGTGCACATTGAAAAAGAGGAGTTTTGGATTCGAATGAGCAGCGCATTACAGCCCAACGAGTCGGGTCAGAAGCGTCTTCAAATCTTTCGCGACCTCATAACTGTTTTGCTGCTGCTGTTTTTTGCAGAACAGCTCACAGCTCCACCATCCTTCGTAACCGGTAGCCCTCACTGCGGACGTCCACTCAAGCAGATTCAATATGCCGCTGCCCGTCGGCACATCCCGCAGTACTTCTTCGTTGGGGATCCTCCCTTCGAACGGCAGCGAGTCGCATACGTGCACGCCATAAATGAGGTCTTTGTTCAAACGCGCGATGTCTTGCGGCTTAACGTCGGACGTAAAGCAATGCCAGTAATCGATCACCATTTTGACGTTGTCGCGTTCGGTGAGATCAATCAGCCGCAGTTGATGGTCCAGCGTATTCAGTGGCGTCCAGGACAACGCTTCGAGATAAAGAAGCACGCCATACTGCTTGGCCAGATCAGCCAGTACTGCAAGATTTCTGGCGGTCAACGCACACTGTTCGGCCTCGTCCAAACCCAATAGGCCGGTGTAGTGAGTGCTCCTGCCATGCTGCTGGTAATCGATCACCGCCTGGACATTGATAGGCCCGGTGAGCACTTGAACGCCTTTGGCTCCGACCCAGTTGGCCAACTGGAAAAGCCGTTCCGCTTCCTTCAGCAGATCATCGCGCTCGGCGCCCTGGCGTTCGATGTCCCTCAGGTAACCGATCCCTGTGACAGGCATACCCTTGAGCAACGCTTTGAGTTCCAGCTCGGAATAACCAGCCGCTAAATACGCTTCCAGTTTGCCGCCATAGATCTCCAATGCATCGAAACCCACCGTTGTCGCAATGTCGATGTCCATCGCCAACGTCGAGTGTTTTGCGACTGTGGAGTGCAAGGCCAAGATGTTTTTTTGAGTATTCATGGGAGCTCCAGGCGTTACGAACCAAAACTTGCCAGGCGATTGGCCAATGCTGAGACGGCCAGCGCAGCGGCATCCAGGCGTTCCTGCGCCAAGGTGCCCGCAGCTACAGCAGCTACAATCGCGCCAACGATCTGCGGAATCTCGGGCACCGCCTTCGCGGAAAGCAACAACAGATCCGCCCCGGCATTCAGCGCCGCCACCGTGACCTCGCCCAGGGATGAGTTGCCGATCGTGGAGCGATGGTCCAGATCGATGGTCATGACCAACCCGTTGAACCCCAACTCATGTCGCAGCAGGCCGATCAACCCAGGCGAAACGGAGGCCGCAGCGGGTGGTTCGCAGGCCGTGAAAATGGCCGGCCCCATCATCACCGCGTCCGCGCCTGCGTTCACCCCGGCTTGAAACGCAGGCCAATAGCCGCGCAGCTGGTCCAGCGACTCGGTCACCACCGCCTCCTCGATCGACGGTTGGCACAGCAACACGGGATGTCCGGGGAAGTGCTTCAGTGTGCTGGCCATCCCGGCACGCCGCACACCACGCACATAGGCGCCCACCATGGCCGCGGCCCGGCCTACGTCATCGGAGAGCGTTCGCCCCTGTAGCCACACATTGGTGCCAGCCAGCACGTCGGCGGTCGGCGACAGCAGCAAATTCACACCGGCCTTTCGGACTGCCGTTGCAACGTGGAAACAGGCCTCTTCAAGCTCAGCCACATCCATGGCCCTGGCCCGTTCGGGTTCGGGAAGCGCAGGCGCGATGCCCTGTAGACGGTGGACGGCAGAAATATCAGCATCTGCCGCCAACAGTAGCGGCCCACCCAACTCGATTGCCGCATCGGTAAACCCTTGCCATTTTTCCAGCGTCTCCGAGGCCAGGCGGCTCGCGCTCATTTTTCCGCTGACATATTCCTGCGCGGTCTCGCCAAACAGCAGGCTGCGCCCGCCGCTGCCCAGGAATTTGCGCACGTCGTCGTTCATTTCCAGATCGAGCAGGACCGGAAACAGGACGCTGTAGGCCTTGCTTTCAATCGAGCTCATGGTCAACCCCGCGTTGAGTTGTAGGGGTGTTATGGGCCGCAGCCAGCTCACGAACCTTCGAGGCCGCGTCGAGCAGAACCTGGCGGTCGAGCACTCCGTCGTGGACAGCCGCCACAATGGCTTCAGCAATAGCATCGAGGCCCGACTCACTGGACACGAGTAACAGGTGCGCGCCGGCCGCCAGCGAAGCCACAGCGGTGTCCGTGATCGAGTTGCTCCTGAGGATGGACACCGCATCCAGGTCATCTGAAATGATCAAGCCATCGAATCCGAGGGTGTCACGCAAAACTCCGATGACCTTGGATGAGGTCGATGCGCAATGATCAGGGTCTATCGCCGGAAAAACGGCAGGCCCTGGCATCACCGCTAGCACGCCGGTGGCGATGACATCCTTGAATACATCAAGGTTGTCGTGAAGCAATTCCAGTGGCCCGGGCACAGTGGCTTCAGCGATGGCCGGATCAGCCTCGGTGACGTAGTGACCGGGAAAGTGTTTGGCGGTAGCGATGACGCCCGCGCGCTGCACCCCGCGGATAAAGGCGCAGGACACCCGGCTCACTTCAACGGGGTCGGCGCCCAGATGTCGGTTGTGCAGCCATGGGTTGGCGCCGGTGACGACATCGACGATCGGTGCCAGGAACAGATTAACGCCCAGGCCGCGCGCCACGCAGGCCATCTCGAAGCAGCGCTGTTCGATGTCCTGTGTACCCAGATCCTTGAGCTGTTCCCTGGATGCGACTGTCGGGACCAATTGGTGGAGACGTTCGATACCGCCGAGCTCCTGATCCACTGCGATCAGCACCGGTGCACCGGCCAATGTCGTCGCTTCTCGAGCGATATTGACAAAATCAGCCTGGGACTCGGTGCTCTTTCGTGCCGGGCTCATGTCTCGACCGACATACTCATCCCGGGTTTCCCCCAGCAAAATAGACACACCACCTCGGCTCAGATGACGCCGAACATTGTCGTCCAGGCTCAAATCACCGAACGCTGGAAGCAGTACTGAATATGCAGCTCTATGCAGTTCGCTAGACATTGCTTTTCCTCAACACCGTTATTCTGAGCACCAAAGCCCAACTTCATTGACGCGTGGCGGAGTGCCACGCATGAGACCGATCAAAGTCGAGCACGCTCGATACAGCTCGAAGACTTCAATGGATGGTACTCATCGGGCATTGCCGGGTATCAGCAATGGCAAATGCACCGAGGCGAGTATCGATGGCGAGGGTTTGTTTCTCCATTTCGCACTACAACAAAACCTGACGCAGACCGAAGCAACTCACCGGAAAAGTGTCAATTTGGCGAAGATCATTAGCGTCTCGCGCAAACTTTCGCCCCCGGTGTTACTCCGCAGAAATCAATGTGTTACTGCCTGGGGCCGAGAGTAACTTGGACGTTTCCCGGCCAGTTAGCCAAGGTCTGCAGAAGCGACGTGTTTTCAAGAGCGACGATGACTGTCGAACAAGCCCTGGTACCGCTTACAATCTGACGCAACAGCAATGCTTGATACTTGTAACTGAATGCCCACGTAACGGCATGAAACATGCTTGAGCCTTTCAAAAGATATTCAAGTGATTGAGTTTAAGCAGGTTATTGCAGGGTTAACCCATAACCACTGATAACCGCTATAACCACCACCTTATTCGAACTGACCAGATCGAGACCACGATGCCCAGCCGAGGAGACACGCCCCCCATGTCTTTAACTGCCGCCACCTCGCACCCCGAGCGCCAGCAGGTTCGTAGCGACTTACAGGCAAACGTGCAAAAAAATCTCAGCACATTGGTGGAGTCCTGCCGGTCGGTCGCGGACATGTGTCGCAAGGTCGATGTCAATCGCCAGCAGTTCAACAAGTACCTGGTGGGCCAGCACGTCCCTTCCCAAAAGATTCTTCAGAAGATCGGCCGTTACTTCATGATGGAAGCCGAAGATCTTTTCCGGCCACCTGCGGAGTTCAAGAAACTTTACGAGGGGTATGAAAACGAACTGCCGACGGCCTTGCGTGCCTCGGCGCAATTCAATCATTTCCTGCCATTGGCAAAACAATCCGCCGACTTGCTTGAAGACTATCTGGGCGTCTATTACCGCTACCACAACTCTTCGATCTACAAGGGAAGAATCCTGCGTTCAGTCACGTGCCTGTATCGCGCCGACTCCATGGTCCAGTACGTCACGGTAGAACGCTTCCCCTTGCTCGATGGCAGCGGAAAGATCGGCTACTCGTTCACCTATCATGGTTTTTGCCTGCTTCTCGGCGACCGCCTGTTCCTGGTGGACTTCGAAGGCAAGCAGCGTAACGAGATGACGTTTTCCATTCTGACGCCGCAGCATCGCCGACCGATCCGGTTCCTCTTCGGCCTGGTCACCGGGGTGGCGTCATCCTCATTCCGCCAACCCTTCTCCACTCGCATGGCACTGGGGCTCGTGGACAAGGGCAAGATCCGCAAGCACCACTTGCGCAATGCAACCGTCGTGTTGCCCAGCGATCAGTCACTGCCGCTGGAAGTGCGCGAATACATGACCGGTGACAACGCGACTATCGTGTGGGGCGGCCAGGACTGAGGCGGCGGGACAACCGCCTCGTCAATAGTCAGACCTGACGAGGCTGCCCGTCGAGGGTCCTGGGTGCTTCCGCAGCATCAGCTTGATGCAAGGGCGCCGGCGTGGGCTCTTCATCGTCATTCATGGCTTTGCGAAACCCCTTGATCGACTCGCCAACATCGGCCCCCAGGTTTTTCAGTTTTTTAGTGCCGAAGACCAGCACAACCACCACCAAAATGACGATCCAGTGCTTCCAGTCCAAAATACCCATCGCGTGATCCCTCTTCAGAAGTTTTGATGTGAGGCCGTCCTGCAACAGGTCAGCCATGGTTCCCGCAGACGTCGTTATTCGCAGGAGAATCCCGTGCAATCATCACCTCCACCAACGACGGCCCCTTGCTATTGAGCGCCCTGGTAAACGTCGAATCGAGTTGCGAGGCGTGCTCCACCCGCCAGGCATCAAGGCCAAAATTCCTGGCAATACCGGCGAAGTCGGGCGAATAAGGTTTGCCATCCGGCAGGTTGAACTCACCGGTACGGTGCTGCTCCAGCGCAGGGGTTTGCATGTCGCCCACTGTCACCCCGCCACTGTTGTTGAACACCAGGAATACCACGGGAATGCTGTGCATCACGCACACGGCCATTTCCTGCATCGACTGCAAGAAATCGCCACCGCCCACGGCGCACACCACCTGGCGCGCCGGCATGGCGAGCTTCGCGCCAATCGCCGCGGGCACCGCCCAACCCTGCGCGCCGACATTGGCGGCGCACAGGCGGGTGCCCGAATGGTAGAGGGGAAACACCTGGCGGGCGATGGCCTGAAGGGGCCCGACGCCCACCACCAGGATGGCTTCCTTCTCCAGGATCGAGCGCAACGCAGCCAAAGGCCTGTGGACCGTCAAGGGCGAGACGTCACTGGCGCTGTCGTCGAGCCCGCCCGCCGCCGCCCCCTGAGGCAAAGCGACTATGTTCAGCCGTGAACCTACCCGCGGTACTTCGCTGTTGGCGCGCAAGGTGGCGGGTGCCAGGCTGACGTCAATCGAAACGTCCTGGACGGCCGCCGGAATATTCAGACTAGCCGGACCTACGCGTCCACTGAACATCGTATCGAAGGACTTACGCAGGGCCTGCGGCAACTGTTCGATCTGCGAGACCCGCCGGTGTTCTTTCGTGACGCCGCCGGAGGCGGTTACCAGCCTGTCATCATCGCACTTAGCGTCATCTGCGCTGATGACCAGCATGGCTGATGATTGCGCCGACGCATCGGCGATTGCACCCAGCGCCGTCGAAATACCCAGCGGGCCCGCCAGCAAAACAGCCATCGGCCGACCGCAGGCGCGAAAATATCCGTCGGCAAGATGAACACCGCTTGGCTCCAGCATGACTTGAATGAAAGGGACATCCGTGCCGGCTGTCAGCAGCGCTTCTACCAGGGACCATGAGCCGTCACCCGGTATGCCGGCCACATAGTCGACACCATTCGCTTTCAGCGCTTTCGCAACAATCTGCCCACCCGTGAGTTTCACAAGACACTCCAATCAATCAAGCGCAGGCGTGAAGGGCGAATGCACCTCCGCCCTTTTCAGGATCGCCACGGGAGTATTCGCCCACACCTGGCACCGCTCAATTTCGCACCGAGGGCAAAAGAGACGCACGTTGACGCAGATGCCCCGCATCCCTCGCCTGCTCAAGAAGCACACGTGTCATGGCGCGTCAGCTGCGCCGATTAGGTCACTTCGATGCGTCATAGTGCGTCGCTTTTATAGGCGCTGCGAAATTGAGTGCCCTGCCTGCCAGGCCAATACTCGATCCATGAAAACAACAAGCCGAGCCTATCAAGCGCTGGGCGCGCCGCTTCAAGCCTTTACCTGCAACTTTCAGTAAAGCGGCGCCGCCCAGCCAAGGAAGAGTCAATCGGACCAGTGGAGACCCAGTGCGCGATGTTCTCAACGGGCATGTCAGCACCGCCAACCTCCCCAGCTCATGGAAACAATGCTGGCCATAACACTGCCGATCTACAGGACTGCATACAAAAGGATCTGCCCGGGGAACCAGCCGGGCCAGAGCCATTGCAAGTCGCCCAATCGTTTTCACAAAAACCACCCAGGCAGGAACTCGAAATGAAAAAAGACACAAACACGGGTTATGGACTCACCGGCATTGATCTGGATTCGATCAGCTTGAAGCGCCGCACACTTTTGCTAGGGGCTGCCGCCTCCGCCGCCGGGTTGTACATGGGCTCGTTCATGCCCAGCGCATTTGCTGCCGCGGGTGGGCACCTGGAAATCCTTGGCTGGGAAGGTGAAACCGGTGACGCCGAACTGGCCGAATGGCGCAAGCAGCGTGGCATTACCGTCCGTTCCAGCTATGCCAGCAACCAGGACGACATTACGGCCCGCTTGGCCGGCTCCGATCCCGTGCAGCTTGACTTGACCATGTACGCGTTGGGCTACGAGACCATCTATCAGGAAATGGGGTTGCTCAAGGAGATCGACACCTCGAGGATCCCCAACTACTCAGCGGAAAATATCCTCCCGCTGTTCTACAAAGGCAGCCGCTGGTACTGGGATGGCAAGCAATGGGGCGTGCCCCTGCTGTGGGGCATGAACACCATCATCTACAACCCGAAAGCGGTCAAGAAACCTGCTGAATACAAAGATCTGCTCGACCCGAAATTGAAGGGCAAGCTGACCTTCGTCGATGACGGGACATCGAATTGGTCGCTCATCGCGATCATTGCCGGCTATGGCGACAAATTTCCCAACCTGACGCGCGCCGAGTTCGACGACGCGTTCGAGAAACTCAAGCCGTACCGTGATCAATGCCGGGTTTTTGCCGCTTCTTCGGGGGACGCGGTTTCTCTGCTGGTGTCAGGCGAAGTGGATGCGGTGTTCTCAGCGTCAGCCAACACGCCGAGCGAGACCAAAAAGCGTGGCGTGGAAACCGCTTTGTCGGTCCCCAAAGAAGGCGCGGCCCTTTGGTGCGATGCGCTGTTCATCCCGAAAACGGCCAAGGATATACCGCTGGCACTGGAGTTCATCGACAAGACGCTCGAAGCGCAAACCCAGGCCAAAATGGCGACCACCATGTTCTCCGGCGTGGTCAACACGAAAGCCGTGCCACTGCTTCCGACAGACCTTCGAAACACCTTTGACTACGCGAATCTGGACAGTTTTTTCGAGAAGTCGAAACTCTACGGCCAGCCACCTCTGAGCTCCGATAAGTATGTGACGTATGCCGAATGGATCGATCAGTGGGCGAATTTCAAAGGCTCGTTCTAGGGCTGGGATCAATTCGTCCGACTCGTAGACCTGCTTGAACGGACGCTTACCCGAAGTGCGTGTTTGCGAACACGCTCTTCTCTGTTCGATGGCGCTTCGTGGCCTGTCGACGCCGTTCGCAAGGTTCAGAAGAGCACTCGTCTAGCGTGTATGCGCTCGCCAGGACGCTCTCGTTATCGAAACAAAAAGCAAAGGCACAATCATCATGAACGTAGTCAACAACAGCGAGCCCATCCTTCTCGATGCCAGGGATTCGAAGGCGGGTAAGCCGGTGAAAATCGACAAGAAAATCCTGGGTGGGTACTTGCTCGCATCACCCCCGATGTTCTTCCTGGTGGTGTTCTTCCTGATTCCTTCGGCGCTGCTGCTCGTCGCGAGTTTCTGGACCGCCAGACCCTTCAGCATGGAGCCTGCCGCAACGCTGGCCAACTATGCAAAAGCCCTCAGTGCCAATGGGTTCTACGATTCGTTGTGGATCGCCCTGCAAAACGGTTTCTGGACCGCGGTGCTGTCAACGGTCATCAGCGCCCCGGTCGCCTATTACATTGTTTATCGGACGCGCTCCAACGCCGTGCTGTACCTGGCCCTGATCTCGTGGTTCTCCAGCTATCTGGTGCGGGTCTACGCATGGCGCTCGATCCTGGGCACCAACGGCGTGATCAATTCCACGCTGCTGCACCTCGGGCTGGTCGATACGCCCCTGGACTGGCTGGTGTTCAGCAAGTTTTCGGTGGTCTTGACCCTGGTCCACATCATGCTGCCCTTCACCCTTCTGCTGCTGGTATCGGGCTTGCGCGATATCAAGAAGGATTACCTGGAAGCCGCCGCGGACCTGGGCGCCAGCGGTAACACCATTCTGTGGCGAGTGATCATGCCGATGGCGCACAAGAGCATCGTCAGCTCGTTCATGTTCACCTTCGTCCTCGCTGCCAGTGATTACGTCACCCCCCAGATGCTGGGCGGCAGGGACGCCATGACCACCGGCCTGGTGATCGCCAACCAGTTCCGTTCGGTCGGCAACTGGCCGCTGGGAGCGGCGATGGCGTACCTGCTGCTGGTGGTCTTCATGTTGGTGTATGGGCTGCTGCTGGGCGTGTTGCGAGCCGCCAACCTGGCGCCGGGCAAACGCTACCACGACTGAACACCGCCAATAAAAATGCAAGGTGACCGCCATGATCAGACTATTCACTTACGTTTACATGCTTTTCCTCTACGCGCCCATCGCGATCATCGCGTTGTTCAGCTTTCATTCGTCAGCCTCGCTGTCGTTCCCGTTCGAAGGCTTCTCCACCCAATGGTATGAGGCGCTGTTCAGCAGTTCGGACTTCATGACCGCCTTGACCAATAGCGCGATCGTCGCCGCGGGTTCGGCCATGCTCACCACGCTGCTGGGCACGTTCTCAGCACTGGCGTTGATGCGCATGAAAGGTCGGGTCAAGTCTGCCTTTGCCTTCATGAACTTCGCCCCAATCGCCCTCCCCGGTCTGTTCCTGGGGATCGCGCTGGTGATTTTCTTCTCGTTGATCGGCTTGCCCCGCTCGCTGCTGACCGTCGTGATCGGCCATACGCTGTTCACTTTCCCGTTCTTCGTCGAGTCCGTGCGTTCACGCCTGGAGTACTTCGATCTGTCGTTCGAGGAAGCGGCGCGAGACCTGGGCGCCAGCCCACTCAAGGCGTTCTGGCTGGTGACGCTGCCCATCATCGGGCCGACCATTGCGGGCGCCGCGATCCTCGCGGTCGCGCTTTCGATGGACGAATTCCTGATCACCGTTTTCGTCACCGGCAGCGATACCACGCTGCCACTCATGATTCTTTCGATGATGCGTCGCGCCGTCAGCCCCACTATCAATGCCGCCTCGGTATTCATGCTGGTCGTGACCATCGCCATCATCGTCACCGCCGGCCTGGTCATGACCCTGCGCCGTCGTCGTCTCGAACTTGAACGTGCTGAAACTGCAGAGTAATCGCCATGACCAATAGCATTGAACTGACCGGAATCTCCAAGAGCTACGGCAACCTGACCGCCCTCGGCAAAGTCGACCTGACCGTAAAACGCAACGAAATCCTCACTTTGTTGGGCCCAAGCGGCTGCGGCAAGACCACACTGATGCGCATTATCGCGGGCTTCGAAGAACCCACCACCGGCAAAGTCGTGATCGATGGCAAGGACTCCACGTCCCTGGCGCCTGAACACCGCCCCGTCAACATGGTGTTCCAGAAGTACGCGCTGTTTCCTCACCTTGATGTTTTCGACAACGTGGCTTTCGGGCTGCGCCTGAAGAAAAAACCCAAGGATGAAATCAAGCGTGAAGTGACCAAGGCACTCGAACTGGTTCAACTGGAAGGTTTCAAGAATCGCTGGATCTCCGAGCTCAGTGGCGGCCAGGCACAACGTGTCGCGCTGGCCCGGGCATTGGTGAACCGTCCCGCCGTGTTGCTGCTCGACGAGCCGTTGGCGGCACTGGACTTGAAGATTCGCCACCACATGCTTAACGAGATCAAGCGAATCCACGAGGAGACATCGACCACCTTCGTGTATGTGACCCACGACCAGGACGAGGCGATGATCCTGTCCGACCGCGTCGTGCTGCTGAACAAGGGCGGCATCGAGCAGATCGGTGGGCCACAAGAGATGTATTGGTCGCCGCGCACGTTGTTCGCCGCGAAGTTTTTCGGTGACACCAACATCGTCGCCGGCACCTACGGGTTGGGCGACACCCGCAGCGGCTATGTCGATCTACCCTTCGGTCGCTACGCTCACGCGGCCGGCAACAGCCTGGGGGCCGGGCCGGTCAATGTGTCGATCCGTCCCGAAACCATCGGCCTTGAAGCCGCTCAAGGCACGCCGTTGGCCGACGGGGCATTCGCCGGAAAAGTCAAAGACACATCGTTCATCGGTAACCGCGTCATTTACCGCGTGGCGGTGGCCGGCGGCACCCTGGACCTCAAGTGCCAACAACTGCCTACCCCGGGCAGCCATGCCCTGCCACCCGGAGCCGAGGTCGCGCTCACCTGCAAACCAGACAGCTTCGTGGTGATTCCAGCCTGATGGGCGATGGAGCGGGAACAACCACCGCTGCCAACTCAGCACCGGGTTCAACCGTAACGTCGACGCCGGATCATGCGCTTTTGAACAAGCCCATGATCCGGCGTTTTTTTTGATCAGCAATCGCAGCGCCTTTCAGTTTCCCTAGACCTTGAAGTTATTCATCAGCCTCTGTTGCTGGTTCGCAAGATCGTTCAAGGAGTGGCTGATCCGGGCCGATCGATCAGCCTGCCCCACCAACTCACCCGTTACATCCCTGATGGCCGAAACGTTACGGTTCACCTCTTCGGACACTGCGCTCTGCTCTTCGGCCGCACTGGCAATTTGCAGGTTCATGCCCGTCATGATCTCGATGCTTTGGCTGACATTGGCCAACGCGTCGACAGCCTCCAGGGCTTGCTCGGCACTGGCATTGGCCTGGCGATGCTGGCTCTGCATGGCATTCACCACCTCGCGTGTGCCGCCCTGTAGGCTCTCGATGACACCCTGGATTTCACTCACAGAGTCCTGGGTGCGCTGGGCCAAGTGTCGAACCTCGTCGGCCACTACGGCAAAGCCCCGCCCGGTCTCTCCAGCCCTTGCCGCCTCGATCGCGGCATTCAGCGCCAACAGATTGGTCTGCTGGGCAATGGTGCGGATCACATCGAGCACACTGCCAATTTCCTCACTGCTGTCGGCGAGTTGGCGCACCCCGTTCATGGCGCCGCTCATGTGCGCCGCCAGCGACTGGATGGAATGCGCAGCGGTCTCGATGGTGCTTTTGCAAGAGCGCACAGCGGCATTGCCATTTCGCGCGGCGGTCGCCGCCATGGACGCACTTCGCGCCACCTCTTGGGAGGTCGCGCTCATTTCATGGGCGGCCGTCGCGACTTGTTCGACTTCCAGCAGTTGCTGCTGCATGCCGCTGCTGGTCTGGGTGGCGATCGAAGACGCCTGGTCGGCGGTGGAGCGCGTGTCCAGGACGCTCTGGCTGACTTGGGCGATGATGGGCTGCAGCTTATCGAGGAAGCGATTGAACCCACCCACCAGCACGCCCATTTCATCGCGGCGCTCGGCGCTCAGTCGCTGGGTCAGATCACCCTCGCCGTTGGCGATGTTTTCCAGCATCGCGGACACCCGGCGGATGGGCCGGGTGACACTCACCGCCAACCACCCCATCAGCAATATCCCCGCCACGGTGACGCCAATCCCGGTGGCCACCTGCACCATCACCGACGTCCGATTCGATTGCTCCAGGACTTGCTGCAACGCCGCAACCGAGGCCATCAACGTGGCGCGCGGCACTTCGATGACGGTCATCCAATGGCTCGAATTGGGGATGGGTGAAAATGGCACGACAAGCATGACGCGAGTGTCACCGGCCCTATCGATTGCCAGGACTTTGCCCGACTTCGCCCCCTCGAACATATCCGCCGCCTGTTGCGGGAAAATATCCTTGATGGTTTTCCCCAACGAGGCGGGATCGCCGCTCCGGCCCATGACAGCACCGCCAGCGCTGACAAAGGTCAATTGTCCTTGCCCCTCGAAGAACGATGCACTGGCTTTTTGCGCAATGTTTTGCAAGCTGCTCAACGGCAGATCGATACTGACCACGCCGATGAATTTTCCGCCGTCCATCAACGGTATCGCGATGCTGGAGGTCAAGGTGGGTACATCGTTCAGCAGGAAGGAATACGGCTCGATCAGGCAAGGCTTGCGGGTTTTCTTCGGACAGTTCCACCATTCTTTTGCAGGATCCCCGTCATCCTGCATTTCCTTCTCTTCGAGGATGAAGTTTTGCATCGAAGACACGTACACCCCGAAGCGGCCGACGGCATTGCCGGAGAAGTCGGCGCCGTTGATAGCGCTCGCGTCGGCACCGTCCAGTGCATTGGGCTCGAATGAGACGCCGACCCCGAGTATCTCCGGCGTAATCGCGACCTGGGCGCGAAGCAGCCGGTACAGATCGCCACGCAGCTGCATCGGTGCCAAGCCATTTTGACGGGCCTGACGGCGCATCATGACAATCTGGGTCGCAAGGGAACGGGTGAACATCATGCTGCTACGAAATCGCTGCTCGATGCCACTGGCCTGCAGAGACCCCGTCGCCTCCAGGTACCGCATGGACGCCAGAGACAACGATTCCGTGCTGGACTGACTGACCATGGCCGATGTATCGCGCATCTGATGGATCGAAAAACCCACCAGACAGAGCACCATCGCAAACAGACACCCCCCGGCGGCCAGCGTAATTCTCGTTTTGATCGATAAGCTACCCATCGCACCGCTCCTCTGATTCAAGCCTGGAATAAGCGTTTTTTCCACGGCTCAAAAAAAAAGCTCCCCGAATGGGGAGCCTGAAAACACTTGGAAAGACGGTAAGCGTGACCAGCTACACCGAGAAACGACCCCTTCCTCGCTGTCCGCTCGCCAAGTGCAATAACTGATTGGCCGCCCTCAGGCGGATTGCTTGTAACGACGAATGCGGATATCGGCCTGTTCCTTGTGCCCGGCGAAACCTTCCATACCGCACAAACGCGAGCAGTATTCACCGACCAGCACCGAGGCCTCATCCGTCAGGACGCGTTGGTAGGTGCAGGTCTTGATGAACTTGCCCACCCACAGCCCGCCGGTGTAGCGCGCGGTGCCGGTGGTAGGCAGCGTGTGGTTGGTGCCGATCACCTTGTCGCCATAGGAGACGTTGGTCCGCTCTCCGAGAAACAACGCGCCGTAGTTGGTCATGTGCTCAAGGAAATAGAGCGGGTCGCGGGTCATGACTTGCACGTGTTCGGAAGCAATCCGGTCGGCCTCCTGGACCATCTCGTCCACGGTGTCGCAAAGAATGATTTCGCCATAGTCACGCCAGGCGACCGAGGCGACGGGGGCGGTGGACAAAATGGTCAATTGACGCTCGATTTCCGCCGGCAGGGTTTCTGCCAATTCCGGGCTGTTGGTCAAGAATACGGCTGGGGAGTTGACGCCATGTTCAGCCTGGCCGAGCAAGTCGGCGGCAATGATTTCCACATCGCTGCTGTCATCGGCAATCACCAGGGTTTCGGTCGGGCCGGCGATCAAGTCGATGCCGATCTTACCGAACAGTTGACGCTTGGCTTCCGCAACAAACGCATTGCCTGGCCCGACGATCATGTCGACCGGCTTGAAGGTGTCGGTCCCCAGTGCAAACGCGGAGATCGCTTGTACACCGCCAACGCAATAAATCTCATCCGCACCCGCCAGGTACATGGCCGTCACGATGGCCGGATGCGGCTTGCCGTCGAACGGCGGCGCCGCGGCGACCACGCGTTTCACCCCCGCCACCTTGGCGGTCAGCACACTCATGTGCGCCGACGCCAGCAGCGGGTATTTTCCACCGGGGATGTAGCAGGCCACGGAGTTCACCGGAATATTGCGATGGCCCAGGATCACGCCCGGCAGGGTTTCGACTTCCACATCATGCATCGAGGCTTTTTGCACTTCGGCAAAGCGGCGGACTTGCGCCTGGGCAAAGGTGATGTCACCGATTTCCTGCTCCGACAGGCTTGCCACACACGCGGCGATCTCTTCATCGCTCAGACGGAAAGAGACCGGGTCCCACTTATCGAACTGCTTCGAGTATTCCCGAACGGCGACGTCTCCGTTCTTGGCGACATTGGCGATGATCTGCTCGACCGTATCGCGGACTTGGGCAGCGATCTCGGCTTGAGCTTCGACAGGCTTACTTTTTTTCAGATAACGAATCATCAATTTGCTCCAGGTAGTTCTTGATGCACGCGGCATGCACTCGCACTGACATCCATCTTTTCCTACCCCCCTGCCCCGGGCAATTTCGCAGCCTACCTATTGATGACGCGATCTGACGCAGGACAGACGCAATGCTGAAGCACTCGTGCAAGCGCTGACCGCTCTAGCACGGCCACGCTGTTATTCGTATAACCTCTTATCATGAAAAATCTCCCGAGCGAATTCGCCCGGAAGCCTTGCTGAATCGTCGATTCACGTCTTAACCACGAGCAATCATTAGGCTTTCACATTAAAAAAGCGATCAAGGGATTGACACCTCGGTTTTGAGTGATAGCTTAAATAAACGGTTATACGTATAACTTAATAATCACACCCAACCTAAAGAGGTGATCAACCGTGAGTCGAGTCTTGTATCTGTACGGTGGCTGGCCCGGCCATTTCCCCTACGAAATCGCGGCATGGGCACGGACCGTTTTCCAGGAGCTGGATTTCGACGTTGAAGAGTCGACCGACATCTTCACATTGGACAGGGACTTGACCGGTTACGACCTGATCGTGATCGGCTGGAACAATGCGGTCACCACGGAAACGCTGACCGCTTCACAGGAGAACCGCCTGCTCGAAGCGATCGAAAGCGGCACCGGGCTGGTGGGTTGGCACGGCGCCGGCGCGGCATTTCGCGCCAGCCTCAAGTACCACTGGGTACTGGGCGGCTCGTTTCTTGAGCACCCGATGGGCGAAGGGTTTCCCCATCCTTACCAGGTCAACATCATTGATCGCACCCATGAGGTCACGCAGGGCGTCGAGGATTTCGAGGTTCGGTCCGAGCAGTACTACATGCAGGTTGACCCGAACATTCATGTGCTGGCCGAAACCACGTTCGACGGCAACCCATTCCCCTGGATCAAGGGCAATCGCAGCCCGGTCGCCTGGGTTCGTCAGTGGGGCGAAGGCCGAGTGTTCTATCACTCGATCGGACACGACACCAGCAACCTGGCCGACCCGAACATCCGCCGCCTGACTAAACAGGGCCTGAACTGGGCAACCCGTGGGCGCACGGCAAACACCGGTAAATCCACCGTATCCACCACACTTTCATCAACCCAAGGAGTCCTGTCATGACTAAATTGACCGGCAGCCAGATCGTGGCCCAAACCCTGAAAAATTACGGCGTCGAATACGTCGCTGGCATCCCGGGCCACGGGATCTGGACCCTCACCGACGCCTTCCTCGAAGAAGACTCGAAACTCAAATTCATCCAGGTCTTCCACGAACAGAGTGCGGTTCATCTCGCGGATGGTTACTACCGGGTGTCTGGCAAGCCGATGGCCGCCGTCACTTCCATCGGTGCCGGCGCCGCCAACACCGTGATCGGCATGGCCACGGCCTTCACCGACTCCACTAGCCTGATGCTGATCACCGGCGGGCCACCCACGCACATGCGCGGCCATGGCTTGTTGCAAGAGCTGGAACGCTACACCGACAACGACTTCCCCAAAATCGCTGAGGCTGTCACCAAGCGCCACTGGGTCGCCACCCGCGTCGAAGATCTGCCCTTCATGATGCACCGTGCCTGGAGCGCGATGGTCACTGGTCGCCCGGGTCCGGTTCATCTTGAAATACCGATGGACGTTCAGGCCGAAGCGGCTGACGTGACCCTGCACACCCTGGAAGAACGCACCCCCATCGGCAAGTGTTTCCCGGACCCGGCGGCTACGGCCCGCGCGGTTGAGGAATTGAAAGCGTGCAAACGCCCGGTGCTGGTGATCGGCGGCGGCGTCATCACGGGGGAGGCAAGCGCCGAAGTGCTTGCCCTGGCCGAAGCCTGGAAAATACCCGTGGTCACGACCTGGAACGGTAAAAGCGGCTTCCCGGAGGATCATCCGCTGTTCGCCGGCAGCGTCGGTCAAACCGGCACGATGTGCGGCAACAAAGTGGCCTCCACCGCCGATGTCATTATCGCTGTGGGTTGCCGCTTTACCGACTGGTCGTCCTCCAGCTATGCCAAGGGTGTGACCTTTGCAATTCCGCCATCGAAGTTGATCCACATCGACATCGACCCGCACGAGATCGGCAAGAATTACCCGGTGACCGTGGGCATTTGTGCCGACGCCAAGTACGCGCTGGCCCATATCGTGGAAGGCTTGAAAGGCCAGACGGTGGATCGCCAGGCGTACATGAGCGACCTGCGCGGCTATCAAGAGGAATGGGAAACCAAACTGGCCGGCCGCCGTGACTCCGACCGTTTCCCGTTTACCTCTCAACGTCCGTTGGGCGCGCTGCGCAAGGTTTTCCCCCGTGACACCATCGTGGTGGTCGGGTCCGGCAACACTCAAGGGGCAGTCAAACAGACCTTTCCTGTCTATACCCCGCGCACCCACCTGACCTCTGGCGGATTCTCTTCCATGGGTTGGGCCGTCCCGGCGGCTATCGGGGCCAAGCTGGCGGCGCCGAACCAACCGGTTGTATGCATCCTGGGCGACGGCGATTTCCTGATGACCTCCCAGGAAATTGCGATCTGCGTGACCAACAACATCCCTGTTGTGTTCATGATCCAGAACAACGCCGGGTACATGTCGATCCGTGGTGGCCAGCGCAAGCAAACCAGCCGCCATATCGGCACCGAGTTCAACCATCCGGACGGCACGCCCTACAGCCCGGATTTCAAAGCCGTCGGCGAAGCCTTCGGCCTGAAATCCTATCGTGTGGAGCGCCCTGAGGATCTCGAGCCGACCCTTCAGGAAGCCCTGGACCTGAACGTGCCGGTGCTGATCGAAATCCCGACCGATCGCGACGCCGCAGGCCCTTGGGTCCCAGGCTGGTGGGACTTCCCGATTCCTGAGTACATCACCGACGAACGTCAGGACGAGTACTGGCAAATCCGGAACTCCGAACAACACCTGTAAAACCTGGAGCGGCTTAAATGAGTGATGCATTGATTTCGCATCATGCAAAGCTGAATCCACAACCGGGGGCGCCGCGCCATCAGCGCGCCCTCGACGTGGTGACACCTGATGCAGATGGCAATATCAACTGTGACGTAGTGATCATTGGCTCGGGCATGGGCGGTTCGACCTTTGCCCATGCCCTGCGCGATAGCGGGCTGGACATCGTTATCGTCGAACGGGGAGATTTCCTGCCCCGTGAAATACAGAACTGGAGCGCCGAATCGGTGTTCGCCGAAGGCCGCTATCGCAATGCCGAGCAGTGGCTGGATAAATCCAACCAACCCTTTTCCCCCGGGGTCTTTTATTACGTCGGTGGCAACACCAAATTCTATGGCGCCATGCTGCCCCGGTTCCGTGAAGAGGATTTTGCCGAAATTCAGCATGCCGAAGGCGTGTCCCCGGCATGGCCCATCCGTTACGCCGACCTGGAACCCTGGTACGCCGAAGCCGAAAAACTCTATCGGGTTCACGGCTCGGCGGGCTCGGATCCCAGCGACCCCTGGCGCTCGGGCCCTTTTCCCCAGCCTGCGCTCAAACATGACCCGGCGCTGGTGCCACTGGAGCAGAGCATGCGCCGTTCAGGGCTCAAGCCGTTCGTGATGCCTGCGGCCGTGGATTATGGCGACGGCGGTGATTGTGTATTGTGTTCGACCTGCGATGGATATCCTTGCCTCGTGGACGCCAAGGCCGATGCTGAAGTCAGCGCCTTGAGGCCGGCCCTGCGCAGCCCGAACATCAAGTTGTTGACCCGTACCCTGATCAAACAACTGAGAACAGGCGCGGACGGTCGGACGGTGACAGAGGCCCATGGGCTCAGCGCTGGCCGCGACGTGACACTTCGTGCGAAACGATTCGTCCTGGCGTGCGGAGCGGTGAACACCGCCGCCCTGTTGCTCAAATCAGCGAACGAGCATCACCCTGAGGGCTTGGGCAATAGCTCGGGGCAAGTGGGTCGCAACTACATGGTGCATAACAGCACGTTCATGCTCGCAGTAGACCCGCGGCGCAAAAACAAGGTGACCTTTCAAAAGACCCTTGCCCTCAACGACTGGTACCGCGCCAGTCCGCAAAATCCGTATCCGCTTGGCAATGTGCAGATGCTGGGGAAGATCCGCGAGCCGATGATCAGCGCCATGCGCCCATGGCTTCCAAAATTCGCCTCGCGCTACATTACGGACCATAGCGTCGACTTGTACCTGACCTCGGAAGATCTACCGACACAGGACAACCGGGTCATTTACGACAGGCAACGGGATGCAATCAAAGTGCTCTGGACGCCGAACAACCTCAAAGCCCATGAAGGCCTGGTAAGCAAAACCAGTAAAGTCATGCGTCAGGCAGGTTATCCCTTGATTCTCAGGGCACGGATGGGCATCGCCACCAACTCGCACCAATGCGGTACCGCCGTCATGGGCAAGGATCCCGCTTCAAGCGTACTGGATGTGAACTGCAAGCTGCATGACCTGGACAACGTCTGGGTGGTCGACAGCTCATTCTTCCCCTCTTCGGCTGCGGTCAATCCGGCGCTGACCATCGCTGCCAATGCCCTGCGGGTTGCAGCCAGTTTCAAGTGCCTGCCGGGTTGACCGGCAAACCCACCTGAAAACAGCCGCAGGGTATTTCCACACTGCGGCCTTGGCGCAACCTCTCAAGCATCGGTCGGCTGTACCTGCTGCGTCGAAGTCCGCACGATGAGTTTCGTGGAAAAGATCTTCCGTTCCGGTTCGAGTCGCGAGCCTGCCGGAGCATTCAGCTGCTCTGTCAACATCCGTGCGGCATACAGCCCCTTCTCCACCATCGGCTGGCCAATGGTGGTCAAGCCAAGCTGAACAGCCTCGGGAATATCATCAAAGCCGATCACGGAAAGCGCTTGCGGGACTTTACGGTTGAGCGCATGTGCGGTTTTCATGCAAGCGATGGCCATGACATCCGAGCAAGCCACGACCGCCGTGACATCGTTGGAGGTCAACAGCGTAAACGCTGCCGCTTGCCCGGACGTGGAATCCAGCCCACCGGCTTCGATGATGCTCAGGTCCTCAAATGCCAGGCCGGCCCTGCCCGCCGCTTCCACATACCCGGTCAGACGCTCCCTGACGATGCGCTCACTGGCACTCTTGAAGCGTTGCTGGCCAATCGGCCCGCGATAACCGTCAGGATTGAGCCGGTCGATGATGATGCCGATCTTGCGATGCCCCAGGTCCAGCAGATGTTGCATCTGAGTCTGGGCGGCGCCTCGATCGTCGATCCCGACGAAGAAAGAATCTTCCACCAGCGGCGAATCGATCACCACGAACGGAATGTTCTGTTTCACCACCGCCAATACCGCCGGGTGATCGTCCGGCAGTGTCGAAATGATCAGACCATCCACCAGGCCGCGCAAGGCAAGGCTGCCGTGACTCTCTGCCTGGGCCCGGCCGACGAGCCGGTTGTTATTCAGGGGAAACAGCGTCAGTGCGACATTTTCCAACTCGCCGACTTCACTGATCCCACGCAACAGGGCAATGGTGCACGGGTCGGCGAACGCCAGGGACAATTTGTCCATCATCATCAACCCGATCGCACCGATCTTGCCCGAGCGCAGGCTTCGTCCCAGCACGTTCGGCCCCGGATAGCCCAGGGACGCCGCGACCTCGAGGATATGCTCGCGCTGCGCTTGCGACAGTTTGGAGGGACGATTGTAGGCGTAGGACACCGCAGGCTGAGACACCCCCGCCGCCAGTGCTACATCTTTCATTGAAACGGATGCCATCGCTTGCTTCCCGATTTTTTTGAAAACCTCATGGGAGGTTATGAAAACATGAGCTCAGTGTAACCGTTGAGCGCAAACCTTCGGTATCAGTCGAGTCGCACTGATCATCACCGCAATCATGGATGAGGCAACAGCGAGCAGTGCGACGGACAGGCTGGTGGAGTGCGCGACAAAACCGATGACCGCAGGGCCCATCAGGATACCGAGGTAGCCAAGGCTGGTTGCCGCGGCGATGGCCAACTCGCCGGGCATGGCCCGTTGCGCGCCGGCCAGTGACAGATAGACCGGGGCAATGTTTGCCAAGCCGGCACCGATGACCGCGAACCCCACCAGGTTCAACCACCAGTTTGTGATCAGTACGACCATCAAAAAGCCCAGGACGACGATCAAACCACCGCCGATGAGCGCTACCCGCGAGCCCAGCTTCAGCACAATCCGGTCACCGTTCAGGCGCCCCAAGGCCATCATCACCGCAAACGTTGCGTACCCCAGACCGGCAATGGAGTGCTCAACCCCGCGTTCCTCGGTGAGAAAGACCGCGCTCCAGTCGAGAATCGCCCCTTCAGCGAGAAAGGCGAGCAGGCAGAGTGTGCCCAGCAGCAAAACCTTGCGGTCAGGCCTGACAAATATCGGACTACCCTCCTCACCGCTTCGTCCCAGCATCTGACGGCCGGCAGTCAGGACAAATGCGACCAGTGCCGCCATCACCGCGCTGCTCGCCAGCAATGGCGTAGCGCCGAGCCATAACAGTGCGGTCATGCCTGCGGCACTGACAATCGTACCCAGGCTGAACAAGCCATGGAAACCGGACATCAACGATCGGCCGGTGGCACGCTCGACCATCACCCCTTGAACGTTCATCGTCACATCCACCGCGCCACACCCAGCGCCGAACACGGTCAAGGCGACCATCAAGCCGGCGAACGAATGAGTCGTCGCCAGCATCGGCAACGTCAGCAATACCAATGCGATGCCGATGTGCATGGTAAAGCGGCAGCCCTTCCTCGCGTTCAGGACACCGGCAAGCGGCATCATCACCAGTGAGCCCAGGCCAAGGCAAAGCAACAGCAAACCCAACGCACCGTCATCGACTCCGGCCCGAGTGCGAGCATAGGGAACCAGCGGCGCCCAGGCGCCCATGCACAGGCCCGACATGAGGAACGTCAGCCGATAAACCGCCATATCCGGGGTGGCGCAAGGCATTTCCCATTCTTGAGACGACACGCAAACCTCTCCGTTCAGGCATGAAAGTTATACGTATAACCTAAAATAATCGGTTAGCCAATGCGCCGACACAAAGCAATGCGGCTTCACCCTGCACAAAGTTGGAGCAGATGCCAAAGATGACTAGCCACGGATCGTAAATTGATTGACAAGCTGTGGGCTGGCGATGTTATTTTTAGACGAGTTATACGTATAACTCATAAACACTCGTTTTCATACAGACGAACACCCTCACAAAAACAAAAGGGACGGCGCAGCCTGATGAACAACCTTCAAAGAACACCCATACCCAGCCATATACGCAAGGCACGCATCGCGACGTTCCTGGGTTTCATGATGATCGGCGCCATGATGTACATCTGGTCGACAGGCGTAAGCGTTTTCAGGGCGCAGCTGGGTTTTACCGGCGAGTCGGGGGATTCGAACTTCGGCTTGATTGCACTCGGGATCGGTGTGGGTTCCGCGGCAGGCGCGTTATGGGTGGGCCGCTTCCTGGATAACTTTGGTGCAAAGCCGGTGATTACGGTGTGCGCACTCGCCTATCCGCTCTCCATCATCCCGCTGGGGTTCGTCAGCGGCTTCTGGTTCGCGCTGTGCTTCGGCGTGGTCCTTGGGCTCCTGCGCGGCGCACTGGACACCGCCCTGAATGCCCATGGCGTTCAAGTCGAACGCTTCTACCAGCGCTCAATCATGTCTGGCTTCCACGCGTTCTATTCGCTGGGCGGCTTTCTGTTGGGGATGGTGTGCAGCTGGTTGACCGGCATCTACACCGACAGCGTGCAAGTGCCCTACACCGTGCTCGGCGTGGCGCTGTTCATCGTGGGCTGTTTTTTCAGTCGATGGTTGCTCGGCAAAAATGACGTCCCGCTGCCGTCAACCAGCGATTGGCAAGCCAGCGCACACCTGCCTGACGAGGCCGGCAAGCGACCATCGACCAAAACGCTGCTGGTGATGATTGGCCTGGGCGTCCTGCTGCTGGGCAGCATGATGGGGGAAAATGCGATTGCCGACTGGGGTCAGGAGTACATTCGTCGTGAGCTCTCGACGAGCACCTCAATGGCCGGCATGGCAGTCTCCATCTTTGTCGGCGCGGCGTTCGTCGGACGGCTGTTCGGTGATCGATTGGCCGCGGCGTTTGGGAATGCACGGGTGGTGTTCGGATGCGGCGCAGTGTGCGTCCTTGGCATGATCATCACCCTCGTTGGCGGCACCGCCTTGACCGGCATCGTCGGTTTCGCATTGTTCGGCCTCGGCCTGTCTTGCATCGCGCCCCTGATGATCTCCGCCGCGGGGCGCAGGGACCCGAAACATGCAGGCCGCAACATCGGCATCGTCAATTGCATCGGCTTCTCCGGAATGCTTATGGGCCCCGCCGTCATCACCGTCATCGTCAGCAACTTCGGCTTGAGCAAGCTGATGTTTTTCCCGCTGATCATGCTCGCTATCCTGGCGACCTTTGGCCCACTGTTGATGCGCGCACCCAAAGTCGTCACGCCCCAACAACAACGTGATGCGCGCAAAACCGGCGCGGCATTGAACAAGAGTGCCTCTAGCGTTTGAAACCCCATGAGGTGGTTGAGCGATCAACCACCTCGACCTCCCGAGCCCTAGATCATCGGTGAGCTGCTCACCACCCGCAGCGCCAACCCCTCGAACGCATCCAGCGTAATGGTGAATTCGCCCTCAGGCGTCAGGTCACCTTCGACCCGCTCATTGATGATGTCGACCACCGGCCCCGGTGCGATATTGGGCAGGTGCAGGGTTTCAGTGATCGGGGTCGAACCGAAGTTCAGCGCGGTGATTTGCGTACCTTTGCCAGCCGGCAATTCGTGAACCATGATCAGCAGCCCCGGATGCTCGACGTCCGGAATCAGTATCTGGCGACTGGCGGCGATGTCATAGGCACGGCGCGCAGCGAGGATCTTGCGCAACTGCGAGACGAACGAATCCGGATCTTTCAACTGGCTTGGCAAGCTGCCGTACAGGGTCTTCGGACGCGGCATCTGGCCGGCCGACAATGCCGCGTCAGGGTTGAGGTCCACCAGATCGTAGGCACCGCGATGAATCCAGCGTGTGTCGCCGTCGCCCATCAGATGCTCGACCTGTTCGGCCGGCAATGGCAACGCGCCGACCAGGTCCCAGCCAGACAATGCGAACACGCCAGGTTGCATGGCGTTGTACATCACCAACAGCAGATGAACCTGGCGAATCTGCTGGATATCCGCCGTCGTAATGGCCTCGAGATCGCGAATCCCCAACGCCGCCGTGATGATGCTCGCGGTGGTGCAGGACACGCCGTTGGTGACGAATTTCAGATTGTAGGGCGCATGCTCTCCAGTGAGGCGCTCGTACATCTGCTCGCGGATGTGCTCGCGCAGGATGCTGCCGGGAAAGGTCTGGCCCTGATAGAGGTAAGTATCGTGGGCGTGCAGGGTCCAGAAGTGCACCAACTCCAGGGTCAACTCATCATGATTCTGCAACGCATGGATCAGCGAGCCCGGATCGATGCCAAGGGTGTGCATCTGCCGCAGCATCAAGCGCAGGAATTCGGCATCGCCCATCAGCAAGGCGTGCTGGTAGGCGGGCCGAGTGATGAAGTCGTAGGAGAGATCCGCCCCGCCGTGGGACATGGCGGCGATATCGTCCACGGTCAGGTTCAGTTCCTGGAAACTGAAGCCGCCGGCCTTGCGAATCGCTCCAGCGAGCAACTGGTTTCCGGTGATCGATAGCGGATGGCTTTCGGACCAGGCGGTACCCTCGAGTTTGCGCTCGACGCCAAGAAATCCGTTGGCGTCCAGACGCAGGATTTTCGCCCCCGAGACATCGATGGCATGCAGCGCGTCCCCAATGACCATCTGCTGAGCGGCAAAGGTCGGGTCCAGCCAGTTCAGCGAAGGTTGCCCTTCCTTGAAGTAATGCAGGTAGACCCAACGACGCGGCTTACCGTCAACGCCCATCACCACCGGTGTCGCACTCCAATCGGTTTCCTTGACCCCTGGTTCGAAGAAGATCACCCGTTGCAACTGTCCGACGATGTAGTGCTTGTCCCGCAGGATGTCGACCTGCTGCGGGGTGAGGTTCTGCGCATCGCGCCCCTCGGCAATGTCGGGCAGCAGCGGCCAATCTTCCTCGCGGATTTCCACCATGTGGTAGAGCCCTGGGTAATCTTCATACGCCATCTCGGCCAAACGAAAATCCGCGCCTTTGCCGGTATGAGACGGGATGACATCTTCGATGACGACCGCATTGTGCGCGGCGGCCATTCGGGTCAATGCTTGCAACTGCGCCTCGGTGCCCAATTGCGGGTCGAGTTCGAAACTGATGCGGTCAAAATTGCCGTCAATCGTAGGTGTGTAGTCAGTGCCCGAAAGGCCACCGGACCTTTTCAAAGGGCCATTGTGGATGCCCTGGATACCGATTCTCGACAGCGCATGCCATAAGGTTTCATCCCCCAGCGCTTCAAGCACAGTGCCATTTTCGCCGATAACGATGGAGGCCGGGTACGCGGTGAACCACACCGAAGCCAATGCCGAGGCATCGCGAGGCCGAGTATGCGCATAGGGCTGCTGCCACATTCGGCCCTGGCCCGAGTAGAGCTTGGCGCGCTTCCTCGCAGTATTGAGCATCGATTGTTCGACCAGCCAGTCGACATGATTTTTCTCGGCTGCCGTCATGGACACAATCACCTCCGTCATGGAAAAAACCGCAGTCGCCCCTCTCCAACCGAAGCGCCGCTCGTTTTCATAGGAGGCCACCACACGACATTCGTTGCATCGAATCAGGAGAAAGCCTGCAAAGAACAATCGGCTGCAAAACCAGCAGCGGGGTTTCGGACAAAACATCGAGACGAAGGATCATAGATAGCCAGGATTCACCCGCATAGACTCCGGTTCGAATTGAACAACAACGCGTCCAAGGGATGCTTGGTCGTGTGCGATTCCACTGCAACCCCTTTTATCCCTGCGCAGCGGATGCGGAGCCACGTCTCCCATGTCGGCGGGATTGATCGCCTCGTCAAGCGTGCGATAGACGTTCCGCTACAGGTCATGGGATTTGACGATGTGCTGCCTCCCTGATGCAGCCCCTCCCCTCTGCGCCGATATCCATCATTGGAGAATGACATGAATAATTCGACGTCCCATCAAGGACGCCTTGGATCTTTGCGCGCGGCCGCCGTGGGAAATGCCCTTGAGTGGTTCGACTGGACGCTCTATGCAACTTTCTCTGTTTACCTGGCCCGCAATCTGTTCGACAAGACCGACCCCCGCTCCGCGATGCTCGCCACTCTTGCAGTGTTCGCGGCTGGATTCATAGCCCGACCTCTGGGCGGTTTTTTCTTTGGACGCCTCAGCGATGTCCTTGGACGCCGGGCCATCATGGTCATCACCATGATGCTGCTGGCGGCCAGTAGCCTGGGTATCGCCCTCATTCCGAACTATCAGGACATTGGCCTCTACGCTTCGTCGGCCCTGCTCGTCTTTAGACTCATACAAGGCCTTGCCCATGGGGGTGAAACGGGCGTTTCCTACACTTATGTCGCGGAGATTGCCCCTGCCAAGCACCGTGGTTTGTGGTCAAGTTCGGTGTACGTAGGCGTCACGTTGGGCGTCATGGGCGCGACGGCAGTCGCCGCCGCCCTGACCTGGCTGCTGGGTGCCCAGGCCATGGGAGACTATGGCTGGCGTATCGGCTTCGCCATCGGCGGCGTACTGGGTGTTTATGCGCTGTTCCTGCGCCGCAGCGCCCAGGAGTCGCATGTATTCGAGCAGCAACGACAGCAGGCCCAGCCACCCCGCAGGTTATCCAAGGGTGAAGTCCTGCGGATGACACGCAACATCGTGATGCTGGCTGCGGCCGCTAACGTGACCTATTACGCCTGGGTGACTTTTGGTGCTGCCTCGGCCATCGCCCAAGGCATGGATGCGACCGGCGCCTACATCGCCAGCCTGCTCGCCCAAGTCATCTGCGTATGCTGGTTGCCGGTTTGCGGAATGCTCTCTGATCGGGTGGGTCGCAAACCCATGGTGATCACCTGGGGGATTGGGGTGGTCGTGCTGACCTACCCCATCTCCATCATCGTCACCACCGAACCTTACACCTTGTTTCTTGCACAAACGCTGGCGCTGCTCGCCTGGGCTTCGATTGCAGCGATCTTTCCCGCCGTGCTTTCGGAACAAGTGCCGACCCAAGCGCGTGCACAAAGTGTCGGGTTTGTCTCATCTGTTTCGGTAGCCATTTTCGGCGGCACCGCTCCCTATCTGCATAGCTATCTCGTTGGCGTCGACCTTGAGTATCTGTACATCGGCTACCTGATAAGCCTGGGCCTGATCACGATCGCGGCAGGATATTTCATCGAAGAAACCGCAGGGATCGATCTCGCTGAAATCCGGGCACCTGGCGCCGGCTCAGCGGCGCTCTAGAAGAACCAACCCCATGCATAAGGGCACTTTATGAACGCCAATGATTCCAAGCGAACGGCCGCTCGCGGCGAACGACCCGGTGCGGATTTAACCGCCGCCGTGACCTCAGGCCCACGCCAGGGCGCGCGGGAGATCTGGGTTGAGGTTCCCAGTGAGAAAGACTCGGCAGCCGCATGGTGCTATTCCGATCGCCGCGCCTACAGCCCAGGCGAAACAGTCAACCTGCACCTGTCCTCGAACAGCCCCTGGGTTACGTTGAAAATCTATCGTGACGGCGCGCTGCCTCATACCGTTCACCAAACCGCCCCCCTCGCGGCAAGCTTCCATCCATTGCCCGAACGCGTCTACGAGGTCGGCTGCCAATGGCCAGTGTTCGCGCTATGGCCAATACCCGTGGACGCCAAGCCAGGTGCCTATGTGGTGGAAATGCGGGACGGTGCCGATGCCGTGCTCGGCCATCACCTGTTCATCGTAAGGGCGATGCGCAAATGCCCCGACGCACTGGTGCTGGTCGCTGCGACCTCCACTTGGGCCGCCTACAACGACTGGGGGGGTGCCAACCATTACTTCGGCATCCATCCCGGCACACCCCGCGGCCGCTCGCCTGTATTGTCAGCGCAACGCCCTTGGGCTCGCGGGCAAGTCTGGCTACCTGAAGACGCACCGCGCTCGATCAATGCTTCGAGGCCCAGCAAACCGGGGCCGGCGCGCTATGAATTCATCGAGTGGGCCTCTCTGTACGGCTTCAGCAAGTACTACGCCCTGGCCGGCTGGGCATCCTATGAACGTCTGTTCGTAGTTTGGGCCGAAGAACAGGGCTATACGGTCGACATCCTGACTCAGGATGATCTGCATCACGACCCCGAGGCGTTGGACGGGTACGCCTGCGCGGTCTTTGTCGGTCACGATGAGTACTGGACGCGTGAAATGCGCGACAACGTCGAGACATTTGTTGAAGCAGGGGGAAATGTTGCGCGCTTCGCCGGTAACTTCATGTGGCAGATTCGCCTGGAGAATCGCGGCGAACGTCAAGTGGCCTACAAATACGACGCCTCTGAGCTGGATCCCGTTGCGGCACGTAATGACATCACGCTCACGAGCGCCTGGGAGGATCCACGAGTGGGTCGGCCTGGGGCCAGCACCTTTGGCGTCAATGCACTGCGCGGGATTTACGGTAGCTTTGGGGGCATGGCCCCGCGCGGCCCGAGGGGCTTTACCGTGTTCAGGCCACAGCATTGGGCATTCGCCGATACCGGGCTGGGTTACGCTGATCTTTTCGGCGATGCGGCCAACATTTTCGGGTACGAGGTAGATGGCTTGGACTACACCTTCATCGACGGCCTTCCAGAACCTCTCGGCACGGACGGCGCACCGCCAGGGTTGCAGATCCTTGCCATGGGCTGGGCAACCATCGCCGAGCACGGCCGGCCGCAGGATGCGTACTCATTCATGCTGGGCGATGCAGATGCCAGGTTTCGGGCGTCACTGCTGGCTCCGGACATGAGTGATGCCAGCGTAAGCCAGCACAGCCGAGGGACTGGCATGCTCGTACATTTTCAAAAAGGCCAAGGTGTTGTGTTGACTGCTGCGTCCTGCGAGTGGGTAAATGGACTCAAGCTTGACGAGTACTCCACCGTGACCATCACCCGTAATGTGTTGGATCGTTTCTTATCAGCAAAGGCGTGATCTTGGCGGGCTCATCGTAGATGCCGTTGCAGTTCGGCCGGACCTGCCTGGCGCCGTTCATTCCACCGGCTCACTGCTTCGGCGGGCCTGTCGATTGACCCCTGGTGGCTGGCCATTGATACGCTTGAATGCACGGCTGAATGCCGCTTGTGAGGTATAGCCCAAGCGTTGTGCGACGGCGTCAATCGACAGGTTGCCCTGCGTCAGCCATTGGCTGGCGATCCGCATGCGCAACTCGGTGGCGTATCGCAATGGAGGCACGCCAATGGTGGCTTGGAATCGCTGTGCGAACACAGAGCGTGATACGTGGGATTCGGCTGCCAGCTCGGCCACTGTCCATTCGCGTCCGGGTTGGCGATGCAGGGCAAGGATAGAGCGTGCCAGGCGGGGATCTCGCAGCGCTGCCATGAGACCTTGCGCGCTTTCAGAGCCACACTCGACCCACCCACGTATGAATAAGGACGCGGCAACTTCCGCAAGCCGCGCCATGATCCCGGCATACCCGATGCGTCCGGCGCAGATCTCACGCTTGATTGAATCGAGTATCGCTCCAAGCCCTGGATAACGTTGACCACCGGTGTCCGCCACCATGACATCCGGCATCAGCTTGCCTAACCCCCGCATGCCTCCAAGATCGAACTCCATGCAGCCGTAGAACAGGATCGCACTGGGCGTGGAGAGCGTGCTCGGACAGGTGTTCACACCGCTGACAGCCTCGCCCAAGGGAGCGGCGTCAAGTTGGTCGATGTTCTGTACCGTGGCATCCAGGGCGGATAGCAGTTGGTGCCCATGCCCTTGCGGCACCAATACCGCGTCGCCTGCCGCTAGGTGACGGATCGCGCCATCGCCTGTACGCAGGATGGCCGTACCCACCGCCAGATAATGAAAGTAGGCATGGGCCGATTTGTGTTCGAAACCCAAGCCAAAGCTCGGCCCCGTTTGAATACGGCGGTACTGAACACCGCGTAGTCGCATCCCCGTGAGCAGTTCGCTAATCAGCTCAGAAGACAGAGCGAATTTTCCTGATTCAATCATGTTAGGTGTTTCGATCAAAAGACTAAGACTTAGCATCATAGATCATCCTGACGCTCAACCCTAGAGTGTGTCTCACAATCACTTTCCAAGGATTCTTGAGATGAGTAGCGATGTTCTTGACGCTGCATCTGGCAGCATTGCTGGAGTAGAGCCGGCCACCCCGGCATGGACGGCGGTTTTCTCCCTGGCCATGGGGGTCTTCGGCCTGCTGACGGCTGAATACCTTCCGGCGAGTTTGCTAACGCCGATGGCTTCGGACTTGAGCGTCTCCGAAGCGATGGCCGGACAAGCCGTGACCGTCACCGCCATGGTTGCGTTGTTTGCTGGGTTATTGGTGCCAGGTCTTACCCGCTCGCTTGACCGGCGCACCGTTTTGCTCGGTTTTTCAGCGCTGATGATTGCCTCCAACTTATTGGTGGCCATGTCATCGAGTCTGGTGGTCCTGTTGTTGATGCGGGTGCTGCTTGGCATTGCGCTGGGTGGGTTCTGGAGCATGGCGGCTGCCGTAGCCATGCGACTGGTACCGGCGAAATGGGTGCCCCGGGCGCTGTCCATCATCTTCAGCGGCATCGCCGTGGGAACAGTGGTTTCCGTTCCGCTGGGTAGCTACCTGGGCGGTCTCTTCGGCTGGCGCAGTGCCTTTTACGCGGCAGCGGCGGTCGGCGTGCTGACGTTGATCTTCCAATGGTTCACCCTACCCCGCATGGCGCCTCGGAAAATGTCACGCACAGCCTCCGTGCTGGAATTGCTCCGTCGTCCAGGCATCGCCATGGGCATGATCGGATGCGTGCTTGCCCACACAGGTCAATACGCATTGTTCACCTACATCCGTCCCGCACTTGAAAGCGTTGTACCCATCGACACCGATGGCCTGGCTTTAATGCTATTGGGTTTCGGTGCCGCCAATTTCGTTGGCACACTCGTCGCGGGTTGGCTGATGGAACGTAGCTTGCGCCTGACATTGATCCTTATGCCTGCCCTGGTAGCCGTGGCCGCGCTTGCCATGATCTCGCTTCCTCTGCAGGCGCCGGGACTGGCACTCGCCGTCGTCCTCTGGGGCCTGGCTTTCGGCGGGGTGCCGGTTTCCTGGTCAAATTGGGTGGCACGCGCGGTTCCGGATCAAGCCGAAACCGCAGGTGGGATGGTCGTCGCTGCGGTGCAGTCGTCAATCGCCGCGGGAGCTGCACTCGGTGGGTTGGTGTTCAGTTTTAGCGGCGTAATGGGCGTCTTCATCATCGCAGGCGCAGTGATGCTGCTGGCGGCTCTGATGATTGCGCTTTGTATTCGAGTGGAGTTGCCGATGCATGCTGGGGGTGAACTGTCAGGACATTCCCGACTAGCGCGTTGAAATCGAATTTCTACGCATGCCGCAATTCGGGGCCAGATGTCGCAAACCAGAGTAAGCGCCGTGGGGTTCTAGCTCCGAACCCCACCCTCGTCACCGTCGTGACAGGCCCGATCGTCGTACAAATGCTGGCCATTTTAATTGCTCACAAGTGCTGCCAAGTTCATCTGAGCTTCTGTAAAGCAAATACCTGTTGCAACGCTTTCCTGAACAGTTGGACGGGGCTGCAAAGTTACTGGGCTGAAGCGTGAAAACACTCGAACGGGACGCAGACTGCGACTGATGTATATCGTGAAGAGAGCTGAAGCTTTCACCGGGTCAGCTTGTCTGCATTAATGAAAGTAGACCCATAGTACGTGTCATCGTAGATGGGAGACATGACAACCCCAGCGTCACGCGTCAGCTTGCAGTACATGCCCAGCAACCGGAGAATAGTCTTTCTCATCATCGAGTGATTGCGGTACAGCGTGTCGGAGTTGATTTTGAGACCGTCCTCCGAAAGCTTGTCCTTCACAAATTCGGTGATGGTGTGCTGGTTGTCACACGCATTGAAGATTGCCGGAACCTTCAACTCAGCGATCTCAACGGACTCGGCGCCATGGGGGTACTTTTTCCGAGCAGCATGATCATATTCGCGCCACAGTTGCAGCTCCACCATGCCCGCCCCCAGGATGCCCAGCCAACTGGCCAGCGTCCCCGTGTGCATACGCAACCGCACCTTACGAGTGCCCCACCGCTCGAAGAAATCCTGGACCTGCGCCGTGCTCGCCAAATCCCGCATATTGATTAGTGGGATGCCGCGCAAGCTCGACTTGGTAGTGGCCTCATTGAAGTGCCGTTGTATATCTAGAAGACGATCGACCGTCGCCTCCTTCAAGTTGAACTCCTGCTTTCCAAGAAATACGCAAATAGAGTTGTCCTTGCTTATCATCATGTTCAAGCCATGCACAATCATTTCGTAGTCGGCAAGCAACGTAAGACGTGTTATGAACTTCTCATCAAATTCGCTACCTATCCGATCCGGACTGTTTTTCGTCACCGGCAGCACCCCTGCAACAGTTAGCCAGCAATAGACGCCCACTGACACATCCCTGAACTCGCGGACAAAGCAGCGTTTAAGCAGATCTCGCCGGACCAGCGCCGAGTAGGAAACGAATTCACCCTTCAAGGAGTCAGCAATTTCCAAGGCGTAACTAGCCAAAACGCCCGTGGACTTTTCTGTCATCGCAAGCATGACAGCCATCTGGAAAACATTCGTATGGCGCTCGACAGCTTCTATCGTCTCCTTTGACAAGTCCGGCGGAGGCACCTCCACCGGGATAGCCTGTCTCAACTCCTCAGTGGTGTTGGCCAGGCTTACCTCCAGAAAGTAGTACGCTAGATGCTTGATGATCTCGGACTCACGACCCGAGTGTCGACTTTCAGCCATCTGCGTAACTCGCTGAATAACCATTTCAAGCTGTCGGCGCTCCTCGGCGTCCATGCCTCGGTAAACGACCAGTTCGTTAAAGAAAACCAAATCCAGGAAATCTAGACCAGCCTTCTGTGCCTTGGTGATGCGAGCCATTTACGCCTACCCTTTCCGCTCTGCCTCTGCGGCACCCGCCGCCACACCGACGCCTACCGCTGCACCCGCTGCAGCTCCGGTCGCCGCCACTACCGTAGCACCCGCCGCCATGCCCCCGCCTCCCGCAGCGATAGCACCACCACCCAGCGCCGCCAGCGAGGCGTTGGTCAGCGCAACCCCTGAGAGCGAGCTGATGGCTGTACCGGAAGCCGTTGCGCCCAACAACCCCGTCGAACCAATAACGGCAGCGATGGGGCCCGCAAAGGCCGCGGCGGCACCACCCGTGGCAAGAGTACCGAGGCATACCAGCGCCGTCTTGCCAGGGTTCTCCATCACCGTGTCGACTGCCGAATTGGCCAGGTCACTCACAGTATCGACCGTCGCAACCGCCAGATCGCTTACCGCACCCACTGCACTGTCAACAAAATCAAAAACCGAATCGAAAAAAGACATGTTGAGCTCCAGATTCTGCCCGGAAGACATTTCCGAACGACTGGACGCTATTGTGTTAAGTCGATTTCGCGCGGGCTATTGGTAAAAAAGTCGTACTATTTTCTACACTGGTAAAGCAAATGGAAAGTGAAACCCATCAATAGCCCTCAAGTGATGACATGAAACACGATTCGTGAACAATCGGCATGGTCGGAGAGGTGAGCTTCCGGCAACGTCAAACAGCTTGAGCACTGCATGTTCTGGAATGACACTGGACGCCTCATCAGAATGAAAGGTGCCTCCCACGTGGTGGTAGTTTCC
This sequence comes from Pseudomonas sp. NFACC08-1, assembly GCF_900106735.1. NCBI lineage: Bacteria > Pseudomonadati > Pseudomonadota > Gammaproteobacteria > Pseudomonadales > Pseudomonadaceae > Pseudomonas > Pseudomonas sp. NFACC08-1. The sequence goes on along the minus strand of NZ_FNNL01000002.1, from coordinate 85,559 downwards.
AACCCGAAGGTGGTGGCAAATCTGATCGAAAAAAGCTGCGCAATAAATGCAATTGGCAACACGAGGCCCGCGCATGCAGGTCTTTTGCCGTTGCCCGTGAAATTTAGTTTTTCGTCAGTCTGGTCGCGACGCTCATCGCTTGGAGAAAAAGGCCTGCAGTGCGCAAGCCAACTCGACCGGCGCCTATTCAGCGACGTGATGATCACTGTCAGTGCCTGCGCCGGTGACTTTCTGTTCTGCTCACTGCCTTGATGAGACATGACAACAGGACCTAGGATCGCAAAGGCAAGAACAGACATGATGAGGAGAATCAGCCCCATGAGCCCGAACCTTGCCGATTTTTATAGCGACTACATCGCCTGCCTGAATGCACAGGACTGGGAAAACCTGGGCCATCTTGTGCACCCGGATGTGGTTCACAACGCGAAACCATTAGGGTTGCACGGCTATCGAAGCATGCTGGAAGCGGATTATCGGGCTATCCCCGACTTGCGCTTCGCCATTGAATTTCTGATGATCGACCCACCTAAATTGGCGGCTCGCCTGGCGTTCAATTGCAGGCCGGCTGGGGAATTCCTGGGCCTTGCGGTGAATGGGACACGCATCTGCTTCGCCGAAAATGTCTTCTACACGTTCGAGGACACCAGGATCCGCGAGGTCTGGTCGGTCATCGATAAGGTAGCGATCGAAGCTCAGCTCCGATCAGCGTAGCGGATGCCTCCACTCCGACGGGCCCGTTCCAACGTGGCATGCAGATTGCTCCAACCCCAAAAGAGGCACTGGTCCGCCTCCACTTGAGCAGAAACGACTCACAAGGGGTACATGCCATGCATAGCGTGTTTTATGCGACAGGCCAGCTAACGAGACTCCGCCTGAAGCCTTTTGATTCCAGGGCCAAGCCCATTGAAACGAAGCCTTCACAGTTCCTGGAAACTGAAGCCGCCGGCCTTGCGAATCGCTCCAGCGAGCAACTGGTTTCCGGTGATCGTTAGCGGATGACTTTCGGACCAGGCGGTACCCTCGAGTTTGCGCTCGACGCCAAGAAATCCGTTGGCGTCCAGACGCAGGATTTTCGCCCTTGAGAGGGCAACGTCCTTTCCTCAACGATCTCCGCAGGGCTTGGCCCCCTTGTTCGATGGTTTCTCAGGTAATACGGATGTATCCGGCTTCTCAGCAACGCAGCAGGAAAAGTGTATTGGCTGGACGCTTATCACCACTTTTCGGGACACTGCTCGAAATCACCGCCCATAAGACTCTAAACTCTTTAAGCGGGGATCATCTGGGGCTACGTCTCGCATATGCCTGATGTATTCGACGGCGTGGGTCCTCTCGCCCTGCTTGAGATACAAATAAATCAGCGCGTAGAGCAGATCGGGATCATTCGGCGATCGTTTCAGTCCCTCATGCAACACTCCAATAGCCTCGCCGCGACGATGCATACTTGAAAGCAAGAGCGCTTGGTTGTAACGAATGCGCGGACTCTCGGGCATCGCCGAGGCAGCCTTCTCCATCCAGAGAAGCGCCTCCCTTTCGCTTCCTTTTTCCACGAGCAGCAGGGCAAGCATGTACGCCAAATTGCCATGATCAGTGACTGGCATCTTCTCCAGACTTAAGCCTTCGCGCAGTAATCGCTCAGCCTCATCCTGACGATGATGTGTATTAACGAGGGTTACAAGCTTGATCCGCGCAGGGGAAAAATACGGATCCAACTTCAATGCCTGGCGATATTCATTCATTGCCTCATCAGCATTCCCTTGACGGGATAGGAGTTCTGCCAGATTGAAGCGCCCTCCAGGCAGATCCGCGTTACCACGCAACCGACGCTCATAGTCCGCCAACAGGGACCTGAATCGATCTCTCTGTGCTTCTGGGATTTGCGCCATAGGCAGATCTGATAGCGCACGTACCGCTTCGTCACGCACTGCCAACGCAGAATCGCTGATCAGCGGCAGGAGGGATCTCACACGCTCTGTAGGTGGCATGCCAGCAAAGCCTGAAGCCGCATAAGCTCTGACGAGCGCAGCTTCGTCCTTAAGGGCCTCAGCCATATTCGGGAGCGCCACCGCGCCAATTTCCGCTATCTGCTGCACGGCGGTGGCCCGGACAATGGGGGGATTGCTCTTATCTCGAATGACCTCCCCTAGCATACTCAGGGCGTTGATATTTCCTTCGTGGACGTCACGAAACACTTCCCCATATTGAGCTGGGCGCCGGGGTTCACCGAACCAGTTCTCAACGGCACCGGCCGCCCACTCCGGAGAGCGGCCCTGGTGGCAAGCCGTACAAGCGTCGGGACTGCCTGTCTTGCGGTTTAGATCAGGGCGAGGAATCCGAACAGCATGGTCACGCCGGAGGTCCACAGACATGTAGATAGTCGCTGGCATATGGCAGTTGACACATTGGGCTCCTGGTGAGCCCGACGGGTGGTGATGATGGGATTCGCTGTCGTAGTCCCCTGCTTTGAGCGTTGAAAATCTGCTGGCAGGAGGGCGAGCATTATGGCATTGGAGGCAGAGAGCGTTTCCTTCTAGCCGAACCTTGGTGGTATGTGGGTCATGACAGTCCGTGCACGCCACTCCGGCGGCATACATCTTACTCTGGGTGAAGGAACCGTACTCGTACACTTCGCTCCGAATCTGCCCATCAGCGTGGTACATATCAGCGCCTAAGGTGACTGGCAGGCTCTGATGCAATTGTGGATAGCCGGGCAATTGCCCAACACCCAGCGTCTGGCGACGGCTATGGCAGAAGGCACATTGCTCAACCTGCTCGCGCCCGTCCATCGATTTGAAATTCACCTGCAGTCCAAGGCCACTGATCGAAGTGTCCTGTCCCGAAGTTTGTTTGCGTTGCATCCAATCAACATGAGTCTGCCCTGGCCCATGACATCCCTGGCAACCCACACTCTGCTCTTGCCAGGTGCTGGCAAAACTGTCTTGCTGCTCGTTATAGCCTTTGAGCAGGCGGGTTGAATGACAATCCGCGCACATGGCATTCCAGTTTTGATAGCGACCAGTCCAGTGCAAAGGGTCGTTAGGCGTAAAGCGTTGCCCCGGATAGAGAGAAAACCAGCGCTGTCCCCCTTCTTCTCTTGAACGGCTATCCCAAGCGACGGTTAGCGCCTGCAAGCGACCGCCGGGAAAGGCAACCAAATACTGCTGTAGAGGGTAGAAACCGAAGGTGTAGCGAATAGGAAAATCTTCCGGTAGCCCATCTTCGCCTTCGATATTTACGAAGTAGTCCTGGCCTTTGCGAAAAAAGCGGGCTTGGACTCCCCCCTCCTCGAAGACGACGTCATCGAATTTACCCAACACATTGCCAAGAGTGGCATCGCGCATCGCCCAGCCGTGGTCCGACGCATTCCATTGCTCCGCCTGTGTGGCGTGACAGCCCGTGCAGCTATCAGCGGGAGCATATCCTTCGCGCTCTGTCGCCAATGCCGGAGGAAGTCCACCGCTGTGGGCGCTTTCCGAGCTTGTGCAGAGGAAGGCTAAAATCAAGATAAAAGCACCTGAGCGTATCCAGCGCAGGACGCTTAACCACACAGCTCGGCATCCCACTTTTCTGTCCAATGCATACGTCGCGCTCTTCTAAAGGTGCTTGCCCTAGCAGTATGCCTGCCACCCGGAGAAATCCATCCACAGATGGCAGGACCTTGTGCGTGTACCGTTAACCAGACAATGGATTAACGGATGCCAACCTTGCGCAATGCTGAGGGCGTGTAATCCGAAGAGGAAGAAACGGTGCCGAATTCCATCGGCGAGCGCTCTTCGTTGCGTAAACCGGAAACCACGTAACGGCCGTTGTGCAGGTCATAAAGCGCTTCAACACTCAACCAAGGGATCTGCTTGTCGTATACCTGGGTGATGAATCCTTCGCCGACCCTCCACAAGTCCCCCCGCGCGTCGTAATGTTCAGCAACTACTATTTGCCAGCTATCCTCGTCGATGTACAACTTTCGCTTGGCGTAGACATGCCGCTCACCTTCCTTCAAGTCCGCCTCAACGACCCATACACGGTGGAGTTCGTAGCGGGTCAGATTCGAATTGATATGGCCGGGCTTGATGATTTCGTCGTATTTTAATTCAGGGGATTGAAGCTTGTAGGCATTGTAAGGGATATACAACTCTTGCTTGCCTATCAGCTTCCACTCATAGCGATCTGGCGAGCCATTGTACATGTCGGTATTGTCAGCTACTCGCTGCCCCTCCGCGCCAGGCGAGGGGCCGTCATAGGCCACCTGGGGCGCCCGGCGCACCCGGCGCTGGCCTGCCGTATAAATCCATGCTTTGCGAGGCTCTTTCACTTGGTCGAGGGTCTCGTGTACTAGAAGTACGTTACCCGATAGGCGTGCCGGCGAGGTGATCGCTTGCATGTAGTAAAAAAGCACGTTGCCCGGATTTGCAGGATCGAAATCTTTGACATGGTCACGGTAGGTGAACCACTGGCTCATCGTAACAGGCACGTAACTTCCGTCGACAAGCGGAGCCGTCTGCATAATGGTTCGCTGAACACTACCTCCCCGATAACGCGCAATATGGTTCCACACGACCTCGATGCCATTCTGAGGAATGGGAAAAGGAATCGCCGTCGAAAACCCTTGCAGGCCATTCCCCCCCTCCATCAACGAAGCGGATATGGCGTTCTGCCTGATCGATTGTGCAACCGACTCTGGAACGCTTGCGGTACGGTGGGTGGGGTACACGGGCATCTGGAAGGAGTTCGGGTAGCGCTTGAACAGGGCCAACTGGCCCTCGCTCAGCTTATCCCGATACTGTTCGGCATTCTTCGCTGTGATGGTAAACAAAGGCGACTCCGATGCGAACGGATCACTGAGATGCCCAAACGCATCGACGGTCCCGGCCTTGCCCTTCAGACCACCGTTCCAAGAAGGGATACTGCCGTTCTGGTTCCCGGAGCGCTCAGCGCCTACCGGAGTCAAGCTACTCTCTAACCTTGCTGCCTGATCCGCAGGCACCGCCGCGTGAAGACCCAAAGCAACAAGCGCCAGGGCTATGCCCGAAAGGGAGATCGATAAATTTTTCATGGGGAGTCCTCAGAAGGTAACGCCAAAGCTAAGGGCGACGAAGTCACGGTCGGCGCTCATGTTGTAATCGCCGCCGAAATAGTTTGTGTAGGAGAGACTGGCGTTGTAAGCACTTCGATAGGTTGCATCCAATCCCACGCTGACGGCCTTAGATCCCTCACCAAATCCCGGCTCGGGGCCATAGCCGTCGACGTCATGCGACCAGGCCAGACTTGGGCGTAACTGGACAGCGGGAATCAGGTTGTCGTATTCCCAGATTGCACGGGCGCGATAACCCCAAGAGGTGGTGGTTACAAAACCAGAATTGTTGCAGTACTCACCGCGGCATAGAGCGTTATCGGGATACAGCTCTCCTTGGCCGAATACCGATGCTCTGCCATAGCGTAGGCCTCCTCGCCCTTCCAGCCCGCCCACATGAGTCACGCCGACCTCTCCCACCAACGTCATCCGGCTTGCCCCCATGACGCTTTCAAACAGATGAACACCAGTAACCTGTGCCTGAGTTACCTCCTTGCGCTGATAACCATTGGAGGGTGCGCCATCTCTTATCGAATAAGCCCCCGAGGAGTAGATGGGGGTAGTAGCGGGATTACCTACGGCAGCTGCCGTCAGGTCAGGTGAGTTAAGTTGTAGAGGCAAATTCGGTCGGTAGCTTACCTCTCCTGAAAGAGTTGTCCCTGTACTCAGCATCGTGCTGAAGCTGAGCCCATAGAGGCGGATGTCCTCTGGATAGTCTACGTAATATTGAGACGTTCCCAAGCGGTAGGCCGAGACCAGTTGCCTGCCAGCCGCGCTAGATAGAAAGCCGGCGCAACCACCAGCAGGAATGCCCAGGTTGGAGCAAAGCTGCGGGGCAAAAGCCAGGTTCGTAGTGTTGGGGCTGGAGATTGAACTGACGTAGGGTTGGCGACTGTGGTAGTTAGCCGCATACGCACCAAACTCTGTATCCAATGCTGATGAAAACCAATGAAGGGCGACACCCCACTGACCATCGTCCCGAGGCTCATTGTTTTTCGCCCGCTTGATCTCGACACCTTCGCCTGTCAGGTTGATTCCGAAGGGGCTGAGAGCCTGTTGCGCAAATGCGTTTTGATCGAGCACCGGTCCGACTGTGGCTCCTCCGCATCCATCTGCCACGAAGTCGTTCTGCGAGAAAAAGGTGCCACAGTTCTCGACAACGGTCTTCTCCCAATCCAGCTGATAGAACATGTCCATGCTGAATTCTTCGCTCAACGTTTGCGACAGGTAAATCATATTGACCGGAATCAAGCCTTCCTTAACCTCGGCACCCGGTTGGCGAAGCGCAGAAACGTCAATGGTGTTCATCGAATTGATGCCACCGCGGATAAAGGTGCTTTCTCCCCAGTTAACGACCTGCCTGCCGATTCTGACGGTACCTGCGAGGTCATCCATTAACATATAGTTGTGGTACAAGAAGGCATCTAAAAGCTGCGCGCCAGAAGCTTTAGCCATTGGATCACGACCACTTTCCTCAATATCCTTGAAAGGCCGGCTTTCATCTTTCAATTCAAAGTCGTACCAATACTTGCCACGCATGAATATGCCGCTATCGCCGTACTTCAGCTCCAGATCATGGATCCCCTTGAAGACCTTGGAAAAAGTTTCACCAGAATCGAAATTTCGGCGTCCATCATCCCCGCTACCCCCCCAGAGATCTTTGTCAGGAGACTGGGTGGACCAACTTGCCCCTACAGAAAGAGAAGAGTCGAACTGCCCTTCAATTTCGCCTATTTTGAATGACACAGCATGTGCAGAAATTGGCATAAAGCCACATATGCCCAGCACGATGGGCAGACGAGTAGAGCGGTTATTTATCATTGTTATTATCTCTCGGCATTCGCACTAATACAGGTGAGAACTACGGGTGTATCTACACGGCATCCTCCCTAGATAACTGCTCCAAAAAACTTAAATCACTGGACCCACTCGATCGGAAACGTGAATTTTCCAAGCCGTTCCTCTAGTCGCGGGCGGAAACTCCCAGCCTGTATATGCGCGACGAGTCCTCGACGACTGTCTTGTTGCATGTCGACCGAAACACCCGAAATACCTGCCAGTTCAGATTCTTGCTGAATAACCCAGGCAATTTCGCGCTGTAACAGGGCCGGCTTGAAAATCTTACCGACAGGTGTTAGCGGCAAGGCGTCCATAATCTCGATACGCTTCGGCAATGCCGCGCGCTCGTTAATGGTCCTTGAGGCGAATTCGATAAGTTCCTCATGGGTGCATAGCATCCCGGGCTTGAGTTGCACATAAGCGACGGGGACTTCACCCGCGTGGGCGTCTGGACAACCTATAGCCGCTGAAAGCGCCACCGCCGGGTGGGTCTGCAAGGCTTCTTCAATCTGTTTCGGGTCAATGTTGTGGCCACCGCGAATAATCAATTCCTTCTTACGCCCGGTCAGCCAGAAATACCCCTGCGCGTCCTGACGCCCAAGGTCCCCGGTGTTTAACCATCGTTTACCCTCGATGGTGAGCCAAATACTTTTGTTGTGGCTGTCATCCAAATAGCCGGCGAATACATTAGGGCCATGAATCGCGATAACACCTACTTCATCATCCCCTGCGTTACGCACGTACTGTCCGTCATCGTCCAGAACCACAGCACGCATATGTTGGTACGGCAGGCGCAGACCAATGGAGCCAACCCGGCGCTCGCCGTCCGCTGGGTTGATGGAAGACACACAGGCGCCCTCGGTCAGACCGTAGCCCTCAAGAATCCGAACACCTATTCGCTCCTCGAACTGGCGGAACAACTCCACCGGCATAGGCGCCGCGCCGCACAATGCGTATTGCAGGCTGGAAAGATCGCGCCCCTCGACCGACTGCTGGAGAAGCGCCGAAAACACAGTGGGCACACCAGAAAAGAAATTGATACCGAAATGCTCGACCAAATCCCAGAAGTGCTTGATCAAACCCTCGCCGCGATATCCCTGAGGAGTACCTATGATTACTCGATCACCGTGGGTCCAAGGCATCAGGCCGGTCACCAGTTGGCCGTTTACATGGAACAGGGGTAAGCCACAGAAAATCACCTGCCCCTTTGCCCTGGGCTGCATATTGGCCGCCATTGCCCACGCGTTGAAGACTTCCGCCCCATGGGTACGGATGGCGATCTTCGGCAGTCCTGTGGTGCCTCCTGTGCAGAAATAAGACGAAGGCTCATCGGGATGAATTTGCCGACCGCTTTTCAGATAGTGACCTGGCTGTTTGCTCATCAACTTGCGCAAGCCGTGAATCTTTCGTCCCGGATGAAGACGCCGTTCTCTCATCGCCATCCAACGCAAAATGCCACCGGGGACGATGCCCACATAGGGTTCCATGCCAACCCAAACGATATGTTCGATGCAGGGCAGACTGTGCAACTGGCTGGAGACTTTCTGCCAAAGGTCCGCTCCGGGAGTCGGGGCCAACGTCACGACCACCTTCACAGTGGCTGCGCGTAACAACTCGGCAATCTGAGCCGACTCAAGCAGCGGATTGATTGCCAAGACAACGCCTGCCGCCTCCCCGCCCCAGATGGTGAAGTGGGTTTCCGGCAGGTTCGGCAAGAGGAAAGCCACTACATCCCGAGGCCCAATGCCCAACTGATGAAAAACGTTGGCTGCCCGAGTGATGTCAGCGAACAGCTCGTCATAGGTCCAATCGTGGGTCTGATGGTAGGCCTTGGCGTCGAGGAAAAAGCTGAGCGCCGGCGCGCGACCGTTGGCCTTCGCACACTGTTGCAAGGCCGTGTAGCTGCTGTGCGGAAGCTCCCGTGCAGCGAGCGGAGTCCGTTCCATGGCTTCAATATCCGCGAGATTTTCGACGGCCATCAGGCTCCCTCCACCACGACATTGCGCTGGGTTCCCAAATCGATCACACCATCGGCGCTACGAATCGTGGCCTCCACCACGTCACCCACTTTGAGGTAGAAATCCTTGCGTGCTTCCTGGGCCTTCGAGAACGCCTTCCACTTCACCGATTCAGACAAAAATGCGGCGGCCAGGCGTTGCTTCGTCGGCGATGGGATCGCGAGTGCGCAACCAGCAGGTGTCCCCGTGGCGATCAAGTCGCCGGCGCAAAAATCATGCACAACTGAGAGTTCGGTCAACGTCTCCGCAGCCCCATAAACCATGTTGGCGGTACTGTCGGATTGACGAGCCTCACCATTGACCGTTAGGCGCAACTGCAATTGCTGCAGATATTTCATGTCTTTTGCGTCGAGCAAGCACAGGTGCGGTCCGATCGGACCGAAAGTGCGGAAGCTCTTACCTTTGTAAAATTGCATCTGGGGAATCTGGATGTCGCGGGCCGAGTAATCATTAACGATGACCAGGCCGGCCACATACTCGTGCAGATTGTGCGCCCCAACGTTCACAGGACCAGTGATCTCCCGGGCGAGGATGAGCCCAAGCTCGATCTCATAGTCCAGGAACCGCACTTGCCTCGGCTTTATCAGTTCGCTGTCGGCCGCGACGATGCAACTCGTGGCCTTGGTGAAGATCATGTTGTAGAGCTTCACATCGGGGTCCATGCCCGACTCGATCATGTGCTGTCGATAATTGGCCCCCTGACAAACGAACTGCTGGTTGCGTGTCACCGGAGATAGCAGCCGTACCTGGCTTAGCTCTACCTCAGCGCCCTGAAGGCGGGACAGTTGCTCCAGCGAGACCTGCCGGATCAGATCACCTGTGGTTTCGAAATGATCGGGAATGGGGGTAATACGCCCCTGGCGTATCACCCCCCAGAGGTTTTCGTTCTGATACTCGAAGCGGACTACGTTGACGGACATGGATGCAGCTCCTGGTGCAACAAGGCGCCGCACGCTGGCGGCAATTTTCGGTTGTTGTTCTGCTTTGGCCCTGTGTCGCGGCAACAGGCTCACCCCTCCCAGAACGATCCCGGCCTTGAGAAGGAGTCGGCGGTTCAGTGAAGGCATTGCAGTCCCCTCAGCCGAACAGTCGCTTAAGCAACAATAATTTTCGCCACGTTAGATCTGGGCTGTATCTGAGGTTGCGCAGCAGAGCCTTGAAGCTCGCCAAATTCATCGCTGGCTTTGTGAAGCTCCTCGGCATCCGTTGCCCCCACTGCGACATTGCCTCGGCACTGACCTTATGCAGTCCCATGGGACGGTCCGACGTGAAAAGGTCGCCGTCGCAGTAGTGCTCATGCTTATTGCCCCAAGGGTCTTGCCAATAGTCGAAAATCTGGCTGCCGAGAATGTGTCGACCAATGCCCCAGGCATGCTTCCAGCCGCGCTCCTGCAGAATTCGCTGCCCCATTCCCACCGCATCGGCATCCACCAACTCGAATGCGCTATGGCTGTAGGCAGCCATGAATCCCTGGGCCAGCGCCAAGGTGTGGTGGTCGGCGGGCTCATCCCCCAGATCAAGACGCATGAACGCCACCACCGGAGACCCATCCGGAAGAACCTGGACGTCACTGGGAATGAAGCCAAAATGGCGCGTATACCAAGCACATGTCGCCTGGTAGTCGGCGAGCTCAAGCACGATATGGCCAAGCCTGACCACTTCAGGTGGGGCAACTGGAGGCCGTTGGGTCGTGTTGATGCGTGGGGACACATCCACGAGATTCACCGGCAAGGCAGAGCGACGGACAATAGGCTCACAGGGAAGACGGCCATGAACCGCTTCAACCAGAAACCCGGACGGATCAGTCAGACGGACGCACAGCCCTCCGCCGGGACCTTCCAGCATTTCTATCTCTGAGGCACCAGGTAACCGAGCTACCCGTTCAAGATCTTCGCGTGATGACAACTCCAGCGCGAAGCCGATGAAGCGCGCCTGACGTGCACGCTCCACCCGGTAACAGTAAGGAGTCGCCTCAGTGCCTCGCATGTAGAGCCGTTCAGCATCGCGATGCGCGGTCTGCAAGCCGAAATCAAGTAAAAAGCGCTCGGCCAGATCCAGGTCAGGACGTGCAAAGATCAAATAGGCAAGCGCCCGCGCCCTCACCGTTGGGGAAGGATGGCGGGCGGGCTGCTTCGTCACGAGACATAGCTGATGGGTGCCTTGTTTCATTATTGTTTTTCTCCACGACTCTTATCAGCAAAACCGACGCCGCCCCGCTCACTTGAGCCTCAGCGAACTCTTTGAAAATTCATACCTCGCAGGACAAAGCAGGCAACTTTCTGGTTGCCAGCTCTCGAGCCTCCAACTCGGAAACCCCCAGCGCCCGCAAAAGCAGCTCAGCTGTTTCGCTACCCGCTCCTCGCCAGGTATCCACACCTTCCCGAACCATGAACATCGCTCCCAGGGTTGCCCCGGCGATCAACGAAATCACACTGGCGCTCTGAGACCGACCGAACTCATAACGCCCCTCCTCCAATCCCCTACGCACACCCATAGAAAAATGGCTTAGGAACAGCTCACGCAGCGATACATCGCCCAGGGCGAACCGACTTATGAAAGAGCCCCACTGCCGGTCAACGTGGGCGTGATAAATGAAGATCCGAACGCAATTGGCCAGACACTCCGCCGGATCCTCCGGCGCTAAAAAGCTGCTGCTGAGATGCTTTTGCATCTCTCTACCCTGCTGGCTGGCGACCCGCTCGAACAGGTCTTCGACCCCACCCACCTCGCTGTGAACGGTCGCCCTCGAAACACCTGCGGCACGGGCAAGATCGCTGATGCCGATCTGGGTGATCCCCTTTTCGGCGAATAAACAGGCGGCAGCGTTGTAGATGCGACGTTGTATCGGAGTCATCTGTACCACAGCCTCTTGATTCAACCAGCCAACGCACAAATTGAACACTAACGTTCATTTATCGTCAACTCGTTTTTATTTTTACCACATCTGTCGCATAATCCTCCAATCTGAACACTTGTGTTCAGTTTTGTCCGGATCAGGCCTCAATGACCGCGATCCTTCTGTCCATTGAAAACATAGGCCCCGTATCTCGGGGTAATAAAAAAGGACCGGCATGAACCTTCCACTCGCTCATTCCCTACCCGCTACAGTCGATGTCCTCATCGTCGGTAATGGCCCAGTTGGCGCTTCGATTGCAGCGCTGCTAGGCCGGTATGGCATCAATACTCTGGTGGTTGACAAGACCCATGACGTACTGCTGATGCCACGCGCCATCGCCCTGGACAACGAAGCGTTGCGAATTTTGCAGTTGGCCGGTCTGGAGGAAGGCGCTTTCGAAAAGATTGTGATTGCGCAAGTGCGCATGCACTGCCCGTTTGTTGGCCAGTTTGGTCAGGCCAACACCAGGGGTAGCCTCGATGGACATCCAAAGCTGGTGACCTTCTACCAGCCGGATCTGGAGCGCACCGTACGCGACCAGTACCAACGCTTCGAAAACGTGACCAGCTTCGGTGGGCTGGAGCTACTTAACCTGATACAGGATGCGGAAGGCGTCGAAGCCGAATTGCTCGCCGAGGACGGACACATCCGACGAATAAAAGCGCGATACCTGGTTGGCGCGGATGGGGCAAGTTCGAAAGTCCGCAGCTTGATAGGGCAAGACTTCCAAGGTCGTAGCTACGCCGAAGATTGGTTGATCGTTGATACGCGAGGACGAGAAAACGTCGCAATCGATCATGTCGAATTCCTTTGCGATCATCGCAGACCAACACCCCATATGCCTGCGCCGGGAGGGCGTGAGCGTTGGGAGTTCATGCTCAAAGGGGGGGAAACCCGCGAGCAGATGGAAGATGCTGGACGCATCGCCAGGCTTTTGGAAAAGTGGATCAAGCCTGATCAATTGGAAATTGAGCGCAAGGCGGTCTATCGCTTTCATGCCAGATGCTGCGAGCGCTTTCAGAAGGATCGGGTTTTCCTGATCGGCGATGCCGCGCATATTACTCCCCCCTTTGTTGGCCAGGGCCTGGTTGCTGGCCTACGGGACTCCGCCAACCTGGCCTGGAAGCTGGCGTGGGTGCTTAAGGGGCGCGCCGGGTCGGGCATTTTGGACAGCTATGATCAAGAACGCCGACCCCATGCCAAGGAAATGATTGCCCTTGCCAAACTGATGGGGCGCCTGGTGATGCCGGGCAACGCACCCACCGCTATGCTGGTGCATGGCCTGATGCGCTTGACGCGTCTAATCCCGCCGCTGCGGCGCCACCTCGAGGAGCTCGATATAAAGCCAAAGAACATTTTCAAGCGTGGTTTGTTCATGCCGGCCGGACGAGGTCGACGCTTGCGCCGTGGTGGGTTGTTTCCACAGGGGCTGGTGCGCCAGATGGACGGTTCGATCACTCTCAGCGATGCTGTACTAGGCGACAATCTGGTGTTGATTGGATTAGGCATCGACCCCCGCGCCAGCCTGACGCCAGATATCTGCCAACAATGGGAAAAGCATGGAGGCAGCTACCTGCAGATCGGCCTGCACGGTCAGAAGAGCACCAGCGCAACGCATTTTGTAGAGGATATCGGCCAGGTACTATTGGCCAGCGCCGCTCCAGACTCGTTGGCCGTGGTGCGCCCGGATCGCATTGTGATGCACGAAGGTCCACAGGCTATGGCCCAGCAACTCGTTCAGGAAACCTTGAAACTCTTGGAATCCTGAATTCACCGAAGATGCCGACACGAGGTGTCGGCATCAGCCAGACTTAGTCAGCCCTGGCTAGCCAGCGCCTGTAGGCTCGCGATTGCCGGCGAGTCTTCAATTGGCTGCCCAGCAATGCCAGCAACGGCGAAGCTTTAGGGTCGGCTGGCCGCCCGCTACCGAGCAGCGCGAGTTGTTTCTTGACTATGGCCTGAATGGCGGCGGAAGCATAGGCCTTGTTCTTCCAGGATACGGTAACCGGTGCCACGCTCTGATCACCTCCCTGTCGCCACTGCCTTGGCAAAGTAGGGTCGATGGCCAATGCCGTCGCCATGCCCACCATAGCTACACGTCCCGCCACTACGCGCTCCGCTACACCGCGGCGTCGAATCCCGCCAGTCACCATCAGCGGCATCGTCGCCTTGGTCGCAATACGCTCGGCGAACTCAAGGAAGTACGCCTCCCGGGCGAGAGAACTGCCGTCACGCGCGCGCCCCTGCATGGCGGGGCTTTCGTAGCTTCCACCGGACAACTCGACTAGATCGACACCCAGATCTTTCAGCATGGCCAACACTTGCGCGGCGTCCTCACTGTCGAAACCACCTCGCTGGAAGTCCGCCGAGTTGAGCTTGACTGACACGCAGAACGACGCACCCACTCTGGTGCGTACGCCCTCAACGGTGCGCAACAGGATCCGAGCTCGGTTTTCAAGGCTGCCTCCCCAATGATCCGAGCGGCGATTGGAGAGCGGCGAGAGGAACTGGCTGAACAGGTAGCCGTGAGCAGCATGGATCTGGACTCCGGTGAATCCCGCCTGCTCGGCCAGTTCGGCGGAACGCACATAGCGTTGGATCAACGCTTCGATTTCGACGCAATCGAGTGCTCTTGGTTTGGCAAACAGCTTGCCCAGACCCGGCAGCTCGACAGCCACCTGCGAAGGCGCAACGGCTATCTGTCCGAGGGCCGCCATGAGTTGACGGCCTGGATGATTGATCTGCATCCAGGCCTGGGCGCCATGACTGCGACAGGCGTCGGCCCAGCGACGAAAGCGATCCAGATGACGGTCACTCTCAAGCACGACGCCACAAGGCCCTGTCAGGGCATTGCGGTCCACCATCACATTGCCGGTGATAATCAATCCGGCCCCTCCCTCGGCCCAGGTACGATACAAACGAATCAGTTGCTCGCCAGGAGCATGGTCGGGATCAGCAAGATTCTCTTCCATTGCAGCCTTGGCAATCCGGTTGGGGATCTCCACGCCATTGGGCAACCGCATCGGACTGAAGAGCACACTCATCAGAATCAATCCTTAAGCCGCTGCGCGGCAGCTGAAAGTGGTTTGGTGGCGGTTCGCGCCAGCCATTGCAGGGTGCTTTCCGGCTCGTACACAGGCGCGGCGACCACCGCCTCATCGGAAAGCGCATGGCGCGAAAATAAACGCAACGAATTACCTCGGGTGATGGCTGAATATTCGGCCTTTGACCAGATAGAAGAAGTGGCCAGCGCCTCAAGCTCTTGCCGCATCACCTCCTCCGGGACAGCGAGAAAACCGCTGCCGAACAACACTTGCGAAGGATCAACCAGCTCCTTGAGTACCGCCATCGTGGGGGCACCGGCGGCCAGCGTGGTATCAAAATAAAACCGCCGCAAATAGGTCATTACACCCAGCGGGGCTTTCTCCTGGAATTCTGGCAACGCATTGGCCAGCGAAATTCGCCAAGCGGCATAAGGCAAAAATCCTCCGCCATTGGCCAGAATCCAGCGAATGCGCGGATATCGTTCCATGGTACCGGAGAGGATCAGATTGACCGCAGCCCTCGAGACATCACAGGCGAACTCAAGCATCACCCCCGGGGCCTCCAAGGCCAACAACTCGTTGTTCGGCTGCAGGTTCGGCTGCACGAAGACAGTAGCCTGACGACTGTCCAGCTCGGCCATCAATTCATCGAACTGTGGATCACCTAAAAACTTTCCATCATTGCTGGCAAGCAGCATCACACCATCCGCCTTGAGCGTATCCAGCGCATAAACCGCCTCTGCACAGGCCTGCCCTGTAGCCGGTAGCGGCACTGAGGCGAAGCTTCCATATCTTCCCGGATAACGCTGCTCCAACTCCGCACTGTACTCATTAGCCCGACGAGCCAACTGCGTGGCGGCGCGCGACTCCCCTCGCCATACCCCTGGGGCAGGAAGAGAGAGGATCGCAGTATGAATGTTGCGTTGATCCATCATGGCCAAGGAGTGCGCCTCGGACCATTTCGTCAGGCTCTGGCCGGCATAGTCATTTGGCCATGAGGCTTCGAGGGAGGGTGGCAATAGATGGTGATGCACATCAATGATCCGGGCCGCACTTTCTCGTTTCGCGGCCACAGAGCTGGCCAATCGAATCTCCCTTGTCGCATCATCGCTCGCAGCCACCGCCGGCCGACCCAGCGACAGCCAGGATGCTCCGGTAAGAAGACCGGCTCCGATCACAAAGTTTCGACGCTTCATTTCTTCTTCTCTCAGTCATGCCGATCATCGGCTTCTCATGCGCTCTACAATCGCGCCTACAGGACCGGAGAACGTTCGCTTCATCCGATTCGAAAATGGCTCGTCGACGTAGATAGCCTCGGGAACGGCCTGCTCGCCTTGCTGGCGGTAATGGGGAAACAATTCAAGCGCATTTCCACGATGGATGGCGTAGAGTTGTTGCGCCGACCACATCGGATTTTCCTCAAGGGTCTGGCACTGCAAGGTAGTGATCGGAGCCGGAGCGAAGGGGAAGTCGCTGCCGAAAAGAATGTGTGACGGCTCAACCAAGACCTTCAGGGCAGCCATGGAATAGCGCGACGGTGATAGCGCGGTATCGAAGTAGAAGCGTCTAACGCCGGCCATCACATCCACCGACAGACTCTGGATGGCAGCCAGCTGCACCAACCGCCAAGCGACATAGGGCAGGAAACCGCCGCTGTGAGCAAGAATCCAGCGTATCCGAGGGTACCTGTCCAGCGTTCCTGTGAGGAGAAGATTCACGGCCGCACGGGTTGTGTCGCAGAGGAATTCGACCAAGAACCCCGGTACCTGCATATCCAATTGCTCACTGGTCTTGTGCAGGTTAGGGTGAACGAAGACGACTGCGTCACGATTGTTCAACTCGACCATCAACTCATCGAAACGGGGGTCCCCCAGAAACACGCCATCTGAACTGCCAAAGACCACGACGCCATCAGCCTCTAGCCGGTCCAAGGCATAAGCAGCCTCGATACATGACGCCTCGGTGAACGGCAGCGGCAACAGTGCGAAGCTGCCAAAACGATCAGGATGGTGCGCCGTAAGATCAGCGGCGTACTCGTTGCAAGCGCGAGCCAGTGATGCGGCCTGCCCATTCCCTCCTCCCAGGTGAGCCCCAGGTGTCGTTAGCGACGTTATCGCTCTCTGGATACCATTGACATCCATCACATCCAAAGACTTCTGGGCGGTCCACTTCGGCAGTTGAGCACCGGCATGAGCTTCGAGCCCGTGCCGGTATAGAGCGTCGGAATAGACAGGGGGGATGATATGGTGGTGAACGTCGATTCGGCCTTGCTTGATAGTCATTGTTCTTAATCCTGAGCATGCAATCGTTTAGTTCAGAAAAAGCACCGAGAATCGCTGTCGTAGTAGCCAAAATCCTGCATCGGAATGCCAAGCCGTTGTCTGGAAGTGGTTCGACTCCACGATCACCTACACACCGTCACTGCGCCTGAAACCGACGCTTGCGCTGCCTGGCCCAGAGCCAACGGAAGAGCAGCACCAGCGTCAAGAAGCCCAGGAGAAGTAGCGCTAGACGCGGCAGATAGAAGAACACCATCGAGTTGATCTGCACCTGACGCTTGTAGTCGTAGCCATCCGGCATCGGCAGAACACCGACCTCCGCGCTGTACTTGCGGTATTCCTCCTTGAGTTGCGTGTAGAGCTCCGGCAACTCGTCACGCAGATCTTTCGTCTCGCCAGGGTCACGGCTCAAGTCATAGAGATGCCATTGGTTGTCACCGGCAGAGGGAAGATTGCGCAGCAACTTGTAGTCGCCTTTGAATACCGCCGAATTGCCAGCAAGCTCGTATCCGATGGTTTCATCAGCGGCGTGTACTGATGCACTTTCATCACGTAACAACGTCAATAAGCTGCTGCCGCGCATAACCTCAACTTCTCGTCCGGCATACGTGCCATTGGATAGCTCGATGCCAGCAGCCTCAAGGATGGTCGGCGCGATGTCGGCGATATGAGCAAGGGCGCGAGTGGTGTGAGGACGAAGACCTTTTATGGCCCCGCCAATGATCAACGGGACACGAAGTCCCCCTTCACTCGCCATGAACTTGTGGCCCGCCAGAGGAGCGTTGGCGACGCTGGCCCAGTTGGGACCGATGGCCGTCCAGGTGCCTTTATCACCCATCCGCTCATAGCTTTGGTCGTACTGCCAGTCCAACCATTTTCGGACAATTGCACTGGCATAGGGATCGGTGGCGGACCCACCATTGTCGGAGAGAAACACAAAAAGGGTATTATCGTACTGCCCGGTGAGTCGGAGGTAATCTATGAGCCGGCCAATCTCATGATCCATCGCCGATGCCATCCCAGCATAGACCTCCATCTTGCGGGCCTCGTAGGCTCGCTGCTGAACCGTCAAGATATTCCAGGCAGGAAGCACTTCTCCACCGGCCTTCGCCTCGCCAGGCAGTAGTCCTAGCGCATTCACTTTTTGTCGCCGCTCATTACGGAGCACATCCCACCCTTGGTCATACCGCCCTTGGTAATGATCACGGAACTGCCTGGGAACCTGGACAGGTGAGTGATTGGCCTGAAAGGCCACATAGGCGAAGAACGGCTTGCCGCTACCCTGTCCTTCTCGAAGGTAGTCAATGGTCTTGTCGACAAAGAAACGGGACGAATAAAAGTCGTCCGGCAGTGATGTCATCTCCCGGCCGTCCTCGTACCAATAGGCCCGGGTTTTCGTAGGAAGGTAGGGTCGCATTTCGAAGTTGTCCGAGCCGCTGTCAGCCTGGATGACCGAACGGTCGAATCCTCTGGCGGGTGGCAGATTTTCGGACGCGTCGCCCAAATGCCATTTACCTGTGACCGAGGTCCGATAGCCCGCATCCTGCAATAACTGGGCAATGGTTACGACTCGCTCGTTCAGCACTCCCTGATACCTGGGATTCCACTTCTGCGACAACGGGGTGGTATCCACCATGTTACCGACACCTGCCAGATGGTGATCCACACCGGTCAGCAAAGTGGCGCGAGTTGGAGCGCAGGAGCCCGTTGCATGGAAATTGCTGAAGCGAACCCCTCCAGAAGCCAACGAATCGATGCTGGGAGTTTCGATCTCGGAACCGAACGCGCCGATATCAGAAAACCCCATGTCATCGACCACCAGCAAAACGATATTCGGCGGCCGGGATACTGAAGTGTCAGAGTGGGCTGCTACGCAGTAGATCAGGGAAAAGCAGCAAGCAAGCAGACGCAGTAACGCGAGGGAGAGCAAGGGCATGGCGTTTTCCAACTGACAGTCGAACCGCAAGAATGCGGAGGTACTGAAAGTAAACACCAAGCAATAAATGAACACAAGTGTTCATTTATTGCCTTTATAGGACATTATCTAAATCCCTTCTTTCATGACAGCCCTTCAGACTGGAGCGAGTGGAGGCAGCTCGACGGTCGCCAGTGCCTGCGCCTCATCCTTGGAGAGTCCTAGAGCTCGCAGCGTCAATTCAGCGATGTCACTGCCGGCATCACGCCAGGTTCGGTGGCCATCACGCACCAGAGTAATGGCTGTGAGTACTGAACCACCAATCATTGCCAGCACCGACATCAACTGTTCCTGACGAACGTCGTAGCGTTTCTGACCTAACCCAGTCATCAGATCCGCCAGTGGCTGTCCAGCCCACATTCCGCGCAAGGATTGTGAGCTCATAGCGTAACGCACGATGAACTTGCCCCAACTTGGCTCTTCATGGGCGCGCCGGATGTAGTAGCGAATACCATTGGCCAGACGCAGCGCAGGATCTACATCCTCCGGTGAGCTGCGCGCAATACGCTGGTCCATTTCTTCGCTTAGACGGGAGGCAACATCCCTGAATAGCCCTTCAACGCTGTCCAGGTGCTTATAAATCGTCCCTCTCGCCACACCTGCGGCCTCGGCGAGCTCACTGATGCTGATTTCTCCAGCACCCTTTTCGGCGAATAGCCGCATAGCGGCTTCATGTATGCGGCGTTGTGCAGCGGTCATAAGGCGATGGCTTCTTTAGAATAACGAGGTTCGAAATTGAACACTTCCGTCCAAAATAAATCAACAGAATGAGGCGTGAACAGACAAATAATCGCAAGGAGCGCGAAACTAACGCGCTCCTCCCGTGAATCAAGAGTATTCACGCAAGAAGATCCGCAATCCCAGTCCCGTACTCAGCAACCAGATCACAGCCAGCACAACTAACAGCGCTAACGCCATCCCGAAGCGCCAACGGCGTCGCTCGCCCCGTAACGCAAGAGCTATCTCCAACCCGCCCAAGCCCATCAATAGCATCAGCGCCGGATTACGCCACGCCGTAAATGTCAGCCCGAGCAGAACAAGCTTGCTTATTCCCAGCCCGACTGAAGTTGGTTGGCCGTATTTCCCCATACTCCCCCGACCTTTCAGCCCGACGGCGAACTGCCAGGTTATTATCGCGAAAGCCAGCAGCACCAACCCTTTAAACAAAGTATGAGCAACCGCAATGGCACCCGGCGGACTATAGATAATTCCATGGTCTTGCTCATAAACGGAATGGGCATTTCGCAGCTCCGCCAGAATCTCAGGATGCTGCCGTGAGAGATCCCGGGTCTCCCCCGGGTCGGTCCGCAGGTCGAATAACTGCCACAACCCCGAGCCAAGCGGCATCGGCGTCTGGACCGCCTTCCAATCTCCGTCGATATATGCGCGGGAACCGTGCATCTCGTAGCCCACTCCATTCAGAGGCTGCAAGCGGGCAGACTGGTCATATAGCAGGGGCAACAGTGACCGCCCTTCAAGAGGTGCAAGCGTATTATTCTCAAGAGCGGGATGCGAGATGCCCACCATTGCCAACACCGTCGGTACAATGTCTCGCACATGGGTAAATGCCGAGACATTGCGTCCGATGATGGGAGCGCCTACAGGTTTGACGATAGCGGGAGTTCGGATCCCCCCCTCGTACACGAAGAACTTGAACATGCTGAAAGCTGCGGTGCTTGCCGTAGCCCAGCCAGCACCTTGGGAAATGAAGGAACCGTTCGCACCACGATTCTCCAGGGAATTGTCAAAGGATTCGTGATAGCTGCGTGTGTGTGTTGAATACACCTTGGTCGGAGCACCGTTGGCCCCGTTATCGCTCATGAACAGAATTAGCGTATTGTCTAACTCGCCCTGGCGCTCTAACAGATCTAGAACTCTGCCAATCTGCTCATCCATGAAATCGATCATCGCTGCGTAGACCTCCATGTCTCTACGGCTATTGGCCCGCTCGCTCTCACTCAGCGAATCCCATCGTGCGACCACTTCGGGCCAGGGGGCCAGCGTGCGCGCCTTGTCGATCAGGCCTAGAGCCTTTAGCTCATTAAAGCGTTTTTCCCGTAAGACCTCGTAACCTGCATCATAGACGCCTCGATACTTGGCGATGTAATCGGACGGCGCTTGAAGCGGATCATGGGGCGCCGTGTAGGCTAAATAGGCAAAGAATGGTTTCTGGCTGTCCCGATCCCTCTCCAACCATTGCACCAACCAATTCGTGTAATCACGCGTTGAATAAAAACCCTCCGGCAACTTGTCGACAACTTCGCCGTTTCGCACATACACCGTAGGCTCGGCAGGATGCAGCGGTCTGGCGTCCGAGTAATGGCTGGCCCCACCGGGCAGGAGTGCGAAAGACTCCTGGAAGCCCCGTTGCGAAGGGCCGTAACGAGGCTCGTCTCCCAAATGCCACTTACCAGACTGATACGTGCGGTACCCATGCCGAGCGAGAACTTCCGCGAGCGTCACGACTCGCTGATTCAGATGTCCTTCATAACCCGGTCGCCCCACCTGATCATCCGACAATACCTGCGAGCCTATGCCTGATAAGTGATTGTCAACGCCGGTCAGAAGCACTGAGCGCGTGGGTGCGCATGTCGGCAGCGTGTGAAAGTTGTTCAGCCTTATGCCAGAGGATGCCAGACGATCAATGTTAGGCGTATGGATATCGCTGCCACCAAACGCCCCTATATCCGTATAGCCCATGTCATCGGCTACGATGATCAGGACATTGGGTGTTCTCACACCAGCCTGTTCGGCGTGCACCATACCTGCCAGAAAAACCAAAACAGCGCCCCAAAAAATCTGCAGGTATAGATTCATGCCACGTCTGATAATGAGCATCAAAAGCCCCTTATTGGATTTTTTTCAGCCCACAGCACGCCATTATGTGGGCCCCTTAAGTCATAACGAGATTGAACAATCGTGTTCATTTGTGAGAGTATATAATCTAAAAGAACACAATTGACAACTTGCATCTCAAATCTAACGGGGCTCGCGTTATTGGCATACTTATTCTGCCGCACAGCCGCGGCGACTCGATATCCGAAAATGGAGTGGAAAGGGACGAACCCAGGCAGATTATTGGCATGAAGGGCCGGAAGGGGAAAAGTCGGGCGAAGCAGGGAATGCCCCGCAGAAATCTAACGCGGATGGCGGTTTCAGTCGCCCTAGTGCGATTGAAGGTGATTCGTTCCGCCAAAGCGCGTGTGTAGTGGTCACGTGGATACTTCGGCCTATCTAAGACTGATTTGCGGATAACTCCCAGAGACATGCGCTCCTAGGTGCCTGCCCTGTGCTATCTGAATCGCCATTTTTCCGCCGTGAGCCGCCACGTTGAGTGCGACTCCATCCGTGTCGCCGAGTGTGTAGTCATTACCGGTCATTCGTGCGTGCCAATCGGCCGTTTCCGAGAGTGCCCATCGCCAATCGAAGGAGTGCTCATCAAGCTTAAAAAAAGCGGAGATTCTGTTTCGGCTTCGTCACTCGGTGACGACTAGCTAACCTGCTTGCTACCCAGTATCAACGCTACGCCCCCCAGCACAGTCACAGATGCAACGATTATCCTTACGCTAACGCCTTCACCGAGAAAAAATACCTGCCAGCAAAGCCAGGATTGCTGATCCACAGCCCACACGGAAACAGCTTTGATCTTACGATGGATGAGATGTCACTTCCCTGCTGTATCACGGGTCACTTCATGGAGTGCTTGGGCAACCTTCGTTGTTTCCGCCCTTAGGTAAAATTGCAACCGGGTTAGCGGCCTGATGTGTTGCGCTAGATAGATGAGACTTTTTGCTCCAAGACTGAAAATTCTCGCGCCAGAGTCTATGGTAGGTAGTTGCAGCTGCGGTCTACGTCTAATAACTAGACGCAGTGATAGCCCTTTGCGGACTTCACGCCTGATTGGAGCGTTTCATGCCCCTGCATAGCACGCAGATCCCCCCCCAGCGAACTCGCAGCGCTCGTCAACGACCACTTTTCGGAACGTGGAATCAGGCCGGACGGGGTCATTGCTCAGTCCTGGTATCGCAGTGTCGTGGAGCACCGCCTCGATCCTGGCGCGGCAAGCCGTAAGAACATCCTCAGCGCCGAGGACATCCGTCGCCATCAGCAACAACACCAGCAATACCTATCCATCGCCAGTCAGGGCGTCAGTGGACTGGCGCGACGTGTGGTGCCCGCCGGCTTCGCCGTGCTGCTGAGCGACGAACACGGCATCACCCTGGATTCCCGGCTGCCCAGCCAGCACGACACCTACACACGATCAGGGCTGGTGGTGGCGCGCGGTGGGACGAGTCGGTAGTGGGCACCAATGGCATTGGCACGACCCTGGCGGCCGCGCAGCCGCTGATCATTCATCGTGAGGAGCACTTCCTGGCGTCCAACTTCCGCTTGAGCTGCTCGGTGGCACCGATCTTCGACGCCCAAGGCCTGTTGCGCGGCTGCCTGAATGCGACTTGCATGAACAGCGACGGTCCCCGGGAAAGCCAGTACCTCACACTGCAACTGGTCATCCTGTACGCGCGCCTGATCGAGAACGCACACTTTCGCCAGAGCTATCGCGACCGCCTCACTTTATCCTTCAAACCCATCGATGAGATCGCCGACTTGGCGAATGAACAATTGCTCGCTCTGAATGATAGCAGCTGCGTCATCGGGGCCAATCGTGCCGCTTTTGTCGCTTTTGGGTTGGCCGGCAAGCCAACGCTGCTCGGCGCGCCGTCGACAGCCTGCTGCCGACCACGGTGGACGAACTGCTTCAACTCACCAACGGCGGCGCCCAGGGCGTGCGCTTACGGGGTCGTCAGGACGAAGCGTTGCTGGATGTCGGCCTGTGCATCCCTTCCGAACGGCACCGCCCGCTCCCCGTCGCCCGCCCCGCCCGTCAGGCCCACCCGGACCTGCAGCAACTCACCGGCCTCGACGCCCGGCTACAGCAAAACACTCGGCGCGTGCGCAAGGTAATCGACAAGGGCATCCCGATCCTTATTACCGGCGAAACCGGCACCGGCAAGGAAGCGTTTGCCCGTGCAATCCACCATGCGAGCAACCGCCGCGCGGGGCCTTTCGTGGCGTTGAACTGCGCGGCGATTCCCGAGACGTTGATCGAGAGCGAGCTGTTCGGTTATCGCGCCGGCAGCTTCACGGGCGCCAACCGAAAAGGCATGAAAGGCAAACTCGAACTGGCGAACGGCGGCACGCTGTTTCTCGATGAAATCGGCGACATGCCTGCCCACCTGCAAACCCGCTTGCTGCGGGTGCTGGCGGAGCGTGAAATCTCGCCCCTGGGGGCCGAGACGCCGGTGATGCTGGATGTCCAAGTGATCTCAGCCACACACCAGGATCTGAACACAATGATCGGCGAGAAGCGCTTTCGCGAAGACTTGTTCTACCGCCTCGCCGGGATGAACCTCGCACTGCCGGCCTTGCGCGAACGCAGCGACCGAGCCGAGCTGATCGAAACGCTGCTCGCTGCCCAGACCGGCGCCCGCGGCTTACGGCTGCACACCGATGCCCCGTCAATGCCTGTTCGATCCCACCTGGCCCGGTAACATTCGCCAGTTGCTCAATAGCCTGCGCTACGCGGTGGCCCTGGCTATTGCACCCGAAGACCATTAGCCTGTGATTGTAAAAAAACACATCAACGCATTCAGGGAAACTGATCTAAAAGAACAGCTGGAAGCTGCTGGCATCCAGGAATTCGTGGTAATAGGCGCAATGAGCCACATGTGATACCGATCCTGAATCAGCTCGCGCATGGCACGTTCAGGAGCCTTGTCGGCCAAGGTGACAGGATCGAAGACCCACGTCCCCCCTGTCTTCGACATCAGCTTTGCGCGAAAGTAGGGTTGAATAGCAACAGCGGCAGCCTCAGCTAGCTGCTCTGCAAAAACGTGGTACTCATTCATCAAGCTAGCTGCGTGGATCGCCGCATACCAGGCAAGTGCCGCAAGCCAGCTCAATACAGAAATCTCGTCCACTGTACTAGCCGAACAGTTCATGAGCATGACTTCCAGCGATGTGAAACTGCGCGCCATTGTCGGGCTGATCCATCCCCCGCTATCGGATATGGCGATCGATACGATCGTGATGAATGCCGTCAATACCTTCCTCTATGGAGTGACCGCTCGCACGGACTCATCACGCAGTTCCTGCAAACAAGCGTGACCTTGTATTTGATCACCTCGCGGAAACTGGGAATACTTGCAGATGTTCGGTCTTCACATTGATCACTGAGATGAAGGCCTAGACGGCAGCTGCTTTCGTGATGTATCTCAATTCACGGGCGTTTGTGGGATGAGAACTGGCCCCGAAGCGACATAATTAGCACCTAGAATCCTGGAGCGAGAAACGAATTTAGTATCCCAGCAGAATATAAGGTTTCCCGTTATTTGTGGGAGCAGATAGTGATTCTCGACTGTAAATCACACTGTACAGGTAGCGGAGACGTTAACGGATGATCGCCTTCCAGATGCCAGGTTCTGACCCTATAAAAAAAGGGACGGTTTTCTATGATGACACTAGCCTAAACGTCCCTCCCTCGAACTCCGTCCGCGATAAACGCTCACGTAAATCGGCATCCAATCTCGAATCCTCGGGCCGGTACAATCGAGTCCGCTTCAGAGCATCCTCTTGATCAATATGGGTGCCCAAGAAAGTCCACACCACACGCGTGCATGTCGGTGCGCGTTGGTCTGTAGCCGATACCCCTAGCTTCAGTCCATTGAGCCGAGACAAACGGCTTTTGTAGCTAGGAATCAGGATGGTCTGGGTGATCTCATTATTCGTCAGCGATTCGTAATCGAGAAGAAACACTCGGTCTCGCAGGTAGTAGGCAATTCCCTTGTACAGGTATCGCTCAAAAATTTCTTGCCCCGCCTCGACCGTTTGTACTCGCTCATGACGCTCATACACCACCTGTCCAGCTTCCTCGTGCAAATGGACCAATGAGCAAATGATTTGGCCGGGCTCGGTCATGGCGTAGTAATACTCATAGTAATACCCAAGCAACGTCGAGGCTCCGTCTGACGAGCATTTGCCTAGATGATCGAACATCCTCAACGCGGCGCTCAGCGGCTCGGTTGTTCGAGAGCGCGATGGGACACCAATCAGGGGGAGAAACTGCTCGGTTGGCAGCGCGATCTCGCCCTCCTCCACGCCGAAGAAATCACAAATTCGCTTCAGGTTGTAAGGCGTGGGTCGGCTGCTGCCGTTCAGATACTTGGTGAACTGCCCCCGGTTGATCTTCAGTTTGCGGCACACCTCTGCGACAGATCGATAATGGCGGCACAGATGGTACAGGTTTGATGAAAAGTGATCATACATACTTGAAATTTTCAGTCTCAGAGCGACAAGCCCATTAAAGTAGCAGCAACTCGCATCAGATAATGGCGCTTCGAGCACTTGCTTATGAGAAGACATTAACGAAATATTGCCCTCGCAAACCGTCGCGAAACATCTTCACGTAAGTCACTGCAACATATGGTAAGGAATACCACATGCTCGAAGTCATAAACGACTTCCTTCCAGGGAAAGGTCTTGTCACTGTCAACCTCACATCCGTTTCACTATGTGTAATAGACACGCAAGTTTCTTCAGAATATTTCTGTCTATTACCCGCATGGCAACCCTCTCATGCTCGCTGCATGTATCAGCGTGAGCCTCTCAAAGACAATGCTTTGGCAGTGAGTTCAAGCCTGAACCGTGTTGATCCGCGGCGTCTTCGAGTACTCATTCATAACGCGTACGATCCGCGAACAACGCAACGCTGCGCCCTCTCCAATGCAATATCTAGAAATCATCAGCTGTCTACCAGTTAAACGGGTATGTGCCTTGACGCATTGAATCTTTCGTCGTTCCCAAGCATGCAGTTCCATAGATGGACATTGCAGGCTATGGAAAGACTCATGATCAAAATGAACAGTTCAACGGCACCCACGCTTACTACCGTGTGCTAAAGACGGCATTTCAATCTAGCAGTCTGCCTGAACATCCCTGCATGTATTCGTAAAGCTCACTGTACCCATGAAACATTTGCAAACAGTTTACGAACTACGCCGTTGCTGAGCCCAACCATGACCTGACCGCTGCAACCAAAGCGCGCATTAGCGACGCTCGTTTGCCTTGAAACATTATTACCCGTGCTCTATCAGGCGCGATCAATCGTCAAGGAATGTCAACCATGCCTATGCATATTGATTCAAAACCTCCCCTTCATGAGCTTCGCATTTTGCGACTTTCAGACGTCGAGCAAAAAACGGGGCTCAAGCGCTCGTTCCTTTACAGCCTGATGAATCAGGGCAAATTCCCAAAATCCGTCCGCCTAGGCGTTCGGGCCGTAGGCTGGGATGCCACGGAAGTCGATCAGTGGATTGCCGATCGTTTAAGCGATCGCGGCTAAGGAGTTATGCGAGCGTGGCATCAACCTTCCCTACACAAGATCAGGCGTCTAAACGTGTTTCAAATGCGCCTTGCGAAAACGCTGTCTCGGCATGCTCGAGCGATCCAGAGGTCGAAACGCCTATGGTCGTCACACTGGACTGCTTGAAGCCCTACGACCTGGACCCGAGGGTCACGCGCAATCCCAAGTACGATGAAATCAAGGCGTCCATCCGCCAGCGTGGACTCGACTCGCCGCCGCCGATTACCCGGCGTCCAGGTGAATCTTGTTTCCGCGTGCGCAACGGTGGCAACACGCGGCTTTCGATCCTGCGCGAGCTCTGGTCTGAAACAAAGGACGAGCAGTTTTATCATCTGACCTGCACGTTTCGCCCTTGGCCCGAGCGCGGTGAAATCATTTCCCTGACAGGCCACCTAGCTGAGAATGAAATGCGCGGCGGTCTGACATTTATCGAGCGCGCGCTCGGCGTTGAGAAAGCCAGGGAGCTTTACGAGCTTGAGAGCGGAGCGCCGCTTTCCCAGTCAGAGCTGTCCAGGCGCTTAACCTCGGACGGCTACCCTGTTCACCAATCCCACATCAGCCGGATGCGAGATGCGATTCACTACTTGCTGCCTGCGATTCCCAACGTTCTGTACGGAGGGCTAGGCCGACATCAAGTCGAGCGCCTTGCTGTGCTTCGACGGACCTGTGCCAAGATCTGGGATGAGCATGCAAAAACAAAAATCCTGACCATCGATTTTGCATCCCTTTTTCAGGAAGCTCTGATGTTATTTGATGGAGCAACGGCCGATTTTTCTATCGACCGCGCTCAGGATGAGGTCATTGGGCAAATGGCTCATTACTTGGGTGTTGACTACGACACGCTGGCCTTGGCGTCTGAGGCAGGCGAAAAACGTGAGCAGGCATTAACTCACGTTCCGAGTCATCGCTACGCGCCCTGCCCTCCAAAAACGGCTGCTTCGGACACCGGTCTGGACCTCCCAACCGTCCCGTCTATCCCGACTGGCCCTCCAACGAAAACTGTTCAGGCGCTTAAAGAGCCTGACCATCCGGATGCATCTGGTTCTGATCGCCTGCAATCCATCCAAGCGTTGGTGGCCAGACATACGGGCGATGAACCCTCTCTGGCATCTGACGTCCTGCCGTTTTCACAAGGGAGTCTCTTCCCTATTTCGGACATCTGGAACATTGATCCGGCACTGGATGAGCCACAACGCCTGCGGATACATATCAGCCAATTCGCACGTGAAATTTGTCAGGACGTTGCCCAGGCCGACCTCATCACCGAAGTGGATGAAGGGATCGGCTTTCGTTGTCGCCTCGAGACGGTACCCGAGCATCCCTCACAGTTAACCTTGGTCGCCTTGCTCGAGACATTGACGACCAATTCCTCTGTACCAAGCGTCCCGATGCAAATCGGCCCTCTTTTATTGGGAAGCGCACATCGGGATGCCCAAGCATACCGATTGAGCGACGCCAATCTGATCAAATTGTTTCGCTTGATTCGTTTAGCCCGACGCTTGATTGACCTCAAATCAGAATTTGGCACCGACCAGAACATGCACACCAAGGAGGACTCATGACGACACCCCATCCGATCAACCAAGCCGTTATAGCCCAGGCGCTGCATGATCTGCGCAACGGCCAACTCAGACGCTGCAAGACCATGGGATTTGCTGATGAGGATTTGGCCGCCCTAAAGGAGCCCGGGCTGATCAGTGTCCTGCTCAATGCCCGTGTGCCTTGGTGCACGGTCCAGATAAACCGTGGCGTACTGCAGAAAATCCTCGGTCAGGCAGAAGACGTGGGGCTAGAAATCGCCAGTGTTGATCGGATGCTGCACCTGGGCGCCAGTACGGAGATGGTCAGTCAGTTCTACGGTCTGACTCATCAGGAAGTGGCCCTGCGTCGCAACATTTTGGGACTGCCCAAGCGTAAAGGCCGGCATCAGGTGCTCAGCGAAGCACAGGACACACTGCTCTGGGAGCGTTGGCATCCACAATTCAAGGCACGAAAAATTTCGGTAGACGATGACCGAGCTTTACTGGACCTGACGCTTGATCTGGCTGAGGAGCTTTCGTACCCGGCCTCTGTGGTTTGGGCATCATTGCGTGACTGGATCAATCAAGGGTTGGTCTAGCATGATGAAAAGCTCGGCCCCCAAACCTCTCTCCTCCGTGCTTGATAGCGCCCTGAAGAGTTTGTGTGCCCAGAGCACGCAAGGGAATGGGGACGGTTTCCTGTTCAGTGGCAACCGCCATGAAACCGTCCCCAGGGCGTTGCTTCTCGATGAGCGTTTGACCCCGCTTGAACGCAATGCCTGGCAAGTTTTTCGGCTGCTGCTCAACGACGACGGAGTCACCGCTTTTCCGACCTATGACCAGTTACGTAAGTATCTGGCCTCCGTACCCTGCGGCGCCCTGGCCTCCCATGAGTCAGTTGCGAAGACCTTGACACTCCTGCGTCTGACGAGGTGGTTGAGCTTGGCCCGTCGACGGCGAGATGCGTGTACCGGACGTATGCTCGGTAACCTGTATGTCCTGCATGATCGCCCTTTGACGCCCTTTGAAGCTATGCAGATCGATCCCGAATACATGGTATTGGTCAGCCACACGCTCAAGCACGCCAATAAGGGTATTCAGCGCGTCGGATTGGCGGTGCTCGAAGAAATAAGCCATGACCCCAGCGTCCAGACTCAATTGCTGCCCAGCCATCTACAGGTTTTAGCCTTGCGTCTGCAGCAAGCGCAGGCCGTCAATGTTGCGCCAGATATGCCGACCGAAGAACGTATCTCTCAGGCTCTTCGGAAACAAAACGCCCCGTCTTCGGTATCCGAACCAGGGTCCAAAGCCCCGCAGGACCACTCTCTTCGGCATCCGAAGCCTGCGAGTATGTTAAGTACAAAAGCGTTAAAAACACTACGTACTGGCGAGTGTTCGCAGGAAGGTTTCGAGCTGGATCTCCCTCCCCGCTTTTCATCGCTCACGCCTGCACAGCAATCGGGTGCCAAAGTGGCGTTGCAGCGATTGCCAGGCGAATTGCGGCAGGCAGTCCTGGATGAATGGGCAGCTCGGTGTCGAGAGGCCCACATACGCAATCCAGCCGGCTACCTGTTTGGCATTTTGCAGAAAGCGTTGCAGGGTCAATTCACCGTCTGGGCAGCCAAGGAACAAGCTCCTGAATCGGGTGGAACGAAGCCCAGCCCCAAGCAAACTCAGAAGACGGAGCGGGACCCAGCTGTTGCTCACGCCTATCTGGACGAGCTCAAGGGCCTGCTGAAGGAACGATGACGGCAGGGTATCGAGCTATCCCCTGGGGATAGCTGTCGCCCCCACCTCCGCAATCACCAATCACCAATCACCAATCACCAATCACCAATCAGGCTCGCACTGCCTGCGCTTTGTTCAATGACAGCGTCCCGCCGTGCCGCAAAGCTGGGCACCCTCCCACAGTCCCTGAGTGACTTCCCATGGCAAACGACCTGCAACTGAACCTCGGTACATTGCGCAGTAGCGTGCAATTGACCTTGCACACCCATCACGCCTCTCGCATCTGGCATGGGCGAGACGCCTCCCAAGGCCGAGCAACGATCATCGGCCTCAACGGTTTTATTGCCGTCATGAACAAAATGAAACGTGGCGCGGAATTGGATGACCCCTACGCCGACGCTTGGATGTTAAGAATCGAAGACAAGCTCAACGCTACCAAAGACATCCTCAACGTCTTGAATGAGCAGGTGAACCTGGCGCTCGCAGAAGTGCCTTCCGCCTTGAGCTTGGGCGAGAACCTTAATGTGCAGCCGGTCAAGCTACCGCTATTTGTCAACGCCCAACTTGGCTTCATGGCGGTGTATCTGTTGGCAGACTATGACGACCTGGCGCGACGTCTGATCCTGGCTCATCACACCGCATTGATTGATCGCTCCAGCTTAGAACGCTGGCTTAACGAAGGGGCGCACGCTTTGCGAAGCCTGTTCAGCCTGGCTCAACAGTACAAATCATCCGGCTTGAACCGTGAGGACTATCAGGCCAATACCTCTTTGGCGATATCGGCCAAAGAACGTTTTGGTGAGATTGATCAAGACATTCTGGAAGGCACCCGTCGCTCGCGCTTTGCCCCGCCCTTGGTGCGCCGGCTCACGATCAGCGCCCCTCAAAGGGACGAAGAGAACACCCTGGATGTTGCCATCGACAGTGAAGCGCATAGCCCTCATGAACCTGTCTCCAGCGCTCGGGAGCAGCCAGCAGAGGACGAGCGCTGATGGCATTGCACTATTTCAAACCTTTGGTTCATTCAGAGCTCGAGCAACTGCAGCATGCGGCCTACCTAAAAGGCCTTTTACAGCCTTTTAAAGGTAAGGGCTGTTTGGAGGACTGGGCCAGCGATTGCAATGCACTTCGTGACGGTCTGATTGAGCTAGCGCAGGCACGAATCCTGA
Organism: Pseudomonas sp. NFACC08-1; assembly: GCF_900106735.1. NCBI lineage: Bacteria > Pseudomonadati > Pseudomonadota > Gammaproteobacteria > Pseudomonadales > Pseudomonadaceae > Pseudomonas > Pseudomonas sp. NFACC08-1. The sequence continues at coordinate 53,607 of NZ_FNNL01000002.1, read as the reverse complement.
CCCAAGCTCGGCGTTATCCCTTCAACCTGCTGGCAGCCCAGTTGACCCGCCACAGCACGGGGGCTGGGACGACCTTTCTGCGCTGGCGCAACCCCGACCGAACCAACATGGGGGTATTCCTGTGGCAGCAATGCATTGAACACGAGGCCACCCCCAATCTGCTGATTGACGACCTCTACGCACTGGAGCAACAGCGGATCGTGCTGAATATGCAAATCAGCATGACCCACGTCCTGGCCCGCCAAGCCAATGACTGCGCCATCAAGATGGCGCATGCCGAAGCGGTCTATCAACACTGCGTTAAACAACGCGCCCTTGTATAAGCGAGCCCCTCATGAGCACTCATTTTTTCGGTGAAGGTAATATCGGATCGGCGCCCGAATTTCGGGAATTCAACAACCGCAATGACGAGCCCAGGCGTCTGCTGAGGCTCAACGTTTATTTCGACAACCCTGTCCCTGTCAAAGACGGCTATGAAGATCGAGGCGGCTTCTGGGCGCCGGTTGAAATCTGGCACCGTGAAGCAGAGCACTGGAGCACGCTGTATCAAAAAGGCATGCGGGTGATGGTCGAAGGACGCTCGGTCAAGGAGGAATGGGCCGATGCGGATGAGAACGCACGAGTGACGTTCAAAATCGAAGCGCGGCGTGTGGGCATCCTGCCCTACCGGGTCGAACGGGTCACACTGGGTGGTAAATCATCTGCCGCCGCTACTGATGGTGACGACCACCCGCATTGATCCTAAGAAGCGGGAGAGCGGCTGGCCCAGTCGTCAGTCGCTCTATTGCCCCAAAACGCTCTCAAGCCCTACTGCGTTGTGAGTGTCCACTGACGTCCATCCTGTTCCAGCCAGCGGCACATGACGAATTCGCTGGTGCAAAGCCCCCCTGCTCCCAAGCCTGGCTCATGGTTGCCTCTGCCGACTGATCATCAATACGCTCTGATGCAGAATCGGTTTGAGAGTCGCGCGCACCGTCTCCTCTCATGCATCTTCCTGCCCTCTCAACTGCTTTGCTGGGCATGACATGCGACTCTTTCTGTGTGAAAAACCTTCCCAGGGCAAAGACATTGCCAGGGTACTTGGCGCCCGACAACGTGGCAGCGGCTGCTTCAAAGGCGTGGGTATCAGTGTGACCTGGTGCATCGGACACTTGGTCGAAGCGGCACCACCTGAAGCTTATGATGAACGCTTCAAACAGTGGTCGCTGGACCATCTGCCCATCATTCCGAGCTCGTGGCGTGTCCACGTCAAAGCGAACACGGCGGCTCAGTACAAAATCGTCAAACAGCTACTGGCCCAAACATCTGAATTGGTGATCGCCACTGATGCGGATCGCGAAGGCGAGATGATTGCTCGCGAGGTGCTTGAGCTGTGTCAGTACCGCGGTTCTATCCAGCGACTGTGGCTGTCAGCACTTAACGAAGCCTCCATCCGCAAAGCCCTGAGTCAGCTACGACAGGCAGAAGAAACTCAGTCCCTCTACCATTCTGCCCTTGCCCGCTCACGAGCGGATTGGCTGATCGGCATGAACATGAGCCGACTGTTTACCCTCCTGGGCCGACAGGCAGGGCTCAACGGAGTGTTGTCGGTGGGACGTGTGCAAACGCCGACCTTACGCTTAGTGGTTGATCGGGATCGCGAGATCGAACGATTTGTACCAACGCCTTACTGGGTTATCCAGGTGAAGCTTGAAGTACTGGGGCAAGCGTTTACAGCGCAGTGGGTGGTACCCGACAGTGCCACTGACGAAGCTGGCCGCTGCATCAGGCAAGCCATCGCTTTGCAGTCGCAGCAGAGCCTCAGAGCGACAGGGATTGCACAGGTATTGGAGGTTGAGACGCAACGAACTCGAGAGGCTCCGCCGCTCCCCTTCGACTTGAGCACCTTGCAAGAAGTTTGCTCAAGACGCTTGGGCTACGGCGTGCAGGAAACATTGGACATTGCTCAATCGCTTTATGAGACCCACAAAGCGACGACCTATCCGCGCACAGACTCAGGCTACCTTCCCGAAAGCATGTTGCACGAGGCAGAAGCGGTCTTCGCTGCACTGATAAAGAGCGATCCTGGCGTGGGCCCTTTGGTGCAATCCGTCGATCCCACGTTGCGCTCCCGGGCTTGGAACGATAGCCATGTCAGCGCGCATCACGGCATTATCCCGACACTGGAACCGTTTGATCGGTTGGCCTTAAGCGAACGCGAATGCGCGGTCTATGAGTTGATTCGTGCCCGTTATCTGGCGCAGTTTCTGCCCCCTCATGAGTACGACCGCACCGCCGTGAAGCTCACCTGTGGCAACCATGCATTGAAAGCCCATGGCAAACACGTCGTGGAATCAGGTTGGCACCAAGTATTGGGTAGCGAATGCCCCCCCAACGACGACGAAGCGTCGCCACGCAGCCAAGCGCTACCAGACCTGCATTCGGGTGTTTGCTGCAACGTGGTGGACGTGGAGCTAAAGTCCCTCAAGACTCAGCCCCCCAAAGCTTATACCCAGGGAGAGCTGATCAAGGCCATGAAAGGCGTGGCCAAACTGGTGACAGACCCAAGGCTGAAGCAGGTTCTCAAGGAGACGACAGGCATCGGTACAGAAGCCACACGGGCCAATATCATCAGCGGTTTGCTGAGCCGAGGGTATCTGTACATCAAAGGGCGATCTGTACGGGCTTCTGAGGCAGCCTTCACCTTGATCGATTCGGTACCTCCCGCCATAGCGGACCCGGCCACCACCGCCATCTGGGAGCAGGCGTTCGACATGATCGAGGCCGGCCAACTGACGCTGGAGGATTTCCTAGCAAAACAAACCGCCTGGATCAGCCAGTTGGTCGAGCATTACCGTACGACGACCTTGGCGCTCCATAGCCCTGGCGGCCCGAGTTGCCCTTTGTGTGGGGCGCCGATGCGTCAACGTGACGGCAAGCACAACAGGTTTTGGTCCTGTACTCGGTATCCAGAATGTCGGGGGGCTTTACCCATCGCCTCGCAAGGGAGGGTGCCCCCACGCCACCGAAAGCCGCGTCGTTCAAAACCTGGAAACGCTTGAACGACCTTGCCCAAGCTCGCTTCTCCTTCTGAAACAGCGAGCGCGCCAAGCCGAGCAATAGCCGGTGGCACGGAGGAACACATCGTCTGAGCTGTGCCTGCAGCATGATGGTTCAGTAGGACAGTGCCGTGCTGAAGGGTCCCCTGATCGCCTTCCCCGGGGCGATCAGGAGACCCTTTAGGGTGGACATAGTCGGTACCGGACCCCGCCGGTCAAACAACGAGCTCCTTTTGTACGCGGATGTGTGCCTGATGATACCGACCCACGCCACGAAACGGGTCGGGTGCGATGCTTGTGAAGGCGCCTGGCCTGACGACCGCCAAGCCCGGAACAGCCCCACGGGTGGCCTCTCTGTTCAAGCCGAAGGTCACGCCTTCGGCGCCTTTGTCCTTTCTCCCACTTTGCGCCGTGTCCGACACCGCTCGGGCACAGAAAGGCGCGCCTGCAAAGGACATACCCCCATGATTCAAACCTCTCCGCCACTGCAATACGCCAGTGTTTGCAGCGGGATTGAAGCGGTGACCGTCGCCTGGAAGCCTTTAGGTCTCACCCCGGCTTGGTTTTCCGAAATAGCACCGTTCCCTTGTGCGGTGCTGGCCCATCATTACCCAGCCGTACCTAATCTCGGTGACATGAAGCGACTGGCTCGCCGGGCACTCGACAGAACCATTGCTGCTCCTGCCATTCTGATTGGCGGCACGCCGTGCCAGGCATTCAGTGTGGCGGGTTTTCGCGCGGGCCTCGCAGATGCTCGAGGTGCTCTGACTCTTACATTTGTGGAGCTTGCCAATGCAATCGATCAAGTCCGAATACAACGAAAGGAACCTGAAGCCATCATCGTCTGGGAAAACGTTCTCGGCGTGCTCAACGATAGGGGTAACGCCTTCGGATGTTTTCTCGCAGCACTGGCTGGCGAAGAACATGAACTCGTCCCCCCAAGGAAGACTTGGTCGCACTCAGGTGTTGTGTTTGGTCCCCAAAGAACAGTCGCGTGGCGCGTCCTGGATGCCCAATATTTCGGCCTGGCCCAACGACGCCGTCGTGTGTTCCTTGTCGCAAGTGCTCGTGTGGGATTCGATCCCGCCGCGGTACTTTTTGAGCGCCAAGGCCCGCGCCGGGATACTGCGCCGCACCGCACGCTACAAACGCAGGCTGCCACCCCTGCTGGCGCAGGCCTTGCAACCTTAAGTGCCCCCTTACGCGCCGTCGCGTTCAGCAACGCTTATGGCATGGCCAACGGCCAAGGCGGGGCTGAGGCGGCGTTGGAATGCTGCCCTACACTGACCTGCAATCACGACGTTGCGATTGTGGTGTGTGGCACAGCACACGGCCCCGTCTGTGATACCTCAATTCCCCATCTGCTGCACCAAAACGTTATCGCATGCAACAGCTGCCACGCGCGTCCTACGGCCAGGCGCCTGCTTCCCATTGAGTGTGAGCGCTTGCAGGGACTACCCGATAACTACACACGCATTCCCAGGCGTCATTACGCCATAAGGCGCATCAGCCACCGTCGGCCTCTGGACATGTGGGAAGTCACCGACAATGGCTGGATGCTGATGGCTGCTGACGGCCCCCGTTACAAGGTCATAGGCAACTCAATGGCCGTCCCCTGCCTGACTTGGCTCGGTAAACGTTTGCTCGACGTGCTTAGAAATCCGGAGTCTTTCAGCGAGGTATTGATCACTGACAGGCCGGCTAAGAAAAACCATTCTTGACCACGCAAGTCTGATCACTGATCAGCGCATGCCCAGGCAGCTAGGGTCTTCAAAGCTGCGTCGTGAAATGTTTCACGCCGGCCCCGCCCAGTCCGCCCGGCATCGTTTCCGTGGACGTGCGCCTTCGAAGGCGTTGATGCCTGTCTTTCGCCGTGAGGGTTACCCACACCTTTCATTTAAATCAGATCCAAGGAGTCATTAGCGATGAAAAACGCTCCCGCTACTCAACTGTCGTCCCTGTCCCAGCCTAAGCCAGCCGCACAACTTGCTGATGTCGGCAATACAGCAGCCGCTTTCTTCGCCGCTTGGAAAAAAGGCGTTGCCTTAGCCGGTTTCACCTATTTTGGTGACGGTTCTAAAGCTGGCTTCAACAAGGCCAATTGCCGATGGGATCTGCGTCCCATCATGCGATTGATCGATAAAAACTTCGAAGTCCTGAGCAATCAGGAACGGATATTAATAGCTGCAATGGTGAGCTTCCACGACACCCAAAAAGGTTGTGAGTTGCTCAAGCAGGCAGGGGTTAAAGGCTTGGCTGACCTGGGCCTTTTAGACCCTCTACAGCGAGGCATTATTGCTTCGCTGATCCTTCATTACCACGGCTGGTAATCAGCCTCTTTATTCACTGGGGCCTGGCAGTTTTCCCCACTTTTCAAACCAATCACCCATTGGGGGCGACTGCCCCTTCGGGAGAGGCGCCTCCATCGTTATTCCTAGCCTGGAGGCATGTCATGAATCCTACGTTTGATGAAACGACCTATTTTGACCTTCACATCACTGGACTGGGTTACCTCAATCGCATTCGTGAAGTGAAGCTCAAGAAAGGTGAATCATTCCTAGCTTGCGACATCGCAGCGCTCAATGGTCCGACGGACTGCGCTGAGTATCGGCGTTTCGACGTTCGTGTCACAGGCGAAGATGCTCAGGTACTGGTTCGGCGCTGTGCCAGAGCCGTTGAGTTGGACCGTAAGGTCCTGGTTGGTTTTCGTCTGGGAGACCCCTGGGTGGACACGTTCACTTACTCCAAAGGCATTAACCAGGGACAGTTGGGTGTGAGCTTCAAGGCCCGATTGCTCTTGTTGAACTGGATCAAGATCGACGGTGTTTTGGTGCATAAGCGCGAACCTTCGAATCAAGACGGCCTGAAATCCGAAGCTACAACTCAACCAGTGAATGCAGCCCCTCCATCACCCGAAGAGGACTTTGCATTCTGATCTCAGATCCGGCTACGGGTCTTGGTTTTTCCTCAACGTCGTCATTCAACGTCGACGTTTGAAGCTCCCACCCTCCCTCGTAAGCCATGACGCCCGAGGGCGGTGTCATGGCCCCACTTTTTGAATAGGAAGCAGACCATGATTGTTATCAAATTTGGAGATTCGGCCAAACCCTGGTCCGAGCACGGCGCTTTGGTTATGACCCCGGGCGTTGATGCACTGATGAAAACGAAACGATTAGATCCGTTCCATTACTTCGGCCGTCACATCTTGGGCGACTGGGGCGATATCTGTGATGAAGATCGTCAGCTCAATGAAGATGCGCTGCAATCGGGTTATCGTCTGATGTCTGCCTACGATGTTGAACCTGGCTTGAGATTGTGGGTTATCACCGAAGCTGATCGTACCGTGACCACCATTCTTCTACCTGAGGAATATTGAGGCCTGCGGCCAGACCTCTCTAGCACTTCAGTTAATCCTCGCAACGGCCTCCTCGGAGGCCGTTTTCTTTGATGGCCTTGAAACAGGTAACGGGTCATTACCTATTGATGGCTGCTACAGAGTCACCTGCTTGAGATCGTTCGCATATCCCATCCAGGAACTCCTAATATGCCCACGATACAGATGCGTCTGCTGCCCTTCATGCTGTTGAGCCACCTAACCCTGACTGCGTGCCTGTCTACGGAACGAACATCCCTAGAACAGGCGGTGCCGAGTCTGCCCCAGCCCTCTTCCGAGCACTACATCCCCGTTCAACGATATGGTCGATACACCCTGGTGGAACTGGCGCCGCACGTTGCACAACAAAACCTTCTGCTTCAAGCGATCGATATCGATCTTCCCGGCAATTGGTCCATCTCAGTTGCTGATGCGCTGCGCTATGTCCTTTTGCGCTCGGGGTATCGACTATGTGATCGCACACCAGAAAACGCGGCACTGTTTGCCCTCCCCCTCCCTGCACCTCACCTGAAGCTCGGCCCTGTTCAACTTCGCGACGCGTTACAGACGCTTGCGGGGCCAGCCTGGGCGCTGCAAACCGATGATCAGCTTCGCCTGGTCTGCTTCATCCCTGTTGCCGGGGCTGCCAAACCCAGCCCTACAGCACAAGCGGCAGTCAATCTGGAGGTCGCACAATGATATACGCCACCCTGCCTGGGCCTCGTTTGCACAGTCGCCTTAAACGCTGGACGCCTGCGCTTGTATTCACGCTGATGAGCTGCGTGCTCGCCTCTCATCAGGTGTCGTTGTCGAAGCTGGCCCAGGGTCTGAGCGACCATCCTGACGTTAATCGCCTGGAGCATCTTGAAAGTACGGTGTTAGGGCTAGAGCAAGCTGTCCTGCAAGTGCAACAGACAGCGAGACACGTACCCAATCGTAACGACCTGGAGGATCTGCAGGTTGATCTGAACAAGCGCCTGGTAGACCTGGAGAACACCTTAGCAACACATACGGCGCAGCAGGATTTGCAACCATTGCTGCAACGATTGGAGCGGCTCGAATCCAGTCAGAAATCAATCACGCAAACTCCCACTCCCACTCCCACTCCCACTCCCAAACAAGCCAAGCCCTCTATTCAAAAACCGAAGAAAGGCGCTGAGCCTAGCTTCCAGATCTTGGGTCTGGAGCTACGAGGCGCAGTGCAGTTTCTGTCTGTCGCACCAGTAGGTGTCCAAGCGCTGGATCAAAGCCAACTTTTGAGGATCGGCGATACCTATCTCGGCTGGAGGCTTGAGCACCTCGACGAGCAGACGGCAGTGTTTTCTGTCGACGGCATCACGCACAAATTGAACGTTCGATAGGAGTGGCTATGTTCCACTTGCATTTACTGCCCTTGCTGGCCCTGTCGCTATGTTGTGGGGTTCAGGCACAACACTTCACTCCGAGTACCCTCGCTGGGCTCAAGTCCAAGCCACAAACCGATACGGCGGTTTCTCTTGAAAGCGCGTTATTGGCTCAACAATGGGGGTTGGAGCGAGAAGAATTCGACCGTTTCACTGCACTGATGCGCGGCCCACTGGGTACGTACTCCCCTCACCTGGACCCATTGAGCGCTTTGGGGATCGAGGCCCGAACTGATGCTGAACGGCAGCACTATGCCCAGCTTCAGGTTGAAGCCGAAGCTGTACGTGTCGAGAAGTTACTCTCCTATCAACGTGCCTATGATCAAGCATGGAAAAACCGATTTCCGGGGATGGTACTGATCAACCCTCCTCCGTTGCACAGTCCACTACTGATCAAGACCGCCGGAAGAAAATCTGTTTTCGTGCGCCTTGACTGTGCTGAATGCGAGCATCGGGTCAGGCAACTACAAGCCTCAGGGACAGCGTTCGATCTTTACATCATTGATAGCCAACATGACGACAACGGCATTCGTCAGTGGGCTCATAAAGTCGGGATCAGACCCATCAAGGTTCGAGACGGAACCATTTCAATCAACCATGACAAAGGACGTTGGGTATCGATCGGTGATGCCGGAGAACTGCCGGCTGTGATGCAGGAGGTCAATGGCAGGTGGGTGCGACAGTGAGTACTTGCAGTCCACTGCTTCGCCTCCTGAGCCTCGCCAGTCTTTTTGGGATGGGTTTTGCTGAAGGGGCCGTGACCGCTCTGGAACCTCCCCCAGCCTACGGTTCAACTGCGCGGCGAATGGGAGTGCCTGCGGAACTGTTGTTTGCAGTGGCGCTACAGGAAAGCGGCGTCACGCTGCGAGGCCAACGAATGCCATGGCCCTGGACGCTCAACATCGCGGGGGACTCCCGTTATTTTTCCAGAGAATCTGATGCCTGCGACACGCTTCAACGAGCCCTCAAGCACCACCCTCCCTCGCAAATAGACGCAGGTCTGGTCCAGATCAACCTGGGTCACCAACGCCATTTCTATCGGCACCCTTGTGAGTTGCTGCAACCTCATCGGAATCTGGAGGTTGCCGCCACCATCCTGCGTAACCATCACCGCCAGGGCGAAGATTGGCTCCTAGCTGCTGGTCGTTATCACCGTCCGGCAGGCGGACCGTTGGCTACACGCTACCGAGATCGCATCCGCAAACACCTGGACCAATTGGCTTCAAAAAGGAGACTGCAACCATGAAAAATACCATTGGGTGGATATGCATTCTTTTAGCACTCCATTGCACTCCATGCATGGCGGACAAATCGATGCCTCAATACGCAGAGGACCGCTTTCGCGAAGACGACCTACTGCCGATTCACTCCAAGACCTTGTCCCCCGGAACCGTTAAACGCAGGCCCCTGAATGCCTCTGGTTTACCGGCATTCTTCCTGATCGGAGACGACGCGCTTTCACGATCTTGGCTTAGGCAGCGACTACCCCAACTGACCAAGCTCAAGGCCGCCGGGTTGGTCGTCAATGTGGAGTCCAACGCATCACTCATTCAACTTCGTCAGTTAGCGCCAGGTCTCACCCTGTCTCCCGTCTCCGCCGATGATCTGGCCCAACGACTGCAACTTCAACACTACCCCGTTTTAGTCACGGCCAGCAGTATCGAGCAATAACCATGACGCACAACCATGGCATTGAAACGCTGCTACGACCGGCGGTGGAGTTGTATAGCGTCGCTGCATGCAGCTCCGGGGCGATCCTATGTATCACAGCGCCGTGGTCATTAGCCCTAGCGCCTGCTATCGGTGCAGCCGCGGCCTGCGCCTTCGCGGTTCTAGGCGTCATTCGCCTAAACCAGGCATGCACCGTTTTGCGCTATCGCAGGCAGATGAGGCGATTGCCACGCTATATGATGACCAGCCGTGAAATCCCAGTCAGTCATCAGCGCCTGTTTGTGGGAAAAGGATTTCGTTGGGATCAACGCCATACCCACCGACTGATGCAGACTTACCGACCGGAATTCCGACGTTATGTAGAACCCTCGATTCTGTACAAGTGGGCGCGCCGGCTGGAAGCAAGACTTGAATTCTCCCCTCACCCGTTGAGCCAGCTCCCCCGTCTCACTGGCTGGGACCATCCACTGAACCCGATGAGGCCATTACCGCCAGTGGGGGGTATGCCACGGCTTCATGCTGTAGAGCTTCAAGAATTGGATGTCTCCCTCCCCTTGGGTGAGAGGGTCGGTCACACGCTCGTGCTAGGCACCACTCGAGTTGGAAAAACTCGACTTGCCGAGCTATTCATCAGCCAGGACATTCGTCGCGGCGAGGTCTGCATCGTTTTCGATCCAAAGGGTGATGCCGAGCTGCTCAAGCGCATGTACGTTGAGACCCAACGTGCAGGTCGCGATGACGAATTCTATGTCTTTCACCTAGGACAACCCACAATCTCAGCCCGATACAACGCCATCGGCCGTTTCGGACGTATCACTGAGGTGGCATCCCGAATTGCCGGACAACTATCCGGTGAAGGTAACTCTGCTGCTTTCAGGGAGTTTGCCTGGCGCTTCGTCAACATCATCGCTCGTGCCCTGGTTGAACTGGGCCAACGTCCGGATTATTTGCTGATCCAGCGGCACGTGATCAACATCGACGCGCTATTCATCGAATATGCGGCTCACTTCTTTGCCGAAAAAGCTCCCAAGGCTTGGGACGTCATCGTGCAACTGGAAGCCAGGATCAATGAAAAAAACACTCCGCGGCACATGATGGGTCGTGAGAAACGGGTCGTGGCGATTGAGCAATACCTGGCGCAGGCACGCCTGTATGATCCTGTGCTCGACGGACTGCGTTCAGCCGTGCGCTATGACCGGACCTATTTCGACAAGATCGTCGCCTCCCTACTGCCTCTGCTGGAAAAACTCACCACGGGTGAGATCGCCCATCTATTGGCTCCCGACTACACCAATCTGAATGACTCGCGACCGATCTTTGACTGGATGGAAGTCATGCGCAAACGTGCTGTCGTTTACGTTGGCCTCGATGCACTTTCGGATGCCGAGGTGGCCTCTGCCGTGGGTAACTCCATGTTTTCGGACCTGGTGTCTGTGGCCGGTCACATCTACAAGTTCGGGGTGGACTTTGGGTTGGATAAAGCAGTGGCAGATAAGAAAATCCCCATCAACCTCCATGCCGATGAATTCAACGAGCTGATGGGAGACGAATTCATCCCGATGATTAACAAAGGTGGTGGTGCCGGGATTCAGGTCACGGCCTACACCCAGACGCTCAGTGATATCGAGGCACGAATCGGAAACCGGGCCAAGGCGGGCCAGGTCATCGGCAACTTCAATAATCTGTTCATGTTGCGCGTTCGTGAAACGGCCACAGCCGAGTTACTCACCAACCAGTTGCCCAAGGTGGAGGTGTATACGGCCTCGGTGATGAGCGCTGCTACCGACAGCTCAGACCCGCATGGCAACACTGCCTTCACTTCCAATACTCAGGATCGAGTCACCGCCACCTCAGTACCCATGATTGAGCCTGCCCATGTGGTCGCCCTGCCCAAAGGGCAAGCCTTCGGATTGATTGAAGGCGGTCAGCTTTGGAAGATTCGCATGCCACTCCCCGCACCAGATCCCGATGAAGTGATGCCCAGGGACCTCCAAATGATGGCCAGCTACATGCGTAAACGTTACGTCGCGGCGGATGATTGGTTGAATTTGGCAGCCTTGCTCTATCAAGATGCCCCACTGCCAAAGGATCTACTCGAAGAGTCTGCACCGTCCGAGCAGACCGAAGAATGAGCGAACCGTCATCGACAGCGCAACGTCAGCAGCGGCAGCAACAGGGATTTGTGGTCGGTTTGATTACACTGCCTTTCCGGTTTGTCGCTGTGTTGTTCGGGGCGCTGTTGCTGAACATCGTGATCGAGTGTATCGGTATTTATGCCTTCTGGCCTGAAGATGGCTGGCGACATTCAAGACAGATGTTTGAATATGAGCTGGCCCAGTTGTCCAATGACTTCAAACGCAGCGCATTGGTGCAAGAACCAGGTGGCAGCGCCAATGCAATTGTCCAGTTGGTGTATGAAGGTGTGCTGATCAAGACCGGAATCATTAGGTCTCTGAAAGAAACATCGGAGAGCGCGACCCGAGCCCACGCTGAGGCGCTTCACCAACCTCACTACTACATTGCGCTGCTGTACATACACTTGGAAAACAACCTGATCGCTGCGGCATTTTGCGTCCTGGTGTTCGTCGTTCGGCTGATGGTGCTGTTTCTCTCAGTGCCGCTGTTGTTTATGGCGGCCTTCATCGGCTTGGTGGATGGACTCGTACAACGTGACATCCGTCGTTTCGGTGCAGGTCGTGAGTCAGGCTACGTCTACCATCGAGCCAAGGCCTGTGTGATGCCGTTGCTGACATGGCCCTGGGTCATTTACCTGGCGCTGCCTGTGAGCTTGAATGCTGCCTGGATTCTGTTACCTGGTGCGATTTTTCTGGCAATCACTCTTTCCCTAGCAGCCAGTAGATTCAAGAAATATCTCTGACCGTTGCTAGTGATATATCGGCGATCAATAGGGGGTTCTCCCATGACATATTGATCGCAGCATCAGTACGTCCCCCCTAGCACTATCGAGCCGTCTGACTGAACGAGCTCAACCATGATCACTCCCTCACCTCCAACACTCACAAAGGCTACCGGCCTGCTCTTCACACTCGTGGGAGCAGTCACTGCAACAGCCAATGAGATCGTTGATGAACATACCCGCCTAGCCACCGTCCTTCGCGAGCTGACGGCTATCGAGCGGCTCGTCGCTGCCGATGATTTCATCAAAGCCCCCGAGACCGCTCGCTACCACTTTGACTATGTCCGTTTACGCATGGATATCCATCGTGTCAGTACGGGAATCAAAGACTACCTGTCTCCCAAGCGGGCCTCCCCTCGCGACGCCGGGGCGTTGTACGGCAGTTATTTCGATGAAACGGTGCCTCATCAATGAGCACCGCCCAAATCGCTGCTTTTCAAGCAAACGGTGGTTTCTCACCTTCAATCACCGCCCTGGTTCTGACTTCAACCGTCTTTGCGGTGCTGTTGCTCTGGGGCACCTGGGCTATACGAACCGCCTATTCCGGCTGGGCTGAGCAACGGCTGAACCAGCGCCAGTTCCTCGGCGTGGTGATCCGCTTCATGGCGATGTACCTGGCCCTGACCTACCTCCTCCTTTCGTAAGCCAATGGAATCCTCCATGAATTTTTATATCTCGTGCTCCAAAAGATTCACTGTCGTACCAGCCCTTTTGACCAGCGCACTGCCCTCCTTGGCTTTGGCCAAAGGCAAGTTACCGACGATGGAGGACCCATCCCGCGGTGCGGGCAAAGGCATCATGGATACGATGCAAAACTATGGTTACGACATCGTGATGCTCGTGGCGCTACTAGTGGTTGCGTCCATGTTCATCGGTGTCTGCTATCACGCTTACACCCGTTACTCCGAAATTCATACAGGACGATCTACCTGGGGTCAGTTCGGCCTGAGCATCGCGGTGGGTGCAGTCATGCTGGTGGTCGGCATTTGGCTGCTGACCAAAGCCACCGGGATTTTGTGAGGACGACGCACCATGGAGTCTCTACAGAGTGCGCCTAAGGCCACCATTACCTTCCTGCCCCACCGCCTGAATCGACAACCTGTTGTCGTTCGAGGATTGACCGCAGATGAACTCTGGATCTGCACCGGATTATCAGCGGCAATTGGCCTGATTCTGGGCGTACCGCTAGTCTGCCTGACCAGCAGCATCGCCATGGTCCCCACCATGATCGTACTGTCGATTGCAGCCGGACTCTTCTTCGGCGGAGGGCTATTACGTCGACAGAAGCGCGGTCGACCGGAGACTTGGCTCTATCGACATCTCCAATGGAGGCTCGCCACAAAGTACCCTCAGGTGAGCCGCCAATTGGGTAGCCATGGACTCATCACCTACTCCGGCTTCTGGGTAACGCGTCGAGGTGACGCATGAGCCGGTTTAAAAATGAGGTCCTGCACCTGCAATCTCATGTCAGGACGCTGAGGCTCTGCACCGGTGGGTTATTTCTCGTTGTCGTCGGGTTAGGCGCCGGATGGTGGAATGCCCCACGAGATTTAACCATCCATGTTCCCCCCGACCTGCGCTCTGGCAGCACTCGTAAGTGGTGGGAGATCCCTCCCGAATCTGTCTATGCATTCACCTTCTACATCTTCCAGCAGCTCAACCGCTGGCCCAACGACGGTGAAGACGACTACAGCCGTAACCTGCAATCACTGGCGGCCTATCTGACTCCCGCGTGCCGATCGTTCTTCCAACAGGACTATGACCAGCGCCGTCGATTAGGTGAGCTCAGAAAGCGTATGCGCGGGGTGTATGAAATTCCTGGACGCGGCTACGGGGACGACCCGGAAACCCGAGTCAAAGTAGTTTCAGACAATGACTGGCTGGTTACCTTGGACATCAATGCCGATGAATACCACGGCACCGAGCAGGTTAAGCGCGCACTCGTTCGCTATCCCATCAAGGTCGTACGTATGGATATCGACCCGGAGCTCAACCCCTTCGGACTGGCCCTGGACTGCTACGAAGGCACGCCTCAACGCATAACACTGCCCACGTCCTCGACACCGGCTACACGAACCCTGGACCGTCCGTTGGGAGATGCCCCATGAATCCATTCGCAACGTCCGTTGTGCTAGGGCTGACGCTGATTCTTCCCCTCTTCAAATGCCAAGCAGTGGAGCTAATGCGCTGGGAGCGACTGCCTTTGACAGTTCCGCTGGTTGTTGGCCAAGAGCGCGTGCTGTTTGTTGAACGTAACGTACGGATCGGTATGCCGGCCGGGCTGGGAGATCGCTTACGAGTCCAAAGTGCTGGAGGAACCGTGTACCTGCGGGCCAACGAACCGATCGAGCCGACACGTTTGCAGCTACAAGACGCGGCAACGGGTGAGCTGATTCTCCTGGATATCGCTGCTGAGGTAGCTCAAGCGGGTCAGGCGCCGTTGGAAGCGATAAAGATCGTCGAATCCCCCATAAACCAAGCACACACGAAAGATGGTCATTCCGAACCGACAGCCTCTGTCCATGAACCTGTACAACAAACACCGGTACCAGTCGTACTGACTCGGTATGCAGCCCAAAACCTATACGCACCGCTTAGAACTGTAGAACCTCTACCCGGCATCAGACCCGTTAACCTGCCGGCCGATCTCGCGCTCGACCTATTGATGCCCAGCCTATCAATCAGTACCAAAACGCTCGCTGCGTGGCGGTTGGATGATTACTGGGTTACGGCTATCCGGCTCAGCAATCAAACCCAAGCTCAGGTTGATCTGGATCCTCGATACCTTTTGGGTGATTTCGCGACGGCCACCTTCCAACATCAGTTCCTTGGCCCTAGGGGCACATCCTCAGACACCACGGTGCTGTACCTCACCACTCGTGGGCATGACATTGCGGCTGCGTTGATTCCCACGATTAGCCCGATCGATGCCGCCGTGAATCTGTCTCAAGCACGTGGAGCACCGCCGAAGGAGAGGCCAAATGAAAAGTAACGGGCTGCTCAAATGGTTAATGGTTCCGATGGTACTGCTTGTCGTGCTGATCCTTGTGAAAGTGTTCTCCAATAAGCCCTCCCCAGCCGAACCGCCAGAATTAGAAAGCCAGCTCACCGCCGAAGAAATGAAGGCACTGGGGCTGGAGGGCGACACGCCAAGCGATACGGTGGCCACACTGGTCGCTCAGGTCAGGCAGCTTCGGGCGGAGCTGAAAAGAACCATAAGCGAAAACGAGCTTCGCACGGGTGCACCCGAATCGTTGGACCACTTCGCAGATGTCATCGAGCAACGCATTCAACTCGCTCTGGAGAATGAACGACAACGAATCCAGGAGGAAAAAAACACCGCCGATGACGGCAACGTTGAGACTCAATGGCTTCTACAAGATCTTCAACGGCAGCTGAGCACCTTGCAGCGGCCGGATAATCCGGCGGACTTGCCGCTGGGACTGGGCTTGCAGGATGGAGACGGCGCGGCATTCAAGAACGGTACGCGCTGGATTGAGCCCGATGATGCAATACCAAAAGAATCTGCGAACACTTCCAACGAACCGGGTTTCAGCTTCCCGACACGTTTCGGTCCTGCACAGAATCCTCTGGGCGATATAGAAAACAATTTCGCCACACGTGCTATCGGAGACCTTGGTGGCCGGAAGGTGAGGCCCACCTATACCGTTCCATCCAATGCCACGCTGATGGGGTCCGTGGCAATGACAGCGCTCATTGGAAGAATCCCCATCGACGGCACCGTTAATGACCCCTACCCGTTCAAGGTACTGATTGGGGCCGACAACCTGACGGCCAATGGCATTGATCTCCCTGAGATCGCAGGTGCGGTCGTCAGTGGTACCGCGTCGGGTGATTGGACACTGTCTTGTGTCAGAGGTCAGATCCGCTCCATCACCTTCGTATTCCAGGACGGCACCATCCGAACCCTACCGGGTGACAGTCGTGAGGAGTCTGCAGGGCAGTCCAGGAGCGACTCAAGTCATGGGCAAGAAGGCCTCGGCTGGATCAGTGATCAACATGGCATTCCGTGTGTACCGGGCAAACGGCGAAGCAACGCTCAGCAGTATCTGGGCTCACAGGCCTTGATCACCGCCGCCGGGGTTGGCGCAGCCTCTTTAATCAAGTCAGACAGCACGACGCTCTATGCCGGCAATGGCGGCGGTGCGATGGGGACCGTAGGCATCTCCGGCGGTGAAGCCATGAACCGATTACTGGCCAGCGGCGTGCAGGACATCTCGCAATGGGTCAACAAACTCTACGGACAAGCCTTCGCCGCCGTGTACGTGGAGCCTGGCGCACAGATCGCCGTCCATATCGAACAACCACTTACTCTCGACTACGAACCTCAAGGACGCAAAGTCGATCACACCCTCGGAGGTCGCCATGACACCACGGACCTGGATTAAAGCAATGGCGGCTGCGTTGGCCGTCATCGCGCTGACTGGATGCGCAACCAATACTCAGGACCTGCTCAGCCATGACGGCAGCACCATGCTAGAAGTCTGGAATCGGCAAACAACCGGCTCGCGTAATGGGCAATCGAGTCAACGATTGCTCGAGGCGCGGCAGGCCTTGAGACGTCCACTGACAGAACCTTTGGTGCCCTCCTTTTCGGCTCCCTATACACGGACCGCACAAAACGAAATCCAGCGTCAGTTCCATCGGTTACCCAATCCGGACCTGGTGATGTACGTCTTTCCTCACCGGGCTGGAACAGAAGCCGTACCGGTGCCTGGGTACAGCACCGTTTTTCCACTGCACCAACGTGTGCAATACGCCCTGCCTGGTGAACGTCTGGAGGACTACTGATGGCCTGGTTTTTCTCTCCGCGCAAATGTCATGAGCCAACGTCGGAGCCTACGGAACAGGATGCCTGGAGCCGGCACATTGCGAAACTCGCTAAGCGAGGTATCGCTGGGCCCGGTGGCTGGCACAACAAACCCGTGACTGAAGCAGACGACACCCGGTTTTACGACGTGGCGCCGTCCTTTGTAGAGCGGCTGCCATGGGTTGAATTCCTGCCCCAATCCAAGTGCATGCTGCTGGAGGATGGCGTTTCAGTTGCGGCCTTCTTCGAGCTGATGCCACTGGGTACCGAAGGCCGGGAAACTGCTTGGCTGTTGCAGGCCAGGGATACACTTGAAAACGTGTTGCAGGACTGCTTCGACGAACTGGATAGCAACCCATGGGTAGTGCAGCTCTACGCCCAGGACGAAACCAACTGGGACGCTTACCTGAATACGCTGGGTCAGTATCTTCGACCACGGGCACGAGACAGCGCCTTCAGTGATTTCTATTTACGGTTCTTTGCCCACCACCTCAAGGCGATAGCCAAGCCTGGGGGACTCTTTGAGGACACCACGCTCACTCGTCTGCGCTGGAAGGGACAGAATCGGCGGGTACGAATGGTTGTTTACCGACGGGCCTCCGTCGCGACATCCAGAAAGGGGCACTCCGCAGAACAAGCCTTGAGCAATGTTTGCGATAGGCTGACGGCCGGCTTGAGCAGTGCCGGACTCAAGACGCAACGCCTTGAGGCAAAGGATATTTACGACTGGCTACTGCGCTGGTTCAACCCCAGTCCCACGCTTTTGGGGGGTGCTGCAAGTGATCGGGACAGGTTCTATCAGTTAACCGCCTACCCTGAGGAAACAGATCCTGGGGAAGTCGAATTGGCCAGCGGCACGGACTTCTCTCAACGTCTGTTCTTCAGTCAACCTCACTCTGATGCAGCCCACGGCACCTGGTTCTTCAACGGCATGCCGCATCGGGTCATGTTGATGGACCGTATGCGCTCAGTACCCCACACAGGCCATTTGACGGGTGAAACGCGCAAGGGTGACGCCATCAACAGTTACTTCGACCAGATGCCAGAAGACACCATGATGTGTCTGACCCTGGTGGCCACACCTCAGGATGTACTGGAAGCTCACCTCAACCACCTCAGCAAGAAATCCGTGGGTGACACACTGGCCTCGGAGCAAACCCGCCAAGATGTCCAGCAGGCTCGATCAATTATCGGAAGCGCTCACAAACTGTATCGCGGATCCCTCGCGTTTTTCCTACGTGGCAAAGACATTGCGGAACTGGATGCCCGCGGCTTGCAGTTGGCCAATGTGATGCTCAATGCCGGATTGCAGCCAGTACGAGAGGACGACGAAGTAGCCCCCCTCAATAGCTACCTACGTTGGCTGCCGTGTGTCTTCGACCCGGCCAAGGACAAACGGCAGTGGTACAGCCAACTGATGTTCGCACAGCACGCGGCGAACCTGGCCCCAGTGTGGGGCCGCAGCCAAGGGACGGGGCACCCAGGCATCACATTCTTCAATCGCGGCGGCGGTACCCTCTCCTTCGATCCGCTGAACCGCCTTGATCGGCAAATGAATGCCCATCTGTTTTTGTTTGGGCCTACCGGTTCCGGCAAGTCAGCGACGCTCAACAATATTCTCAACCAGATCACTGCCATTTATCGACCACGGTTGTTCATCGTAGAGGCCGGCAACTCCTTTGGGCTGTTTGCTGAGTTCGCCAAGCGCCTGGGCCTGACGGTGCATCATGTGAAGCTCTCGCCCGGGGCCGGCGTGAGCCTGGCGCCGTTTGCAGACGCTCGCCGTTTGATTGAAACGCCTGAGGAAATCGAAACATTGGATGCTGAGCGGCTAGAGGCGACAGTCGCTCCTCAGGAGGGCGATGAGCAGCGAGACGTCCTTGGAGAATTGGAGATCACGGCGCGTCTGATGATCACCGGGGGCGAAGACAAAGAAGAGGCTCGTCTGACCCGGGCAGACCGTAGTCTGATTCGTCAGAGCATTCTCGACGCGGCACAACGTTGCGCCGATGAGCATCGATCCGTGCTGACTCAGGACGTGCGCGATGCATTGCGTGAACGTGGCCGAGACAATGGCTTGCCTGAGTCGCGGCGAACACGACTACTCGAGATGGCTGAGGCCATGGATCTGTTCTGTCAGGGGCTGGATGGCGAATTATTCAACCGCCCCGGTACTCCTTGGCCAGAGGCGGACATCACCATTGTCGACCTGGCCACCTTCGCTCGTGAGGGTTACAACGCTCAACTCTCAATTGCTTACCTTTCGTTGCTCAACACAGTGAACAACATCGCTGAACGGGACCAATTCCAGGGACGGCCCATTATCAACGTCACGGACGAAGGACACATCATCACCAAGAATCCCCTGCTCTCGCCCTACGTCGTAAAGATCACCAAGATGTGGCGAAAACTGGGTGCCTGGTTCTGGCTGGCCACACAAAATCTTGACGACTTACCCAAAGCCGCAGAGCCAATGCTGAACATGATCGAGTGGTGGATTTGCCTGAGCATGCCACCTGACGAAGTCGAGAAGATCGCGCGCTTCCGCGAGCTCAGCCCTGCCCAAAAATCGATGATGATGTCAGCCCGCAAAGAGGCTGGAAAATACTGCGAAGGCGTCGTGCTCTCCAAGTCGATGGAGGCGCTCTTTCGGGCCGTGCCACCTAGCCTGTATCTAGCGATGGCCATGACCGAACCTGAGGAGAAAGCAGCGAGGTTCAAGCTCATGCAGGAACATGGAATAAGCGAGCTCGATGCCGCCATTCGAATGGCAGAAAACATAGACCGGGCTCGAGGAATTCAACCGTTACAATTTCATAGCGATGGTTAACACCATCATCGTGGCGGCCATTCTCCATACTGTGTGAAATCTCATGCCCCCAAGCCTTCAAGAGGTCAGTCAATGAGCCGAGTAAAAGCGTATCTTTCAGAGTCATCGTTGCCGAAAATCGAAGTGTCTAAAGACGGGAAGTTTTTCAGAGTTGACTGGGACTATCAGGAAGCGCCTGAAAGCCGTGTCCTCTTTGATAATCAATTCTTGGAGGGGTACCTATGGGGCGTGATCTCCTCGCTCCGTATCGCTGAAAAAACTATCAGTTGCGCCACCCCTAGAACGGGGACAATCAGAAGATTGGAGCAGGACGTGGCTCTACGACTTGCGGATCTTTTGACGGAAGCACTCCACTCAGCAGTGGCCAAGGAAAGCTTGAGAATGAAGCGACAGGCTAGCTGACCGCATGCCAGACACCCAGATGAGCATTCCTCCGCTTAATACAGGCCCACGCCACATGCGTGATCGAGCTGGGAGACGACGTTGAAGTACGAATGAAAAAGTGGGGAGCTGTCAGGACGGTTTAAATCGGGACAGCGACCTTCATTCTCATAACAATGATCCGGCAACGACGTGTCACCTCTGACACCCTTAGCAACTGCCCAGGTAGCTCTGGTCCTTAAGGCTACGGCGCAGCGTCACTGCGCAGACCAAAATCATTCGCTGAGCATCCTTTTTAGCGAATCTCCGCTCAAGCGGTGGTGGATGCACCTTTCTCCCTTCCGAGTCAGCTCGGTCTTCTATCTCATACAGTCCCTTGGGGTTTCCGCCCTTTGGGACGGGAGCCTCTTTTCGTCAACGGAGCCTCCCATGACAACAGTTTTTCCACCGGCCAAGCCCTCCATTCAAGAGAATGAGCCCTCTAATCATGATGACCTGCTGGTCGAAAATGCGATCTCCATCCTCGAGCAGCGCATGTTCAAGCGCGGTCCTTACCTCGAAAGACCGCATGATGTTCGCCGATACCTACAGCTCCAGATTGCAGGGGAAACCGAAGAAGTGTTTTCAGCATTATTTTTAGACGCGGCTCATCGAGTAATAGCCTACGAAACGCTGTTCTACGGCACGATTGATTCGGTGAGTGTGTATCCGAGACGGATCCTGCAACGTGCTCTGGAACACAACTGTGCAGCCATTATCGTTGCCCATAATCATCCCTCCGGCGAAACGAAGCCGAGCCAAAGCGATCACGAAGTCACTAAGGTGCTAAGCGACCTGCTGCCAAGACTCAATGTCCGTCTTCTGGATCATTTCATCATCGGAGAAGGTGAACCCTACTCTTTCGCAGAAGCTGGTCTGATCTGAATCATCGGACAGCCCGAATCTGTCAGTTCCCTTTTAGTCGAAGCGCCCTTTCAGGGCGCTTTTTTTCTGGGTTAACACCTATACGGGATGCGGCTGAATCCGATTTTCACGGGTATGGGTTTCCGAGCGCTGATTCACTGCGCAGATAACCCTGCACAGGATCAATCCATGCCCTACCACCGCTCAAAAATTTTCCGTTTGATTGCCATCCCCCTGGCCGCCGGAATTCCGCTCTCCGCACACGCTTTGAATACCGCAACCATCACTGCGTCCAGCCTGTCGCCAGATTGCATTGCCTATCGCGTGGTAGGCATTTGTTACTGGCTCTTCTGTACCAAATTCGGATGCAGCGTGAAAACCTCTTCGAAGATTCACCACTATGTCCCTGACGCAGTGGTGTCGAGCTACAGCATCACTGGCGAGAACCCTTGGACGGAGGTCCGAGCCATGAGCTCAGCCAATGCCTCTGCCCAGGGCGGCGGCGATGGTAGTGCAGGCATCAGCCATGAAAATGACCTCGCCAAATTCAAGAATGCCGATGTCATCGGTCATCCTGGCGGAGCGACCTTCAGCCAGTTTGCGGGTCAGTCTGGATACTCCTGCCCAGGTGCTGGGCAGCTGTTGATGCCTTACTTCTTGAGCACCTTGGACAGCGTTGCCTGGCGTTACAACATTCCGGAGCTGGTCTTTCCTGAGTCTGTCACGCCGGGCATGAGAGAGATCGGCAGTCGCGCTGCCGGGAACCTGTGGGGAGCGGTCTATCCTCGCGGAGGTTTTTTGCATGGTGTCGACGACCACAAAAGCGCTGCTGTTGTCGCTCAACGCGCGGGAGACATCGTCACCCGTCGAGGCCAGGCACATGTATACCAGCCGCTTCTGGGCTCCAAGCGGGATGGGTACTGGCCAGCCGGCCCGCTGAAAGAAAGCGACGCAAGGACCGGGAAATGGCAAGAGCTGATGCCCAGCCAATCCCCAACCTGCGTTGTCTTTCCTAACAACGCTGCGCATGTTCAATCACCTCGTGGCGACTACGCCTGGGCCCTCTGGCGGCCTTACAGCTGCTGCGAACGCAAGGGGCAGATCTTCCTGGGCAGTACCGATTTCGCGGGAGCAAGCGAATGAAAACAGCCCACTTTCGCGTTCCAGTCTCACCTCGTTCCGTCACCAGTATTGTCATCACTACCCTGCTTCTCACGGCCCACAGCGCATACGCCGCTCAAACCCAGATCAACAAAGAAGGCATCAATCACAGCGGTTCGATTGGAGACGATGTGCTCTACAGCGTTGGCGGCGGACGCGCGGTGTCCATGGGGGGATCGGCGTCCATGGACAGCATTTCGGTAGGGGCCGGCTGGGACACCAACCTGATCTGTGGCGACATGAGCCTGGACACCACGCTGCAGAACCAACTCAACGGTGCCACACGCGGCTTCAAATCCATTATGGGCAACATCATCCAGAACGCTACCAGCGCAGTCGCCTCTCTCCCTGCCTTGATCATCCAGCGTGCTGACCCCGGTCTCTACAATCTGCTCACCAACGGCATTCTCCAAGCACGGCTGGACTTTGACCGATCCAAATCGACGTGCCGAGCTGTCGCTGAACGGATGGCCGATATCGCCGGTGGCCAGCTCGGTTGGGGGCAGTTGGCCGAAGGGATGGCGCTGAGTCATACCGTCAAAAACCACGACGCCGTTGCGGCGGTTGAGCAGGCCGAGGCAAATCGAGGCAACAACGGCGTCCCCTGGATTGGAGGTCAGTCGGCTGGAGGCAGACGACAGCCGCCCATCAAAGTCGTCTCCGACGTCACCCGCGCCGGTTTCAATTTGCTTAATGGCCGTGACGCCGGCAACCGTACCCCTATCCCCAAAAACAGCTGCGGCAACCGCCTAAGCTGCCAGACCTGGTCGTCACCCCAGGAGGCCGAAGCCTGGGCAACCCGTGTCCTGGGGGAACGAGAACACCAGACTTGCGACAACTGCACCAAAACTCAAACCAAACCTGGCGTAGGCCTCACTCCACTCATCCAGGAGGAATACGAAGCCAAGCTGCAAGTCCTTGAGGCCTTGATCAAAGGCAGCAAGCCCACCTCCGCCGAACACCTCATGGCAGCGGGCAGCCAATCATTGCCCATCACCCGCGGCGTCATCGAAGCACTGCGCGATGAACCTGATCAAGACTTGCTGGCAAAACGTCTTGCCTCAGAAATAGCCCTCTCCAGCGTCCTGGAAAAAGCTCTGCTGCTGCAACGAACCTTATTCACCGGACGCAAAGAGCCCAACGTGGCGGCCAACCAACTGGCTCAGCAAGCTATCAACACCGAAAGCGAATCCCTGACTCAGGAAATCAACAACCTCAAAACCGAACTCGAGCTGCGTCGCACCCTGGCGAGCAACTCACCCATGATGCTGATCCAGCGTCAGAGTGAACGCGCCGCTGCCTCTCGCGGTGTTTATCAGGGGGACCCCGTCCGCAACCGCCTGGATCTGATCCAGCAGACGGTACCGGAGGGGCAATCTCGATGATGCGTCCATCAAAGACACGGCTTGTAATCGGTCACCTGGTTCTATGGGGCGTCATCCTTGGCCTGGCATTCATCGTCGTCGGATTGCTAACCCTGGAAGCGGCCAACGATTTGAACGGTTGGTACTCCTGGCTGGACAGGAACAAAACAGCTCTGCTGATCTGGCGGCTGACCCTATACGGCGCAACTGCGGTGGCGTGGTACCGAATGCGTCGGCGCCTGACCCGTCGCGGGCTCACAGCCGAACAGCATCGACGCCTGCTGTGCGCCGAGGTCGCCGCCATTGGAGTCCTCGCCCTGCTTGAGCTGTTAGCCGTCACCGACGAAAGCCGGCCTTGGACACGCCCATGACGCTCTACACGAACGATTATCTGGAGTATTACCTCACCCTGGTCGGATGGATCGTCAACAACGGGATATGGGAGATGCTGGTCGCCAGCGGAGTCTTCACCCTGCCTTTCCTGGCGATCATCGTTCAGGAGTGGCTCAGGGCCCGTAGTGAAGGTGCTGACGAAGGCAACAAAGGGGTGCTCTCCTCGCTGCGTATCGAAAATCGGGTTTGGGTCGCCATCGTCGTGATCATGTTCGCGGGCGTGCCGTTCATTGATGTGGACTTGAACACCATCGAGTTTGATGACACACGGTCTACACAATGCCAGGTCAGCATCGCTACACCTCAGGACACGCGCTGGTCTAACACGTTCACCACGCTCAACAACCAAAGTGCGAAGGTACCTGTGTGGTGGTTCTTCATGCACTCGTTGTCCAAAGCACTGACGGGGGGAGCCACTGCGGCTATTCCTTGTGGGACGGATCTGCGACAGATACGCATCGACATCGATGCAGCGCGCATCGACGACCCTCTCCTGGCTCAGGAAGTGGCTGACTTTAGCCAAGACTGCTACGGCCCAGCCCGGGCCAAGCTGTTCATGAACCGGCCTACGTTGAGCGAAGCGTTGATGGATGACATCAACTGGATTGGCTCAAAATACCTGCTCGAGACCCACGGTTACTACGACGCGTACCGCTCGAAAACACCTCGCAGCCGCTGGCCCTACAACAGCGCACGTGATGCAGGCCTCTTGCAGGTTCCGGGCGGTGGCGGCTATCCGAGTTGCAAGCAGTGGTGGTCAGATGTCGGTCACGGACTACGGGGCAGGCTGCTGCGGCAGGTCGATCCCAATCTACTGTTTCGACTTACCCAGTGGGCACGCTTCCTCAGCATGGCCCAAGCCGAGGACGCCGTTGTTCGATCCGTGGCGTCACCACGTCAGCAGACACTGAACCAGGGCCAGGTCTACTCCAGCTACGCAGGTCAGATCGACATGAGTGCCTCCAACCTGACCGCACGCTTAGCCTCAGATCTGGGCCTGACCGTAGGTGCAACGGCGTACTTCCCCGCGATGGATGTCGTACGCCAAGCCCTGCCCATGGTGCTGTCCTTTCTGAAGATGGCGCTGACCATCAGCATCCCACTGATCCTGGTCATCGGCACCTACGAGCTCAAAGCACTGCTCACCATCAGCTGCGTGCAATTCGCCCTATTCTTCGTCGACTTCTGGTTCCAGCTCGCACGCTGGCTCGACAGCACAATCCTCGACGCCCTCTACGGCTGGAACTCACCCCACAGCAATTTCAACGTACTCCTAGGCGCGAACAACTCCTTCGGAGACATGCTGCTGAATTATGTGATGGGAGCGTTGTTCATAATGTTGCCGACATTTTGGAT
The DNA here is from genome assembly GCF_900106735.1 of Pseudomonas sp. NFACC08-1. Lineage (NCBI taxonomy): Bacteria > Pseudomonadati > Pseudomonadota > Gammaproteobacteria > Pseudomonadales > Pseudomonadaceae > Pseudomonas > Pseudomonas sp. NFACC08-1. The sequence goes on along the minus strand of NZ_FNNL01000002.1, from coordinate 27,986 downwards.
AACTGCACTTTCGTGGATAGGTATTCGCGCAGGCGGGTTGGTTCAAGGTCTTGCCCAGGGCTCTTCAGATGCGAAATCACAAGGTGCAAAAGGTGCAAACATCGCTTGGAACAAAATCAAATCATAACTACGACACATCATCTGGATCATGAGGATCTATTCGCACGCCAGATTGATCATAAATGCCGAAGCCTGATGGTCCATTCTTCCAATCGGCATTCAAATCGTCTGTGCCGCGAGGGCTGAATAGGCCGCTAGCTCCTAATAAAACAAACATGCCAATTATGGTTATCCAAAATGCAACGCACAGCAGAGCAACCAAGACAACGGCCTGCAAACTCACCCCAATCATCCGACACAGAACAAAGGGGACGCCCGCGCGTTGTAGGCAACGCGAGAACCTATCCAGAATCCGCGAGTACCCCTTCCAGCATCGTCCGAGGTAATTGCCGAATTTTTCTGCGCCCGAAGATTGCTCCTGCTCGCTCATCAACATCTCCTTTGCCCGTGGTGCCCCCTGCTGTGCAAAGGGATCAAATGGCAGCTCCATAGCCTACCGTTCCCTCAAAAGGTAAATGGGAAAAAGGGGTAAACCAAGGGAATGGAGCAGAAGGGGAAAGGCCCTACCCGAAAAGCAGAAAAGGCCTTCCTGCAAACCCAGTCGAAAGGATCAATCATGCTCTCGCTGTTTCATCGCAAGTCACGACCCGCTCCAAAACACATCGATCCAACCGAGCCAACGGCACCTGCAGGACTGACACGTCCTCAGTCAGCAAAGTCTCTCTTGGCCACACCGCGCCGGGAAAAACTGCTGAGGCTAATATGGCAGCACACCGCCGTCTCCCGCCCACAATTCAACGAGATCTACCTCGACCCGATCAGCCGCTACGCCGAACTGGTTCAGCTCCTTCCCGCCTCTGAAAGTCATCATCACGCATACCCCGGCGGCATGCTTGATCATGGGCTTGAAGTCGTTATCTACGCGTTGAAGCTAAGGCAATCTTACCTGCTTCCCTCTGGTGCTCAGCCTGAAGTACAAATCATCCAGGCTGAGGCCTGGACTGCCGCCCTCGTATACGCGGCCCTGGGCCATGACCTGGGCAAGGTCGCTGTAGACGTGCATGTCGAGTATGGTGACGGCCGTATCTGGCACCCCTGGCAGGGTCCACTCTCAGCCCCCTACCGTGCGCTCTATAAAAAAAACCGCCAATACCGACTCCACGGCATTGTAGGCGGAGTGCTCATCCATAAGATTCTGAACAGCGAAATAATGGATTGGCTCAGCACCTTCCCTGAGCTATGGACAGCTTTGATGTTCAACTGTGCAGGACAAAACGAACATGCGGGCGAGCTCGGTATCCTGATCTCAAAAGCGGACCAGGCCTCAGTTGCTCAAGCACTCGGCGGTGACCCTACCAAGGCCATGGCAGCCCCCAAACATGCTCTGCAACGTAAGTTGTTGGAAGGTCTGCGCTATTTGCTAAGCGAAGAACTCAAGCTCAATCAGCCTCAAGCTTCAGATGGCTGGCTTACTCAAGAAGCCCTCTGGCTGGTCAGTAAAACCGTCTCAGACAAACTACGCGCTCATCTGCTTTCGCAAGGTGTTGATGGGATTCCGGAGCAAAACATCGCCATTTTCAATGTGCTCCAGGAGCACGGCATTGCCCTCCCCAACACCAATGGCAAAGCCATCTGGAAAGCGACCGTCACCAGCGAAACAGGATGGTCCCATAGTTTTACGTTCCTAAAGCTGTCCCCAGCCATGATCTGGGACCGTGAAGAGCGTCCAGACGTATTCACAGGCTCGGTGGCGGTCATACCGCTAGAGAGCCCCACAACACTCTCCGACGACGCTTCTACCCACCATCAAGCTCCTCCCTCAGCCAGGGAATCGTCGGCTGGGTCGCACATGCCCCCTTCCCCACCATCAAACTCAATCGCGATGGATTCATCAGCACCGAATTCACTCGATTCATTCATGGACCTTTTTGGTGGGCCTCCGGCAATACCCGAGAGTTTCGCCCCGCCATTTGAAGAGGCTGACTATTCGCCATCTGATGCGTCTCTCCGGGACAGCAAATCCGTTGAGCTGTCCGGCGCCCATTTCATGGAGTGGCTGACCAATGGGCTGCGATCTCACCGAATCATCATGAACGACGCCAACGCCTTGGTGCATACAGTCAGCGACACTCTCTATTTGGTGACCCCAGGTGTCTTCCTACGCTATGCCCAAGAACATCCCCATCTGGCACGCATTGCCAAGAAAGAAAAACTTTTGGATTGGGAGTGGATTCAAAAGCGGTTCGAGGAATTGAAGCTGCATCGGAAGCAACCCAACGACCTGAACATCTGGATCTGTGAAGTCAGTGGTGCCCGCAAAACCCGAAGACTGTACGGATACCTACTCAAGTCGCACGAAGGACTCATGAACGACCTGGCGCTGAACAACCCGTACCTCAAGCTGCTGGATTCGATGCCAAGGAAACGCAAAACTCCAACTTTAGGAAACACTCGGTAACCGGTTTTTGGGTTGACAGCCGGCCGCCAGGGAAGCAATTTATGTACGCGTTTTGCTGACAAAGTCAGCTACATGCCCAGCCGCCAGGATCTTTCAGACGGCGCTACGGAGATTATCCGTAGGATCCCTCCCAATGACCGCTTCGTTTCCTGCAGTGCGGTTAGGTCGACTTAACGGTCGATTCGGAAACACAGTATTTCTCACCCACGACGGGCCTTTTCCCGTCGTGGGACAAGGCCCTATTTTTTTGGAGGCCTTAATGAAAATGGACCTAGCTCTGTACCAAGCGTTGATGTCGATCAACGTCCCTGAGCAGAAAGCCCATGCCGTGATCGAAGCAATGGAGTCTGACATGCATACCCTTCTCGCAACCAAAAGTGATCTCGCTAATCTCGAACACCGGTTAACGGCTGAGATTGCAAAAGCCGACGTGAGGCTGACAATCCGCATGGGTGTCATCACGTCCGCTGCTGTTGGCATTATTCTCACGGCTATGAAATTTCTTCACTGATCTTTCGATCACCTTAGACGTACTGAAAACCACCTGTTCATGACAGGTGGTTTTCTATGCGGCTTTAGCTGTTGGATAGCTCTGCTGTCGCATTGCAGCCGATTTTCTGAGACAACTGCCCTTTCTTCGCTTTCAGCTCTGTCTGGATGTCCTGAGGTAATGCACTCCAGAACGTTAATCCCGAGCGCTCCTCGATCTCATACACCGTTACCCGGAAGTCGCAGAAATTGGCGGAGCGCGGTGTGCTCTGCTCCATGATGAATGCTGCGTACAGTCCATTTTCGGGCGTGCTACCAGTGAAGATGACCTTCCAGTACCCGCTTGGGATCGTGTGGACTTTGTTTGTGCCTGGTAGCGAGCCAATGTTCCTTTCGTACAGAGGGCCGGTGGTCACATAAACGGCATCAACATCAGGTGCCTTGCTAAGGCTGCGCTCTTGATCCTCCAAGCGTGCCCATGCGCCTCGGTTCAGGTCCATTTTTTGAGGCGTGATGTTGGTGAGATAGTTCAGCGTTTGCCAATCCGATACCGCCCCCATGGAAGCAAGGTTCGCTTGGTGGCCCCTGTCTATTTTTAGGGCTACGCTGGCTCCGTTGTAATCGACTGGGTTCAGTGTTTGGTCAGCTGGAACGTCTGGGTCGGTTTTCCAGTTTCGCGGACGCCCGCTGGCTGGGGTTTCCTTGGTAATTTTGTAAGCGACCCAGTTCGCGAACTTCGTAGAGCCGTTGTTGTTTAGCGTATAGGCCTGCCGGTTGAGCGTAACATCGCTTCCACCGGATGGGCAGCCGACTGCGCAGTTGTCGATGGTTGTTGGCTGGGTCAGGAGCCGCTTGGGTGTGTCAGGAGCGTCTGTTGGTCCAGGGGTGGTGCAGGCAGCTATCAGTGGGAAGATGAGGAGTGAGATCAGTTTTATGTTTTGCATTCCTTGCATTGAGACCGTTTCCTGAAAAATGGCCCGTGAGCATAAGGCTCAGTTTTCAGCGAAACCACTCCTGTAGCCTTTCAAAGCATGTATTAGAAAATCATTGCCCGTTTTCCGACACATGCCCCGGGCTTCCGACATTATGAGCTAAGGTGCCCCTGCCCGGGTTCATCCACGGTCATGCATTAAGCAGATCACAAACGCCACATTTTTTGCATCCCCACCTAGCCGGACGGGTTAACAAAGCTGGGGCCAGTACCGGATTTAGGCGACTATGCAATCCTTTATAGGCAGAGATCAACGAGGAGCAGATGCGCAGACGACTGCGTTCGGCCGAGGCTGTGTAAAAATATTTTCGAGCGCGACAGGTACACAACACAGGACTGGAAATCGCGAATCTGGGCGAAATCCACATCTGATGACGTGCCGATAAATTTCAGATTTCACGTAGACGCGCGCACTTCATTTTTGACAAAGCGTTTTTACACGCTCTGGGCCAGAAGCGGACGTTGCCTCGGGCTGGTTTCTTCTGCAATCGAGAAGTCTTGTGAACTTTTTACTAACGGCGTTCAGTCCTCGTCTTTAGAAAATGTCTGTCTTTCGCCACGATCCGATTTCTAAGTCTCTGTTGTATTCCGCGCGGTAGATGATCACACCTGATCAATGCGGGTCGTTGGAGCATTTCAATCCATACGACCTTGGCATTCACCCAATGAAATCACGCCTTTTTATGTTACTGACCGTCTCGATTTCCCATGCATGGGGCGCCGCTATTGAGCAAAAGGCATGTGATGCCGCCGGCAACGGTATTTTGCAGGTCACGCAATGCATGGAGCACCTCGCCGTTCAAAAGCGTGCTGCCGTCGAGCATCTGTACGCGGATTCTTTGGCAAAAGCTCCTGAAAGCTCGGATGACGTACGCGCCACTCGGCAGCAGTTCGAGCAAGAACATGCCTCATGGAAAACGTATGTGCACGAGCATTGCAGTTTCTATGGCGGGGTATCGGAAGGAGCCAGTGCCTGGATAAGTCTTGCTGCATTGCGTTGCGAGCTTAATGAGTTAGATGCTCGCAGCTCTTTTTTGCAAAACATCCCGTGGAATCCAGAGCGTTATTAATCGTATTGGCGATCTAGGCTCAGCAGTATTGGTAGCAGCTTGTATTGCTAAACCAGGCTCAGACCAGCGTCTGCTTCTGGCCGGTCGCCGCCGTTGATGAACGACGGCGACCGGCCAAAAGAGGATGCGCCCCCTGTTGTATGCTGGTTCGGCTATTTTTCAGAATTATCCTCTCACCGAACTACGACCCTAGCGCGAAGGATAGTCGGCAATGTAGCAGGCGGTGGCAGAAGTGATACCTTAATGGCGTTCGCACCCTGCGTTCAACACCTAAGGAAAGCCCGGATGCAAGAGCTGGAAGCACATTACATGGACGGTTCGCTGGCAACGGATACCAGGCTATCGCTTAGCGAAAACGACCTTCCACCTGGTACCGAACCCATGCTGCAGCAGGTCCGCCAAGGCACCCTGCGTGAAATCGTGCAAGGCGAGCATCGTACGCCCGATGTCAATGAGATCGTCAGTTGGGTGCGTAACTGTTATCGCAAGAATCCCTTAATCGGCGATATAGCCCGTGCGATGTTCGTGATCAACGAAGATTTGGTGGTGGCCGATTCGGAGTTGCCTACCCCCGACGAAGTACTGCGCGATCTTCATCGCCTAGAAAAGTTAAAGCTGGATCGCGAGTTCTTTGTCTCCTCCACCTTCGAGGGCCGGCCCTGTGGCGTCCTATTTAGGCGCTCGGAAATGGTGGATGGCGGAGTTCTGTTCGAAATTACGGTTTTTGGGCGCGAAGGGTTGTCTGGCAAGGTGGGGCAATTGAACCTGCAGCTATCGAGCACTCGACCGGAGCCATTCATTTCCATGTGCACGGAAGAAGGCTGGGTCCGGTTCGAGCGCGAGTACGCCGTGCAGGTGGCGCACATAATCTTCCTTCTGCAATGCCTGTATCAATACAAGAAATACCTTTATCCGGTACTGCCGCTGAATTCGATCGTCGATAACCGCAAGGACCGCCCCCGCGACAACCCGTACCTGGTGCAGCTCATCACCCGTGCTTACCATGGTAAGGTGGCGTGCACGCGGGTCAGGGTAGACCTTGCCATTGTGCAGCCTCGGGACATTGACTATGCACTGCGTATCCCGGATGAGGACATTAGCCGGTTCATCACCCATGCTAGAACCACCGATATCCTTTTGTACGAAGAGAACGGCGCGCTGGTCATGGACGACGACTATATCGTCTATATGGCATGCAGGGCGCTTGGTCTGACGCGGGTGAAAGCAGTGATTGTAGGTGCCTTCGACCAGCCGCTTGCCGAGGTAATGGAGGTAGGGGGGCGCGAGCTAATACCGCCCATAGGCGTCACTCGCCGGGACAATCGCTCGCGCCGGGGCAGCGTCGACAAGCAACATTTGCTGCAACGCAAGGTAACAGCGCTGGGGCCAAAGGTCTCTCAGTCGGCAAGGTTTGAGCGCAACTTCATTGAGTTGTGCCAGCTATTGGGCCGGGTCGGCACGCGTGAAAAAGACCTGCACCGTTTCCTCAAGCAGCACACCCAAGTACTGGACTCCCATGTGGCAGCGGTCTACAGCGAAGTTCGCATCGGCAAATACCGTGCAGACCTGGTGCTGCAATACCGCCAATCGGACAAGCGTGTTGTGCTGGTGGAGCTCGAACCCCACAGCGCGCAGATATTCACCAAGCGCAATAGCCAGCGGCACAAGGTGACCCACGCAGCGCAGCAGGTGCAGGACTGGATCAGGGAGATCCATAACAACGCGAGTAACCTGCCACAGTGGCTGGCGGGCAACTATGCCGCAGAAGGTATGGTGGTGATCGGGCGCTCTAAGGATTTGACGCAGGAGCAGAAAGACACCTTGATGATCCATAACGCAAAGTCAGATATCAAGATTCTCACTTACGATGACCTTCTGGAGCGCTTCCAGCGCTTGATCGAGGTGCTCGACAAGCGATGATCAAAGCCTAGATGTGGTACAGACTGGTCTTCAAAGCGCCATCCCACCGCTTGAGCGCGAACTTCCGATTTAGGTGGTGTGGCGCTCAGTTAACTTGATGAATTGCGGCAACTTTATACCAGTTTTTATCTTGAACAGTCGCCCAGTGGTTCGTTGCGTAGTGCAGTTCATCGCGACGGTCTGCTGTCGGCCAGGAGCTGCCCTTAGTCACAGGCTGCGTTCGGCCAAAAGCGCCCCCTCAGTGCTCATCAAAGGACAACTGACCTGCTGCAAAGACGTCAGTTGCATGCCAAGTTACTACTCGACTTACGAGCCTTCGCTGACCTCACGCTAATATGGATGATTTATAGCAATGCGAACTGCGTAGGCTTGTGGAACAGTGAGACAGTAAGGGCTGGCTCGGCTAGAAGTGGTATTTGACGGTAACGTTTTGTTAGCAAGGCGCCACACATACCGTTCACCAAGTAAGAACAAAAATATACATTTCCGGCGAATAAGACGCCGCTTAGGAAAGCCAATCGGGGGAGCTAGAATGCGAATCGAGAAGGTTAGAGTCGAGGGATTTCGACTGCTTCAGGATGTTGAGATCATGCTGGAAGAAAATTCCACAGTGATCGTGGGACGCAACAACAGCGGAAAGACATCGTTTACCGACATTTTTGATCGCTTCACTGGAGAGACCGGGGCAAGGTTTCGCCTTGAAGACTTCTCCCCCGCACAGCGCGAGCGATTCTTCGCTGCAAAGATGCTTAGAGAACAAGCGACAAAGCCGGAGGACGTACTCGCGGCACTCCCGACGCATGCTCTTACGCTCACCTTCCGCTACGACAGTACCGCCCCGAATTTAGGACCTCTTTCGCCTTTCGTCATTGACTTGGATCTAGACTCCACCACTGCCATTGTGCGCCTCGAATACCGAGCGACACTGGCAACCCTCCATACACTGCTCGATACCCCTTCCGCACCAGAAGGTGTCGAACCAAGAACACACTTCTTCCGCTCATTGCGCGACACGGTGCCCAAGGCATACAGCATTCATATGTTCGCCATCGACCCCACCGACGCTACCAATCGCCGTGATTTTGAGGGCACAGTCGCGCTAACGGCTTTGCTGCAGTGTAATTTCGTTCGGGCACAAAGAACTCTCGACCATGCGAAGCATGGCGATGCCGATGTCATTGGGAAATTGCTCAGCGCGTTATTCAAAACTGCCTCCGCACCAACTGCTGCGGCTGCAGATCAGGAGTTGGCGGCGAAGCTGAAGGCATCCGTCGAAGACATCGAGCGCAATGTTCAAGGCGACTTCGACGAGATGCTGAAAAAGCTTTTGCCAGCCATGGAGGTACTGGGCTTTCCGAGCCTCAACGATACCGAGCTTCGACCCGAGACCTCATTGAACGTTGAGGCCCTGCTGTCGGACCACACAAAGGTGGTTTACACAGGCACAGACGGGGTACATCTCCCGGAGGGCTATAATGGCCTCGGCACTCGCAACCTGATCTACATGCTGTTGCAGCTCGAGAGTTACCACAAGGCCTATCGAGCCAAGACAACCCGTCCAGCAACTCACCTAATATTCATCGAAGAGCCTGAAGCTCACTTGCATCCGCAGATGCAAGAAGTTTTTATCAACCAGCTGAATGCCGCCATTGGAAAACTGTCGACGAGCTACCCTGAAGAGGCTGCGTGGAACGTTCAGTTCGTCATCACGACGCATTCTCCGCATGTGGCAAATACCGCTTCGTTTGAAGCAGTGCGGTATTTCCTAAATGAGTCGCCAGCCCCAGAAAATGCTCGTCAGACCAAGGTCAAAGACTTCAAGAAGGGCTTGAGCAGCATTTCTCCCGACGACCAAGACTTCCTGCATCAGTACATGACGTTAACCAAGTGTGACCTGTACTTTGCGGACAAGGCCATCATGGTTGAGGGGACAACGGAGAGGCTACTGATGCCCCGTCTGTGCGAATTGGTTGATAAGTCGCTCGAGGACAAGCACAAGCTAGCCAGACAGTATGTGACCTGCGTCGAGGTCGGCGGAGCACATGCGCACATCTTTTATCCACTCCTCGACTTCCTCGAGCTCAAGACCTTGGTCGTCACCGACCTAGATTCAACCAAGCCGGTGGAAAAGCAGAACAAGCATGGGAAAAATATTACGACTTGGGACAAGTGCCCCGTGGCTGAAGGCGAGCGGACATCGAATGCAGCAATCAAGGATTGGTTTCGTCCCGATGACACCGCGGATAAGGATGGCTGGCAGATCACTCCGGCAGAGCTTGTTGCCAAGACTGCTGAAGAGAAGCAAAGCGGTTACCGTCGCATTGCCTATCAGATTGCAGAGAAGCCTGGCACTAACATTTGTGCCCGCAGCTATGAAGATGCACTCGTCCTAGCAAACCCCGATCGATTTAAATGGCCTAAGGAACAGGACGAGGCATCTGAGGCATGGGAGATCGCCAAGGGGCTCGCGAAAGCGGATACGGCTTTGCGGTTTGCCATTCGCGAAAAGGAATGGACGGTGCCCCGCTACATCCAGGAAGGCCTAGGATGGCTTTCCGCCCCGCCTGCTCGCGCGAAGAACGTGGAAGTACCAGTTAAGGAGGAGGCGGTATGACGGAGCCTACTGAAAATCCCGCACTCGTTGCTGCACAAGAGGCCCAAAGAAAGATCGATGAGGCTCTTGATGCTGGTTATAGCTTTCGCCTTGAAGCCGGCGCAGGCGCAGGCAAGACGTATTCCCTGGTCGCCGCGCTTAAGCGATTGATTACAGAGCGAGGCCCAGCCTTGGTTCAAGCGGGGCAAAAGGTAGCTTGCATCACCTATACCGAGGTTGCCCGTAACGAAATTGCCCAGGAGATTGAGGATCACCCCGCCATATTGGTCAATACCATCCACGGATTTTCCTGGGCGTTCCTGCACCAGTTTCAAAAAGCGCTGCGTGACCTCGTGGGTGAAATGGATGACCGGAAAGAAAAGATCGAACAAGGCGGAGGAATCGGATCAAAGTCTGTGGATTACAACTTGGGATACTTTAGCGTCGATACCGACAGAATCACGCTGAGCCACGACGACATTCCCGAGATGATGGCCAATCTCCTGCAGAAGGAAAAGTTTCGACGTCTCTTGAGCCAACAGTTTCCAGTGATCTTCATCGACGAGTATCAAGATACCCATCCCCAGTTTATGGAGGCAATTACCGAGCACTTCTTGAGACCCGCCACAGGTCCGCTCATTGGTCTATTTGGGGACCACTGGCAGACCATTTATCGCAGTGAACACGAGCTCGCAGAGTACCCGATAAAAGAAATTCCCAAAGGCTCCAACTTTCGATCAGTACCTGCAATTGTCGATGTGCTGAACAAACTGCGCCCTGAACTGAAGCAGGCCGTCCATGAACCCGAGGCGAAGGGCGAGGCACGGTTCTTTCACACCAACGCCTACAAAGGTCAACGGACCAATGACAGGCACTCCAAAGAGGATCTTCCACCCGACCTAGCGCGACGCACTCGAGAAGACTTGATGCAGCGACTGCAAGCCGAGGGCTGGGACCTGAGCAAGACGAAGGTACTGATGCTCACCCACAACGTCCTGGCCGCTGAACAGGGTTATCCCAACCTCGCAGAGGTATTTAGCGGTCGCACCGAACAATTCGTAAAGAAGGAAGACCCGGCGATCAAGTTCTTTGTAGAAGTAGTCGAACCCATGTGTGCGGCCTATGATGCATCTCGCTTCGGCGATATGTTCAGGGTGTTCGGCTCCGGTCCTACGATCACCAAGCATGAAGACAAATCCTGTTGGCGTCGCGACATGGATACCCTCCAGATGCTGCGTGCAGATGGCACGATTGGACAGGTCATCGACCACCTAAAAGCAACGAAACGCCCATCGCCACCGGATCGTCTGCTCCGGCGCGAGGAAGAGCTCAGAGCCCTAAATGGCGACGCCATACCTGACGATGCCTCCGCACTTCAGCGGTACAGCAATCTGCGGAAAATACCTTACAGAGAGGTTATCGAGGTGGTCAAATTCATTGAGAAACAGACCTCCTTTGCCACACAGCATAGCGTCAAGGGCGCCGAGTTTGAGAATGTTTTGGTCGTGCTGGGAGGGGGCTGGAATCACTACAACTGGCCTCAGCTACTAGAGCTTGTTAAGACAAAAGCGCTGAGTAGCAAGAATACGAAGGGCTTTTATCGTGCCCGCAACCTCTTCTATGTCTCTATATCCCGCCCCATGACTCGGCTCGCAGTGCTTGCCACGCAAACCATGCCGGGAACCGCCCTCGAAGCGATAAACAACCTGTTTGGAAGCGACAACGTCGAAGAGCTTGCTATCGCAATATGAAAAAACATAGACCAGGCGAACCGGGTGATTAAAACCGGGAAGCCCCAGCTACCTACGTCCACTTTGGGCCGAAAGCAGTCGGTCGCCAACGGCAGCAATCGGCCAGAAGCGGACGGTCTGGCCTTTAAATAAATACGTCGCCTTTTTCGAGTTGGTTGAGTAAAGACCTAATGCGGCGCATTGCTGATTGGGCTTCAAAAAGAAATGGACAGTTCAGATTGCACTCTCCTCCAAAGCATCGTTACCAGACGAACAGAACTCAATAAAAGGCCCGCAGAATTTCTTGAGTTGGCAGCGTATTGATCTACGCTGATCTCTGCACGTATGCATCGCCATTCCACTCGCAATATCCGCACGGACACTACACCTGTATGGCGGCGCATTCGATCGTTAACGGCGTATGGGGGGAATCGGTGATGGCGAAAAACGTCTTGGTGACAATTTGGGAGCGCAATACGAAAGAAACGCAGTGTCGGCTTTCTGATGACCAGACGCTGCAGGTAAAAATTCAAAATCGGATGGCCTGTATTGAAGGAATGATTGGTCAGGCCGAGAAGACATGGCCGTCATACCATAGTTGGCTTGAATCCTTACCAAACCAAGCTGGTCTGTCTCCTGCAGATTTCGATCTACACCTCTTTGTTGCGCCCGAGTATTTGTTCGCTAAATCGGCTCCACGCCCCTACATCAATGAGATGGACAAGGAAATAGTCCGAGCCTGTAGTACCGCTTTGGCGAGCTCCAACAGCAAATTGATTTTGATCCCTGGCACTGTGCTGTGGGCAAAGTCCATGATTAGACCCGAAGGTCGTAAGTTTAGACGCGGTACTGAGGAGGAGAAGACCACTCCGCGGGATTTCTCAAAGCACCGTGAGCCAACAGATTTTGGGCTGAGGTTTGCTCCGCAATCAGCACAGCGGCAGTACCAGAAGTACCGAAATCAGGTGTTCAATGCCATTGACCAATGGACCTTAGAGGACCCTTCTCCAGAACGGCATATGGCGCGCAACACTGCATTTGTTTGTATGGGGGATCAGGTCGTAACCCAGCATAAACGCTTTGAAAACATCGGGCTCTATGGTCTGGAAGAACCGGATAATCAGTCCGATTGGACCGACCTTATTTTCGTTCCGGGAACCAGCGCGCCAATTCCGCTCAAGGAAGGTTTGAGGCTGGGGTTGGAAATATGCGCTGAGCATGCTTGCAAACCTGCGCTTATGTTTTCAGGCGGTGGCTTGGATTTCCATGTATTGATATCTGCCAGTATTGAAGTGAATCCTGCGGCGGTTGCTGCAAAAAGGGGAGGCTACGTGATCCACGCCGACTCTTCAGGGGCAACCGTATACGAAGTCGGAGCCGGAAAGGCATTGAGTACTGTTGGATGTAGCTACCAAGTGGACGTTTATGATTCAGGCGCGCCGGCGGGGACTGCAAAAACTTACATGTGCATGGTGTGATACTTAGACACTAATACGGTGCCTAAAGGGGGGGGCAGTTAATAGTTACTTTGCGAGAAATTAAGTTTGTCACCTTTACCCCAGGATAACTGCTATCGGCCGATAGCGGCCTTAGGGTAAGGGCAGCAGTCGGCCAGGAGCGGTCATTCCGGAGGAGAAATAGTCTCTCCACTTTTCACCGTTGCGCTTGACCCTATTCCCTCCTTACGGCTACATGCGCGTACTGATCAAAAAACAAGGAAGATCCCCACATGCCCCGCCTGGTCTGGCTGCGCGACCATATGCAACACAGCGACACCCTGGCGCAGTGGCTGCATCAGCAGTTCGCATACGAGTTTATCGAGCAGCCCTTGGCCGAATTCGCGGAGGGCCAGGGCAACGGTGGTTGGCAATGCCTGATCGCACTAGAGAATGACCAGCTACTTGGTGGTGCTGCACTCGCAGCCAACGACCTGCCCGAGCGCCCGGAGTTGGGTCCCTGGCTCGCCTGCGTCTTTATCGCCCCGCAGGCAAGGAAGAGAGGCTTGGCGGAACAGCTAATAGAAGGCATCTGCGCCGCCGCAAAGGCCAACGGCACCACACGGCTGTACCTGCACACCCATGATCGCAGCGACTACTACTCCAAGCGTGGATGGCAGGTGCAGGAATTTTTTCAGGCCTGGGGCAAGGAGCAGCGGTTGATGCTGCGAGATCTCTGAGCTCGCCTAGGTTTAAAGACGAAGGTAGAGAGCAAAAATCTGGGAAAGCAGACGCTCGCAACAGGGATGAACAGGCCAGTAGCTGTTGATGCAGGAGCATCAATATCGTGGTCTGTCCCCAATTGTTTCTCGGAGGGTAACCAGCGTCTCTACCGCGCACCCTAATTGTTGTGTTGCGCTCCGTGCTAAGCCTACTCATTGACCAGTTTCAGTTGCACGATCTAGAAGTTTTCGCTCTTCTTCAAGTCGACGCTGAACGCGCAGAAGCTCGATTTGTTTCTCATAGGACTTTATTTTTGCATCAATAGAGTTGGCTGGTGAGTCGTTTAGGATCTGGGTAATCGCTTCCCGTTCGGTAGCTAAGTCCTTCTCATACCTGACTTGAGCCAGGCTGTCTTCCTGAGCTCCTTTGTTACTTTTTCTTATGCCGGCATTTCTGTCATCGACATACTTCAGGACTGTCTCAGCGCTTTGGACCGCGGCCTGACGAGCAGCCTCGGATCTGGCTTTCGAGTCAAAGGCCAATGTTTTAGGTGTTCCATTCTCATGAAATACTAGATCTATTTGATTGTCGGCAAACATCCCATTTCTCAAAGTGATATTTCCAACAGTCCCATACTGAGATACTGAAACTATTTGGTTGGTCAACTCACTCCTTGAATTTGCACTACTGCACAGCCCCTCACATATAATTAGTCTAGCTTCACCTGGAATTCTATAAAAAACACCATTACGCCCATCTTTCCCAGACACCTCTCTACCCTTTCCGCCCACGTTGTACTCAGTGAACGAAAGATTCTCAAGTTTAACTTGAACTTCTGGATAATTTCTTATGCACTGGAAACCACTGCCGGCAGGACAGCTCAGCGTCTTACTTCCAGTCACTCCAAAGTTTATCAAGGCGCCAATAGAACTTTGATCTACGCTAATTGTTTTTGCTATCAGCTTATCCGCCCCTGGCTGGATGTTAGACTTTTTTGTGAATCGCAGCTTTGAATACTCCGAGTCTAGCTTCGACTGTAACGCTGGCAGCCTGCTGGCGGATTTCTGAATAGAAGCCAAGCTTGCATTATTTTTAGAGATTTCTGAATCCACGTCTTTCAGCTTATCATTGTAGTATTTTTGTTGATCAGTGTTCTTATATTTATTATGGAACTCTATTTCAGACTTCAGCCATGCCGCATCTGATTTTTGAGCTAAAATTTCTTGTCTTAATTTTTCTATCTTGCCAGCATCTGCCTTAGCTTGATGTAGCTCGCCTTTTATGCTTTCAATTTCCGCGAGCTTCTCTTTCATGGGAGTGCAAGGATCAACTTGCTTCGCTTTATCAATTTGCTGCTGCTGTATTTTGGAGAATCCTTCTTTATTTAAGAAAGCTTGGAAATCTTCCATATTGGCTATATTTAGGTTAAATGCCCTGACCTGTTTGGTGTTGAGTGCGCTAATAGTACTGCTTACCAAACTCGTTACTTGCGCCTGTGGAAGGGCTATGGCTGTTGCAACACTTGCTACTGTTTTGACACTATCCACTATAAGCGGGCCAGATAAGTCGGTAGCTTTCGCCCCGGCGCTAGTGAGCAGTCCCGTTGGTGTTGTTGCGAGCTCCATTCTTGTAAGCTTCGTTAGTGCATCTAGTGCCTCGTAGTCCAATATATACGATGCGTCTGGATCCCCAGACTCGATTTTTTCTATTTTGACCTTCGCCGCATATAAGATTGAGAGCGTGTTGTTAGACGGATCTATGGTGCAACCAGTGGCTTCAAAATCAGCGGTAACATCAAATGATGTTTTAGGAAGGCGGTATTGATATCCAGGCTCGATGTTGACTTTGGCAACCGCGGTTGCGTGCTTGCTGGATATATTACTTGTGCATCCTGTACTGAGTGCAGCAAGAAAAGAGAGAAAAATTGGATAGTGCAGCTTGCTCATTCCCATCAACTCCTTTTGGTAGGTAACCACAATGTAGTCGAGTAAGGCCTAGCGGCACCGGAAAAAGGCCATTAGCCATCACTAAAGACCAGCCTTGGCTGAAGCGCAAGGCAATTACCGACGCAATGTCTGCTATTGGCCGACTGCCGACTGTAATCAGGCTATAAACTGGACCAAAGCGGTCCCCTCCCAGACCGATTTAATGGCAATGAACCCGCCATAGCTGATCCAACTTGGTGGTATAGCTCTGACTCATCATCTCCCGCCGCATCCCCCAATCAGGGTCGTCAGGCACGCTCGCAGAGCGCAGCGTCCCCCTGCCCCATCGCCCATTGATCTGGTCCAACACAGCCATCAACTTCGTCGCGTCAGCAGGCTGCGACGTGGCAAACAGATCATCGGTGTACTCCCCCGCCTGGCAGAGATTCATCAGCAACACCTCAGCTTTACTGTATTTGAAGCCAGGCCGAAAAACCCGATCCAGCGCCTCCACTGCCGCTTTCGTCAAAAGACGCACGTCGTCAGTCGGATACAGCAGCTCAACCAGCACCCCGTTGGCATACTTCGCCTCCTCCGGGTTGAACATGCCGGTACGGATGCTGACCCGAACCTTCTTGCAAAGCGACTTCTGCGCCCTGAGCTTTTCCGAAGCCCGCATCATGTAGGTGGCTACCGCCTCCTTGATAGGCGCCAGCTCGGTGAGACGCTTGCCGAACATCCGACTACAGCAGATTTCCTGCTTGGGCGGATCCGGCTCATCCAGTTCCAGACACGGCGTCCCCGCCAGCTCACGAGCCGTCTTCTCGATCACCACACTGAATTTCTTACGCAACGTCCATGGATCAGCTTTGGCTAAATCCATTGCCGTCTTGATGCCCATCTCCTCCAGGTGCAGCTTCATCTTGCGGCCCACACCCCACACTTCAGACACATCGGTATTACGCAGCACCCAGTCGCGCTTGAACGGATCGCAGATATCGACCACCCCACCCGTCTGCCCCTGCAAACGCTTGGCCGTGTGATTAGCCAGCTTTGCCAAGGTCTTGGTACGAGCAATGCCAACCCCAACCGGAATGCCGGTGCAGCGCAGCACATGGCTGCGGATCTTACGGCCGAGAGCATCCAGCCCCTCAATGCCCGTCAGGTCCGCAAAAGCCTCATCAATGCTGTAAACCTCAACCGCGGGCACCATCGATTCAATGAGCGTCATCACACGCTCACTCATATCGCCGTAGAGCGCGTAGTTTGAAGAGAACGGGACAATCCCATGCTGACGCAGCGTGTCCTTGATCTGAAAGTACGGCGCGCCCATCTTCACGTAGGGCTTGGCGTCATAGCTGCGAGCGATCACACAACCGTCGTTGTTGCTTAACACTACGATCGGCACCCGGGCCAGGTCCGGACGGAACACCCGTTCGCAACTGGCGTAGAAGCTGTTGCAATCAATCAGGGCGAAAACCGGCTGGACTTTAGACATGGCTGCGCACACTGCATGTGACAACGCCCCAGATAAGCAGCTCATCGCCCTCAAGCACGTACCTCGGTGGGTACTTTGGGTTCTCCGAATGGAGAATCACCTCCTTGCCGCGAATGCACAGTCGTTTACAGACGGGCTCGTTGTTCAACAGCGCCACGACGATATGGCCATGCACCGGCTCCAACGCCCGGTCCACTACCGCCAGATCTCCTTCAAAGATTCCAGCACCTTGCATGCTCTCCCCCGCAATCGAGACCAGGTACACATGTGGGGCACGGATATTCAGAACCTCATCCAATGAGATATGCGCTTCGATGTGATCCGCCGCAGGGGATGGAAACCCGGCTGGTACACGAAACGAACACAAGGGCAGCTTCAAGCCACCCACGGCGATAGGACCGAGAATTGAAAAGCTCATGACGCACGACTTCCGAAAAACCTGTACGAATATACAGTTAATCTTGTACAAGTTTTTGGGTCAATGTGTATAGGAACGATCTGACAGGCGGAGGTCAGAATGGGTTGCCCTGACGCAAAAGGCGATGGGAAGGAAGGCGTGTTGCATTGACGATGACGCTTACCGGGCTTCAGTCAAACATCGTCGAGTAGATTGATGGAAAAGATTCACAGGAGGATTAGCTGTGTCCGAGGGGAACTCCTGCGGCCTCCATCTAAAACCTTCCATGCTACTGGGATTCGAATCATTTCCACTCTAGGTCTGAGACGTCGAACTCAAAGACCCTGCTGCCCTCTTGGTAAAAGTCGGCCTCGACGAAGACTTTGTCGGACCTCCGAGCTCGGGCAATGAACGATGCAGCATTGCTGATGAAAAGCAGGTTGGAGCTGTGGTCGTCGGGCTCACTTGCTGACATGCGCTGGGCGTTGCCGTTAGAGAATCTCACTCGGACATCGCAGTCATCGTACCCGCAGACGAACTGTCCCTTTTCAATGGCCACATACGCCGAAGTACCCCACCGTGGGTGCTTACGGATAGTGAGCGTTGCCCGCTGGACCCCACCGTATGGAAATTTGAAATCAACAGTGTTGATGGATGACACGTAGGCCTGGCGCACAGGCTTGCCGGACATCTTGTCTTCACCGTCTGCGTAGTTCCAAGTAAGGCCCAAGCTTTGCCGGCGTGCCTTATCAGAAGCAGCTTGCTCACGGGCCTTCTGCTCCTGGGCATGCTGTTCAGCGAGCTTGGAGAATTTGTCAGCATTGGCTCGGTATGTCTGGTCAATAGAAGCAAGCTGTGAGTACGTAGAGGCTAGGCCTTTATAATCATCTTGCTTGATGTTGCTCAGAGACGTGAGGAGAGTCGCTTTGCGTTGCTGCTTGTCAGCGTCTGCCTTCTGGGCAGACACCTTCGAAAGAGCCTGGTCAATTTCGAAGCTGCCTGCATTGCTGTACTTACCGCCTAGGGCAGTGGCCCCGGAGTAGTCTTTCTTTGCGATCATCGCGTTCATCTCTGCCAAGATTGCGTCTTGGTTCGCAGCAACGTACTCGTACTTTTCTTTTTGGGCCTGTTCGGCCTTCTGCTGATTAACCAAGGCTTCCTGGGCCTGACGCTGGATGCGAGAGGTGTCCAGAGCTTCGTTGCTGGAATAGAAAAATAGGCCGAAGCAAACGAGAGCGACCACGGCACGCGCGCCTGGGGTCACAATAATGTTTACTTTTTCTTTGATTGCCCTATTGATCTGCGGGACGAAGATGCAAGCGGCTAGGAGCATGATCAGCCCCGACAGAAAGCTGGTAAACATCGCCGCCAGCCCTATGACTAGGAATAAAACGAAGAACAGCCACATCACCACGGCCTTGAAAAAACCACCAACCTTGGAATCCGACACAGCCGTATCTCCCTGGCATAAAAATGCCGAGGCATCGTAGGTGATAGCCCTATGCCAGTCAAACCCTCCCGTCCGGCGAGAGTTATTAAGGGCATCACTCAAAAATCATCGTTAGATCCAGGGCTGTTCTTCGTGATTGATGCCCACCCTCGTCAAAAACTCGGCCCAGGGAAGCTGCGGACCCGCTATTAGTGGCGCTCTCATGTCTCTGTCTCTGAATGCTACGCTTGAAATTTTCAGAGGAAGCGAAAGCAAATGTCTGGGAAATATTCGCTGACGGATGTACTGGAAAGAATCTACCGAAACCAAGTCGCGCTGGAGGCAGCTGTAATGGAGCTAACACTTCATATCGAAAAGCAGGGTTCAAAGGAGGTCGGAGACAACATCCGCGGGGCTTTGCAAACCATCGAGGAAAATGCCGGTTTCATCAAACAGGGCTTAGCTCGACTCAAGAAAAAGGATGCCGATTAGCCAGTTCTACATCCCAAGGCATCGCGCTTATCCATGGGCGATTCCTCGGTTCTCATCTTGTGCAGCACCTATCACTCGGTCAGGCGCCGATGCCAATAGGTCTTGGGGCTTTTTGCCACCCAAAAAGCTGTTGTCTGAACGGAACCAGTAAGCCATACCCCAGCTGTCCTTGTGCCCCTCGAAAACCTCAATGACTTTGGCCAGCGCCTTCAACGGCCGGTAGTTTGCATCCGGGTCCAGACCGTAGCCGGGGAAATAGTCGACCCCACCATGATTGATAGCGAAGATCTGACCTTGCTTTTTCCACTTGTTGGGCTGGGCGCTGGGGTTTCGGGTACTTAACTGCGCCACTTGTGCGATGTCGGCTGCAGTTAGCCAGTCGCCACTCCCCAAGACCGCCTTGCGAGCTTGGACCAGCATCGCCGCCTCCTTGAGCAAACGGGGCGAAGGCGGCTTACGCGAAACAAAGACTTCGGCCAATCGTTCCAGGGAATTCAAGTCTTGGCGCTCCTGCAAAACCTCGTACATTGAGAACGCCACATTTGCGAAATTCTCAGCCAATGCTTCAAAAACGTTGGGTTTGATGTGATCGAAAGACA
Source organism: Pseudomonas sp. NFACC08-1 (assembly GCF_900106735.1). Taxonomy (NCBI): domain Bacteria; kingdom Pseudomonadati; phylum Pseudomonadota; class Gammaproteobacteria; order Pseudomonadales; family Pseudomonadaceae; genus Pseudomonas; species Pseudomonas sp. NFACC08-1. The sequence continues at coordinate 8,176 of NZ_FNNL01000002.1, read as the reverse complement.
CGACCAGCACTCGATCCGCATGCGAGCGGCTCAGGCGGGCCCGTACCTCTTTGGGCGTGCCGACCAAAGTGGAAACGCCCGATTGGTCTAAAACGACGCTCATGGAAATCCCCCTGCCGGGCTATTTAGGTTATCTGCCCCTACCCTATCTACCGTAACCCTGAACATTGCCATTCGGTAGATTTAAAGGGCTCGCTTCGCAGTACTTTTATAAACGGACGGTAAACCTAACTGGCCTTTTATAGTCAGGGGGCTCGCACTCCCTTGAAACCTCCACAGTGCATACAGTGTGGCACCACGTCGTATGACGATGAGGAACGCTATGCGATAAGGCTCTGTGACCACAGTCGTACGTTCTAGAAATGGATTGAGGCGACTAGGGCACGAGATCTAAGCTGGCATACACTCAACAAAACTGCCTCAATTAGGGCTCAAAAATCGCCCCCTTGGAAACCTTGGCTGTAATTCATTTCGTCCTCCCCTAAATACTTCCCCTGACCACACTAAGCCACTTTCTTCTCCCCTAATGTTTTCAAGATTAGCTCAATGGGACTCGAGAATGGAATCTCGGCAACAGATCCTGACTGCGTAGACCTGAACAAACTTTCCAATATCAACTTTCTATCCTCATCAGACTTAAGCTTGCCCTCATTCAACAAAGCCAAATAGGTTTTTGTAAACGTTATTCGCTCAGCCGCCTCTAAAGAAAGATGAGAGTGAGTATTAAACTGACGAAGAGTAATTTTTATTAGCACACCGAGCAAAGTTATGAGTAGAGCCGCACCTGCCAAATCGGCGACCGCCGCCGACAATTCGGATGAGCTTCTACCAAGCAAAACTTTTGGAGCGGACTCTGATGCAGCAGCCAATTGCACAGCAGCCTCTGCGGGGCCCTGCTCACGTAGTAAATGAGATAATCCTGCAGCACCTCCATACCCGTAATAAGCCAACATCGATAAAAATGTCACTGACATACTTAATATTATCGCAAGGAACCATGTGAACTTGAAAAAAGAGTGTGTTTTTCTTCGAGCCGTCCAATATTGAACTGAGGCATCCAAGTCCACTTGATCATGATAGGCCGCTTTCGCCGACTCCAGCGCCGCCTTGGCTTCTAGAACGCTTGCTTTAGCTTCTTGGCGCGCTTTAGCGGCGTACTGAGAGTATATTTTCCTTCGACGTATATAAGACTTACCCAGCGCTCGCCCAAGCGAATCGACCTTCGTTTTGGAAGCAATGATTTCCTCTGTTAAGTCAGCTGCATAGCCATTTACAGCGTTGCGCGCCAAGGCGGTATGCTCAGAAAACCGTTCAAGCTGATTCCTTAGATTCGATGATCTCGCGTCCCATGCCATAGCAATAAAGTCTTGCAACGACAAACCTATCTGTATGGCCGCAGCGCGCTCGAATGCCAAACTAGGATTATCTACGAATTTTTTTATTATTGGGCTGTTACCTATTGCTTTGCGAGTGCTTTCATTAAGATATATCAATGCCAGCGCAGCAGCAACATCCCCATATTGCTCCCGAAACCTTCGTATCAAAATCCCCTCGCTGCCACTAGATTCCACATATACTCCAGAAGAGCCTAAATATACTTTTTTACTTCCCTCCAGCAAGTTTTTTCGCGCAATGTCTAGCGCATTCTTGAAGAAACCTGAGAAAATTTCAACGCCAGCATCTCGATAGAGTGAGGGCAACTCAGCCAACCACTTCCAATCAAGCTCTTCGGAGTCAAAATATTTAAAAACCTCTTCTTTCGACGAGAACTCACGAACCTCTGAATTGACCGTTAGAAATACACTTTTTAATGGTTTCAATTAACGCTCCTAGCAAAACCAATTAGATTTTAGTTCTTAAATCATTCGCACCAGACAAGACTGAATCAGTCACGCAATCCAAAAGTCCGCACCAACCTCAAAAATCCTGAAAACAACATTGAAGTGCACAACGAGTTTTTTCTACGAGCCAGTCAATCTAATTACGTTGATATCTCAGTCATTAAAACACTAGCCATTTAACAATGGCTCTGCCGCAAGAATTTGTTGAAAAAGCGCCCGAAGCACATTGCTGTTTGCACCATAATGCGCTTCCCGATGATGGTCCGGACAGAGAGCAATAACATTATCAGGAGTGTCTCCTCCGCCTTCGCTAAGCGAGACAACATGATGAGTTTCAAGATAGATATCTCCGTTACCTTTCAAAAAACCACGATGCCCGCAAAACTCACAGACTCCCTTGGACCGAGCCAACACAATCTGACGTACTTGCGCGCTGCGCTGCCAAGCAAACGTGGATATGGCACAGCGTTCAGGCTGCTCGTTCCCAACGAACTGATCCACCACTCCCACGCCGTAGGACTCAGCGGTGATAGCAGGTAACGGTTGAGCTAAGGTCCCAGAATCTCCGAGCCCGGTTCCGACGCCACTTTGGCCATTGACGTGCAAGGAACCTAATCCACGCCGCAGCAGAAAAGCCCCAGTTTGCATGTCATAACGCATCAGTTGCCAAGGCTGCGCATCAAGCAACCGAAAGTCCGCTGCCGCACGCTCATCGTCCTGCAAGGCGAGGTTCCTACTGGCTACCAAAGCAACGCGTACCAACCGGCTCTCGCGGTGGGCAATTTTGACGATTTCGTCCATTTGATAGGCGCTAGTAGCCCACTTCTTGAATCGTTGCTTGAGCGAGGGATCTCGCTGGTCATTCGAACGTTCTTCGTTAACCCGTTGCTCGTCCCTAGCATTGCCATGGTACTCCACCCCATCCTCTAGGAAACTGAGGTCGCTATGCCATAGACACAACAACACCCGACCACCACCTTCAAACGCCCAGCGATAGCAGTATTTTGGATTTTGAGCAGGTGTTCTACTGGAAGAAACGTTGTGCCAATCATTAACATCAATGCCCGCCTCAGACACAGCGTCGTACACACGCATCGTGGACGTTGGCTTGAGTTGTTCGCGCAGATCTTCGAACATGAAAAACTCCTTTGTGACCCCAAACCAGCGAGACTAATGAGCCAATATCCGAGCCTTGCAACCTACTGGCAGCGAAATCCTCGTCTCGGTATGAGAGCAGGAGTCTGCGTCATCCCGACGATAATCAGAACACCCCCAAAATTTCTTACCAGCCCCCCGTGGCACCATTCGGCCCCCAGTCAACGGACACAACGCAACCCAGCCGCCACAGTTCTCGTTGCAGATCAGGTAACGTCCTTCTTTGTGCATCTGAGACTGACAATCAGGACAGGCCGTTTCGGTATGTCCGCAGCGCGGGGAAAGCGAACAAAAGAAAAACGACTCAAGACCGTTCTTCCTCGTGCGTAGTGTCAACTCCCCTTCCTGACAAGCAGGGCAAGCCGGCGCTTGAGCAGCCACCTCCCCCGGCTCCCCAAACTCATTGATCTCTACGTCGTACTGATCATCAAGCAACTCCTTGATGAAGCTAGAAGCCTTCCCCTTCCCCACCACCAGGTAAACGCGCCGTTTGGCTCTCGTCAGCGCCACATAAAACAGACGTCGCTCCTCAGCATGAACGAACGCTTCACGTGGGGGCAAGAGTGCTTCCAACAGTGGATGGCTTGTTTTCTGAGGAGGCATTCCAAACTTACCGGTTTTATTGCCGAGCACCACAATATAGTCAGCCTCCTGCCCTTTGGAGGTATGGATGCTGTAGGTCTTGATCGTCAAATTCGGATGATTGCCATTGAGCTGCTTGAGCCCCGCCGGATCGGGCAGCAGAAAGTTGAACCGAGCCAAGATGTACACAACCGACCCCGGCTTGGCCCGCACGGCAATACGTGCCAAGACATGGGGCAAAGCCTCATCGTCTTCCAACTCAGTCCTAAGCAGCGAAACCGCTGGCGATTCCTCCAACGTATGGGTGTGAATGTTCTTTTTCAGTTGCACCGGATTGCGCATCACAAACCGACTGGCCACCGCATTGATTCGATCGTTAAAGCGAAAGGTCTTATCCAGTGCACTGATAGCGGTCGCACCAAAGAACGCCTCAAACTGTGAGGTCAAACGAATATCACTGCCGGCGAATCGATAAATCGACTGCCAATCATCCCCCACACAAAACAGCGAACCATCGGGTTGTGAACGTCGGAGCGCTTTGACCAAGCGCGCCCGCGGCTCAGAGATGTCCTGGTACTCATCTACCAGCACAAAGCGCCACGGAGCCTTGAAGTCGCCCTGCTCCGCCAGGTGCACCGCCTTCACAATCATGTCGTCATAATCGATCTGCCCCTTACCCTCTAGATCACCCTGATAACGACCGTAGATCGGCATCAGCAGCTCGAGCGCTGCCCGCATCTGATCAGGAGACGGTGCTGCATTGATACGAGCCTCCAGATCAATCCTGGCCAGATCCGCAGCCTTGTAACAAGTAAGGAGCTTTTCCAGCAGCTCGGCGAACTCAGTGACGACACCGAACTCACGAAGCGTCTCCAGCATCGCCTCATCAGGCAGAGGATTGAAGGTTACCCCAGCAGACTGCAAGCGCTTTTCCAGCAAAGGAAGTAATTGACCCTCCTGCTGCTCGAAATGGAACGTTTCGATCAAACGAGTCTGGTGTTGCTTATGTAGGTCGCGTTTCCAGACCATATCTTGATGATAGGCCTTGCGGTCAACATAGGGCGCCGTGTTGCCGTGGCGGTCCGTGCCGAAATGCTCAATGTAAACATCAAACGTCGGTAGATAAAAATCCGGATGGTAGTCCCGGCGCTCAGCCGTTCGAGTGGACACTTTATAGCGCGGCTCGTATTGGTATTCCACACCCATCTTGAACAGGAAATTGGCAATGCGACACTCAGCCATGCTTTTGACCAATTCCCCTTTAAGCGATCTGACCTCATGCGTTGCCAGGTAGGCGAAGTACTCACCCAGAGAAGCAAACTCGAAGGGATTCTTGATCGGGAACAAGTAGTTCTCGAAGTACTGCAAAAGTCGCTTGCGATAGCCCGGCTCTGACTGAAAGTCTTCAAAAGCCAATTGGACGAACCGTTTACGAGCAGCTTCATCGTCAGCCATTGGACTCAGAGACGGTTGACCCAGCAGGTCTTGACCAAGAGAGTGGAAGGTCGAGGCCTTGATACCCTTTATGCCAACACGCGCCTCCAGCCGCTCACGCATCTCCTTGGCAGCATCTCTGCCATAGGCCAGCAACAAGATGTCCTCAGGCCGCGCTTGCCCGCTGCGCACCAAGAAGGCGACGCGTCCCATCGTTGTACTGGTCTTGCCAGTACCGGCCCCGGCCAGTACCAGATTGTTGTCCTCATCCACAATGCAGGCCAGACGCTGATTAAGCGTCAGGGGCATGGACTCGATCGTGTCGAACAGATCAGTATGCTTGGCGAGACTGGTCCTCACATAGTGCTTACGCCAACGCCGTAAGCATTTCTCACCGTCATGAACCCACGACCAGGCCCGGGTCAGGATCTTGCGTTCGGGTCCCGACAGAACACCCAAGCCCCTGGCAGGTAGCGCTGGCCATTGCTTTGCTAGCTGGACCAAACGAGCATGCAGGAAGGTCCATTGCGAGCGACGGCAATAACCACGAGTCTGGAGATTTTTATAGAAGGCATTTAGGATTTGGGCGATGGCTAATACACGCTCGCCATACCACTCACGCAACGCTGCGCGCCAGATGTCATAGGGGCGCCGAACACCCCATCCGATGGCTCTTAATTGGCCAGATGGCACCGTCAGCGTTAAACAAGAGACACCCAACCACCTATCGAGACGAGGAGGCTTAGACATGTGGGTCACCAAGACCTTCGACGCCTGCCCTGTCCAGTCGACGGCAATCAACCCGTTGGATGCAAGATCCAACGATGCACAGGTGGAGCCCAACCATTTCGCCAAGCGAAAACTAAGAAAAGCGCCCTGGGTCATTGATTCTTCCCGCGATACCAGCACCGCGAAGCAGATGCTGTCTTCATCCATGCCATGCGAGTTAAGCCCTTGTACCGATCCTAATCCAGGCACCAAACCGTGCCACTACAGAGCCAGTATCGCATACAGCGCGTTGGCTCTGGCTGATTGGAGTCCTCATTGATAAACACCGAGCGACGAAAGGCTCCCTAAGGCAAGAGCCAGATCAACGAATGCAGGGGACAAAAAAAGAGGCCGAAGCTTCTTTTGAATGGTTTGACTCTCTCTGAAGGCCTATAAAACCGATGTTTCCCCAAAGCCTAGGGCATCTAGAGCTTTGGTGCCCCCTACCAAACACATCTGTTCAGGATGGGACACCTTTCTAATGCAACCGTTGAACACGGTTACACGAGCGCTCCGGATTACGCTATTTCCAGTTCGCAGCCAACACTGCATCTAGTTGAGTTCGTTGGTCTGTACTGAGGCTGGTTTCAGCTCCTGCCGGTACTCCAAAAGAGGACATTTTGTCGACCAAGTTTTGTACCTGACTATCCAATAGCCCCTTCCCATCAGCCGTTTTGAAAGCTTCAATATGGTACGCACTGGATTGGTACCAATTGCTGACCGTCAATTTCTCAGTCGCCCCAACGACACTGATTTCCAGATCGGAACCGCTACGCCTGAACCACAAGTCTTGAGGGCTTATATCTGCTCCGAATTCAAGAGCATCAGTCGCGACATAGCCGCCGTCGTAGTCTGTAACGACGTCTTTACCGTCCCCCCGGTTGAACACATAGCTGTCGGCGTAGTTACCACCGGTCAAAGTGTCATTACCGGTACCGCCGACTAAGGTGTTTCCCTTCGAGGCGGCAGCAACCGTGATGGTGTCATCACCAGCATCACCGTAGAGCTGGTTTGCCCCTGCACCTCCTAAGAGAGTGTCGTTGCCGCCTCTACCGTGGATGATGTCATTGCCAGACCAACCAACTAGGGTTTCAGTCCCTTCGGTACCGACTTGACTTAGCCCTGCTGCGGCGATGTCCTTTGAAATCCAGAACGTACCATCCGCAAACTCCACGCGTTCGAGGATACTATTAATCGCTACACCCGCCCCGGAAGTTGTGCCATCGAACCACCCCTTAATTGTTATCTGATCGATGCCGTTGCGATGCATGAACACTACATCAGCGCCGGATTTGTGGACCTGAATATCACTGGCGAGGATGCCTGCACCGAAACGTAAAGTATCGGTTCCCTGATTGCCGGCGTCATAATCCGTAATGACGTCTTTACCGTCCCCCAGGTTGAACACGTAGGTGTCAGTGAAATAGCTACCGGTCAAGGTGTCATTACCGGTGCCGCCGACCAGCGTGTTCCCTTTCGCGCCGGTAGCCACAATGACTGTGTCATCGCCGCCATCGCCGTAGAGCTGGTTAGCCCCCTCACCCCCTGACAGGGTATCGTTGCCATCCCCACCATGGATGATGTCGTTGCCAGACCAGCCTGTCAGAGTTTCGGTAGCCGCCGTACCGACTTGATTCAACCCTGTAGCGGCCATACCCGCCCACGTCCAGAACGTACCATCGGCGAACTCCACCCGCTCAATGATGTTGTTAATCAAAGCACTAGCGCCGGAAGTTGCCCCATCGAACCAGCTCTTAACCGTCACCTGGTCCGTGCCGTTGTTGTGTAGAAACACCAAATCAGAGTTGACCCTGCGGGCAGTGATGTCACTGGCGAGGATGCCCGAACCAAAACGCAGGGTATCGACCGCCAGATTGCCAGCGTCGTAGTCGGTAATGACATCTTTACCGTCCCCTAGATTGAATACATAGGTGTCCGCAAAGTAGCCACCGGTCACGGTGTCATTACCGGTGCCGCCGACCAGCGTATTACCCTTCGAGCCGGTCGCGACCATGAGTGTGTCATCCCCAGCATCGCCGTAAAGCTGGTTAGCCCCCGCCCCCCCTGACAGAGAGTCGGCACCGCCTCCACCGTGAATGATGTCATTGCCAGACCAGCCGAACAGGGTTTCGCCAGTTGCTGTACCGACCTGAGTCAGGCCCGTGGCAACCATATCCGCCCATGTCCAGAACGTGCCATCGGCGAATTCCACACGTTCAATTATGTTGTAAGTAACGACTCCTGCGCTGGAGGTTGCCCCATCAAACCAACCTTTAAATGTGACCTGATCCGTGCCATTGCTGTGCAGGAATACCAAGTCAGAATTGATTCTGCGGGTAGTGATGTCGCTGGCGAGGATGCCCGCACCGAAACGCAGGGTATCGGTCGCCGTGTTG
>NZ_FNNL01000017.1:0-115918 GCF_900106735.1 Pseudomonas sp. NFACC08-1 | reverse complement strand
GCCCCGTGTATCTGTCAAGCGGTTATTTTCAGAAGTTTTCAAAGTTTCCTTTTCAACTTCAACCACTTGCGCTTCCGATCTCTCGTTAGCGGGAGGCGAATTCTACAGCGTTACTCGCTGCTGTCAACACCTCTTTTTCACCGCTTTCGACCGAGAAGATCGAACCGCCGATAGAGCCAAACAACACCGCTCCACCTGCTCCTTCTGGACTTCGATGAACTGAAGCCCCGCACCCTCGAAACCTACTTAACTCATTGAATCTCAAGGAGTTTTCCGTTTCGACTGCGCCGGAAGTGGGGCGAATTATAGACTTCCAGAATCTGCCGTCAACCCTTAATTTGATTTTTCTATCTTTAGCCCGACATGACACTTAAATCTGCCCGGTATATAGACGGAATCGCTGCATATGCGCAATATACTGCTCAACATTGCCCCCCGCCTTTATTCTGGACGACACTTCGTAATGACACCCCCTCCACATCGCAGCCTGGCCGCCACCCTGTATCCGGTTGCCCTGCTATTAATAGCCATGGCCTCCATTCAATCGGGAGCCTCCCTCGCCAAAAGCATGTTCCCTGTAGTGGGCGCACAGGGCACAACAACGCTGCGACTCATTTTTGCCAGCCTCATCATGCTGTTATTGCTACGTCCCTGGCGCGCCAAGCTCACCGCCCAATCCCTGCGCACAGTGATCGTTTACGGGATGGCATTGGGCGGCATGAACTTTCTCTTCTATATGTCGGTTCGTACCGTTCCACTGGGCATTGCCGTAGCACTGGAGTTCACCGGCCCCCTGGCAGTCGCCATATACGCCTCACGCAGGGCAATCGATTTTCTCTGGATCGCCCTGGCAGTCGCTGGCCTGCTTCTGCTTATACCGACCGGTGCGACCAATGCCGGTATTGACCTGCTTGGAGCCGGCTACGCGCTGGGCGCAGGTGTTTGCTGGGCGTTGTACATCCTGTTTGGCCAGAAAGCCGGTGCGGACAATGGCGTACAAACCGCCGCTTTGGGGGTAATGATCGCCGCTCTGTTCGTCGCCCCGATTGGTATTGTGCACGCGGGTGCCGCACTGCTCACACCGAGCCTGATTCCAATCGCCATCGGCGTCGCCATCCTGTCTACGGCCCTGCCCTACACCCTGGAAATGATCTCCCTGACCCGAATGCCAGCCCGCACTTTCGGTACTCTGATGAGCGTCGAACCGGCAGTCGCGGCCCTGTCGGGGCTGGTCTTTCTGCAGGAGTACTTGTCCTTGGCCCAATGGCTCGCCATTACCTGCATCATCCTCGCGTCGGTCGGCGCAACGATGACCATGGGCAACACTGCGAAGCCTGCCGTCGCGGCAGATTGAAGCAGGATTTAACGAAGGTCTGGTATTTGCCCCGCATTTAGGCCATGTTTAGACCGGTAACCCAATGTCAGACATGGATTTTTTCATACAGGACGTCATGAACGCTTCAAGCAAGAGCGAACACAATCGTACGTGGACACAAGATCCACGACGATTATAAGGACGGGAATGAAACGAATTTTGATACTGATCGCCGTACTTGCAGTAGCGGGCTGTGCGGCAACATCGAAAACTGAAGTCAAGCGCGGCAAGAAAGGCCTGCACATCAACTGCTCCGGCTTGTCCTCATCCTGGGATCAGTGCGCCGCCAGCGCCGCCAATTCATGTGCTCCCAAGGGTTACAAGGTCATTGCCAAGTCCGGTGACGCCGTCGAGGAACCCGGGGATTATCCCTTCGGGCTCAACCCCGCTGGCTATACCAGCCGCAGCATGATCGTCATCTGTAAATAGGCCGCGTCAGTCGAGCCCTTGCTCGGCCATTCGGCGCCTAATCTCCTCATGACTGGACTTGAGGACGTCACGCTGGACCTGCGGCGTGACCAGCATCCGCGCAACCACCAATGCTCCCACGCATTGAGACAGGATGGCCCAGGCCAGACTGTCGCTTCCCAATATCCGCGCCCAGCTTTCGTGCAAACGACAGATCCACGTTTGCGCCGCCTCCCTCACCTGGACATCCGATCGCGCGATCTCGGCACCCAGCACCGGTAACGCACACCCTGCTTCGGGCTGCTCAACGTGGCTCATGCTCAGGTACTGCTTGAGGCAGCGCTCCAGCTTCATTGAGTCCATCGCACCTTCGCCACTCAGACGATCCAGGCTTTGGGCCAATTCCCGCTCAACAATGGCCTTGAAAAGCTCATCCTTCGATGAGAAGTGGCTATAAAACGCACCGCCGCTCAATCCGATAGCTTTCATCAAACCATCGACACCGACCGTGGAGAAACCCGACTTCTTGGCAGAGACGGCACTGCTGGCGAGCAGTTTCTCGCGGGTTTCCATTTTGTGATTGGCTGAATATCGCACGGTTCCTGCCCCTGATTGCTCACCTTGACGCTTGCCGGATCTTAGCATAACGTCCGTTTAGTTAACGATCGTTTACCAATGAGGCTGACCATGAATAACAAGAAGGTCGTACTGGTTGTTGGCGCGGGCGATGCCACCGGCGGAGCGATTGCCAAACGCTTTGCGCAGGAAGGTTTTGTGGCCTGTGTTACCCGTCGCAGCGCCGACAAACTCGAACCCCTGGTGGATGGAATCCGCGCCCAAGGCGGCGAAGCCCACGGGTTTGCCTGCGATGCACGCAAAGAGGACGACGTGATCGCACTCATCGAGCAAATCGAGAACCAGATCGGCCCGATCGAAGCCTTTGTGTTCAACATCGGCGCCAATGTCCCCTGCAGCATCCTCGAAGAAACCGCACGCAAGTATTTCAAGATCTGGGAAATGGCCTGTTTCTCAGGCTTTCTCAATGCACGGGAAGTGGCCAAGCGCATGGTCAAGCGCCAGCGCGGGACAATTCTGTTTACCGGGGCAACGGCGGGATTGCGTGGCGCTTCGGGGTTTGCCGCATTCGCGGGCGCCAAGCATGGCATCCGGGCACTGGCCCAGAGCATGGCCCGTGAGCTGGGACCGATGAATATTCACGTGGCCCACGTGGTGGTGGACGGCGCCATCGACACTGACTTCATCCGCGATAATTTCCCGGAGAAATATGCCACCAAGGATCAGGACGGCATCCTGAACCCCGAACACATCGCCGACAACTACTGGTACCTGCACAGCCAACCCCGCGACGCCTGGACCTTCGAACTGGACCTGCGGCCCTGGAGCGAACGCTGGTAAACCTCCCCTCACACAACAAGAGAGCAGATCCCATGAGCAAATCGGTGGAGTTTTACTTCGATTTCGGCAGCCCGACCACGTACCTGGCCTACACCCAGTTGACGACACTGTGCGCGCAGACCAACAGCCAGCTGATCTATCGCCCGATGTTATTGGGTGGCGTCTTCAAGGCAACCGGCAATGCATCACCAGCGACAGTGCCGGCCAAGAATCCTTACCTGTTCAAGGATCTGAATCGCTTCGCCAAGCGCTACGGGGTCGCCTTCAAGTTCAATCCACACTTCCCCATCAATACACTGCAACTGATGCGCGCGGTGACTGGCATGCAATTGCGCCACCCTGAACGCTTCGAGGCCTTCGTCGATTGCCTGTTCCGCGCCTTTTGGGTGGACGCCCGCAACCTCAATGACCCCACGACCGTCGCAGCAGTCCTGAACGAAGGCGGTTTCGACGCCGACTATGTGCTGGCCCTGACGAACGACGAGCAGGTCAAGCAAGCCCTCAAGACCGCCACTGAGAAAGCCGTCGCACGAGGCGTGTTCGGCGCCCCGAGCATGTTTGTCGGCAACGAGTTGTTCTTCGGCCAGGATCGGTTGGACTTCGTCCGTGAAGCCCTTGCCTGATCCTCTACTTCAAATTGCCATCGTTCGCGTGTTCAGCCATTGCAGTGCGTCACCGTCCAGCAACGGGCCCAAGCGACGCTGAACCTCGGCGTGGTAAGCGTTGAACCAGTCTTTTTCGTCCTGGGTCAGCAAAGAAGGTTCCAGGCAGCGGGTGTCAATCGGGCACAGGGTCAGGGTTTCGAACTCAAGGAACTCGCCGAACTCGCTGCTTCCGGCTTCACGGTTCAACACCAGGTTCTCGATACGCACACCCCAGCGACCGGGACGATAAGTGCCCGGCTCGATGGAGGTGATCATGCCAACCTGCATCGCCGTTTGCGGCGCGGCAGCGGCTTGATAGGCAATCACCTGCGGGCCTTCGTGGACATTGAGGAAATAGCCGACACCATGACCGGTGCCGTGGCCGTAATCCACCTGCTCCGCCCAGATCGGTGCGCGGGCGATGGCATCCAGCAACGGCGAAAGAATGCCCCGTGGGAATTTGGCCCGGGACAGGGCAATCACGCCCTTGAGCACGCGCGTGCAATCTCGTTTCTGCTCGGCAGTGGGTGTGCCGACCGGCACCATGCGAGTGATGTCGGTGGTGCCCCCCAAGTACTGGCCGCCGGAATCGATCAGCAACAGGCCATCACCTTCGATGACCGCATGGGCTTCTTCCGTGGCGTGGTAATGAGGCATCGCGCCGTTGGCGTTAAAGGCGGCGATGGTGTTGAAACTCAGGGAGACGAAGTCCGGCCGGCGCGTGCGGGCGGCGGTCAGGTGCTCGTCGATGGTCAATTCGGTGATGCGCTCGCGCCCCCAGGCCCCTTCCAGCCAGGCGAAGAACTCACAGAGCGCCGCGCCATCCTGCTCCATGGCCCGACGGATGTGCTCGGCATCGGCCAGGCTTTTTCGGGACTTGGCCAGCGTCGTTGGGTTGAGACCTTCGACCAGCTTCACGCCGCTGCCCAGATTATCCAGCAAGCCGACCGTCACCCGCGCCGGATCGATCTGCAGGCTCGCACCGTCCGGCACTTCACGCAAAGCGCCGGCGGCTTCGCTGTAATCGCGTAGGGTCACGCCGTCCTGTTCAAGAACGGCACGCAGCGCTGCGTCAACCTTGTCCAGGGCCACGAACAGCGTCGCCTGTTGCTGGCCGATCAAGGCAAAGGAGACGAATACCGGGTTGAACGACACATCCGCGCCGCGCAGGTTGAACAACCAGGCGATGTCATCCAGCGTGGCGATGAAATGCCAGTCGGCACCACGCTCCTTGAGGGATTCGCGCAGCTTGGTGAGTTTCTCGACCCGGCTGACGGTCGCCTGGGGCGGTAAATGGGCATAGACCGGCTGATCCGGCAAGCTTGGGCGATCGCTCCAGGCCTCCTTGAGCAGATCGATGTCGGTACGCAACCGCGCGCCACGCTCCGCAAGTTTGCCCCCCAGGGTTCGGGCCGATGCCACGGCCATGACCGCACCGTCGACGGCGACCACCCCATCCTCAGGCGTTTGTTCCGCCAGCCAGTCCAAGGGGCCGGGTTGGCCGGGAATGAGCTTGACCAGTTCGATACCACTGCCCTCCAGTTCCTTGGTGGCCTGCTCCCAATAACGGCTATCGGCCCAGACGCCAGCGAAACTGCCCGTCACGATCAAGGTACCCACCGAGCCATGGAAGCCCGACAACCATTGCCGCCCCTGCCAATAGCCCGGCAGATATTCGGACAGATGCGGGTCGGCCGATGGCACCAGAAGCGCATGAATGCCCTCTCGGCTCATCAGTTGGCGGATTTTGGCCAGGCGCTGGGGAACCAGTCCACGGGACAAAGGCTCGGTGCTCATTGTTTCTCCTGCTCATTGATATTGTTGTTCGATGCCGAAAACGGCTTATGGGGTCGTGGCCCAGAACGCCGGCGCAGTCGCGCACGCCGCCTGGATCAGCCGCACCGCCTCGTCGATATCCTGTTCAGTGGTAAAGCGGCCCAGGCTCAGGCGAATGGTTCGCCCGGCCGCGCGCGCATCGTGCCCCAGGGCCAGCAGCACGTGGGACGGGCTGTTCTGCGCCGAATTGCAGGCCGAGGTGGCGGAAAATGCAATCGATGCGCTCAACGCCGCCGGGTTGAACTCACCTTCGTTGAAGGTCAGGCTCAGCGTGTGGGGAATCCGGCGGCTCGCACTGCCGTTTATACGCACACCGGGCAAGGCCCGCAGCGGCTCGAGCAAACGATTGCGCAACCGGGCGATTTTAGCGAGTTCTTCCTCGAATGCCTCGGCCGCGAGTTCGAATGCGGCGCCCATGGCTGCGATCTGGTGGGTCGCCAGGGTCCCGGAGCGCAAACCACCTTCATGCCCACCGCCGTGAATCTGTGCCGACAGCCGTGGCCGGGCACGCTCGCCGACGTAGAGCGCACCGATGCCCTTGGGGCCGTAGATCTTGTGCGCGGAAAAAGACATCAGGTCCACCGGCCAACGAGACAGGTCGATCTGCACCTTCCCGGCGCCCTGGGCTGCGTCCACATGAAACAGCGCACCGTGCGCGCGAACGATCTCGCCGATGGCGATGACGTCGTTGACGGTGCCCAACTCGTTGTTCACCAGCATCAGCGACACCAGGAACGTGTCTTCGCGTAACGCCTCGCGAACCGCTTGCGGGCTGATCAGGCCCTCGGCGTCCGGCGCCAGCCAGGTCACCGCGACGCCGCTCTCTTCAAGCTGGCGCGCCGTATCGAGAATCGCCTTGTGTTCGATCAGACTGGTGATGACATGGCCGGCGGAACCACCGCGCGCCTGGGCCACCCCCTTGAGGGCCAGATTATTGGACTCGGTAGCGCCGGACGTCCAGACGATCTGTTCGGGCTGAGCCCCGACCAGTTGCGCCACCTGCTGGCGGGCACGCTCTACGGAGCGCCGAGCCTCCTGGCCGAAGGCATGGGAACTGGAAGCCGGGTTGCCAAAGTTGCCGTCAAAGCCCAGACACTCGACCATGACCCGGATGACCCGCTCATCCACCGGCGTGGTGGCGGCGTAGTCGAAATACAAAGGACGTTTATTCATAGGAAACTCGCAGAGCCTGCTCCGGGATCAGGCGCCCTCGTTGGGTTCGAGACTAGCAATACCTGATCAAAGACCTTAAAGAAGTCGGACTTCGTTTAAAAGTGCGTAGGAACGCTCCTGAACAGCGAGCTTAGCAGGCATCGCGGCGAAGCTCAGCCCTCAACTGATGCTTTCGAGCAACAATGGATACAGCGAAGCGACCAACAGCAGCGCCATGCCCCAGTTGAACAGGCGCAACCAGCGACGATCACGCAACAGGTTGCGCAACAGGCTGCCGCACACCACCCACAGACTCACGCTTGGCAGGTTGATCAGGGCAAACACCGCCGCGATCACCAACACGTTAAAGAAATAACCCTGAAGTGGCGTGTACGTACTGATGGCACCGATGGCCATGATCCAGGCCTTGGGATTGACCCATTGGAACGCCGCCGCGCCCCAGTAGCTGATCGGCGTATTGTCTCCCGGCTGGCTTTCCGAAACCGGACCGGAGTGGGCGATTTTCCACGCCAGGTACAACAGATACGCCGCGCCGATGTAGCGCAGCGCGGTATAAAGCAGTGGATAAGTCTGGAACACCGCGCCCAGGCCAAGGCCCACCGCCAGCACCAGGGAAAAGAAGCCGCAGGTAATACCCAGCATGTGAGGAATGGTGCGGTTGAAACCGAAATTGACACCCGAGGCCAACAACATGGTGTTGTTAGGGCCAGGCGTGATCGAGGTCACCAGGGCAAACAGGGCGAAGCCCAGCAGCAGGTCAGGCGAAAGGGTCATTTCAAGGCAGTCCATCAGGGCGATCAGTCAAGTCACGACCCTACCCCACGCCTTGGCGCAAACCCACGGACAGTTGGGCAAAACTTTAAGCGGTACAGTCCCTCAACTTGACCGGCCTGGCTGTTGCACGACCCGCTCGGCACTCATCTGGCCCTGATCGTCGAAACCCACGTTTTTCTGCGACGAACCGAGTAACTCGGCTTTTTTCGCGTGGTATTCATCGAACGAGAGGCCGCGGCGATTCAGGGCCTCAAGCGCCAGTTCGCGGGTCTCGTCGGCGGTGTAGGGGCGCAGCTCCGGGGAAGAACTGGCGCAACCGCCCAGGAGGGTGGCGGTCAACAGCAGCAAAACAGCAAGGGTACGGTTCATGGCAAGTGTCCGGTGTTCTGGAGTTGGGCGATGAACAAAGGCTACCCGCCAGCCCTGCGCGGCAGAAATCAACCCTCTCGATAGTGGCTATTGCCTTTGCGGATCAGCCGCTGCACTCAGTCGACCAACTGGCAATGCAACGCGTTGTCCAGACTGCGCTCGATGTTGTGCAGCACTTGGAACGAGCCAAACGTCACGGCTTTGGCTCGATGAGCCTGGATCAGCCACCAGAAATCCCGCTCGCCCGTTTCGAAGCTTTGAAGCGCCGCCTCGCCTGCCTCGCGGGTTTGCCACTGCAAATAGTTGAGCACCCGCCGACCATCCTCGCTGGCCTGGATACTGGCACTCAGGAACCCCGAGTGGTCCCGAGCCAGGCGCTCGGTTTGTTCCGACAAGGCGGTTACCAGCGCCTGCTGCCATTGCGGTTCGATATCGAATTCCATCAACTGGGTGAAACTGCGGTTGTTCCTTGGTGATTGCATGAAAGGTCCCCTCTGCACGTAAGGCGGATCTTGCGACCCGAACGCGTGCAGGGTAAAACCTAAAGTTAACTTTAGGTCAAGCAGCGAATCGAAGCGATGACGCAGATCGATATCCACAAGGAACTCACCGTCGGCCAGGTGGCCGCCCGCAGCGGCGTGGCGGTCACGGCCCTGCACTTCTATGAATCCAAGGGGCTGATCAAAAGCACGCGCAACCAGGGCAACCAACGTCGCTACTCACGGGCAGTATTGCGCCGCGTGGCGCTGATCAAGGTTGCCCAGCGCCTGGGCATTCCTTTGGCGGAAATCGGCGAGGCGTTGAAAAGCCTGCCGGACAACCGTGCGCCAACGGCCGCCGACTGGCAGACCTTGTCGGCGCAGTGGAGCCGGGACCTGGACGAGCGCATCAACCAATTGGTGGCGCTGCGTGATCGACTCAACGGCTGCATCGGCTGCGGATGCCTGTCGATGGAGGCTTGCCCGCTGCGCAATCAGGGCGACGTGCTGGGCAAACACGGGCCAGGGGCTCACCTGCTGGAGCAGCCGTGAAGCGTTCGTCGGGACATGAGCCCGTCCACGGCGGCTGACCTATAGTGGATGGGCGCAAAACCGACGAAGACTCTCTTCGCCCCCCCCCCATAACAACAAGGAGAACCGTCATGGGTGTCAAAGCCATTCCCGAAGGTTTCCATAACATCACGCCCTACCTGGGCATTCAAAAAGCTGCCGAAGCCATCGACTTCTACAAAAAAGCCTTCAATGCCACCGAGGTCATGCGCTTGGCCATGCCCGACGGAGGCATCGGGCATGCCGAACTGCGGATCAACGGGTTTGCGATCATGCTCGGCACGCCTTGCGACCAAGGCCCACTGAGCAACCCGGACAAATCGCCATCGGTCGGCCTGCATTTATATGTCGAGGACGTGGACAGCGCATTTGCTCAGGCCATTGCGGCTGGTGGCACAGTGATTTCAGAGGTCAAGGACCAGTTTTACGGCGATCGTACCGGCACCTTGAAAGATCCCTATGGGCATCTGTGGTTCCTGGCGACGCACAAGGAAGATCTGAGCCAGGAACAGATCGAGCAACGGGCCAGGGAGATGTTCCAACAACAAGGCTGACGTGTTCTAAGGCCAACCGACTGTGGCGAGGAAGCCTGCTCCTTCGCCACACGTCGTGAACATTTGAACGCGAAACATTTTCTTTCATCTTCTCCTTCAGGATTTCACTCGCTCGTTCGTCTTAATTAGATGCAGCAGGCCGCGTCGGCAAAAGCCACGGCCGGCCTTTCAGGGTTCAGGGGTATTGCGAAGCCCGTAATACCGAGCCTTTCATCGAATCAAGACGTTCAATCATGTCGAAGAAGTCCCGCTCCAAACTCTGGTTCCTGGTTCATAGCTGGCTGGCCCTGCCCATCTGGTTTTTCGTGCTCATCGTTTGCGTGACCGGCACCCTCGCGGTGGTCAGCCAGGAGATCGTCTGGTTGGTCAACCCCGACATGCGCGCCAGCAAGCCCTCGGACGATGCCCCGCTGCTCAGCTATGACCAGGTGATCGCTGCGATCAAGCACGCCCAGCCGCAGACCCAGGTGCAAAGCATCGCGCGTCCGGACGAGTCACATTTTGCACTGGAGGCCAAGGTAACCTATCCCGACGGGCGCCCCGACACGGTCTACGTCAATCCGTACAGCGGCGTCATCCAGGGCTCGGCACCGGCGTTCAATTTCAGGGGCTTCACCCGCGCGCTGCACGGATGGTGGTTGGTGCCGTTCACCAACGGCTACAGCTGGGGCTGGTACCTGGTGTCGCTCCTGGGGCTACCGTTGCTGGCGTCCCTGGTGACCGGGCTGGTGGTCTACAAGCGCTTCTGGAAAGGCTTTTTCCGTCCAACCTTGCGTATCCGCCACGGTGCCCGCATTTTCTGGGGCGACTTCCACCGGCTCAGCGGTATCTGGTCGATCTGGTTCATCGCGGTCATCTCCGTCACCGGCACCTGGTTCCTGATCGAAGCCTTGCTGTCCGACAACCAGATTTCCATCTCCAGCGCCCCGGTCATCCCGGTCGTCGCCCGGGAAAGCGTGCCGCTGTCCGTCGATGGCGTTGCGCCGCCGCAACTGAATCTGGACCGGGCCATCGAGATCGCCCGGCAGCGCATCCCGGGCTTGGAAGCGAGCTTTGTCAGCCTGCCCGGCAACGCCTACAGCCATCTGGAAGTCGGCGGCCGTGGTTGGTACCCGCTGATGTACCAGACCGCCACCATCAATCCCTACAACGGTGACGTGGCGGCCTCGCGGTTGCTGTCGGACCGCACGACGCTGGAGTTCGTCACCGAGTCCATGCGCCCACTGCACACCGGGGATTTTGGCGGCCTCTGGATCAAACTCATCTGGTTCTTCTTCGGCTTGATCCTGAGCATGATGGTCCTCAGCGGGTTGCTGATCTGGACCAAACGCACCGCCCTGGCCACTGCCAATGCGTTCAAGCGCAGCCAAAAACCTGCACGTGAAGCCCGGGCTGCCCGGGCATTGCAGCCGTCCATGCAGCGTGAATCGCCGGAGGGCAACCTGTGAACCCGTCCAATACAGCCTCGCCACCGTCACGCCTGAGCCTGTTCTGGCACAAATGGCGCTTTCACCTCAACGTGCTGTTGCTGCTGATTCCCCTGGGCTTCATGCCCAAGTATTTCTCGGAGGCGTCGTTGTTTCGCGGCGATGCCGGGCTCGGCGAGCGGGAAGTCGGTGAAGTCCAGGTCGGTCCCTGGAGCCTGCGCCTGGCCGAATTTCGCAACGAAGCCCCCCGCGTCCAAGGGCCTGCCGGGCCGATGAAACACTTCAACGCCGCCCTGTGCCAAAGCTGCATCGGTCAGGTCAAGGCCACCTACCTGCGTATCGGCAAGCCCCGCAGCCTGCGGGCCGCCGGGGTGATTTTCTTTGGCTCGCCCTATCGCATGGGCGCCTTGTTGCCGGTTCCACCAAAGACCCAGCCCGATGCCGAACTGTGGATAACCCTCGAAGGTTGGGACGGTTCGATGCATCAGGCCTCCATTCCCCTGAGCCAGGCCTCCCCGGCCACCGTTGCCTGGCTGAAGAACCAAGGAGCCAAACCATGACACTCCGCGCTTTATCCAAGGGCCTGGCGCTGCTGTTCTGCGCAGGTGCAAGCACCAGTGCCCTGGCCCACAACCCGATGTGCGAATGCAAGGCCATCGACGCCGAGCAGATCCAATGCACCGGAGGTTTTTCCGACGGCAGCGGTGCACCCGGAGTGACCCTGGACGTGATCGGTTATGACGAAACCATCCTCGTCCCGGGCAAGCTCGGCGCCGACTCGAAGCTGACCTTCAAGAAACCGAACGCCGAATTCTACGTGCTCTTCGACGCCGGCCCCGGCCACGTGGTGGAAATCGACCAAGCCGACATCGAGGCCCCATGAGCAACGCCACGACTCAAGTCATCCGCCCCGCGGGTGCGGGCCATGAAACCCTGTATGTGTTGCTGCTCTGCCTGGTCATCGTGGTGGTCGCCGGGTCTGTGGTGGCCTGGCATGGCAAAGCCGAGGACACGCCTCACCTGGCCTCGAACCAGCTCGACGCCCGCCGCGACCTCCGCGCCGCCGAGCAAGGCATCTACGCCGACCTGCGGGTGACCCTGGATGAAATTCGCTTGCTGCGCGAAGACCAACCCACCCTGCCCAGTCCGCCAACCCTGGCCGAAGAAGGCTTCGCGCCATTCGCCCAGGACGCCAGTTCCGTCAGCCGGGGCGGCCACGCCTGGCAACAACTGCAGAACCGGGCTTACTTCGGCGCCAGTGCCAATCCGTCGGTGGCCGGCTCGTTTCTGATGCGTATCGGCGAAGTGTCCGACGCCGCCCCGGACATCTGGCTCAACCGCGGAACCGGCCTAGCGACGCCCACCGCGCTGGACGATGCGACGCTGTCCGCCACCGGCTGGCAACAGATCGTCGCGCAATTCGATGCCGGCGTAACCCGCCAGCACCGGCACTGACCCCACGCCTTCATTCGAGAGAAGACCGTTTGCCCATGCCTATTGCATCCCAACGCCGCCCCTTGCTGCGCCTGCTGCTGATCGGCCTGCTGGCCTGCCTGTTCACCTCGCCGGTGAGCGCCGAAACAGCCAAGCGTCTGCGCATCGGCATCACCCTGCACCCTTATTACAGCTATGTGAGCAACATCGTCGGCGACAAGGCCGAGGTCGTGCCGCTGATCCCGGCCGGTTTCAACCCCCATGCCTATGAACCACGGGCCGAGGACATCAAGCGCATCAGCGGCCTCGACGTGATCGTGCTCAACGGCGTGGGTCACGATGACTTCGCCGACCGCATGATCGCCGCCAGCGAAACCCCGAACGTGAAAGTAATCGAGGCCAATGAAAACGTGCCCCTGCTGGCTGCCACCGGCACGGCGGCTCGTGGCGCGGGGAAGGTCGTGAATCCACATACTTTCCTGTCCATCAGCGCCTCCATCGCTCAGGTCAATAACATCGCCCGAGAGCTGGGCAAGCTCGACCCGGACAATGCCAAGGCCTACACCCAGAACGCCCGCGCCTACGGCAAGCGCCTGCGGCAGATGCGCGCCGCCGCCCTGGCGAAGCTGACCCAGGCCCCCAACGCCGAGTTGCGGGTCGCCACGGTGCATGCAGCCTACGACTACCTGTTGCGCGAATTCGGCCTGGAAGTGACCGCCGTGGTCGAGCCGGCCCATGGCATCGAACCAAGCCCCAGCCAATTGAAGAAAACCATCGACCAACTGCGCGAGCTGGACGTGAAGGTAATCTTCTCGGAGATGGATTTCCCGTCCACCTACGTCGACACCATCCAGCGTGAATCGGGCGTGAAGCTGTACCCGCTCTCACATATTTCCTACGGCGACTACAGCCCCGAGAAGTACGAAAAGGAAATGGCCGGCAACCTCGACACCGTGGTCCGGGCCATCCAGGAGTCTGGCGCATGACCGTCCAGGAAACCCTCACTCTGCGACACGTCGGCCCCTTGATCGAGTTCGCCGATGTCAGCCTGAACCTGGGCCGCACCACCATTCTCGACCGCGTGGCGTTTCAGGTGGAGCCCGGCAGCATCCATGCCTTGGTGGGCCCCAATGGCGGCGGCAAGAGTTCGCTGATCAAGACCTTGCTCGGGCAGATGCCACACCAGGGACGCTTGAGCCTGCAATGGCCAGGCGAGCCCGGGGTGATCGGCTACGTGCCCCAGGCGCTGGAGTTCGACCGGGGCCTGCCCATGACGGTGGACGACTTCATGGCGGCGATGTGTCAGCGGCGACCGGCTTTTCTCGGCTTGAGCAAGCATTACGCTGGCGCCATCGGCCAGGCCCTGGAGCGGGTCGGCATGCAGGACAAGCGCAAGCGGCGCATGGGCGCGCTGTCCGGTGGTGAGCGCCAGCGAGTGTTGCTGGCCCAGGGGCTGATTCCCCCGCCGCAACTGCTGGTGCTGGATGAACCGATGTCGGCCCTGGATGAGGCCGGTATCCAGGTATTCGAGCAATTGCTGCAGGACTGGCGCCAAGCCGGAATCACCGTGCTGTGGATCGAACATGACCTGGAAGCCGTCGGGCGCCTGGCCGACCGTGTCACCGGCCTGAACCGCCGGGTGCTGTTCGATGGTCCGCCCCGCCAGACCCTGACTCCAGAACGCCTGCTGACGCTGTTTTCCACCCATCCGCGCACGAACGGGAGCGCTGCCTGATGAGTTATGAAGCCTTTCGTCTGATGGTTCAGGGCTGGGCCTCGTCCGGTTACCTGCCCGAGGCGCTGGCCTACGGGTTCGTGGTCAATGCGTTGTTGGCCGGGTTGTTGATCGGCCCGGTGCTGGGCGGTCTCGGCACGCTGGTGGTGGTCAAGCGCTTCGCGTTTTTTTCCGAGGCGGTGGGCCATGCGGCGCTGACCGGCGTGGCCATCGGCATCCTGCTCGGCGAACCCTACACCGGCCCTTACGGCAGCCTGTTCGGCTACTGCCTGTTGTTCGGCATCCTGCTCAATTACCTGCGCAACCGCACCGGCTTGGCGCCGGACACGCTGATCGGCGTATTCCTGTCAGTGTCCCTGGCCTTGGGCGCCAGCCTGCTGTTGATCCTGGCGGGCAAGATCAATGTGCACATCCTGGAAAACGTACTGTTCGGCTCGGTGCTGACGGTCAATGGCAATGACCTGCTGGTGCTGGCGGTGGTCGGCTCGCTGGTGATGGCCCTGGCCTTGCCGCTGTACAACCGCATCATGCTCGCCAGCTTCAACCCGCAACTGGCGGCAGTGCGCGGGGTGGCGGTCAAGACACTGGACTACCTGTTCGTGATCCTGGTGACGCTGATCACCGTGGCGGCAGTGAAAGTCATCGGCGCCATTCTGGTGGGCGCGTTGCTGGTGATTCCGGCTGCGGCGGCTCGCCTGCTCAGCCAATCATTGAAAGGCTTTTTCTGGTGTTCAGTGCTGATCGCCACCGCCAGCACCTTGTGCGGGATCCTCGCGCCGATTGTGTTCGACCTGCCGATCCCATCCGGTGCCGCGATCATCCTGGTGGCTGGCATCGCCTTCGCCCTGAGCGCCATCGCCCGCGGTGTCGTCCCCAGCCTCAAAGGGAATCTTGGATAAATGGTTTTTTCATTGCGACAACTGAGCCTGGCCGTCGCGTTATGCGGCGTGGCCATCACCTCGTCATTCGCCGGCGAAAAGGTTCGTCTGCTGGCATCGCTGCCAGTCACCTATGGATTGGGGGAAGCCTTGCTCAAGGGCACCGAGGTCAGCCTGGAGCGGGCCGCGCCCGCCAATCTGCCCGGCACCCGGCAGAGCGCCTACTTCAGCGGCCGTGGCGCGCCGGCCTTGAGCAAACTGGCCAGCGCTGCTGACGGGGTCATCGGCCTGCGCTCGCTGTGGCCGGACGATCCGCTGTACCCCATGGCCCGACGCAGCAATATTCGCATCGTCGAAGTCGATGCCGCGCGCCCGGTGGACGGTGCCCTGCCCGGTATCGCCGTGCAACCGGGCATGGCCGACGGCCTGGCGAGCCAACCGTGGATGGCCAGTCATAACCTGGGGCGCATGGCCGACGTGATCGCCGCCGATCTGGTGCGCCTGGCCCCGGCGGACAAACCGAAGATCGACGCCAACCTGGCGGCCCTGAAGCAGCGCCTGCTCAAACTCAGCGCCGATAGCGAAAAACGCCTCGCCAGCGCCGACAACCTGAGCGTGGTCAGCCTGAGCGAGCATTTCGGCTACCTGATCAGCGGGCTCAACCTGGACGCCATCAGCACCGATACCCGGCCCGACGCCGACTGGACAGCCGAAGCCCTCAAGCAATTGACCGCGACCTTGAAAGACAACGACGTGGCGCTGGTGCTGCACCATCGCCAGCCTTCGGAGGCGCTGAAAGCCGCCATCACCGAGGGTGGCAGCCAGTTGTTGGTGCTCAGCACCGATGGGACCGATCCGGTGACGGAGCTGGAAAGCAATGTGGGGCTGGTCGTTACCGCGCTGACGGAAGGCTGACGGCCATCCCCTGTGGGAGCGAGCCTGCTCGCGATGAGGCCAGCACATCCAACATCGATGTTGGCTGACACACCGCCATCGCGAGCAAGCTCGCTCCCACAGCTTTTTCGACTCAGTTCAAGACATCCCCCGGCACCCGCACAAACCCTTCCATCAACACCCGCGCGCTGCGGCTCATGATGGCTTTTTTTACGGTCCATTCGCCGTTGACCTGGCTGGCCTCGGCGCCGACGCGAAGAGTGCCGGACGGGTGGCCAAAACGCACCGCGTTGCGCTCGACGCCGCCGGCCGCGAGGTTGACCAAGGTGCCGGAAATCGCCGCGGCCGTGCCGATGGCCACCGCTGCGGTGCCCATCATGGCGTGGTGCAGCTTGCCCATGGACAGTGCCCGCACCAGCAGATCGACATCCCCGGCCGCGACGGCTTTTCCGCTGGATGAAACGTAGTCCGCCGGCGGCGCGACGAACGCCACTTTCGGTGTGTGCTGGCGCTGGGCGGCTTCGTCCAGGTGCTTGATCAAGCCCATGCGCAGAGCGCCATGAGAGCGAATGGTTTCGAACATGGCCAATGCCTTGGGATCGCCGTTGATGGCGCCCTGCAACTCGGTGCCGATGTAGCCGACGTCCCGGGCATTGATGAAAATCGTCGGGATCCCCGCGTTGATCAGCGTCGCCTTGAAGGTGCCAACACCGGGCACTTCCAAGTCATCCACCAGATTGCCGGTGGGAAACATCGAGCCACCACCGCCCTCTTCCTCGGCCGCCGGGTCCATGAATTCCAGTTGCACTTCGGCCGCCGGAAAGGTCACGCCGTCGAGTTCGAAGTCCCCGGTTTCCTGCACCGCGCCGTCCGTGATCGGCACATGGGCGATGATGGTCTTGCCGATGTTGGCCTGCCAGATCCGCACCACGGCCACGCCGTTCTGTGGGATGCGACCAGCGTCCACCAAACCACTGCTGATAGCGAATGAACCGACCGCCGCCGACAGGTTGCCGCAATTGCCGCTCCAGTCCACGAACGGCTTGTCGATGGACACCTGGCCGAACAGGTAATCGACGTCGTGGTCGGCTCGGGTGCTCTTGGACAGGATCACAGTCTTGCTGGTACTGGACGTCGCGCCGCCCATGCCATCGATCTGTTTCTCGTACGGGTCGGGGCTGCCGATTACCCGCAGCAACAGCGCATCCCGGGCGGTGCCTGGGACACGGGCCGCTTCGGGCAGGTCTTGCAGACTGAAGAACACGCCTTTGCTGGTGCCGCCACGCATATAGGTAGCGGGAATTCTGAGTTGCGGTGCGTGAGCCATGATGCTCCTCAAGCGGACAATCCGGGTGTCCGCAGCTGTGATTTAGACGGCAACCGCCGATTCAAGGAAGTCCTGGGCAAAGCGTTGCAGCACGCCCCCGGCTTCATAGATCGACACTTCTTCAGCGGTATCGAGGCGGCAGGTCACCGGCACTTCGACGCGCTCGCCGTTCTTGCGCGTGATGACCAACGTCAGCGTCGCACGCGGGGTGCGCTCGCCGATCACGTCATAGACCTCGCTGCCGTCGATGCCCAGGGTCTTGCGATCGGTACCGGGCTTGAACTCCAGCGGCAACACGCCCATGCCCACCAGGTTGGTGCGGTGGATGCGCTCGAAACCCTCGGCGGCGATCGCCTCGACACCGGCCAGGCGCACGCCCTTGGCCGCCCAGTCCCGGGACGAGCCCTGGCCGTAGTCGGCGCCGGCAATGATGATCAGCGGCTGCTTGCGCTCCATGTAGGTCTCGATGGCTTCCCACATGCGCATCACCTTGCCTTCCGGCTCGACCCGGGCCAGGGAGCCCTGCTTGACCTTGCCGTTTTCCTGGACCATTTCGTTGAACAGTTTCGGGTTGGCGAAGGTGGCGCGTTGCGCGGTCAGGTGGTCACCGCGGTGGGTCGCGTAGGAGTTGAAGTCCTCCTCGGGCAGGCCCATTTTCGCCAGGTACTCACCAGCGGCGCTGTCCAGCATGATGGCGTTGGAGGGCGACAGGTGATCGGTGGTGATGTTGTCCGGCAACACCGCCAGCGGGCGCATGCCCTTGAGCGGCCGCGCACCGGCCAGTGCGCCTTCCCAATATGGCGGACGACGGATGTAGGTGCTTTGTGGGCGCCAATCGTACAGCGGCGTCACTTTCGGCCCGGTGTCTTCCTGGATGGCGAACATCGGGATGTACACCTGGCGGAACTGCTCCGGTTTCACCGAGGCCTTGACCACCGCGTCGACTTCTTCGTCGCTCGGCCAGATGTCCTTGAGGCGGATTTCCCGTCCGTCCACCACGCCCAATACATCCTTCTCGATGTCGAAGCGGATGGTCCCGGCGATGGCATAAGCGACCACAAGCGGTGGCGAGGCGAGGAATGCCTGCTTGGCGTACGGATGGATACGTCCGTCGAAGTTGCGGTTGCCCGACAACACGGCGGTGGCGTACAGGTCGCGGTCGATGATTTCCTGTTGGATCACCGGGTCCAGCGCGCCGGACATGCCGTTGCAGGTGGTGCAGGCGAACGCCACCACGCCGAAGCCCAGCTTCTCGAGTTCGGACGTCAGGCCGGCCTCATCCAGGTACAGCGCCACGGTTTTCGAGCCCGGCGCCAGGGACGACTTGACCCACGGTTTGCGGGCCAGGCCCAGGCGGTTGGCGTTGCGTGCCAGCAGGCCGGCGGCGATCACGTTGCGCGGGTTGCTGGTGTTGGTGCAACTGGTGATGGCGGCGATGATCACCGCGCCGTCGGGCATTTGCCCCGGCACATCGTCCCACTGCCCGGAAATGCCTTTGGCGGCCAGGTCCGACACCGCGACGCGGGCGTGGGGGTTGCTCGGGCCGGCCATGTTGCGCACCACCGACGACAGGTCGAAGGTCAGGCCACGCTCGTATTGCGCGCCCTTGAGCTTGTCGGCCCACAGGCCTGCCTGCTTGGCGTAGGTCTCGACCAGTCGCACCTGGTCGTCTTCACGGCCAGTGAGCTTCAGGTAATCGATGGTTTGTTGGTCGATGTAGAACATCGCCGCCGTCGCACCGTATTCCGGGGCCATGTTGGAAATGGTCGCGCGGTCGCCCAAGGTCAGGGCACTGGCGCCTTCGCCGAAAAACTCCAGCCAGGCACCGACGACTTTTTGCTTGCGCAGGAATTCGGTCAGCGCCAGCACCATGTCGGTGGCGGTGATACCCGGTTGCAGCTTGCCAGTCAGCTCGACGCCGATGATTTCCGGCAGGCGCATCCACGAGGCGCGCCCCAGCATGACGCTTTCGGCTTCCAGGCCACCGACGCCGATGGCGATCACGCCCAGGGCATCGACGTGGGGGGTGTGGCTGTCGGTGCCGACGCAGGTATCGGGGAATGCCACGCCATCACGTTGCTGGATCACCGGGGACATTTTTTCCAGGTTGATCTGGTGCATGATCCCGTTGCCCGGCGGAATCACGTCGACGTTCTTGAAGGCCTTCTTGGTCCAGTTGATGAAGTGGAAGCGGTCTTCGTTGCGCCGGTCTTCGATGGCGCGGTTCTTGGCGAAGGCTTGCGGGTCGGAACCACCGCTTTCCACCGCCAGGGAGTGGTCGACGATCAGTTGGGTCGGTACCACCGGGTTGACTTGCGCCGGGTCACCGCCCTGCAAGGCGATGGCGTCGCGCAGGCCGGCCAGGTCCACCAGAGCGGTCTGGCCGAGGATGTCATGGCACACCACGCGCGCCGGGAACCACGGGAAGTCCAGGTCGCGCTTGCGCTCGATCAGTTGCAGCAGCGACTCGCGCAGCGTGGCCGGGTCGCAGCGACGCACCAGGTTCTCCGCCAGCACGCGGGAGGTATACGGCAGGCCGTCGTAGGCGCCGGGGCGGATGGCATCCACCGCCTCGCGAACGTCGAAATAATCCAGCGAAGTGCCGGGCAGCGGTTTGCGAAATTCTGTGTTCATCGTCAGGACTCGGTCACGGTGGTTTCAGAAAGGCGCTTGCCACGACCATGATCGCTCCCACGCTCTGCGTGGAAACGCATCCAGTGACGCTCTGCGTCACAGGGACGCGGAGCGTCCCGGGCGACATTCCCACGCAGAGCGTGGGAACGATCATGGTAATAGCGCGGACCCTCCAGCTCAGCGTTGTTCGATTGGCACGAACTTGCGCTGTTCGACGCCGGTGTATTCGGCGCTCGGTCGGATGATGCGGTTGTTGGCGCGTTGTTCGAACACGTGGGCGGCCCAGCCGGTCAGGCGCGAGCAGACGAAGATCGGCGTGAACAGCTTGGTCGGGATGCCCATGAAGTGGTACGCCGAGGCATGGTAGAAATCGGCGTTGGGGAACAGCTTCTTCTGCTCCCACATGGTCTTGTCGATGGCTTCGGAGACCGGGAACAGCACCGTGTCGCCCACTTCATCGGCGAGTTTTTTCGACCAGCCCTTGATGACCTCGTTGCGCGGGTCGTTGTCCTTATAGATCGCATGGCCGAAGCCCATGATCTTGTCCTTGCGCGCGAGCATGCCGAGGGTGCCTTCGATGGCCTCCTGCGGTGAGCTGAAGCGCTCGATCATTTCCATCGCCGCTTCGTTGGCACCGCCATGCAACGGGCCGCGCAACGAGCCGATGGCCGCGGTGATGCAGGAAAACAGGTCCGACAGCGTGGAGGCGCAAACCCGGGCGGTGAAGGTCGAGGCGTTGAATTCGTGCTCGGCGTAGAGGATCAGCGACACGTTCATCACCTTGACGTGCAACTCGCTCGGCTTCTTGCCATGCAGCAGGTGCAGGAAATGGCCGCCGATGGACACTTCGTCGGTCACGCATTCGATGCGCTGGCCTTCGTGGCTGAAGCGATACCAGTAGCACATGATCGCCGGGAACGCGGCCAGCAGGCGATCGGTCTTGTCATGCTGCTCGGAAAAATCCTGCTCGGGTTCCAGGTTGCCCAGGAACGAGCAGCCGGTGCGCATGACGTCCATCGGGTGGGCGTCGGCGGGAATGCGCTCCAACACCTCTTTCAGGGCTTGGGGCAAATCCCGCAACTGGCGCAGTTTACCGGTGTAGGCGTCCAGCTGTGCCTGGGTCGGCAGCTCGCCGTACAGCAGCAGGTAGGCCACTTCTTCAAATTGCGCATCTGCCGCCAGGTCGCGAACGTCGTAGCCGCGATAGGTCAGGCCGGCACCCGATTGGCCCACGGTGGACAATGCGGTTTGCCCGGCCACCTGGCCACGGAGCCCGGCGCCACTGAGTACTTTTGCTTCGGCCATTTGCTGTCTCCATTTTCTTGAATTTGTAGGGGAGTCGCGCCTTACTTCTTCGCCGCGAACAACGCATCGAGCTTCTGCTCGAAGGTGTGGTAGTCGATGCGATCGTAAAGCTCCATGCGCGTTTGCATGGTGTCGATGACATTCTGTTGCGTGCCGTCGCGGCGGATCGCGGTGTAGACGTTCTCGGCCGCCTTGTTCATGGCCCGGAAGGCCGACAAGGGGTAGAGCACCAGGGACACGTCGGCACCGGCCAACTGCTCGGTGGTGTACAGCGGGGTCGCGCCGAATTCGGTGATGTTGGCCAGGATCGGCGCCTTCACGCGGCTGGCGAACAGCTTGTACATCTCAAGCTCGGTGATGGCTTCGGGGAAAATCATGTCGGCACCGGCCTCGATGCACGCGGCGGCGCGGTCCAGGGCCGACTCCAAGCCTTCCACCGCCAAGGCATCGGTACGGGCCATGATCACGAAACTGTCGTCGGTGCGGGCATCGACGGCGGCCTTGATGCGGTCGACCATCTCTTGCTGGGAGACGATCTCTTTGTTCGGGCGATGGCCGCAACGCTTGGCGCCGACCTGGTCTTCGATATGAATCGCCGCGGCGCCGAACTTGATCATCGACTTGACCGTGCGCGCCACGTTGAATGCCGAGGAACCGAAGCCGGTGTCCACGTCCACCAGCAGCGGCAGGTCGCACACGTCGGTGATACGCCGTACGTCGGTCAGCACGTCATCCAGGCCAGTGATCCCTAAGTCCGGCACGCCGAGGGAGCCGGCCGCCACGCCGCCGCCGGAGAGGTAGACCGCCTTGAAACCGGCGCGCTTGGCCAGCAGCGCGTGGTTGGCGTTGATGGTGCCCACCACTTGCAGCGGATGCTCATTGGCGACCGCATCGCGAAAACGCTGGCCTGGAGTGCTGTTGCTCATGACTCACCTCGTTCAGTGGCGCTGTCCTGGAAATGACGCGCGATGTTGCGTTTGGAAGCGCCGATGTGCCGGCGCATCAGTAATTCAGCCAGTTCGCCGTCGCGATCGGCGATGGCGTCCAGAATCCGATGGTGCTCGGCAAAGGCCTGGCGCGGACGGTTGGGCGTGGTGGAAAACTGGATGCGGTACATGCGCACCAGTTGGTACAGCTCGCCGCAAAGCATTTGCGTCAGGGTGCGGTTGCCGCTGCCCTGGATGATCCGGTAATGGAAGTCGAAATCGCCTTCCTGCTGGTAATAACCGACACCGGCCTGGAACGCCGCATCGCGCTCGTGGGTTTCCAGCACCCGGCGCAGTTCGTCGATTTCTTCCAGGGTCATGCGTTCGGCCGCCAGGCGGCAGGCCATACCTTCGAGGGATTCACGGATTTCGTAGAGTTCCAGCAGCTCGGCATGGCTCAGCGACACCACCCGGGCACCGACGTGAGGCACCCGCACCAGCAGGCGCTGGCCTTCCAGGCGATGAATCGCCTCGCGCAGCGGCCCGCGGCTGATGCCGTAGGTGCGCGCCAGCTCGGGCTCGGAGATCTTGCTGCCGGGGGCGATCTCGCCTTTGACGATGGCGGCCTGGATACGTCGGAAGACGTTCTCGGAAAGCGTCTCCGAATCGTCTTGGGCCACCACCGGGGTTTCGAGCTGATCGAGCATATTGTCGACACCTTGCAAATCAATATGGCAAAAACTAACCAATAGCAGCGTTAACGTCAAAGCAAAAATCAATATTGTCGACAATCGTCTAATAAGCTCACCCGCCATAACCGCTCGTTTGAATGCGTCGTAGCGTCCGGCCAGCGGTGGCGTCAGAAAACCACCGTGCTAGAATGCCGCGCGATTTGCCGCTCTCCTTTTATAGGGAAGGCTGCCCCGGGAGCTTGTGCAGTAATGCCAGGGCCTGAACCGATAAACGGAACGCTGCGCACCAGGATCTATGACACTCAAGCCCTTCACCGCTGCTCTTTATTTCATGTGCCTGCCGGGGCTTGCCGTGGCGGGTGAAAAAACCGTGTACGGCCTCAACGAATACGCCGCCCTGCAGGGCATCGACCTGGAAGTCGCCGCCAAGCTCGACACCGGCGCCAAGACCGCCTCTCTCAGCGCCCGGGACATCAAGCGCTTCAAACGCAATGGCGAATCCTGGGTGCGGTTTTACCTGGCCATCGACGCGGCCCACTCGCACCCCATCGAACGTCCGCTGGCCCGGGTCAGCAAGATCAAGCGCCGCGCCGGTGACTACGACCCGGACGAAGGCAAGAAATACACGGCCCGGCCGGTCATCGAACTGGACATCTGCATGGGCTCGGCCCTGCGCAGCATCGAAGTGAACCTGACCGACCGCAGCGCCTTCCAATACCCGTTGCTGATCGGTTCCGAGGCGCTCAAGCGCTTCGATGCGCTGGTCGACCCCAGTCTTAAATACGCTGCCGGCAAACCCGCCTGCGCCAATGCCGCTCAAACCGCAGAGTAATTCCAATGCGCTCCCTTACCCTCCATCTGAAAATGCTGATCGCCATCCTGGTGGTGCTGGGCCTGTCGGTGACGGCCTATCAGATTTTCGTGCTCGGCATCCCGGTCACCGAAGACGCCACCGACGACTTGTGGAACATCGACGCCAAGGTCGAGTTCGTGCCCAACGCCAAGGATCCGGTGAAGATCCAGATGTTCGTGCCGCCCCTGAGCCGCGACTACGTCAGCCTCAACGAAAGCTTCATCTCCAACAATTACGGGGTGGCGGTGAACCGGGTCGACGGTAACCGCAAGGTGACGTGGTCGGCCCGTCGGGCCAAGGGCAACCAGACCCTGTACTACCGCCTGGTGCTGACCAAGCGCTACAGTGCCGAAAAAACCAAGGTCAAGGGCCCGACCTTCCGCGACAGCATCGCCGTCGAAGGCCCGGAGAAACTGGCCGCCGAAGCCCTGCTCGCGCCGATCCGCCAGCATTCGGCCGACGTCGAGACGTTCATCAGCGAAGCGATCAAGCGGGTCAACAACCTCAACGACGACAACGTCAAGCTGTTGCTGGCCGGCGACCCGTCCTCGGCCAACAAGGCGCGCATCGTCGAACTGGTGCTGTCCATCGCCCACGTGCCGGTGGAAAAGGTCCACACCATCCGCTTGGTGGCCGAGCAGCCGCAGACACCTGAACTGTGGCTGCGCAGCTTCAACGGCACCGACTGGCTGTATTTCAACCCGGACACCGGCGAACAGGGCTTGCCCACCGACCGCCTGCTGTGGTGGACCGGCGATGAAAACCTGATCACCGTCGATGGCGGCAAGAAAGCCACCGTCACCTTCAGCATGAACAACAGCGAAATGAACGCCATTCGCCTGGCCAAGCTGACGGACGAGAACACCGACGCCAACTTCCTCGAATACTCGCTCTACGGCCTGCCGCTGCAGACCCAGCAAACCTTCATGATCATGGTGATGATCCCGATCGGCGTTCTGGTGATCCTGATCCTGCGCAACCTGATCGGCCTGCAGACCCTAGGGACCTTCACCCCGGTGCTGATCGCCCTGGCCTTCCGTGAAACCCAGTTGGGCTTCGGCATCATCCTGTTCACGGTGATCACCACGCTGGGCCTGTCGCTGCGTTCGTACCTGGAGCACCTCAAGCTGCAGATGCTGCCAAGGCTCTCGGTGGTGCTGACGTTCGTGGTGGTGCTGATCGCCGCCATCAGCCTGTTCAGCCACAAGCTGGGCCTGGAGCGCGGCCTGTCGGTGGCGCTGTTCCCGATGGTGATCCTGACCATGACCATCGAGCGCCTGTCCATCACCTGGGAAGAGCGCGGCGCCGGCCACGCGATGAAAGTCGCCATCGGCACCTTGTTCGCCGCGTCCCTGGCGCACCTGATCATGAGCGTGCCGGAACTGGTGTACTTCGTGTTCACCTTCCCAGCGATCCTGCTGATCCTGGTGGGCTTCATGCTGGCCATGGGTCGTTATCGCGGCTACCGCCTGACCGAGCTGGTGCGGTTCAAGGCCTTCCTCAAGGCAGACTCCTGATGTTCGGCTTCTGGAAGACCTGGAAGGCCCTGGAAGCCCGGGGCATCATGGGCATCAACCGGCGTAACGCCGATTACGTGCTCAAGTACAACAAGCGCAGCCTGTACCCCATCGTCGATGACAAGATCATCACCAAGGAACGGGCCATTGCCGCTGGCATTCATGTGCCGGAGCTGTACGGGGTGATCTCCACCGAAAAGGAAATCGACAAGCTCGACGAGATCATCGGCGGGCGCACCGACTTCGTGATCAAGCCGGCCCAGGGCGCTGGCGGCGACGGCATCATCGTCATCGCCGACCGCTTCGAAGGCCGTTACCGCACGGTGTCCGGCAAGATCATCAGCCATGAGGAAATCGAGCACCATGTCTCCAGCATCCTCACCGGCCTGTATTCCTTGGGCGGGCACCGTGACCGGGCGTTGATCGAGTACCGCGTGACGCCGGACCAGATCTTCAAGAGCATCAGCTACGAAGGCGTGCCGGACATCCGCATCATCGTGCTGATGGGCTATCCGGTGATGGCCATGCTCCGGCTGCCAACCCGGCAGTCCGGCGGCAAGGCCAACCTGCACCAGGGCGCCATCGGTGTGGGCGTCGACCTCGCCACGGGCCTGACCCTGCGCGGCACCTGGCTGAACAACATCATCACCAAACACCCCGACACCACCAACGCGGTGGACGGCGTGCAACTGCCCTACTGGGACGGTTTCATGAAACTGGCCGCCGGTTGCTATGAACTCTGCGGGCTGGGCTACATCGGCGTCGACATGGTGCTGGACCAGGAAAAAGGCCCGTTGATCCTGGAACTGAACGCCCGGCCAGGCCTGAACATCCAGATCGCCAACGACTGCGGCCTGACCTTGCGCACCCACGCAGTGGAAGCCCACCTGGAAGAACTCAAGGCCCGCGGCGTTACCGAAACCGTGGAAGAGCGCGTAGCGTTTGCCCAGGCGTTGTTTGGGCATATTCCGCCGGTTGAAGGCTGAGGGCTGAAACTGAGGTTTGAAGTTTGCCCCTGTGGCGAGGGAGCTTGCTCCCGCTGGGGTGCGAAGCGCCCCCAAACCCGGCACCACGGTGCATCAGGCTGACCGCGTTCAACTGCCTGGGGGTTGCTGCGCAACCCAGCGGGAGCAAGCTCCCTCGCCACAAGGTGTTCACACCCGAATATTTTCGACAGCCATTGACGTGCTCATCTCCGACATCCCCCTAGGAGCAAATCCTACAGGGGATTACAATCGCTCCCCCGCCTGAACGGCTGATCCGCCCCGCCCATGCCAACCTGCTCCGTATACCCGCTGCCCTACCACGCCAACCCCGCCGAGTACTTCGCGGCGATCCGTCATGCCCCCGGTAGCGTGCTGCTCGACAGTGGCCGGCCGAGTGCGGAACGCGGGCGTTACGACTTGCTCAGTGCCTGGCCGCTGGAACAACTGGCCGTGTTGCCCGACGAGAGCGGTAGCGATTTCCTGCAACGCCTGCGCATTCAGCTGACGCAGCTAGGTGACGCGGAACTACCGACCACAGTGCAATTGCCCTTTGCCGGCGGCGTGATCGGCTACTTGAGCTATGACTTTGGCCGACACCTCGAAACCTTGCCCTCCCACGCCAAGGACGACCTGCAACTGCCCGACGCGCGTTTTGGCGTGTACGACTGGGCGCTGGTCAGCGATCACCAGGCCGGCACCAGCCAATTGGTCTTCCACCCTCATTGTGGCGAAGACGAACGCCAGCGCCTGATCGCGCTGTTCAGCCAGCCGACTGCGGCATCGGTTGGCGTCTTCAGCCTCGAAGGACCGATGACCCCCGACCTCAGCGCCGAAGCCTATCGACAGGCGTTCGAACGCATCCAGGCGTATATCCAGGCAGGTGACTGCTACCAGGTCAATTTTGCCCAGCGCTTTCGCGCGCCTTGCCAGGGCGATGCCTGGGCTGCTTACCAAGCGCTGCGGGCGGCGTGCCCAACACCATTTTCCGGCTTCCAGAGCCTGCCCGATGGCGGCGCCGTGCTGAGCCTGTCCCCCGAACGCTTCGTCAAGGTCAGCGAAGGCCAGGTGGAAACCCGGCCGATCAAGGGCACCCGGCCCCGCGGCACAACCCCCAGCGAAGACGCGGCCCACGCCGCCGAGCTGCTGGCCAGCCCCAAGGACCGGGCGGAAAACCTGATGATTGTCGACCTGCTGCGCAACGACCTCGGCCGCACCTGCCGCATCGGCTCGGTGCGGGTGCCGGAGCTGTTCAGCCTGGAAAGCTACCCGAATGTGCATCACCTGGTCAGCAGCGTGACCGGCGAACTGGCTGTGGATAAGGACGCCTTGGACTTGATCGCCGGCAGCTTCCCCGGCGGCTCGATCACCGGCGCGCCAAAAATCCGTGCCATGCAAATCATCGACGAACTCGAACCGACCCGACGCGGCCTGTATTGCGGCTCGTTGCTGTACCTGGACGTGCGCGGGGAAATGGACAGCTCCATCGCCATCCGCAGTTTGCTGGTCAAGGATGGACAGGTGTGCTGCTGGGGCGGCGGCGGGATTGTCGCGGACTCGGACTGGGAGGCCGAGTATCAGGAGTCGATTACCAAGGTTCGGGTGTTGCTCAAAACTTTGCAGGATCTGTAGTCCTGTCACCGGATGCATTCCCACGCGAGCGTGGGAACGATCAACTTACAGGCTGAGATTGCGGTTCGAGGCCTTGAGGAATTCCTGCTTCAACTTGGCAAACGTGTGCACCGCCGGGAATTGCGGGAATTCACGGATCACGTTCTCAGGCGCATGGAACAGAATCCCTGCATCGGCTTCGCCCAGCATCGTGGTGTCGTTGTAGGAATCCCCCGCCGCAATCACCCGGTAGTACAGGCTCTTGAAAGCCAGGACCGACTGGCGCTTGGGATCTTTCTGACGCAACTGGTAGCCGGTCACCCGCCCGCTGTCATCGGTAATCAAGCGATGGCAGAGCAATGTCGGGAAGCCCAACTGGCGCATCAACGGCTGGGAAAACTCATAGAACGTGTCGGACAGAATCACCACTTGGAAGCGCTCGCGCAGCCAGTCGACGAACTCGATGGCGCCGTCCAGCGGCTGGAGGGTGGCAATGACTTCCTGGATGTCGGAAAGCTTGAGGCCGTGTTCATCGAGGATGCGCAACCGTTGCTTCATCAGCACGTCGTAGTCGGGAATGTCCCGAGTGGTTGCCCTGAGGGAGTCAATCCCGGTTTTTTCAGCGAAGGCGATCCAGATCTCCGGGACCAGCACACCTTCCAGGTCGAGACAGGCAATTTCCACAAGACACTCCCATTTTTTCTGATGTTTATCGATTGAGCGAACAAAAGGCCTGCCGACTCTAGCCATTCGTCGAAGCCTGCGCAACGCACAGGAGCGCGCCAGCCCCGACAGCTTTTGTTACCATCAGCCCCATATAGAGCGCCCAGCGCCACCGACCTGTAGGAAACCGCCCTGATGAGCCCATCGTTCGACGTCGTGGAACTCGCCACGACCTATGCCAACAAGTCCCCCCAGGACATCCTCAAGCTGGCCTTCGCCGAGTTCGGCGACGACCTGTGGATATCGTTCAGTGGCGCCGAAGACGTGGTGCTGGTGGACATGGCCTGGAAACTGAACAAGAACGTCAAGGTGTTCAGCCTCGACACCGGTCGCCTGCACCCGGAAACTTATCGTTTCATCGATCAGGTGCGCGAGCACTACAAGATCGACATCGAGCTGGTTTCGCCGGACTACACGAAACTTGAACCCTTCGTGAAGGAAAAAGGCCTGTTCAGCTTCTACAAGGACGGTCACGGCGAGTGCTGCGGCATCCGCAAGATCGAGCCCCTGCGACGCAAACTGACCGATGTCCGCGCCTGGGCCACTGGCCAGCGCCGTGACCAGAGCCCCGGCACCCGCAGCCAGGTGGCGGTGTTGGAAATCGACACGGCGTTTTCCACCCCGGAGCGCACCCTGTACAAGTTCAACCCCCTGTCGCAGATGACCAGCGAAGAAGTCTGGGGCTACATCCGCATGCTCGAGCTGCCTTACAACAGCCTGCATGAACGCGGCTTCATCAGCATCGGCTGCGAACCCTGCACCCGCCCGGTGCTGCCAAACCAGCACGAGCGCGAAGGCCGTTGGTGGTGGGAAGAAGCTACGCAGAAAGAATGCGGGCTGCACGCCGGGAACATCATCGCCAAATCCAAGACCGTCTAAGCGTCCGCCGTCCTCTGCACACAAAAATGCCACTACATGTGGCATTTTTGTGTGCACCGATTTACGTTCCCGCCCCCAAAAGTTACACACACCTTCCCGCCTCGCCAGCCGTTCCAACTCCCACTGACGTTCGCCAAAAAATAAATACCTGTTTAAACGGTCAATTTTAAATATCGGTATTTCAGTTAGTTATTCAAAGATCATAACGAAACGAAATTAGCGCTTCTTCGAACAGATCCGTAAGCGGCATGGATCTGGCTTGATTTGACATGTATTTTGTATACAGCTTGCATAGAA
Organism: Pseudomonas sp. NFACC08-1; assembly: GCF_900106735.1. NCBI lineage: Bacteria > Pseudomonadati > Pseudomonadota > Gammaproteobacteria > Pseudomonadales > Pseudomonadaceae > Pseudomonas > Pseudomonas sp. NFACC08-1. Next base: position 86,205 of record NZ_FNNL01000017.1, on the reverse strand, counting down.
CATACACACACTTTAGATCCGCAAGCCTGGCCGCATCAACGTGCCGCAACTGTACAGCGAGGAGCAAACGGGGCGTATTTCTACAGCAACGGGGTCAACCTTCGCGCGATGGCGGCGTTCATTCCGGCGGCGCTGATCGCGATTATCCTGGCGTGGGTGCCTGGTTTTGACAGCGTTTCGCCATTTTCCTGGCTGATTGGCGCTTCGATTGCAGGGCTGCTGTACCTGATCATTGCCAAGCGCCAACCGTATTACGAGGACGTCAGCGGTGAATCCATCGCTGTGGATAACGTTCATCATTGATCCCTCAAACGGCCCGGCCGGTACGGGTCGCTTACTTTCATGCATCAAGGAGGACAGTTCATGCGAATTCTCGTGGTCAACGTCAACACCACCGAATCCATCACCCAGGCCATCGCCCGCCAAGCCCAGGCCGTGGCCGCGCCGGGCACCGAAATCGTCGGGCTCACGCCGCATTTCGGTGCCGATTCCATCGAGGGCAATTTTGAAAGTTACCTGGCGGCCATTGCGGTGATGGACCGGGTGATGTCCTACGACGAGCCGTTCGACGCGGTGATCCAGGCCGGCTACGGCGAGCATGGCCGCGAAGGTCTGCAAGAACTGCTGAACGTGCCCGTGGTGGACATCACCGATGCCGGCGCCAGTACCGCCATGTTCCTCGGCCACGCTTATTCGGTGGTCACCACCCTGGACCGCACCGTGCCGCTGATCGAAGACCGGCTCAAGCTGTCCGGCCTGTTCGACCGCTGCGCCTCGGTACGGGCCAGTGGTTTGGCGGTGCTGGAGCTTGAGCAGGACCCGCAACGGGCGATTGATGCCATCGTGCAACAGGCGGAACTGGCAGTGAGCCAGGACAAGGCCGAAGTGATCTGCCTGGGCTGCGGCGGCATGGCCGGGCTCGACGAGCAGATCCGCCAGCGCACCGGCGTGCCGGTGGTCGATGGCGTGACGGCGGCGGTGACCATTGCTGAATCGCTGGTGCGGCTGGGGTTGTCGACGTCGAAAGTGCGCACCTACGCGACGCCTCGGCCCAAGACCATCATTGGCTGGCCGGGGCGGTTTGGGCGGTGAGTTCACAGGCTTGGACCGAAGTGTCCCGAGTCGGTCTGGTGCCCCGCTCAAACCGCACTAAACCGCCGCGCCAACCCCTGCTCGGCAAACTGCTCGATGATGAAATCCACGAACGCCCGGGTCTTGCCTGGCAACAGCTTGTGTTCGGCGTAGTAGATGGAGATGTTGCCGTCGTCGACGTACCAGTCCGGCAGCACCCGTTGCAGAGCCCCGCTTTCCAGGAAGGGAACGGCGATCGGCATGCTCACCAGGCCGATGCCCAGCCCTTGGGTGGCGGCCGCGCAATCGGCTTCCGAATCGCTCATGGTCATGCGCGTCTTGAGCGTCAGCGGGCTGTGTTCCCGATTACGGCTGGTCAGTTGCCAGGAACGCACGCGCCCGGTTTGTGGTGAACGAATCAGGATGCCTTGATGCTGTGACAAATCTTCCGGTTCTGTCACCGCGGCATGGGTTTGCAGGTAGTCGGTTGACGCAACCAGCACCCGATGAGCCACCGTCAACTTGCGCGCCACCACGCCCTGGGGCAGCTCGAAACCACCGCCGATGGCGGCATCGAACCCCTGGCCGATCAGGTCTACCTGGCGGTTATCGAAATGCCAGTCCGGGTTGATCGCCGGATAACGTCGCAGAAATTCCCCCAGCAGCGGCACGACATACAATCGACCGAACGCCGTGCCCATGCTCACCTTCAGCGTTCCCGTCGGTTGCCCACCGGCGCTGGCCAGGTTGGCGACGGCGTTCTGGATGGTGTTGAAGCTGCTGCCGACTTCCCTCAGAAACAACTGGCCGGCTTCGGTCAGCCTCAGGCTGCGGGTGCTGCGCTGAAACAGGCGTACACCCATTCGCGCTTCCAGTTTGGCGACGCTTTTACCCACCGCGGCCGGGGTTACGCTCAGACGTCGCGCCGCCTCGGCAAAGCTGCCGACTTCGGCGCTGCGCACGAAGCATTCGATACTGTTGAAGGTCTCCATGAGCCTCACTCTAAACTTTTAGTTTAGACAGACTATAGCAATGACGGTCTACACAGCCCACGGCACCTTCTTGATACTCGCTCCATCACCGCGGCACCTCGCCCCGGCACTTTTTGGAGAACATCATGAATACCCAAGCACTGAACGGTAAAGTCGCCTTGATCCAGGGCGGTTCTCGCGGCATCGGCGCCGCCATCGTCAAACGCCTTGCCGCGGAAGGCGCCGCCGTGGCCTTCACCTACGTCAGCTCTGACGCAAAATCAGAAGAACTGCAGAACGCCATCACCGCAGCGGGCGGCAAGGCCTTGGCAATCAAGGCGGACAGCGCCGACGCCGACGCCGTTCGTAACGCCGTCGCCGCCACCGTCGAAGCTTTTGGACGGCTGGATATCCTGGTCAATAACGCGGGTGTGCTGGCCATGGGGCCGCTGGATGAATTCAAACTCGAAGATTTCGACCAGACCCTGGCCGTCAACGTGCGCAGTGTGTTCGTCGCCACCCAGGCGGCAGCGCGGCACATGGGCGAAGGTGGCCGTGTCATCAATATCGGCAGCACCAACGCCGACCGCATGCCCTTCGCTGGCGGCGGGCCTTACGCCATGAGCAAAGCCGCGCTGGTGGGCCTGACCAAAGGCCTGGCCCGTGACCTCGGCCCACGCGGCATCACCGTCAACAACGTGCAGCCCGGCCCGGTGGACACTGACATGAACCCGGCCGACAGCGACTTCGCCTCCAGCCTGCTGTCGCTGATGGCTGTCGGGCGCTATGGCAACGTCGATGAAATCGCCAGCTTCGTCGCTTACCTGGCAGGGCCGGAAGCCGGTTACATCACCGGTGCCAGCCTGACCATCGACGGTGGTTTCGGCGCCTGATCCGAGCCGATCATTGTGGCGAGGGAGCTTGCTCCCGTTGGGCTGCGCAGCAGCCCTTCGCTGTCAGGCCCACTCTAACTCCGGCAGACCGCAAAGGCTGGGCTGGAACATTTTCAAGGAGCGGATGATCCCATCGGCGTGGGCGTATTTTTCATCCGCCATGGCCGAATCCGGAATGGCAATGGCGGTCATGCCGGCGGCTTTCGCGGCGGTTACGCCGAACGGCGAATCCTCGAACACCAGGCAATCGCGCGGATCGACACCCAGGCGCCGGGCAGCAGTGAGGAAGATATCCGGCGCGGGTTTCGCCGCGCCGACCTCGGGGTCGTCCGCCGTCACGATGAAGTCGAACAGTGCGAACCAGTCCCGGTGCAAGGTGGTTTTCAGTGCGAACGTAGGGCTCGACGAACTGGTGCCCACCGCAATCGGAACGTTGTGGGCTTTCAAATGCCGCACCAGCTCCTCCGCACCGGGCATCCCCAGGGCGTGAGGAAAGCGCTCGCGCATCAAGGGCTCGCGGATGACCAGGAACTCTTCGGGGGTGATCGGCAACTCCAGCGCCTGGACGACGTAATTGGCCAAGTCCGTGGCCCCACGCCCGATGATGTTCTGCTTGACGCTCCAATCGAACGTGCGCCCGTAGCGCTCGGCGATGATGGACGTGACCTCGGTGTAGATCCCCTCGGTGTCCAGCAACAGCCCATCCATGTCGAAAATCACAGCTTTGATCGGGCCAAACTCTTTCAGCGGTGTATTCATCGCATCTGATCCGTTATCAACACAACATTCCAGGGATGGCTCAGGTGCGGCCAGGGCAGCGTGTTCGCCTTAAAGGATTCAGCAGGATAACGAAGGGGGCTTGGAACCGGCAATGGGAAATCCATGGATGGGGTCGTGGCGAGGGAGCTTGCTCCCGCTCGGGTGCGCGGCAACCGTAGGATCGTGGGGGCTGCTTCGCAACCCAGCGGGAGCAAGCTCCCTCGCCACAGAAAGCGGATGGGTGTGAAGGGATGGTTATTGTCCCGAGCTGCTGCCGCCCGAGCTGCCACCGCTGTCGCTGGTACCGGTTCCTCCGTTGGTCCCACCGCCGGCGTCGGCACCGCCCATCGTGCTGCCTCCACTCATCGAACCGCTACCCGTACCGGGGCTGGTGCTGCTGCCGTTGGTATCGCCGCCGTTCCCGCCGCTCACGGAGCCCGGGGGCAAGGCGTTACCGTTGGCACCGGAATTGGAGCCGGCCTCCATTTCTGAGGAAGGTGGCATCCCGCCCTTGTCCACGGGGGGCGTGCCGCCCGAAGATTCTGCCAAGGCAGCCAGTGAACTGAGCGAAAGAATCCCGGCGAGTGTCAGCGCTGTCATGTTGGACTTCATCATGGTGAGTCTCCTTTTCAAGATCCTTACCTGATGTGTGGCACGCGTGGCAGGACGATGGTGCCACTGAATCGACAGACGGGCCCGCGATCAGCTCGGCTTGCCGGAGGCATCGTCACCGGCGATGTCCGGGTCATCCGGGGTCGCTTCGACATCCTCATCGTCGCTGGGTACCTGCTCGACGCCCGCATCGTCATCGGGCGGACGCTGGTCGCGACTCAGGGAGTTGGTGGGCGAAGGCAGCGGGTATTCCGGGGTTTCATCCTCCTCGATCAAGGGAACCTGAGCGTCATCCATCAGGGACCCGGGGTCTTCATTGCCCGGGTCATTGACGACAGGCGTGCCCGAGGAGTCTTGTTCTTCCTGGCCTTGCGTTTGCGGCGTCATGGTACACCTCGCAATTGTTGATGGATGTATGTGTTCGAAGCGGGGGGATGGCAATCGTTCCGGAGATTTTGATTTGCCGTTTTTTTGGGGGGGCAGGTTGGAGTGTATATCCGTTTTTGTGGTAACGGCCGCTTATGGTTCCGCCGTTACGGCGGCTCGCTGGAAAGTGTCAACCATGTCCCCGCACACCCGTCAACCATGTGTCCGGTCCGTACACTTTCAACCAAAAGAAGCCCAAAAAAAAGGCGCTTCCCATTTCTGAAAGAAGCGCCGTTTTTTCCAGATGAACAGCGTCACGGCACAAGGCCACGTCTCTTCATCCAAGCATCCGCTTAACGATGCTTTTTCTTGTGCTTGTACTTCTTGCCACTGGAATGACGGTCGTTGTCATTGGACAGGTTGCTACCCAACGCGCCGCCCGCCGCGCCGCCGATGCCTGCGCCGATGGTGGAGCCGGTGGAGCCGCCCAGGCGGTTACCGACAACCGAACCACCGGCCGACCCCAAGCCACCGCCAATGGCCGCTTCGGTGCGGCTGCCCTTGCGAGCGCCCACCGCACTGCCGGCTGCGCCGCCAACGCCCGCGCCAATCGCGGCGCCGGTGCTGCCGCCCATCTGCTGGCCGACCACGTTGCCCAATACACCGCCCAGACCACCGCCGACCGCGGCGGTACCGTCGCCGGCAGCCATCGCGCCCTGGGCAACCACCAACCCCAGTACCAAGGTGGACAAAGTCAAACGCATGATAGAAACCTCAAAAATGCCGCATCGGGGAGAAATGGCCGGTGCGCGCGGGCGCGAGTTTACGCCAGACAGCGTCAGCCATGACGGTTGGACAACGAAACGGCGGTTTATTTTATGACAGGCAAAAAAAAGCCCGCTGGGGAAACGGGCAGGTACTGCTTTCTAACGGATGAGCTGAGAGTACGTACTTGCTTGTGAAAGAAACGTGAAAGAAATCGCCCGTTGAGAAAAGATGAAAAATATCTGCGTAGTGACCCCAGAAGCGGAACGCGGAGCGTCCCTGGCGACGTTCCCACCCAGGAGGGTAAAACTGTCAAAAAAAAGGGCTGCTATGCAGCCCGGCGGGAGCAAGCTCCCCTACCATGATCCGCCGTCACTTTCTGACCGGGACCCTGGGCAAGAACTTGGCCTTCTCCCCTCGCTGCACTTTGGCCACCTTTGTCCTGATGGACTTGATCGGCTCGTCACCGAAGTCTGCATGATAGGCCGACTGGCCACACTGCAACCCTTCATTGATCGGATACGCGGCAGTGTTCTCCTCGCTGTACGGTGCTCCCATTGCCTTTCCCCTTTCATCGAGGCCCATACCGGCAACAACCGATTGCCTGAAAATATCGACCTTCACGACAATGAGACTAGTCGGTCATCAACAGACTGTTGATTCAACAAAGCCCTTGGCCGACGAATGGAACTCACTGTTTCAACAAGGAAACACTCATTCAGCCCCCAGTATCGTCCTGTTTAAAACCCGGGAAACCTGATCGGCCGAATAGGGTTTGGACAAGAATTCAAAGCCCTCATGGCCGCTGTGGGCCAACTCTTCGCTGTAACCAGAAGTCAGCACCACCGGCAAATCCGGGCGCCGCTGGCGCAGTTCCCTGGCCAGGGCGATGCCGCTGATCCCCGGCATCATTACGTCAGAAAATATCGCGTCGAATGCCATCGCATCCGGGCCAACCATTTCCAGCGCTTCTTCGGCGTTGGTCGCCCAGGCGGTTTCGTAGCCCAGGTCCTGAAGGATCTGGTTGGCAAAACGCCCCACCTCCAGGTTGTCTTCCACGATCAACACCCGACGCTTGCCCTTTTCCGGCAGCAGATGTGTGTGTTCTTCCCGGACAGGCTCATGGCTTTTTTCGGGCGCTACTTCCGGCAGGTACAAAGTGAACACCGTGCCCTCACCCACCACGGTCGAAACATCGACATTGCCACCGGACTGCTTGGCAAAGCCAAACACCTGGGACAAGCCCAGCCCCGTGCCCTTGCCCACCTCCTTGGTCGTGAAGAAGGGTTCGAAGATGTGCTCGAGCACTGGCGAGTCAATACCGGTACCCGTGTCCGCCAGGGCAATGGCAGCAAAGGATTGCCCGGCCCCGGCATGACCACGGATCGGCGGCATGCCACCGCCGCAACTAAGCCGAAGCCACAACGTGCCCTGGCCATTCATGGCATCCCGGGCATTGAGGGCTATGTTGATCAGCGCGGTCTCGAACTGGCTCAGATCCGCCCGGATGTAACAGGGCCGATCGCACAACTCGACGTGGACCTGGATCCGCGCCCCGGTGACGGTTTGCAGCATGTCCCCCAGGCTCTGTACTTGCTTGCCCACATCGATGACTTGCGGCTTCAACGGCTGGCGCCTGGCAAACGCGAGCAACTGGCTGGTCAACTTGGAGGCGCGCTCCACGGTTTCGGACACCGCCGTCATGTAGCGTTGCCGACGCTCCTCGGACAGGCTGGGTTTGCGCAGGAAGTCGACCGAAGAGCGAATGATGGTCAGCAGGTTGTTGAAGTCATGGGCCACGCCGCCGGTAAGCTGGCCGATGGCTTCAAGTTTTTGCGATTGACGCAGCGCCGCTTCGGTCTGTTTCAAGCGCGTGGTGCGCTCCTCGACGCGTTCTTCCAGCGTCGCATTCAATTCGGCCAGGGCCGCCAGGCCTTCGCGCACGGCAGCGTCGGCACGGGCGCGCTCGATGTGGGCCCAGGATCGCTCGGTGACTTCCATCAGCAGCGCCAGGTCGTTGGATGACCAGACCCGCGGCATTTTATCGTGGATCGCCATCAACGCGGTCAATCGCCCGCCCTTGATCAACGGCACGCAGATGGTGGCCGCGATGCCAATGGCCTGGAACGTCGCCGCTTCCTCCGGCGCCAGTTCCTTGAGGTTATCGTTGATCACCAGCGGCTTGCCGGCCCGCAGGTTAGTGACCGCCAGTCGGCCAAAATCAGCCAGTCGATAATGCCCAAGGATATGGGGCGAACCCACCCTGGCCCAATCACCACGAATGGTGAAGCCGTCTTCGTCCTCATCCATGTCTGCGTAAGCACAATTGGACAGGTTCAGGTGCGCCGCCAGGATCCGTGTGGTGGCTGCCATGATGCTCTGCGGGTCGGTGGCATTCGCGACGGCATTGCCAATGGCATCGAGCACCGCCAGCCGCTGGGTCATGAACACCGTGGAAGTGGTCTCGGTAACCGTATCCAGCATGCCCACGACCTTGCCGAACTGGTCACGGATGGGGCTGTAGCAGAACGTGAAATAAGCCTGCTCTGGACCGCCGCCGCGCTCGATGACCAGGGGGAAGTTCTCTATAAAGGTCGCTTGCCCATCGAAGGCCGCGCGCACGATCGGCCCGATATCGCTCCAGACCTCCCGCCACACCTCATCGAACCGCCGCCCCAGCGCCTCGGGCTTGCTGCCGAGGATCGGCAGGAACGCGTCGTTGTACAACGTGATCAGGTCCGGCCCCCACACGATGGCCTGGGGAAAATGCGAGGCAAGGCTCAGGGCCACGGTGGTCTTCAGCACATCAGGCCACTGCGAAGGCGGCCCGAGTGGCGTGTCCCCCCAAGGATGGCGCCGAACCCGTTCAGCCATTTCTCCAGAGCTCTGAAGCCAATCTGTCATTGCGTTCGATCCTTCTGAGACGCCAATACCAACGAGGGGGGAAACGCTTATGACCCCAAGCAGGGCCGTATTATCCCGCGCCGGATGGGAATGCGCGATTGGATTGTGGGACGTGTCGGGGGGCAAATGGGGGATGAAGGGCGGAAATTGAAGGTTAGGCTACAGAAATGTCTTACACATCGGAGGGAATGAGCTTGATGTAGGTAACGAGACTACAGGGTTGTAAGACGTACAGCTCAGATGCTTACGACGATGGCAACGTCCTACATATGATTGGGAATCTCCTTCGCTATCAATCCCTTGCGTATTTTTTGCGGCGGCGACTATAGTCTTCGAGTCGCCCAAATGGTGGCCGGGTTTGGCGACCCGCAGTGGGCAAAACTATCCAGTGGAGCTTACTTATGAATCAATACACGGGCCTTACCAGCAACGCCGACGACCAGCCTCTCTACGTCGATACCACCGCCCCGCTACACATCCTGCTCGACTCAGCCGCCTACCGAATCCGTGCCGCCACACAATTCCTGGAGAACCTGGCGATGCGTGATGAATTGACCATCGATCCCGCAACCCTTCAGGACCTCGCACAACTGTGCTGCATCCCACTGCGTGATGGGTGCGACGTGATGGATGTGATTGCCCGAAGATTGGATGCGGCACCGGCAGGTTCCCCCCTATAAGCCTGCCCGCCGACAACCTGTGGCGAGGGAGCTTGCTCCCGCTGGGCCGCGCAGCGGCCCCAAAGACTTTGGCGCGGCGAACCAGGCAAATCACACCAGCCGGTTTCAGGACTGCTGCGCAGTCCAGCGGGAGCAAGCTCCCTCGCCACGGGGTTGTGTACGGCGTGATTGATGGTGCGCTATTCGGATTGGTCGGCGTCGGGCGGACCTCTTCATTGGCAACACGGACTTTTCAATGCTGAACCTCATTACACCGCCAACACCAAAGCTGTGAACACACAACTGTGGCGAGGGAGCAAGCTCCCTCGCCACGGGTACATCGTCGAACTGAACTACTCGACAATCCCGTTATAAACAACAGTCACAGCGCCCTCCTTCTTGACCATGAGCTTGTTCCCTTGCGCCATGGCCTCGACCAACTCAGAACACCCGTCCACTTCACGCTTGCCATCAACGCGCTCGGCCTGGGTGTCGAAACTGAATACATAGGTCGACGCCGGGCAAGCATTGCCACCCTCCCCCGTGGAAACCACCAGCACATACTTGTTCGGACCAAACGTATAAGCCTTTTCAATCGTCACATAACCGGTGTACTCGGCCTGCTCGACGATGGATTCCATGACGTTCATCACACCCGCTCGCGATTGGTAATTCAGCGCAGTTGCCATCGCCTCAGTCTGCGTCGTGAAAGGTCCGGCACGCTCGGTATTGACGGGCAGCGCTTGATAGGCAACACCCGGAGGCGCGGGTGGTGCGGCTTGAGTCTTGGCGGTGTTTTTTGCAACAGGGCTTCGCTGGAGCTGAGGGCTGTCGCATTGGCCGTTTTTGCAGATGAAATCGCCCTGACAATCGATATCTTCCGAACACTGGTTCGTTTCTTCAAAGGTGCTCTGGTCGGCCTTGGCGTAGCCGATGACGGCCAGTGTCAGGAGGGTGCAGGCGAACAAACGCTTCATCAGTGAAGTCCTTTTCTTGGATGGTGGCTGGATGATAACTGCAAACCTACCGGGATTGTCTCTGGTCGCCGTCCTTTACCAATGTCGGGTGGTCCCACTTTGGTTTACAGACTAGCCTTCCAAATGCCCGCCCAAGGACGAACCATGGCTGACCACAAACAACTCCACCAAGACGGCTACGCCCTGCTCCGTCAAGCAATCCCGAACGAGTGGCTGGCCGACCTTCGTGCCGTGTTCGATGCCGGCGTGCGACCGTCGGACCAATGGCCAGTGCCACGCGGCATGGACTGGCGCTGTTCGATGCTGGACGATGATTCAAAGATTCAGGCCGTATGTCGTCTACCCCAGCTACTGGCCGTGGCGGGTGAATTGATCGGCGAACGGTTCTTCCTCTCCCAAGTGGAAGGCCGCGAGCCCCTGGCGGGTAACGGCCACCAACAATTGCACCGCGACTTGTCAGCCCAACGGCCAGGCGACATCGCCATCGCCCTGGCTTTCTTCGACGATTACGGCCCCGAAAACGGCGCGACACGGATCGTCCCAGGCAGCCACCGCCCCGAGCCGGATGCCCCGCCCTTCGACTTCAATGACGAGTCAGGCGCCATACAGCTTTCAGGCTCTGCCGGTGACATCCTGGTGTTCGATGTCGATCTGGTGCATGCGGGCAGCCTGAACGTGATCGGTGCACGCCGTCGTTCCATTCTGATCAGCTATTTCTCGGAGTCGCTCTACGCGTCACACTTGGAAACCGTGGCGCTGCGCAATATTCGTATGGACACCAGCGACCGATTCGCACCGTCGGAGTTTGCTTTCGGGGACTAGTTTCTCGGGTTGATGAAAATCATGCGCAGCGGTTCGAATCTGAGCTTTAATGCCCGTGCTCATCGCCCCCCATTCGTCTAATCAAGGAAGAAACGACATTGAAAACAGCTTTCGGCGCCCTGTTGTTGGCCTGCCTGACAACAACCGCATTGGCTGGCGAGAACCCCATCGGTTTCCAATCTTCCACCCTGCCGGATCCGCACAATGGCCGCGCACTGGAGATGGTCGTCTGGTACCCCGGCGCAACGACCGAAACCGCGCAACTGATCGCCGATAACGCGGTATTTGTCGGCGCGTCTGCCGTGCGTAACGCGCCGCCAACGGCCGGCGAACATCCATTGGTGGTGCTCTCTCACGGATACAGGGGTAACTGGAGCAACCAGATCTGGCTGGCCAGTGCGTTGGCCCAGAAGGGTTACATCGTCGCCGCCGTCAACCACCCCGGCAGCACCACCCATGACCGCAGCCCCCAAGCGGCGGCGCAGTTATGGCTGCGGCCCGTTGATCTGCGTCGAGCCATCGATGCGGTCACGACCCAGCCTGAAAAATTTGGCCGGGTGGCCAATGGTCGAATTGCAGCCGTGGGCCATTCACTCGGCGGCTGGACGGCCCTGGAGATCGGCGGCGCTCGCTTCGACCCAGAGCGCTTCGCCCAAGACTGTAAAACCCACCCGCAGCTAGCCAGCTGCACCGTTTACGAACAGATGAACCCCGCCAGCACCGCTGAATCAAAGGCCGAACTGGCCGCCGCTTGGCGCGATAAACGCGTCACTGCGGTGGTGACATTGGACCTCGGCCTTTCACGGGGCCTGACCGATAAAAGCTTGGCCGCGCTGCCTGTCCCCGCTCTGGTGATCGCTGCCGGAGTACCGTCGCAAGAACTTCCCGCTGAGTTGGAATCTGCCAACCTGGCCAAGCGCCTGCCCCCAGCGTCTAGCCGTTACATCGAAATCAGCGATGCGAGCCATTTCAGCTTCATGTCGATGTGTAAACCCGGGGCGGAGGAAATGCTTGAGGAGGAAGTGCCGGGGGATGAGATCATTTGTCGGGATGGTGATGGCGGTCGTGCTCGGGAGGTGATTCAGCAGCAGGTCGCATCGCTGATAGCGGAGTTTCTGGCGCAATCACCTGCAGACAAAAAAGGCAGTTTGTAACCGATCACCTGCGCAGTGTTCGAAGGTGGCGGGTTATCTCCAGAGATCATTTCCCAGTTCAGGTCGATGTTGGCAGCGGAACATGGGTGACTGCTTCGTCCTGCAAACACAGCTGACCGTGAAAAATAATGCTGTCTTCTTTTCCTCTGGATAGGTCTCTTTTCCAATAGCTTGCGACTTAACTATCCTTTACGCCTCCACCCCAAACGGAATTCGCCAAGATGTATCTGCGTTCAAGCGTGTTGTGCCTGTGCCTTTTCAGCAGCCTGAGCCAGGCCGCTGTCAACTGTTCTGCCCTGGCGGAAAAGATCTCCGGAACGGTGCCTGAGTTTCATCCGTCAGTGCAAGGCAAGGTCATTGGCACCGGGCGCCTGCATTTCCACGAAGCGCCAGATGAAGCCTGTGCCAATAAGAAGATTTTCGTCATACCCGGCGACTCCCTCACCGTTTATTCCAGCCTTGAAGACGAATCATGGCTGGAAGTGAACTTCATCGCCAAGAGCGGCGACGACTATACCGGTTGGGTAAAGGCTGATCGGGTCGAGATTGGCGCACCTTACGGAGCGCCATCGGAAGATGTCGAAGATGAACCGGCGGGTGATGCCCAATAAATACCTTTTTCATATTTGAAGCGCAGGAGAAACGATGACGGGTTCGCCAGAAGAGAACGGTCAAATCACGGCCAGCACACACGGCGACCTAGACGCGGCTGATGTCACGGGTTTCGACACCTGGGCTCGCGTCTGGGCGGAGCTTGGCGTCGTGCGCGTGTCGCGCGAGGCATACGAAGAACTCATTCGACACTACTGCGAGCCGCACCGCGCCTACCATAACCTCCAGCATCTGAAGGAATGCCTTCAAGTGCGCCGATTCGTCAACGCGGCCTGCCGGGCTTCCGCCGAAATCGACCTCGCTCTGTGGTTCCATGACGCGATCTACGACCCCCTTCGCAGCGACAACGAACTGCGCAGTGCGCAATGGTTGGACGACGTGGCACGTGATAGTGGCCTGGGCGATGAAACGCGACACAGGCTTTACAACCTGATCATGGTGACGCGACACGACGGCGCCCCGGCATCGGCAGACGAAGCAGTGTTGGTGGACACGGACCTGGCGATCCTTGGAGCGTCGTTCGAACGGTTCGAGGAATACGACCAACAAATTCGCCACGAATACCAGTTTGTGCCTCTGCCGGTGTACCGCCAAAAACGGCGCCAGGTCCTTGAAGGCTTCCTGGCGCGCGAGCGCATCTATACGACCGCAGCGTACTTCGACGCATTCGAGCAGCAGGCACGCGCAAATCTTGTACGCGCCATAGACCGTCTCGACTGAAGGCTGGATTCAAGCGGCGAAGTCCCCTGACTGCACTCGCTTCATGGCTTCGAGAAGTTGGCCCTCAAAGTACTCGCTCCCATCTCGTTCCTGCTCTTTTATGCGGCGCTTTGCTTCTATAAGCATCTGCGTGACAGCGATGCCCTGATTCAAAAAAGTGACAACCATCAGGTCGGTCAAATTTGCTAAAGGGGTATCCCAGACCGCCCTGCAACGCTGCATCAGACCTGTAAGTGAATCCCCACACCACGGACCCAAAAAATTTGAGATTGTAAGATTCGAATTCATGGACCGACCCTCTGATAGAAATCGAAGGGTGGTTCATTTCGCATGACCAGAAGATAGCTAAAAAACGAGATTGGATGACTACTTTTGGCCGATGCGATCCTTCGCGATAGGCAGCATACGGCCAAAAGCGGGCATTGGACAATGGGTCGAGAGGCCAGTAATGTATTTGAATCTCTTGAAAGTCAGACTACCTCAACTTTTACCAGCGTTTGACTGAGTGATTAACGGTTTCACTAGGAGCGAGCGCGTGCTTACAGACATATTTGCTCATCGTTATTTAGATCATCCCATTTGGGTAGCGTATACAGAAGCTGAGCAGCGGTTGCTCAATCAAGTATTTGGAATCGTCAAGGATGCTTTGCCTTATTACAATTCCGAGGGCAGCGAGATTGAAGCTAATAAAGCCAAATGGAAATCTCTTCATGATCAGATAGCTCGCGAGTTGGGCATGGATGAGCTTTCAAAGAGGCATTACTCTTTCACACAGAGAAATGGACTAAGCCAAGAGTGGCCAGTACAAGGAAACTGGGGCTGGGATTACGTATGTGCGCAGTTTGTTAAGGCACAATATCCAACCGGCCATCCAGATGCCGATCGTTTCGTGAAAGAGCGGCTCAGCTTCATTGAACTCGCGATGAGAATGCGAGGTGCGGAAATAGAACAGTTGAATATTCGTCTGCCACAGGCACTGGCCGAAGCAGCGTTACGTGACAAGATGCCATCTCGTGGCATGCGTATTCCGGGTAATGCTGTCGATGGGGTAAAGGCTTGGAACCAAACACAAAATGCAATTTACGATGCTCAAGTCTCAGAGTTGAACGAACGATTTCGACGAGCTCGAGCACCTTTGACATACCACAACGGTTTCATCCAAGTTTCAGTGGACGATGTCATTGAGCAGAATATTGCTAAGCCGTTCTGGGATTTGGTTGCCGCTCCGTTATGGAAAAACGTCGACATTGATATCAAAGAGGCTATTGATCGTCGAGACTCAAACGACAAAGACCCTGCATTATTCGCTGCGAAAGCACTCGAAAGCGCAATAAAGATAGTGTCCGATACAAAGGGCTGGACGCGTGGAACCGAATCAGGCGCGTCGAACTATATTGATAATCTCGTCAGCAAAGCCAACGGGAACTATCTGGCGGTGTGGGAAGGCGACATGCTTCGAGACTACTTCCGCAAAGTCAGAAATAGTCTTGGCCACGGTCCGGGATCTGAACCAATGCCCGTACTCTCTATTCCCCAAACCGACTGGGCCATAGAAACAGCAATGTCCTGGGTACGAACTCTCATTCGAAGAATGTGAGGGAACGGAATCAGAGGTAAACTCCCACGGACTTTAAGCCATCCGAAATCACCATCGTTTTTTTCGACAAGATACGATAAAAATTGTTTGGAGAGAGTGAGCATGGGAAAATTTAGCGTAGGCGTGGCAAGAGATAAAACAATCAGACGCTATATGTCTTTTGAGAACTTTGAAAGATTAGTAAAGTCTCAAACTATGCATTTCTCTCGATTTGACAGTTTTGACGACCACTTGGAAGGCGGAATAAACAAAGGCAACTTTCCTTCCATCAGCAACTCCCTTGAGGTCTTAGACTTAATTAATTGTAGTTGGCCTAGCACTCAACCCCGAACCGAACACGAGTTGCTCAATCTTCAGAAACTGCAAAATGCAATTCAAAACCAAACTTTCCCATCTCTGTTCGGCGCTCTTAAAAAAATTGATGGCGATGCTTATCTACAACGCATTAGCTCATGGCTCTACGCCAGCTGCTGGACAGATCTACCTCATGAATGTGATGCAATGTGGCAATTATACGGAAGCTCAGGTAGTAACTGTCGCCATGATGTTGGATGTACGGAATGTGCAAAAACACTGGGTGAGTCAGTATGCATTGAGACGACCATCGGATCGCTGGAGGATAGCCTAGAGCTTAAAGACGGCTATAATCTTTCAGTTCAAAAAATCGAATACCTTGATCATCGAAAATCCGTATTCGAAGATAGTGATATGATCTGCCGCCCATTTTTCTCGAAGGCCATGCACTTCAGCTACGAGAATGAAATACGCTTTATGCTATGGCCTGATCGAAACGATATAAATTTCTCCTACAAGTTCAATCAAAGCACTATAAATAACATACCAAGCGTACAACTTAACATAACGGACTTAGAGTCTTTTATCGGCAAGATAATACTATCACCGCTTCCATTCAAGAATAAAAAAGCAATACGCGCGCAACATATGGAACAACATCAATCAGCTCTCGGACTGGAAGAAGCATTATCTAATAAAGTGCTAAAAAATAAAATGCAGAATCTATTATGCGAAAAAAACATCAACATAAATATTGTTGAGTCCGACTTAAATCAAATGTGCGTAACTGACTGCTACACGCTTGGAACCTGAATTTCTATGTTTTTCGACAACGAGTAGCCGCTTTGGGTTGATTGCCGCGTATCCCGAAGGGTCGCAGACCCAAAGCAGTCATCTAGGCGAACCTGCAACTCTCTTTTTGACGCTATGCAGCGACGGCGGTATAAGGGACATTGCAAGCTCTGAATTCGCGACTTAAAGGTGCGGAATAGATGGATGTTAATGAGGCGATTATGTATTACAAGTATCGATCATGCTCACCTAGAACCTGGGATATACTTCGAAATCATGAGCTTTATTTCTCACCCCCTCAAAATTTGAATGATCCACTAGATGTGTCAATAGATGTCAAATCAGAATATGAGCGCGCTAAAAGCCATGTATATAAGACAGACACCCACCCTGAAGGCCGGAGGTCGTTTCTTATAACAATGCTTGACAGTATAAAAAAGGGTGTGACCAAAGAGGGTGAGGAAATATCTTTAAATAAGGCCCTCTATCTCTTTATGCAGAGCAGAGGGATTCTTTCTCTTTCTAAAACGGCACACGACGCACTGCTTTGGTCTCATTATGCCGATGGTCACCGCGGAATATGCCTCGGCTTCAATGCAGAGATTCTGCAAATCGATGGTGCCACCGATTCAGGAGACGTTCAGTATTTGCCAACTCCTCCTTACATGGAAAAATTCTTAGAGTTGATCGAAGAGTTTGGTGAGTTTTGCCGGCCTTGGGACGGTGTGCACTTCTCCGATGAGCAAGGTAAGAACTTTTACAACAAACAAGTAGATGCGATGTTGCAAATAGGGCTTTATACAAAGTCCGAAGACTGGAAATATGAAAAAGAGTTTCGACTTACATCGAGCCCGGGAAATCATTCCTTTTCAACCTCTGCTCTACGGGAGGTTATTCTTGGAACGAAAACGTCTAAAGCTGACGAGGAAAAAATAAAGGATTTACTTTCAGCACGTGACTACTCTCACGTGATATTAAAGAGGGCTTTCAACATCCCTGGCACCTTCAGTTTTGGCTCCCAATTGCTGGCATAACTGAAGACAACATCCGCATCGTCGAAACTCGTACTTGCAGGGCACCTTGTACCAGAGTCCTGGGTGCGGCAATGAGTGGCAACTTTTGGCCGACTCCCGCCCATCGTGACCGGCAGAGGTCGGCCAAGGTGGTCCCGCGAGCTATGCCAGCATGTGAAGCATGTCCATGAACATCGGACCTGAGAGATCACGTATCTCTCCGTCGTCAGCAACCAAGCAACCTACAGCGCCAGCGAATGACTCTTGGTCATGCGCTGGGATGTCCAAGCTGCAAATGATCCTGTAGCGGAACAGCCAGCCGCAGGTGACGCGACCGCACAGTTCTACCGTTTGATGATAGCCATCAACGGACAGGGGCCGGGCACCGTGGGCCTGCGCAAGGTTATATGCTGTACTGCCGGTAGATTCGCGTTGGGAAGATTCGTTGTTCATACGCACTGGAAATGGCTGGAATAGCAGTCGATTATCTACTCGTTTGGTTTGAATGTCTGGGCATCTGCTCTAGGTCAATTACGGCCCTCGCGACAGGCAGATATCGGCCGATTCTGTTGAAAAAGTCGGTCTGCCCAAACTGCATAGCCATTGACCGGTGAAAACGCCTTTTTTGCACGCTGCTACGTGAAATCCGAGTCAGAAAGCCTCTGCCAAAAGTAAAGATTTCAATCTCGGACGCGTACTTTTCTGACGCGCAAACCATGGCCGACTTTTTCAACACAATCGGCCAATAGCGGACAGTCGTGACCGTCAACTTTTGTCCGGAAGCGGGCGTTTTCGAGCGATTGCCTTCCCCTGATTGCAGCGTCATAACGGGTAGTGATTCCAGTGATTCGCCTTGGTTAGCCAGAAGGGATCCACAACAGCGCCCCAGCGATTTAGCTGCCCGGCCTATGTTCAGCCTACGTTTCGCCACGCCACATAGTTTCTGAGGTTCGATGGTTTACCTAATTGAAGGCTTGCCAGACCAACTTATTTTCGCCAGTAATTTCTGAGCAATCGCGTCAGTGAGGACGCACCATGTCCGCTAAGACTTTTGTATGGCATTATGATGGCAGAGCCGGCAGCCACGGCAGCTTTTCGGGTAGGAAACACTGCAGCGTCTACAACGGGGGTCAGGACGCTGCTCGCTGCCGCCTTATCTTGAAAGGCCATTATTAAGCGCATTTAACTCGGACGTTAAAAAGATGCCATCAGCTCCACAAATTGAAGCTCGAGATTTCTACAAAAATATGCCCAGCTTAAATCACGAGACTGGCGACATATGGCACAACCTTCCGGGATTCGGTCTTCCGAACAAGGTAAAGGTTACCGGGATCGTAATTTCCCCAGCATGCGACCTAAGCCAAAAAAAAACTGAAACAGCTACCGTCATCCCGATCATCCCAGTTAGCGAATATCTTTATAGTAAAGCGTTTTATGGCGAGATTTGGAATGAGGTATTTAATCGCTTAAAACCTTATGGTTCAGAAGAACATCCACCTGCTGACCGATTTTCGCACCCGCCAATCCATCTGCTCGAAAAAGCTCTTAAATCTATTGAGGGTGATAAAAAACAAATCGCTTTTCACGCCCGTCTAACCGAATATAAAAAGTACATCGAATATACGCAAGCACCTCTTGACGAAAGAAGTAGTGAGCGACCAAGCGTCGAACTTATACTTTCGGAAAAGAGATATGGCGAGATTCTAAAGAAGATATTCTGTAACTCTTTTAAATCAGATATACATTTCTTTCCCGCCTACGGTAACCTCAGTGACTTCGCAGCCATCCCGTCTCACTCTGTAGCTTTGTTTCGATACGTATATTCAATCCCTCTTGAAATCCTGGACGCTGCACAGTGTTCGCGAGATGAGTGGTGGAGCGAAGATTGTAAGCGCATGAGCGTAACCGCACCTATGATTGAGCACTTTGATGCATGTCCTTTAAAAGTTTCCACGCTGAAAGATGACTTTCTGAGCGATATGATCTCCAGGTATCTTGGCATGTTCATGCGATTGGGGTCGCGAGACTTTACTGCTACCTCGCTTGATAACTTTGTTAAAGAAATAAAGGAGCTTTAATTATGTACCTGGCTTTAACTCAAGGCATGGCGGAATGGTTACTTCCTAAAATCGGGGTAATTGAAAAAATTCACAACGCTTTATTAGAAATAGCTCGAAACCCTAAAGCCCTCGCGGGTGCAATTTTTCTGGAAGGCCCCTTTCGATTAGCGGCGAATTCGGAGGGAACACTTCTCTCCCTATGGCACTCAGACTATCTTAGTGGAACTGGTGAAGAGTCACTTGCGCTAATAAAGCTATCCGGTGATACGTCTATTTTTTCAGAGCTTGAAATTAGTAAAGAGTCGTTTGAGCGCTCCATATATCTTGCAAATCAGCGACTACAAGGGCTCCTCGTTGAAGGTGCATTCATGCACCGAAAGCATGATGAGAATATACACACTATTTTAGCCGGTCGCGGAACAGATGCCCGACAGTATAGCCTTGGATATTACGATATTATCAGCGGGGGGGATGAATCCTCTACTCGCACTTTGATTTCGGCCGGTCCGAGCGACAGTTTCCGCGCCGTAGTAAAATGCATCAATATTGAAATGAGGTCTTTAGAAGCACTTAGACAACAAGCCAATGCCCTAATAAACAACAGCAAGCTCGAAAAATCTAACGCATATGATACTCTTGATCTACTGGCTGCGAGCGTCAAAGGTTATTTTGAAGAAACCATAAAGCAAGATGACTTTTTTCATGCGCAAGTGAACACAAGTGAATCCTCCATTACGAGCGATGAGGTCTATAAAACTTTAAATTTTACCTTCAAGGACTGGGTCAAGATAGATAGCCCGTTAACCGAGGCCCAACGAAAAATACTAACCCCCGACGCACTTGACAAAAATCCAATTCGAATACTGGGTCCGGGCGGATCCGGAAAAACACTACTAATGCAGCTGCTTGCGTTATTCAAAGTTATCAACTCCAAAGTTCAGGGAAACGCATGTAAGATACTTTATATCGTCCACAGCGATGCGATGCGAGCCAAAGTCATCCAAAAGTTTGATGTGCTATCAAGTGAAAATCCTGAGCTTTATAAAGAGCACATAACCGTTACCACTCTTTCAGAATACTGCAGGATTAAACTTGGGTTAGAGTTGGAATCTATTTTAGATCCTGATGCCACAGATGCTAAGCTGTACCAACTCCAGCAAATACTTGAGGCGTTAGCCTATGAAAAATCCTCATATGAGAAACAGATCGCTTCCAGCAGCCTGTTAACCACAGTCTACCAGAACAAAAACTTAACTGATGTATTTGCCAAACTTGTCCTTGCGGAGATCTCAATTGCCATTAAGGGTCATGGATATGAGCAAGATCGTCGTCGCTACGTAGAGTCCGAACGCAGTCTTAGTCGATTTCACGGAATTCTCACACGCGACGAGAGAGATTTCGTATTCAGCTTATTCGAATGGTACCATCGTGAAGTTTTTGAGAAATATGGGGCGCTTGATCCTGATGATATTGCGCTCTCACTATTTGGTTCTATCAAAACCCCAGTCTGGAGGCTGCGTCGAAAAAGCGAAGGCTTCGATTATATCTTTGTAGATGAAGCACAATTATTCAACGAAAATGAAAGACGTCTATTCTCCCTTCTTTCTAATGAAAAGATGTCCCACGTCCCTATAGCCCTAGCTTTAGATGAGGCTCAGTCTTTTTATGGACAATCAAACGCAGGGCTCGCAACACTTGGCATTAAAGACATTTCAAATCAGAGCCTTGATTCAATAAGACGCTCTACAGTAGAAATTGCCAAATTAGCATTTTTTGTCATCCAGAGAAGCACCAATCTTTTCAGCAGTGATTTTCCTGACTTCACGTCAATTGAAAGCTTTCACACGCCCGCCAAGGATAAGAAATTTGGAAGACCTGCTCTCGAAAAAGAGACTCCCGACTCCCGAGACTTCGGACGATTTATTTTCCGCCGCGTACGTGAAATGCGCGCCGACAACATTCGACAAATCGCAATCATCAGTCACACTGAAAGTTACTGGAGCGCGATTGAAGATGAACTATCCAAGTCCGACTTACCATTTCAAGTGCTTCGTGAGAGAGGAGAGAAGATCAAGACGGATCAGCCAGTAGTAGTGCTCTGTCGACCTGCCCAGGTTGGCGGACAGGAATTTGACGCTGTCATTATCGTTGGATTGGAAAAAGGAGCTCTTACAGTTAAGGAGAATCCAGCCCTTGAATCTGCAATCGAGCAACAGATGATCCGAGAGACTTACCTGTCAATCACTAGGGCAAGGTATAAGGTGATATTCGCAATCTCAAAATCTGCAACAGAAAATGAGATCCTTAGCGACGCAGTGACAGCTGGATTAATTACAAAAAAATAAGACCGCTGAAGCAACACTCAGCTCTTTGTGCATGAGAGCTGGGTGGTTGTTAAAAGATGAAGGATTCATCTAGGTAGTATCCGAGCTACTAAAAGTGTTCGAATAATCTCGGGACCTCGTCTTCCATGGGGCGAATCTGCCGTTAGCGAGTGGCTGGTTTTGGCCGAAAGTGGACAGTTCAACGTATAAGGTGAACCTTTGGAGAGTTTCCAGCCAATGGGTCAATGGCTTTGACCAAACGAGCAATATGTAAGCATGGATCTAGAGACATGTCTTTTATTTTAAATTTAAATTCGTTTTCTATGTGTGGCATGGCTTGCTTTTGCTTTGAGATTATTGCTCCTAGCCGTACTGAGGAATGATGCGCTTTTAGTGTGGCCGCGAACGGTTGAGGTGTTTCTTGATACCTCATCGCAGTCGTGCACATAACATCCGATAGTAGCGCTTCCGGCAATGCGGGTAGGCCGGCATTTTTCCATTCAGTGTGTAATGCACCTTGAATGTCGTGGCCATCCGCCCCGCTCATTTTGATGTCGAATGCACGCAGGATCTCTTTCATGGTTTTTTCCACAAATGAAAGACTTTCCCACCGAGCAAGGGCATAAGTAGCCTTGCTGTGAAGAATATAGTTGGCCGCAGCGCTTATGTGAATAATGCTCGCAGGATTGAAAACACTAATATTGTAAAGAGCGTTATAATAATCAGTATATTCTTGCTCCAGAAGCGAATGTCTTTTCGAAGAAATTGAAGAAGCACTACTTTCTGTGATATCAATCACTGCTTGGGTCAACGGTATTTTATCTACGCGTAGCAAGGGCATTCTCAGTAAATACGCGCTGCCGTCAATCTCACAAGCTATGGAAGGAAAGCAATAGGAAATATGACTTCTATCTCCATAATACTCGTCAATCCAATTACTAACGTTTTTACCGGCATTATCTGGGCGCGAACCAAAAATTACTCTATAGCCATCTTTTTGGATGGTATCTATAGCGGTGAATACCGCCATTCTGGGGTCCGCTAGTCCGGCTATCCGATGTTTTACATAAAGCATGTATAAATGGAATTTTTCGGTGCCCTGGTCTAGGTCATCCTGTGTGATCTCGATTTTTTTCATTCTCTGGGAGTCCATTTATGTTACTGAGGCCGTACAACCACAAGGTGGCGATCTGGGCTAGGACAGCAGCAACAATATATGCCGCATTAGAGGTGGATGGATGAGTCGCTTCTGGCCAGCAGCAGCGCTTGCTGAGAGTCTGCTTCTGGCCGAAAGCTGGCAGTCACCAATACCAGCTATTGGCCGGAGATTAGCGTAATCCCAGTCCCCGGGCCTGTAGGCAAAGGACTGGGAAGTCCTTGCTCAGGCTTCTTGGTAAAAAGATATCGTCTCTTTTAGCGAGGCTGAAAACTCATAGATCTCGTCGAGTGAGTTGATAGGGTGGCGCGTTTCGACTTTGTCTTTGTCAAAAATCCCAAGATATTTTTGGCTACGATTGAAGTGGAGTCTCGCGATAGGTTTGCGGTTGTTGTCGTCTAGAAGTATACCGAAGTAACTCTGGGTGTCTCTGCTGGCTATGCGCTTTGCATCTATGACGGTCCGGACAATCGCTTTGATTATATGAAAGCCTTCCAGCTCCTCCATCGTAGTCAGAATACGATCTTCAGGCTCTTCTTGGGATTCAGCCTGATTTTCAGCGACGACCGATTCAGCGGGCGTGGGAAATGTGGCTTTGCTCATCGCCGACTTCAACCTGTCGTTGATTTGGTCACTGAGAAACTGAGCTGCGGCTTTCCTTGTGAGCAGAGTAAACTGATCTCGAACTTTCTGGGTTATGACCCCTTCGTAGACTCGCGATGCGAAGAAGCGAACGAAATCGTCATCAGGTTGGGTGAACTGCGTAGCCATTTCCTTTTTTATGTTTCCCACGTACTTCAGTTCGCCTGCGGCATTGATGATCGAATCAACGTCGAAAGCGGACTTCGTAAGCTTTTGAAGTTCAGGGATTACGTGCTCATCAATATTAAGCAGGTCGATCTCCAGGAACGGCTTTTCATCCATTTTGTTTGGTGCATCAAGATCGGTGTAGAACCGATAAAACCTGCCATTTGTAAGAATGGAAATTCGTGCAGTGGTAACATGAAAGTATCGGAAAAGTTGGCTCGCATGGTTGATATTGAGCGGCTCGCCGACTTTTTTTGTTTCGATCAATATCTGGATTTTGCCATCTTTCAAAATCGCGTAATCAATCTTTTCTCCTTTTTTCGTGCCCACATCGCAGACGTATTCTGGAACGACTTCGGAAGGGTCGAATACATCATAGCCCAGCACGGTATGAATGAACGGCATGACGAAAGCAGTTTTCGTTGCTTCCTCCGTTTGTATAGTCGACGCTAGTTGATTGACCTTCGCTGACATTGCGTTCAAGCGTTCTACAAAATCCATTTCACTGCTCCGTTACACGTTCACCCGATCGGGGTCGTAGAGGCGCAACGCTACTATGGCTAAATCCACTCCTGCTACTGGCATTCCATCCATGCTGGATGCTTGGACAGGGAAATGACATTCGGGCAGGTGCCATCGCGCTCAGAAACGCCTCTGATCTCAACGCATTCGAACGACTCCTCTTGGCCGAAAGCAATCAGCCACGACCACCTGCTTTCGATCCAAAAAGGGCCTACTGTATACCCCCATAAAAGCGAAACTCACCCACCACTCAACCTTCAAATCAACCGATCCACAACCCTCGCATTCCACTGCTCCCGGTATCTTTCCCGCCAGCCCGGACTCCCCTTATCCAACCACTCCAACGTCGCCTCAATACTCTCAGGGCTGATCATGAAGTGATTAATATGCTCCTCGATCCGCTCTTGCGATAAATGCAACGAATCCAGATAGCCATTGAAAGAATCCGCCAGCACCACGTACTCATCGCCCTGCTGGCGGCGCCCAGTCCAGGCAGGTAAGCCCGCCACCATCGCCGCCACGTCCTGGCGCCCTTCCCGCAGGTCCAGCAGCAAGATACTCGCGCCGCCGTCGCGACCGATCGGCAGCAATCCCGCTGCTGGGAAGCCGGGCTGCGCACGCAGTTGCTCCAGTTCGAAGGGGTTGGATTCATACTCTTTGTCCGGGTCCAGCCCGTACAGTGAAAAACTCAGTAGCTCCTCGTCGCCATTGGCCAGGGTCGCCAGCACATCGTATTCCACGTAGGCGCCGTTGCAGGTCTTGAGGAATTGGCGATAGTCGTCCGGCAAGCGGGCACCCAGGCGGGCTTCCAGTTGCGCGATGGCGCGGTCGGTGGCGCCTTCACGGGTGTCTTCGAGGATGAGTCCGCGGTAGTCAGTCATTGTTGTCTCGAAAAGGTATTGGGGCCCTAGAGGTCTTGAAACACACCGCGTCGCACAATCAGTCCGACGCATCGATAACAAGCGGCAAGTGCTGCGCTTACTCGCTGGCCAGATGTCTCTCGATCAGCCTCGCTGCCTCATCTGCGTGAGTAAAGCCCAGGTTGTGATCGGCGCCAGGGAAAACGTGCAGTTCAGCGCGGGGCAACAGTTGGGCAAGGTACTGGCCGACGCGAACGGGGCTGATCGGATCAGCGTCGCCCCAGAGCAGCAGGACCGGCATGCGCAACTCGACCAAGCGGGATGTGAGGTCGGTGCGGTCGTCGAGAAACCAACTCGGCAGTGTCGAGTTGGCCGCCGCAAAATCCGGGCGCCAGTCGTATGCGCCCAGCGCCGACATGTCCACCCCGCCCGAGGTGACGGTCAGCACCAGGTGGGTGATCAGCTCAGGGCGTTCAAGTGCTGCGAGCACCGCGACGATACCGCCCATGGATTGCGCCACAAGCGCCGTGGGTTGGTCGATCTCGGCCAGCACACGCGCCACCAGGTCACTCATGCCGGTCACGCCAGGCATGGGCGGTGTGTCTCCAAAGCCGGGCCAGCCGATATGAACTGGCTGCGCCGGGTGGGCCAAGCGCTCAGCGACCGGATGCCAGAATTGGGTGTTGCCTGAGGCGCCGGGCAAGAAGATGAGTTTGGCGGGGGATGCGGTCACGGGTTCGTCCTTGAAAATGGGATTGAAAGAGTCAGCAGGAGGCCAAAGGGATACCAGCAGGTTCAATGACCGGCTCCAGCCTCACACCACACTCGCCCGATGCAGGCTGCTCATATGCCCAACGCCCGCCGCCTTCAAACGACTCACCAGATCCTCCCGCGCCGCTCGCCCTCCCGAACGCACGTATTCCAGCTCCGCTGCCGTAATCAATACCACCGGCACCAATCTGACCGGAGACAAGGGCATGTCATCCAGTTGGGTAGGAAAATCCGGTTCCGGGGCGCCAAGTAGAACGCCGGTGGAGTCGTCATCGGTCACGAAGAGCTTGGGCAGTTGATCGCTCATGTGATGGGATTGGCTCAGCCCGGGAAGCTCAAGGGATAGCGCCCCGTGCTGGTCGAGTTGATGGGTGATGCCGCCCGCGTCGGCCACCGTTTTGGCAACGTGCTCCAACAGCTCGAATGCCCAACTGCGCTTGAAAGGATCGACCTCCCCCAAGGGGCCATAGGCGTGCTCGGGGATATCTGCGGTTTCAACGAACAATTCCATCTCGAAGCCGTTGCCCATTCCTTCCGTATCATCGAATGGATCGGACAGGCCTTCAGTGGCGAGGATGATCGTGTCGCCACGGCGCACCACGCGGTAGGCCTGACGGGTCGAAGGCCAGTACGGGCCGCCGGAGAAGGTCGGGCTGATCAAGTAGGCAAGGACATCACGCTCGACCGTGCCGACAGCGCTCCAATGACGATCCAGGCACGCTGCGCCAGCTTCCCGGACGGCCAGATTGGCGGCCTCAGCCTCGGTCAGGTCGCCAAGCTCATGGGATTGCGGTGCAGGCTGGTCGTCTTGGGTTTCAGGCGCTTTCGATGAACCGAAGAGCTTCTTGAAAAAATTCATGGGCGTTCCTTGCTGGTTTTTCGCTGAGCCTCATCTGAGTCAGCACTCGCTGATCCAAGGGCAGGCGTTGGGCGCATTGTGGCGTGTTGGCGCTGATATGAAAACGCGGGTAGGCACTTGCGGGCAGTTTCAACGAAAGGCGTGACAATCAGGCTATACACCGTCAGGTAACGCGCGTGGTCCTGTTCTCCGGTGCCGAAACGCAAGTGCTCGGGCTGCGAGCGGGTGACATAGAGCGTGCCGAACATCCAGTCCCACAGCGACAGGTTGACGCCGAAATTGCGATTGAAATGGCGCGGTGCATCGCTGTGGTGGATCTGGTGCTGGGCCGGACTGTTCAGCACATGTTCCAGCACCGGGCCAAAGGACAACCAGACATGGGTGTGACGCAAGTTGGCCGCCAGGCTATTGAAGATGAACACCAGGTACGTCACACCGAACAACGTGTAGCGGCTGATCTCACCACCACAGACATACCAGAAGCCGCCCGCGAAGAGGCCCATGCAGGCGGTGATGCCGAGCTTCTCGACGATCTTTTCCACAAAATGCACCCGACTGGCCGTAGCCGGCACCAGCACTGGCGCCGAGTGATGCACCTTGTGAAACGCCCAGAGCCAGCGCGAATGAAACGCCCGGTGCGCCCAGTAGTGGACGAAATCCTTCACCAGGAACACCCCCAGCCCATAGAGCAAGGCGAGCGAAAGGTTCTCCCCCAGACGCGGACGCGCGCCCCAGAGGTTGCTGAAAAAAGCCAGGTAATCCCCGGAGCGCAGGATGTACGGATCAACCAGATGAACAATGGGCAACACCAAGGCAATCTTGAGAATCGCCCGGACGAAGTAGTAGCGATAGTCCAGCAGTGCCGAACGGTGCAGATGCACCTGATTGCCGCCAATGAATTGCCAGAACGAACGGGCATCGGTCAGGCCGCGGTGTTTTCTGAAACGGAACAGGCCATAGGCGACACCGTAGGAGGCGCAGAGAAACAGGACCCCGAGGCGGCCGTTCAGGTTGAAAATGCCGAGGAACTGCTGGGTGACGGGTTCGATTACCCATGCGCCCAGGTGTTGATAGACAAGGGAAAACGCATCCACGAACGGCCGCTCTCTGTCGAAGGAACGGCATTGTAAATCAGTCGCGTTGGGATGGGCTTGGGTTTTCAGGCATTTTCTGGGAGACCGCTCAAAAGAACCCAGGGGCGGCCCGATCTAACACGACGCATATGGATGAGTGCGGTTCTACGATTATCTGGAGAAACTCGCTCTTCGACAGCAAAGGGCAAAAAGCCCAGCTTTGGATAAAGCAGCAAGCCCGCCGTATTTTCATTGAAACACGATACCTGCACCTCAGTGGCGTCATAGCGGTCGAATGCCAAGGCCGTCATCGTTTCCACAAGAAAACTGGCAACGCCTTTGCCTCGCGCCTCTTGGGCAACGATGACATTGCCGATACAGCAAACCCCATCTTTTTCGGCCCGATAGAAGTTAGCAAAACCAACGACACGGTTCCCAGCCTCGATGACCGTCGAATCGAATCGTTGGGCGATAGCCTCAGCCAACTGAGCCTCAGTCAGAGGGTATTGGGCTTTCGGGAACATATGGAACAGTTCCCGAGCGTCCTGTGCAAAGTTACAGAGGGTCTTGATGTCATCAGCCATCACTGGCCTGCTTTGCAATATCATTGGGCGTCCTTGAGATCTATGTACTGGGTGCCTTGGCTCACCTGATTTTGCTCAAACATCTGTCGGGGCGCCAGGACCGGACCGATTCCAAAAGGATGAATATGACATTGACGGTCGAACGTTTGGTCAGGATAGCAATGGCCAATCCAATCAACGCGCAAATCACCTCGCGCTTGCCTTCACTCGGGTTGAATCAATGCATGCTCACCGCTGGCTGCCTGTTCCAAGCCGTCTGGAATCATCAGTCACAACGGCCACCGGCCTGGGGCGTGAAGGATTACGACGTTTTTTACTTCGACCCTGATCTGTCTTGGGAAGCCGAGAACGAAGTCATCAACGCCGCCCAGCGTGTCTTCCAGGACCTCGACGTCAACATCGAGATCAAGAACCAGGCTCGCGTCCATCTTTGGTACGGTCGGCGGTTTGGCAAGCCTTATCCTCAACTTCAGTCGGCCAGGGATGGCATTGATCGTTACTTGGTTGCCGGTACGTGTATTGGACTGGATGTTGAGACCGGTGAGGTCTATGCGCCCTATGGCCTGGACGACGTCGAGCAAGGTGTTCTTCGTATCAATCCAAAGAACCCCCAGCCCGATTTGTTCGATGAGAAGGCGAAAAGTTATCAGGCTCGCTGGCCGTGGCTCAGGATTATGGAGAAATGATGCAAACCGCCATAATCCTGTGGCGAGGGAGCTTGCTCCCGCTGGGCGGCGAAGCCGCCCCAAAACGGTCTTCCAGACAAACGACATCAACCGGTCTACGACGGCTACGCCGCCGAGCGGGAGCAAGCTCCCTCGCCACGGAACGTGTTGCAAATCCCTGCTCCAGGATTGAAACACCTACCGACTCAACCTTGACTCATCGTCCCCGAAAAACTCACCTCCACCGGCCCGATAAGAAAGACCGCGCCCACGCCGTCCCATTGAACCGTCACGCTTCCACCATCACATTCAACCTCAACGCGCGGGTCCAACAAACCACGACGAATCCCATTGACAACCGCGCCACACGAGCAAGATCCCGAACCCAGCGCAATACCCGCCCCGCGTTCCCAGATGCGCAAGCGAATATGCGTGCGATCAATGATCTGGACGAAATGAACGTTGGTCTTGAGTGGGAATAGCGCGTTGGTTTCAATGGCTGGGCCGATGGTCGCGATATCAACGGTTGCCAGATCATCGACAAAATAGGTGCAGTGCGGATTTCCCATGCTGCAGGCGGCTGGACTGCCGGCAAGTGGCAACACAGTGGTATCCAGCTCTTGGGCCAAAGGAATGTCCGACCAGTGGAAAAGCGGCACACCCATGTCGACGGAAATGTCGCCGGTTGGGGTACGCTCGCACGTCAGCAGGCCTCGGTTAGTGCGCAGCGCTACCGAAGCAACATTTGCTTCGCGCATCAGCATAGCCGCCGCACCCCGCGTCGCACTGCCACAAACGTCCAGCGCGGAGCCATCCGCGTTCCAGAACATCACGCGGGCATCGGCATCGTCGCAATCGAGCAACACCGCGAGTTGGTTGAAGCCCACACCCCGGTTCCGATCCCCCATTCGCTGGGCCATGGCACTCGTCACCGGGTTGGCCGAATGTCGCGAATCGACGATAACGAAATCATCGCCATTGGCATGCATCTTTTGAAAGTTCAGCGGCATGCAAACGCCCTGCTGGAGATGGAAATGGAATTACCGTCAGGGTCTTTGGCGTTGGCGAAAGAGTAACCGTCCGCCCTGTGCGTAGCGCCAAACCTCAGGCCTTGGGCCAGGCATTTGGCCTTGAAACCCTCGACGTCCTGAAGATCAAAGACAAGCTTTACCGTGACTTGCCCTGTTTTAACGGCCTTACCTGCCGGGTGAACCATCAGGATCGCGCCACCGTTTGCAGGGCTCAATTCGGTGACGCGGTCATCGGTTTTTCGTTGACTGGTAAAACCGAAATGACGCTCATAAAAATCGCAGGTCGCTTGAACGTCCCGGACATACAACATGATTCGATTGAGTGACGGCTGCATGGGTTCTTCCTTGATCATTATTAGTGTTGTGCCTGCTCATATGCCTTAGTCATCACCTCCCAGGTCTTCGCGTCGGCAGGAATCAGATGTTCGATACGCAATGAGCTCATGGTGATGTCGAGCGGCATGCCGAAGGTTGTGAACGTTGACATGAACTTCAGCTCACCGTGGGGAGAGTCGACTCGCGTCAGCAACAGCGGAGGCAGCTCGTTAACCAGCGCCGCAGAGCTGTGTGGGGCCGGCAGGCTCTTCAGAATCTCAGCCAACGCGGGATTACTCAAGGCTTCCCGAGACGCCCGTTGCCAGGCCACTAATCTTATTTCCTCGGCGTTACTCAAATGATCGCCCAAGCCACCGGGTTGCAGCAGTGTCACCAAGAGGTTGAGCCCATCAGGCGCATCCCTGGCAAGACCCACCAGATCGAACAGAACACCCGCGCTGGTGTTGGCTGCAAGGATGTCCCATTGGGGACCCAGAACAATCGCCGGAGCGGGGTTATTGGCGTGAAGTACATGATTAATGGCATCACGTACCACTTCCATTGACGACGACGTGAGCGGCGTCGTTTCGTAGCGAGGGGCATAACCACTGGCGATGAAGATGTCGTTGCATCGCTCCAAAGGTACATCCAGGGCAGTCAACAAGTTATGCAGAGTGCCAGGGCTTGGCTTGGCGCGCCCCGTCTCGATGCAACTAAGGTGACGCTGAGATAACCCTGTTATCAGTGCACAGTCCAACTGACTCAGCCCGGCCTGTTGGCGCAAGTGACGCAGTTGCGCACCGGCCGAGGTTGGTGGCGTT
The DNA here is from genome assembly GCF_900106735.1 of Pseudomonas sp. NFACC08-1. NCBI lineage: Bacteria > Pseudomonadati > Pseudomonadota > Gammaproteobacteria > Pseudomonadales > Pseudomonadaceae > Pseudomonas > Pseudomonas sp. NFACC08-1. The sequence continues at coordinate 55,376 of NZ_FNNL01000017.1, read as the reverse complement.
GTTCGAGAAAAAGGTCGACTGGTCATCCGTTGACTCTGGCATTGCGGGTGAGTGGCGTCCATGACCTCAGAGGTCATTGAAACCATGACGGTCAAATCACTAGCCTACCTCTATTGCCCCATGAACGAGTCCAAGGAGGTAAAGTGAAAAGACCCTACGTTGCACTTGTCGCGCTCCTGCTTTTTTCAATTTACACGGCGAGTACTGTGTTTCTCGCCGAGCAATCGCTCCTGGAGTTCGGCGTCAGGCTCATGTCCAGCCCGGACACCGCGCAGGTAGTCATCGACCTTTATCTGCTCGCTAGCATGGCGTGCATCTGGATGTACCGGGACACACGTTCGAAAGGCAGGTCGCTCACCTCGTTGCTGCCTTACTTCCTGATCACGGCGATCTTCGTATCAATCGGTCCGCTGTTGTACATCGTCGTTAACGGATTTGGACGTCAATCGCCAGTTCAGCCTCCACCTAGCTGAGCACCAGAAAAGATGCACTGGCTCGAACCACGCGCTCCTCTCCAGCGCTGATATAGGTATTGGCAAACACCAATCGACTACCGGTTTTTTGAATATCTACGGCAGCCTCCAACCAATCGCCGATCTTAGCGGAGCCAGCGAAATCAGTAGTCATCGTGGTCGTCACGAGCTTAAGAGGCGGATCTTTCGAGAACGCAGCGCTGTAGCCCAGCGCGATATCAGCCAGCGCCATGAACAATCCTCCGTGAGCGATTCCACGCGCATTGGTGTGTTTCTCCTCCACCCGAATCCCAACGGTAAAACCTTCGGAGTTTTCCCGATAATAAAAGGGACCAAGTAAGTCAAGAAAAGGGCTGCTACGAAATAACGGCCTGAAACCCTGTGGAATATCCATTTCACATTCCTTTATCCGTTAACCCGACAGATAGATCCTGACGACGACCGTGTTGAATTGTCGTTCACAGGCGACTTGACCCATTTGACTCTGCTCAATTCGATCCCAACGCGGACTTTTTCTCAAGCCAATTCTCACGCGTTATTTCCCAGATATCCTTAAGCAACGACCCACAGACAAACTCCCCCTGCTGCGTCCCGATCAGGCGCATGCCTTCATGCTCCGAAACTTTGCGCGAAGCCTCGTTGCCCACCGCCTTGGGCACTTGCATGACGGGGCGTTCAAGGTTTTCAAACCAATAGGCATTGATCGCTTCACAGGCCTCGCGCATGTAGCCCTTTCCCTGCCATTGCGGCGCCAGCCAGAAACCACGGTTGTTGCCGGGCTGGTCGTACAGGCTGATGCTGCCGATGCTCTGTGTCGGTTCTTCGGCAATGCGGATCATCCAGTGCCACTCGCGCCCGGCTGCAATAGCCGGGAGCGCATGGTCGCGCACGTACGTCAGCGCGCCGTCATCCGGGTAAGGCCAGGGCACGCGGCTGTCCAGGTAACGGACCACTTCCCAATGGGGAAATAGCCGTTGGATCGCCGGTGCATCCGTCAGCTCAAGGGGTGTGAGGATGAGGCGGCGGGTTTGGAACGTGGGGATGGGGCTCATGATGAAACTCCTTTTTCAACGTTATGGCGTCCTTGGAAAACCCTCCATGCTAAAAGTTATCCGTCGCCCTGCAGAGTTTGCTGTCCTTCAAGAATGAACGGGGAAGTTGTGTCGTTGCCGCAGGCAGTTGCTTGAGCCTCACCTCACACTCATAACGCCCCGCAGCATCCAGCTGGTAATCCTCCCCTGCCTTAGGGACAAAGCTGAACATGTTGTAGCATTGAGCACCGATGTAATGAAAGGCAATGGGCTGCCCGGCAGGCACCAGCAGCTCAGTCATGACCGTGGAAGACGAGTGTTTGTCGTCATCCGGCATGCCCAGGCTTTCGCCGTTGCGATTGGCGTAGCCATCGCGGAACGCCACCATGACGCCCGCGCCCGGCAGGCGGAAGTCCACGCAATCGGACTTGGGTACAGCCCTGACCATGCCATCGCTGATCACCCGCAAGCGGGCGGTCTCACCACCATCAGGCGTTGAGTAGGGAGTGGAAAAAGAGCGGACGTCCGATAGCGCTCCGCAGCCGGTGAGCAGGGTCAGTAAGGTGAGGCTCCAGGTATATCGCAGGACGCGGGACGTAATGCGCGGGCAAATGTCAGTTCGGGAGTTGAGGGGGTGCGGCGATTGGCTCACGATGATGCTCCATGCGGGTCAGATATCCAGGGCCAACGACGGTCGAGAAGAACGCGATGCCAGCGCGGGATTTTATAGAGGGTTCGGGGATTGGCTGCAATGGCCGAGGTATCGAAACGCGTGTCATCCTGAACTTCCGTGAATCGACAACCAATCCTGCCCCTTTCAGCAGATGATTGCCCTATCCCTTGTCCGGCTCTTTGGCTGTCTTTCTGTGGCCCTTCGAAGTCACCACGTTGTACTCACCGACACCGGCCTCTTCCACTGAACATGCGATCGGAGAGCCCTCGTGCAAAACGTAATGACCTGAAGCGCTAACGGAAAGAGGGACAGTTTCGATATGAGCCGCCACCTTTGCTGAGGTCGCGGTCAAGAAAGCACTCGGCTCCATCGCAAACCGCTCCGCCAGCGCATACGCCATCTTGTGGCTGATAGGCCTATCGCCATTGAGCACTTTGGACACCGCCGTTTTATCACCGATTTCAGGGAGGTCCGAACCGGTGAGCCCGAGCGTCTCCATCAGATCCTTGATCAATTGCACAGGCGTGCAGGTCGCCTCAAAAGCGGCATTCGACTCGCGAAACTGTTCGGAGTCGCGCTGGTAGGCCAGGATTTCCTCCTCGAGCTCAACGAGAATTTTCGCCTCAGTCTTGCTCAGTTCGCGTCCGTCGGTGAGCGCATCGAGCAGGTCGGTCGCACGCTCATAATCGGCAGGGGTCTTGATGCCATGCACAAACTCACCGCGCAGGCGATCCAGTACCGCATGTAGCTCGCCAAGCGTTGCGATCACGGTTTGAAAGTCGTTCCGGGCTGCGCTCATCGTCTTACCCCTTTGTTTCTTGCATACCAACTGTTGGCAACGTCGTAATCGGCATGCGTGTAGATGTGTTTGACGTAGAACTTCTGCCGGGTGTAGTTGACGCCACCTATCACCCTGAGATTATTGCCGCCTACGTCGATCACCACCCAATTCATTGCGGCTCTGGGCTTGAACAAGTCGACACCGTGCGTACCGAAAAGCTTTTGCAGGTCCGCGAACGCTTTGGGGCGTGCCATCCTCAAAATGCGCAGGCATCGATCAAGCCCGGCCTTGTCGTTCGGGTACAAAATCGCGGCGTCGTCAAAACGTGATGGCGTGAGTATATCCATGGGCTTCCTTGTCTTTGAGCCGATGGTACTCTGGTTGTGTTTTTTCACAACTCCAATTTATTGGCGGCAGCGGGATTCATACCGTGGCAAGCAGGCGATTTGGCCGGCAGCATTGGGCCAAATGGGTTATCACCTACACATCCCGAGACAAAAACATGAACCCTGTCGACTCGAACCACCTGAAAACCTGGCAGGCCCTTTCCTCGCTCTTTCTGGATACCGAGATCGACGACCTGACCTACGACTACATCGCTCGCGTAGTCCTTGAAACCAATTATTCGCCAAAGGAAATCCACGGCATCCTGTGGAATGAAGTGTTCCCGGTGCTCGAAACGAACCTCAGGTCCATGGCGGGTGAATGGGCGGGATGGACGGATGAGTGGCTGCTGGAGCACATCATTGCAAGTGATGGGATCGAGCCCAGGAAAGGCCGCGGCAGCATTGCCAAGGAGATTGCCAGGTGTTGGAGCCAGGTCGCGACGCGGCTCCCACCCGGATACGCTTGATACAACTGCATTGCCTCGTGACGAAATAATGGTGGTAGATTTCGACGGCATATGTTGAGGAACAAATGTTTCTCCAACCGTAACGAATACCGGAAGGATTCCGGGTAGATGCTGGTTTGGCCGGTAATGTGACAATCACAAGGAGTGACGCAGTGACGATTATCAAGTTCAGCTACAAAGATGCGAGGGGTAATTTGAGTGTCCGAGAACTGATCCAGTGATCAGAGAACTCACTCTACATTCAGGGACGATCCACTGGCGACTCATTCCCAAAAACCTTCCGAAAGGATCGAATTGTCGAGATATTGTCGGGCGCGGAGCTATTACTGAATGACGCCGCCCCTCCCGCTCCAAGGCTTTCGCCAAAACCAAAACCGTCTGCTTTGGCAGCACTGGGGGCCGCCTCCAATTGTCCCCGCCCCAAGTCGCCGCCCGGCGGGATAAATCAAATTCTTTTCACTGGTTTTACTGCTGCGCATCGTGCAGAGCTCGAACAGAAGGCGCAGGATTTTGGGTTAAGGGTGATGAGTACTCCAGGCAAGACTCTGACGTTTCTTTGCTATGGCGATAACGCCGGCCCGACGAAGGTCGCAAAGGCACTAGCGGCTGGTGCTTTCATCTTCGATGCGGAACAGTTTTTGAACCTGATCACTACGAGCGAGATGCCTTGAGACATCCGATGCAAAGTCGTTTGAGCGGTTTGACATAGCGGCGGAATATCCATCCCCAAAAGCAACGGTATGCGGGGCTGACTAACATGCCTTGCTGACCCCGACGTCAAAAGCGATGGTGTCCACCTAACTTTAAAGTGGACATCACTTCTAGCCTGGCTCCATCGGTACTGTCCCACCATGTAATCAATGCCCATTGGCGATATCAGCCTCAGCTTCGCCAATGAGCTCGTCAAGAGACACATGGACAGGCGTCTCATTGGCCTCGATCCGTGCCTTTACCATCTGTGCCAGCTCCAGTTCATCCAGGCGCTCAACCATGGCCTCGTAGGCACTTGCCGGGACCATGTAGCCCATAACACGGTTATGGTTCAACACGGCCACTGGCGCGCCATTAGCACCGTTCAGGACGGATGACGGATTTTTTTTGAGTTCGGATAGGCTGACGGCCACATCAGCCAAAACGAGTTGCATGGAGGCGGCTCCTTCAAAATAGGTCGTTATTTTGGTCTTTATTAACTGCACGGGCAAAGCGCAGACCAGCATACAACCTGAGACCTTACCTCCGCTTCCGCCTCAACATAGCAAGTTCATTAATTTGACCGTGTCATGACCTCCTTAAAGCTCTACACCCTCACCCCGTCACACACCCCTGCGGCACCTTCCCAGCAAAACTATCCACCAGACTCGCCACCACCATCTCCCCCATCCGCGTGCGGGTCTGCAACGTCGCGCTCGCCCGGTGGGGTTGCAGCACCACCTGCTCATTGCCAAACAATGCCTCAGGCACATGCGGCTCATCGACAAACACATCCAGCGCCGCACCGGCGATTTCACCAGCGGTCAGCGCCGCCACCAGGTCGACCTCGTTGACCAGTTTGCCTCGCGCCACGTTGATCAGATACCCGCCCTGGCCCAAGGCACGCAGCACCTCGGCATCGATGATGGCTTCAGACTTGTCCGCGGCGGCCGCGAGGATCAGGGCGTCGCTGTCGCGGGCCAGTTGCTTGAGGTCGGCGACGAACGTGTGGTTCACGTCACTCATGGGTTGCAGGTCGGTGTAGCTGATCGGGCAACCGAACGCGGCGGCGCGGGTAGCCACGGCGCGACCGACCCGGCCCATGCCGACGATGCCGATGCGCATGCCGGACACCTGCCGGGCCAATGGCAGCGGGGACAATGGCGTCGGGCTGTGAGGCCATTGGCCGGAGCGCACGTAACGGTCACCGGTGCATAGCCCGCGACACACGGCAATCAATAGGCCAATCGCCAGGTCGGCGACATCTTCGGTCAGCGCGCCGATGGTGGCCGTCACGCGGATTTCGCGATCCCTGGCGTAGGCCAGGTCCACGGCATCGGTGCCCACGCCGTTGACCGCCACCACTTCCAGCTTGGGCAGTTGGGCCATGAGCGCCTGGCTGATGCCGGTATGCCCGCCAGTGATCACACCGCGAATATTGGCACCGTGTTCTTGCAGATAGGCTTGTTTGTCGGCCTGTTCGAAATAGCGCCGCACCGTGAACAGCTCGTTGAGCCGGGCGTTGATTTCAGGGATCAGGATCGGGCTGAGTTGCAAGACTTCTGGCTTCATGTAGACCTCGTATCGAAATAGGAAAAACCAATTCAAGCGCAATCAAGGCGTGCTCGAATCAGTGTGTGGCGAGGGAGCTCGCTCCCGCTTGAGTGCGAAGCGCTCATAAAAAGAACTGGGGCCGCTATGCAGCCCAGCGGGAGCAAGCTCCCTCGCCACGAATGCACACCCTCGAAAATGAACGGCACGCAGGCTCAACCGCGGCCGGCAAACGGCATGGCCGTGGCCATGACGGTCATGTTCAGGACGTTGGCCGACAACGGCAGGCCGGCGATGTAGCGCACCGCATCGGCGACATGCTTGACGTCCACCATCGGCTCCACCGCGATGCTGCCGTTGGCCTGGCGCACACCCTTGGTCATGCGCACGGACATCTCAGTGAGGGCGTTGCCGATGTCGATCTGGCTGCAGGCGATGTTGTATTCACGTCCGTCCAGGGCCAGGGATTTGGTCAACCCCAGCACCGCGTGTTTGCTGGCGGTGTAGGCGCTGCTGAACGGTCGTGGGGTGTGGGCCGAGATCGAACCGTTGTTGATGATCCGTCCACCCTGGGGCTGTTGCCGGCGCATCAGGCCGAAGGCACCACGGGCACACAGGAAAACGCCGTTGAGGTTGGTGTCGATCACGTTTCGCCACTGCTCGAACGTCAGCTCATCCAGCGGCACGGCGGGCGCATTGACGCCAGCGTTGTTGAACACGACGTCCAGGCGTCCGTAGACCTCGGCGATGGTTGCAAACAGCCCATCGACACTGACCGGGTCGCGTACATCAGTGGGCACCGCCAAGGCTTCGCGCCCCTGGCTGGCCGCCAACTCGGCCAATGCCTGCAAGGGCTCTGGCCGACGACCGGCCAACACCAGTGTGTAGCCGTCTTCCATCAGGCCCAGGGCCACCGCTCGGCCAATCCCGCTGCCGGCGCCAGTCACCAAAGCCACTTTCAATGCGTTGGACATGTGGGTTCTCCTTTCTCGAATTCAGTAAGACAAACGCGGACCGACGCGCATTTCCAATTCGCCAATACCGTCGATGCCAGCCGTGACGACATCACCCGGCTGCAGCACATCGACGCCTGCCGGGCTGCCGGTCATGATCAGATCACCGGCCCGCAGCGCCACCGATTGGGAGATGCGGGCGATCACTTCACTGACCGACCAGATCTGGCTGTCGAGGCTGTCGCGCTGACGCTCCTGGCCGTTTACGTTCAGCCACAACTCGCCATCGGGGTGCCCCGCCCGGGAGACCGGCACGATGGCGGTCATTGGCGCGGCGCCGTCAAACACCTTGGCGCCCTCCCACGGCAAACCGTTACGCTTGGCCTCGCGCTGGACATCACGCCGGGTCAGATCCAGACCCGCCGCGTAGCCCCACACATAAGCCAACGCCTGGCTCTCAGGGATGTTGGCGCCGCCCTCACCGATGGCCACGACCAATTCGATTTCGTGGGCGAACTCCTCGGTCACCGATGGAAACGTCACCTCACCCGCCGCTTCCACCACGCAACTGGCTGGCTTCATGAAGAACACCGGTGGCACTCGGGATTCACCCTGGGTATCAGGCCAGGGGTAGTTGCGACCGACGCAAAAGACCCGGCCGACGGGAAAACGCTGCGGGCTGCCAACAACCGGCAGGGTCACTGGCAAGTCCGGGGTAAAGACATACTCGGGCATGTTCATCCTGATAAAAGTCCTGTTGGAGGGGCCAGCGTACGGCGGCAATCCTCGGCGAAGTTGGAGGAATGCCACCTCGTGTTGGAGAAAAACAGCTTTTTTCCGGGCTCAACGCGCCTTGAGTTCAATGCGATACAAACGGCCGAGCAGCAACGAATAGGACAAGGTGCCGATCAGCGCCACGCCGCCGATGAACCAGAAGGCCAAGGCGAATGAGCCGGTCTTGTGGACGATTGCGCCAATCACGATGGGGGTGACAATCCCGCCGATGTTGGCCGCCAGGCTGGTGATCCCGCCGGTCAGCCCGATCAGTTCCTTGGGCGCCACTTCCGACACCGCCGCCCACGAGGACGAAGCGATGCCCTGGGCGAAAAAGGCAATCGTCAGTACGGCGATGCAGATCACGTTCGAATCGGTGAAATTCACCAGGACGATGGACATGCCCAGCATCGACCCGACCACCAACGGCAACTTGCGGGCGAAGGACAGCGAGTAGCCGCGACGGATCAGCAGGTCGGACACAATCCCGGCGAGCAGGATGCCCACCGTCGCGCCCACGAACGGCAGCACGGCGAAGATCCCGGCCTTGATCATGGTCAGCTGACGCTCTTCGATCAGGTACGTGGGGAACCAGGTGAGAAAGAAGTACAGCGCCGAGGTGCTGGCGAACTTGCCAATGCAAATCGCCCAGACCTGCCGATAGCTGAACAGCTCGGCGATCTGCCGCCAGTTGAAGCGGGTGCGCTCCTGGCTGCTCTTGACCAGCCCTCCCCCGGCTTCGATGTACTTGAGTTCTTCCTTGCTGACTTTCTTGCAGTTCATCGGGTCGCGATACAAGAACAGCCAGGCCACACCGAAGACGATGCCAAGTGCGCCGGTGCTGTAGAACACATGGCGCCAGTCATAAGTGGTGGCTAGCCAGAGCAGTGCACCGGTAAACAGCGCCGTGCCCAAGTACTGGCCGCAGACGTAAATGCTGCTGGCCAGGCCCCGTTCACGCGCCGGGAACCACACCGTGACCGCCCGGCTGTTGGCCGGAAACGCCGGCGCTTCCATCGCGCCGACGGCCAGGCGCAGACCGAACAGCGAAGCGAAGCCCGTGGCCAAGCCCTGGCACACGGTGACGGTCGACCAACCGATCAGCGACACCCCGTAGGTGAACCGGGAACCGAAGCGATCGGCGATGAAGCCGGCCGGCACCAGTGCGATCGCGTAAGTCCAGGCAAACGCCGAAAAAATCAGGCCCATCTCGATCTTGTCCAGGCCCAGGTCCTTGGCGAGGAACGGCGCGGCAATCGAGATATTCACACGGTCGATGTAGTTGATGATCGTCGCGATCAGCAGCAACGACAGCATGAACCAACGCCGCCGCGACGGCAGACGCTCTGGTACTGCGGCGTCCCGGGCGCTGGCAATTTGGGAGGTGTGAGAGTTCGACATGGTGGACCTCGTTATTGTTAGAAGCGTCGAAATGTTTACGAGCAGCCGAAAACAATGCCCTCGATGCCGGGGCAGAACAATCGCTACAGGAATGAGAAGCGCGAACAGCCGGTGTCAGGTGTTCAAAGAGGCCTTGCAACAGGATCTGTCGCAGGAGCAATCGGGAGGGTCGGCGTGAAGCAGGAACAGGTTCATGATGTGCGCACCTTTTGATTGTTTTTGGATGGAGAGACGGGTTGCGTGGCTCAACAGTGGTCGTACAACCATTCGAAATCAACTGAGCTGTTAGATCATTTTTCCCGTTTAAAACCGCATCAAAGGAACCTGTCCAAAAAAATAAGATGGGTGATTTTTTTCATAATCTTCCTATTACAAACCTAAGTATTTGTTTTTAAAGCACAAACTAAAAAAATAAAATTTATCGTTTTTGGACAAGCGCCCTCCATTTTCAAGAGACAGAAAATTCACGCCAACAGCTTCGTCATCGTATGACTCCTTGAAAATCATCAAGATGCACAGTCACAATCGTCATCACCGTCATGCACCGCAAAGGATTCCCAGGAGATGTCATCACCGAGCCGAGTCCCCACCTACGTCATGCAGCAACGCAGCGAATTGACGGATTTCTACATCCGCGACAAAAAGGGTCGGCGCGCCGAAACCAGCCCGCACCGCCACGAATACTTCCAGATCCAGATCAACCTTGGCGGCGATACCGTGCAACACATTGGCAACGTCGAACGTCCGTTTCCGCGCAACACCCTGGCCTTCATCCTGCCCCACCGCGTGCATGTGATTCCGCACCCGGCCGAGAGCAACTTCATGGTGATCAATTTTTCCCAGACGTTCCTGCTGCCGCATCTGCAGTGCGACCCGATGGACCTGGAAGAGGTCTCGATTCTGCTGGCGCCGGAACTGTCACCGTTCCGCTTCCAGGAACACTTGGACTTCATTCTGGGGGAGGAGGATTTCGCCAAAGCCTGCGCGCTGATCGAGCAGATGCGTGGCCTGGACCAGAACCGTCAGTTCGGCACCCGCGAGATGCTCAAGGGCTTGTTGCTGCAACTGATCGGCAGCGTCTGCGCCTTGTACGCCGAGCCGCTCAAGCGCTTGGCTGAAGAGAACGCCGCCGAAGTCAGCCGACGCGATGCGCTGGGCCGGATGTCCGAGTACTTGCGCAAGAACATCGCCGACCCCGACCTCAACCTGATCAAGGTGGCCGCGGCAACTTACCTGTCACCGACGTACCTGACCCACTGGCTGCGCAAGGAAATCGGCAAGACCTTCACCGAACTGGTACTCGAACGCCGGATGCATGCGGCGCGCAATTACTTGCTCAATGGAACACGGCCAGTGGGCGAAGTGGCGAGGTTGTGCGGTTTTGCCGACGAGGCCTATTTTTCCAGGCGTTTTCGCCAGATACATGGACAGCCGCCGGGGCAGTTCAGGCGACAGCAGTTGAATCCGGACAGTCCGCAATTGGCATTGAATACGTGATGAGTCTGTCGGCTATGGAAAAACGGCTCGTTCAGTCAACGAGCCGTTTTTATACCAACTATTCCAGGCTGCGCCTAACCTGGAATGTGCGTGTTGATGCCGTCGAACCTCTTGTATTTCCAGCTGAATCCGTCTCGCTGCACAGGCGCGAAACTTTTAAACCAATCCACCCAATTACTCGCCGACGGCATCCACCAGCCCTTGACGGTATTACCCCAGTGAGCAAGTCCCAGCTCGGAAATCAGATAGTGGCTATGGCTCACACAGTTCTGGTACTGGGTTTTCGCAGTCGGGAGATTGGGCCAGAAAGCATCGTAGGAGGTTTTGGTTTTTTTTAGCTTGGCTTCAAGCTTCCGATACTTTTTCACGAAAGCTTTATTCACACCGATGTAATAGACATAAGTGGTCGCGCTGCCAGTGGCACGAGCCCAGTCGGTGGAGCCAAGAGCCCCTGTATTGAATACCCATCCGTCATCACTGATACCCGTCATGGTGATGTTTCTGCCGTCGATGAGAAAGGTCGTGGCATGCCCATCTTCGACAAGCTTGCCCAGTGTTTTTTTCCAAGCACCAAAACTGAAGGGACTGAAGCCTTTTCCTACACCGCTCCAGGTGAGTATTGAATAACAGATTCCGAAAATCCCTGCTGCTCCGGTGATTGTCTCTAAACCCGCTACCAACTCAGTTCCTTTCTTGTTCGCCATTCCATGACTCCCTGGACACCGTGCAATGAGTATCGATGTGGTCCTGCCGACCAGGAAAGACTAGGACACGGTGGATGATGGCGCCAGGCCATGGATCCAGTGGAGACGAGTGGCCGGACAGTGGAACGGCAGCCCTTTTCAGAGTAAAGATTTACGTGGCGGGACTTACACGGCGCATCAAATTCATCGCTTCGCTTAAGTCATCCATATGGCCTGTGAACGCGGACTTTTTCTCGCCAAAGCGGCGAATCGGTTTGCATTCTGGATCACCTGACTTGTTCGGGTTGGGTTCGTTGTGGTCAGGCCCCTCAACAATGAGCTCTTGATTGACCACTTGTATGTCAGGCCCTGCGCGCAAGGCTCAAGAATAGGCGCTGCTGTTCTCGGTCATATTTTCAAGGAAGCGGATGCGGCCGCGCTCCCGCTCAGGGTGGGTGCCCTTAAGGAAAGCGCCTCGAATCGCTTTTACATCCGCCACGGTTTCCAATTCGTCGAAAGCAGTGAATTCGACAATTATTATGTTCGGCAGAGCGCTTGCACGACGGGCCCGGCTAGCTAGCCAATCGACACAGTCACCGCAGAATCAACACCGCCGCCACCGCAACCACGGCCACCACACCAAAGACCATCCGCGCGATCCACGGCGCGGTGAGCCAGACGCCGGTCACCCCGGCAATCTGTCCCACGTTCTTCTCAGTCAGACGGAAACTCGGCTCCCGGAAAGGATTGCCGCAATGTGGGCAGGCGTAGGCCTTGTCGGAAATTCTGGAAGCGCATTCAGGACAATCGATCAGACTCATTGTGCGACCTCAGGGAGAGACGAACTTGGGGTACTGACAAAGACCACGCATTTCCGGTTTTTGTTCTGAATCGAGTAAACCTTTTGGAGAGCACGCCACGGAAAAGCGAACTGCTTCACAGCCAACAAGATAGCCCAGCCACTACTGTGGGGGTTTTACGCGTTGGATAAGATCGTTCAGCACGTAGGTATCCAGGAAGGCGGTGACTTCAATGATCTGACCATTCTTGAAGGTCATGTGCCACAGGTAGGTGTTGTTGTGGGGCTTGTGATCAAGCGCCGTGGCTGTTCCGTTCCACAGCACAACCACGACATCATTCTGAGCAACGATGCTCTGCACCGTGGGGACAATTGGTGTTGCCAGTCGCGCGGTAATCGGCCGCACGACTTGGGCCAGTTCAGCCTTACTGTTATAGACACCGGAAACAGGACTCGTCCCGGCCACGGTCCATTTCGCATTGGGCGCCAGCAGATCGAACGCCGTGCCGTTGCCCTGCTGCCAGTTAATGAACGCCTGGCGGACCAGCGTCGCATTCGCGTGCTCGGTGTTTTCCGAAGCCCAGACGTTGTTCGTAAACAATATTAAAGACAGTGCAAGCGCCTGGACGCGCCAAGCAAAATTCATCCATCGGGTCATGATGTTCTCTCACAGCCATGCAGTTGATAAGACGCTCTTCCAAGAGGACCTTAACGGCATGTGCCCAGAAACCTTTGCCCGATACTGCTGTGAGGTTGCCTGATGCTGTCCAGTGGCGAGGCTCCACGGGCAGCCGTCCATCAAGCAATTTGCCGTGCCTTTCTGCCTTCAGTCTTCGCGACCTTCTTGCCCCAGTGCTCAATCTCCCCGCCCACCGGAAGCTATCGCACGCCTGAGGAGAATTTTTCATTCAGAGAAGGCTGGTTTCCAGAACCGCCCGGCCAGCCAGCGACTGACGCTCAAGGCCCAGGCAAGCAGAGCGATCAATCCGACACTAAGCAGCATCCCATTCACGCCCGTGCTGCTGATGAGCTTGCCGGCGATAAAGGGAAACCCGAATACGCCAATGAAGTAGGACAGGCTGAAAAGCAGCAGCGCTTGTGCGGTCAGCCCAGGTGGCGCCTCGTTGGCAGCCAGGCCATTGATGACTGAATAGTTGAGACCGTAACCGACCCCAAGCAAGGCGGCGGTCACCCCATAACTCAGACTGTCATGGACCCACACACCGAACCCTGTCACGGCGACCAACATCAACGTGGTCAACAGGCAAGAAGTCGCGAGAGGGTCACGGCTGACCACCCACCCGGCAATCAACAACCGACAAGCGATAGCCGCCCCCATGAAGCCGACGAAAAACAGGGAGTAATCAAGTCCCTGACTGGCGGCATAACTGGTCTGGAAACTGCCCAGGCCGCCAAAGATCGCGCCGCCCAGCCCCACCATCAAAATGGACAACGCCGAACGTGAGCGCAGCACATCCGTCGCCGATCTCAGCCCCATCCGAGCCTTATCGCCAGAGCGGCGCTCCACTTCGGCAAAGCCCGTTCTCAGCCACCAAAAATACAGCCCACCCAACAATGCTGCTGCGGCGGCAAAGAAGAAAGCCGTCTGTATGGGGAGCCCAACGGAGCTGGCCAACTTGCCTGAAAGAGGGCCACTACCGATCCCCGTCAACATGCTGCCCGACAAAAGCGCGAAACAATGAGTCCGCCTGGATGGCTCGACCATCGCTGCGACCATGATGGGCCCAACCGTGTAAAACAGTCCCCAGCCGATCCCCAGCATCAAACCGCAGGCCAACAAACCGATACCAAGGTCCGATAGCAGCGCAAAACCCATGGACGCAATGACCAGAAACACAGCGCCAAGGGCCACGCACAGTGCAGCGCCTACGCGCTGCATCAAATGCCCCGAGGCGACCACCGCGACCAGAGTACTCGTCATGGCAACGGCAAAGACTTGCCCTGCATCGCGCTCAGTTCCCCCCAGGGAGGACACCAGCAGCGAGATCAGGAAAGTGGCGCCATAAGAAATGGACAGGAGAAAACTGGCTATGCAAAACAAGCCGAATCGATTGGTGGGCCTTCCGTTGGCGAGCGATGACATCGTTTTTTTTCCGCGCGTTGAACAGGCCGTTTTGTAGCATGGCTACATTGGGGGATAGTCATTTGGGTGGCGGAGTCAAGGTTAGGAAATTCACACCTTTTGCACTGCCGGCGTGTCACCTGGGGGCCATTTCCCCCTATCGTCATTTTTCAGACGGCAGAAACCACAAAACCCCTGGTTTTCTTGGAAAACCAGGGGTTTTGTGTGTATCGAATTTGGCGGTGAAGGAGAGATTCGAACTCTCGATACAGTTTCCTGTATACACACTTTCCAGGCGTGCTCCTTAAGCCACTCGGACACTTCACCGTATCTCGGCAAACTGTTCAGTCTGTCGAGGCGCGCTAATGTAGTCGAAAGCTTTTCCGATGGCAAAGGTTTTTTTCAGAATTTTCATGCGGTTAAGCTTGGTCGGGCTTTTCAAACGCGCCTGGGCATGGCAAACCGGCCAATCTTCGGGGCTGTATAGGCAATGCTCTATAGATGAAGGCTTGGTGGGATGGGAGGGCCAGGCTGTTTGCGGGGCTTGGGGCTGACCGGTGAGTCAGTCACGGCGCTTTACCTGACCTGCGGCGGTGGGTAACGTCTGCGTCACTTCTCTTACAAGGAATAGCGTCATGAGCGACTTGATTGCCTACCATCTCGAAGACGGTATCGCGACCCTGACCTTGAACAACGGCAAGGTCAATGCCATCTCGCCAGATGTGATTGCCGCGTTCAACGCTGCGCTGGACCAGGCGACGGCGGATCGGGCGGTGGTGATCATTACCGGGCAACCGGGGATTTTGTCGGGTGGTTACGATCTGAAAGTGATGACTGCCGGTCCCAAGGAAGCGGTGAGCCTGGTCACGGCCGGCTCGACCCTGGCGCGTCGCCTGTTGTCGCACCCCTTCCCCGTCGTTGTTGCTTGCCCGGGGCATGCGGTGGCCAAGGGTGCGTTCCTGCTGCTCTCGGCGGATTACCGCATTGGTGTGGAAGGGCCATTCAGCATCGGCCTGAACGAAGTGCAGATCGGCATGACCATGCACCACGCCGGTATCGAGCTGGCTCGTGATCGCCTGCGCAAGTCGGCGTTTCACCGCTCGGTGATCAATGCCGAGATGTTCAATCCGCAGGGCGCTGTGGATGCCGGTTTCCTCGACAAGGTGGTGTCGGCCGAAGAACTGCAGGGCGCGGCCCTGGAAGCGGCGCGTCAGTTGAAGAAGATCAACATGACAGCCCATAAGAACACCAAGCTGAAAGTGCGCAAGGCTCTGCTGGATACGCTGGACAGTGCGATTCTGCTGGATCAGGAGCACTTGGGCTGACGCTTGTAGAGCCGGGCTTTTTCCTACGCGCGCCGTTTAAAAGTCCGCAACCGCTCTAGGCCGGTTCTGTCGCGTTATTTGGAGACATGCGCTTAAACATCGTCTATTTCCTACATCTATAGGGGCAATTGCCGAAAACAGTGCACATCCGTACACTGCGCAACCTTTTGTCCCGATGGGGCCCGTAGATGCTGTTTGTATTGCGTATGTTATTGATGGGCCTGCATTTTGTAATGGCTGGCGTGCTCGGGGTGATTCTGGGCCTGTGCCGGCCGTTCAATCCGGACAACAGCCGTTTATGCGCAAGGTTGTACGCATTGCCGGCGATGTGCATTTTGCGTTTGCGGGTCCGGACGCAGGTCGACTCGCTGGTGAATAAGCCCAACGGCTGCGTCATCATCGCCAACCACCAATCCAACTATGACCTGTTCATGTTCGGCAACGTGGTGCCGCGCCGTACCGTGTGCATCGGCAAGAAGAGCCTGAAATGGGTGCCGCTGTTCGGGCAATTGTTCTGGCTGGCGGGCAACGTGTTGATCGACCGCGGTAACGCGATCAAGGCCCGAAAATCGATGCTGACCACCACCCATACCTTGCAGCACGAGGACACCTCGATCTGGGTTTTTCCGGAAGGCACGCGCAATCTGGGCGCAGACCTGCTGCCATTCAAGAAAGGCGCCTTCCAGATGGCAATAGCCGCCGGAGTGCCGATTGTTCCGGTGTGCGTGAGCAGCTACATCAAGCACATGCGCCTCAATCGCTGGCGCAGCGGTGACATCCTCATACGCTCGTTGCCGGCGATTCCTACGGCCGGATTGAGCATGGATGACATGCCTCGGCTCATCGCCCAATGCCGTGAGCAGATGCGCGAATGCATCGCGGCAATGGACCGGCAGTTGCAAGCCGCCTGAATGGAAACCCACCCCCTCGGTGGGTTTTCTTTTGCCGCCGAACTCCGCAGATTTTGCTGACTCTCAAGCTACAGGGCGCGTTAAGCTGGACGCCGCCTGTCACTGCCATTTCCAATAAGAAGTGAACCACATTATGGGTAGAGTCGTTGCTGCTGCGGTCTACAGCGCCGGTAAGAAAGTCACCAATATCACCCTCGACGAAGGCAGCACCTGGGCTGCCAAACCTGGTCATTTTGTGTGGATCGGTCTCGAAGAGCCCAGCGCCCTGGAGCTGACCAACTTGCAGCGTCAATTCAACCTGCACGAACTGGCCATCGAAGACGCCATGGAGAAACACAGCCGTCCCAAGCTGGAGACCTTTGGCGATGCGCTGTTTATCGTCACGTATTCGCCGATACGCAAGGACGGCAAGCTGCAGTTCATCGAAACCCATATCTTTGCAGGTAAGGGCTACATCATCACGGCTCGCAACGGCCACTCCGCGTCCTACGCCCACGTCCGACAGCGCTGTGAGGCGCGTCCGCTGTTGCTGAAACACGGGGAAGATTTCGTCCTCTATGCCATCCTTGATTTCGTGATTGAAAACTACCAGCCAATGGGTGAGGCCATCCACGCCGAAATCGATGAGCTGGAACACAATGTCATGTGCAGTTCCCTGAACGAACGGGACATCCAGAACCTGCACAGCTTGCGCCGCGACGTATTGCGCCTGCGCCGTTATGCGGCGCCAATGGTGGAGATCAGTGAAGAGTTGCAGCGACTGGACTTCCCCTTCATCGACAAGAACATGAGCCCGTACTTCCGCGACGTGCAGATTCATGTCACCCGGCAAATGGAAGACCTGACAACCCTGGCCGACATCGCCAGCCAGACCATCGAAGTCGGCGTGTTGCTCGAAGCGTCGCGCCAGAGCGTGGTGCAGCGCAAGTTTGCAGCTTGGGCGGCGATCCTGGCGTTTCCCACGGCTGTGGCCGGGATCTATGGGATGAACTTCCAGGACATGCCGGAGCTGAGTTGGCAATACGGCTATTTCGCGGTGCTAGGAGTTATCGCGGTGGGATGCTCGTCGCTGTGGTGGAGCTTCAAGCGATCAGGATGGTTGTAGGCGAGCGTTCCTCGCTGGGATGTGTGTGGGATTCATCGCGAGCAAGCTCGCGATGACCTGGCACATCCAGCATCAGGCCAACTGATCCACCGCTATCGCGAGCAAGCTCGCTCCCACATGAGGGGGGACCGTTAGCCTTGGGTGGCTTCGGCCTGCGGCTTGTGCGCGACGAAACGCATCATCCACTCCGCCACCGTGGTGCCGTGATGCTCGTGGGCAAGGCTCGCCACACCCTGGCTATAGATCTGCTCGCCGAGGTGCTGCTGGCGAATCTCCAGCAAGGCCCGGGAATAATCGTGGATGAACTCTGGGTGCCCCTGGAAGCACAGCACCTGATCGTTGATGTGGTAGGCGGCGAACGGGCAGAAATCGCTGGAAGCGATGACCGTCGCGCTTTCGGGCAATTCGGTGACCTGGTCCTGATGGCTGATCAGCAAGGTCAATTCTTCCATCACCGGGCTCATCCAAGGCGCCTTGGCGGCGAGCTTGTAGCGATGGGTGCCGACGCCCCAGCCTTGGGTGGCGCGCTCGGTCTTACCGCCCAGCAACAACGCCAGCAGCTGGTGACCAAAGCACACACCGAGCAATTTATCGCCGCGCTGATAGCGCGCCAGCAGGTAGGTCTTGAGGGTTTGGATCCAAGGGTCGGTGCCGAAGGAATCAGCCTTGCTGCCGGTCACCAGATAAGCGTCGAACTGCTCGTCATCGCTGGGGTAATGCCCCTCCATCACGTTGTACACAACAAATTCGGCCGCAATGGGCTGCTGCGAAAACAGGCGCTGGAACATCTGCCCGTAACCCTGATATTGGTCGACCAGTTCCGGACGCAGGATATCGGTTTCCAGAATGCAGATGCGTAGCGACATAAAAAATACCTGACACGATGATGGGAATATTGCACACCCCAGAGCCTGCCTTGAAACATGGTTCCAAGGCAAGCCCTTCCCCGGTCTGTCAGAACAGTTCGTGGCGGGCGGCTTTCTCCAACAACAAGGCCGGCGGGGAGAAGCGCTCGCCGTATTGCTCGGCCAGATACTGGGCGCGACCGACAAAGTCTTGCAGGCCGTATTGGTTGATGAACTGCAGCGCACCGCCGGTCCAGGCAGCGAAGCCGATGCCGAAGATCGAGCCGATGTTGGCGTCGGCCGTCGAAGTCAGCACTCCCTCCTCCATGCATCGCACGGTTTCCAGGGCCTGGATGAACAGCAGGCGATCCCGGATATCCTGCGGGGAAATCTGCCCATCGGTTTTCTCGAAGCGGCTCTTCAGCTGTGGCCACAGGTACTTTTGCCCATTGGCCGGGTATTCATAAAAACCGGCACCGGCGGCCTTGCCCGACCGCTTGTACTCGTTGAGCAGCAAGTCAATCACGGCGAATGCCGGGTGCTCAATCGGCATCTTCCCTTCTGCGTGCAGGTCCTTGGAGGTTTGCGCGCGGATATGGCTCATCAGGCTGAGGGAAACTTCGTCAGAGATCGCCAGAGGCCCGACCGGCATCCCGGCCTTGCGCGCTTCGGTCTCGATCATCGGCGCGCTCACGCCCTCGCCGAGCATGGCGATGCCCTCATTGGTAAAGGTGCCGAACACCCGCGATGTGAAGAAACCGCGACTGTCGTTGACCACAATCGGCGTCTTGTTGATCTGCAGGACAAAATCGAAACCCCGAGCCAAAGTCGCGTCACTGGTACGCGCCCCCTTGATGATCTCCACCAGGGGCATTTTTTCCACCGGGCTGAAGAAGTGCAGGCCGATGAACTTCGTCGGGTCCGGTACAGCCAGGGCCAGGCCGGTGATGGGCAAGGTCGAGGTGTTGGAAGCGATCACCGCATCATCGCCCACCACCGCCTGGGCGGCGGCCGACACGCTGGCTTTCAGGGCGCGATCTTCAAACACCGCTTCGATGACCAGGTCGCAGCCGGCCAGGTCTGCGTTGCTGTCGGTGGGGTGAATCCGCGCCAGCGTGGCTTCGCGCTGCTCGGCGGTGAGTTGGCCGCGGGCGACCTTTTTATCCAGCAACGCCGCCGAACGGGCCTTGCCCTTCTCGGCCGCCGCCAGATCGACATCCTTGAGTACCACCGCGATGCCGGCCACGGCGCTGACATAGGCGATACCCGCCCCCATCATGCCCGCGCCGAGCACGCCGACTTTTTTCGTCAGATAAGGCGCAAGACCCTGTGGGCGAGAACCACCGGCCTTGATCTCGTTGAGCTGGAACCAGAAGGTGCCAATCAGGTTCTTCGCCACCTGGCCGGTGGTCAGTTCAGTGAAGTAGCGGGTTTCGATCAGGTGCGCGGTGTCGAAATCAACCTGGGCGCCCTCCACCGCTGCGCAGAGGATTTTCTCCGGTGCCGGCAGGCAACCCTGGGTCTTGTTGCGCAGGATCGAAGGGGCGATTGCCAGCATTTGCGCAACTTTCGGATCAGACGGCGTGCCGCCCGGGAGTCGATAGCCCTTTGCATCCCAGGGTTGGATGACGCTGGGGTTGGCAAGAATCCAGGCCCGGGATTTGGCCAGCAGTTCATCACGATCCTTCGCCAGCTCATCGATCAAACCGGCCAGCAGCGCTTGTTGCGCATTGACCTTCTTGCCCTTGAGCAGATACGGCAAGGCCTTTTCCAAACCGAGCAGTCGCACCATCCGCACCACCCCACCACCACCCGGCAACAGGCCGAGCGTGACCTCCGGCAGGCCGAGCTGCACCGACGGCAGGTCCAGGGCCACACGATGATGGCAGGCCAGGCAGATTTCCCAACCACCGCCGAGGGCCGCGCCATTGATGGCCGCCACCACGGGTTTACCCAGGGTCTCCAAAGTACGCAGTTGGGCCTTGAGCAGCAGGACCCTGTCGTAGAAAGCCTTGGCCTCGGACTTGCCGACCTTGATCAATTCATTGAGGTCACCACCCGCGAAGAAGGTGTGCTTGGCCGAGGTGATGATCACACCGGCAATCGAGTCCTTTTCAGCCTGCAAACGGGCGACGCAGGCGGCCATGGCCTCACGGTACACCGCGTTCATGGTGTTGGCGCTCTGGCCCGGCATGTCCAGGGTCAGGACGACGATCCGGTCCTGGCCAGTTTCGTAACGGATGGCATCGGTCATGAAAAAGTGTTCCTTGAAGTCGGGGCTCAGAGGCGTTCAATGACGGTGGCAATGCCCATGCCGCCGCCGACACACAGGGTCGCCAGGCCATAACGCAGGCGACGCACCTCCAATTCGTCGAGCAACGTACCGAGAATTGCGCACCCCGTGGCGCCCAAGGGATGCCCCATGGCGATGGAGCCACCGTTGACGTTGACCTTGGCAGGGTCGATGGCCATGTCCTTGATGAACTTGAGCACCACCGAGGCGAAGGCTTCATTGACTTCGAACAGGTCAATGTCCTCCACCCGCAACCCGGCCTTGGCCAGGGCCTTGCGGGTAGCCGGCGCCGGGCCGGTGAGCATGATGGTCGGGTCGGTACTGGTGACAGCGCTGGCGACGATCCGCGCCCGGGGTTGCAGGCCCATGGCGCGCCCCTTGGCTTCGGAACCGATCAACATCAGCGCCGCGCCATCGACGATGCCGGAACTGTTGCCCGGCGTGTGCACGTGATGAATTCGTTCGACATGGCTATAGACGCGCAACGCCGTGCCATCGAACCCCATCTGGCCTATGGCCTCGAAGCTTGGCTTGAGCTTGCCCAGGCCTTCGAGCGTGGAGTCGGCGCGGATGAACTCGTCGTGGTCCAGCAGCACGATGCCATTCTGGTCCCGCACGGCGACCAGGGATTTATTGAACGAACCGTCAGCCCGGGCACGCGCTGCTTTTTGCTGGGAATGCAGCGCATAACCGTCGACATCCTCACGGCTAAAGCCTTCCAGCGTGGCGATCAAGTCGGCGCCGATGCCCTGGGGAACGAAGTGACCGTGCAGGTTGGCTTGCGGGTCCAGCGCCCACGCGCCGCCATCGCTGCCCATGGGCACCCGGGACATGGATTCGACGCCGCCGGCCACCACCAGGTCTTCGAACCCGGAACGCACTTTCATCGCCGCCAAGTTCACCGCCTCCAGGCCCGAGGCGCAAAACCGATTGAGTTGCACGCCTGCCACGCTGACATCCCAATTGGCCACCAGCGCGGCGGTCTTGGCGATATCGGCCCCCTGCTCACCTACCGGGGTCACGCAACCGAGCACGATGTCATCGACCTGGCTGGTGTCCAGATCCATGCGCTGCTGCAAAGCGCTGAGCAGGCCACCCATCAGGTTCACCGGCTTGACGCTGTGCAAGGCGCCATCGGCCTTGCCCTTGCCGCGGGGCGTGCGTAATGCGTCGAAAATCAAAGCTTGGGTCATGACGTCCTCGAAACCACGGGGTAATGCGATGCCTTCAACCATAAGCCCAGCGGCGCCGGATTCAATGACCGCAGTGCTCAATGGCGTTGACGGCCACGCTCAGACGAACGGTAGCGAGCTATCGGGTTAACCGATTCAGGAGGGCAAGCTGTCTAGCAAAAGGGCCGACAGGAAGGTGGCAATAGGCCTCATGCCTTTTTTAGAGCAACCTGTACCAAACTGATACGAATTGGATCTAAGCCAAGGCCGCCGCGGCCCCTAATGTAATCCTTGTACAAGAAAGTCGTCGGGTTTTGCCGAGGCGCTTGTCGAACAGGAAGTGCAACGCCAGCCGCCATGGATATGCAGGCTGGCTTTTAGGAAATAACAATAAAGGCGGGTCAGCCATGTTCAAACATTCGAAAGTTCGCCAAGCCGGACTCATTCTCTTTGCCACGACGCTGCTGTTGATTTTGCCGAATATCACCAAGGTGATTGGCTGAATCCTGCGCGAGGGCATCTGCATCATCCATTAGTTGTCGCCAAAAAATGTGACGGTCTCTGTTCGAGCCGCGATGGCTGTGCCAACCTTTGCGGCACCCCCTCGACATGGAAGGCGATCGACTTGAAAGCTCTTATTGTGTTCGGGGCGTTGCTGCTCAGCACGCCCCTTTATGCCGCTCAACTGGTGCTGGAGTTGGGCGCGGGTACGCGCACCTGGCAAACCGAAGAACTGCTCAAGCATCCGGATGTTCAAACGGTCCAGATCGCTGATGACGTTTCCTACAAGAAACCGATGAGCTATCGAGCCGTGCCGCTGACGGCACTATTGACGGGCGTCCAAGCGAACGACCACCTGCAAGCCGTTGCCCTGGACGGCTTCGCTGCCGAAATGCCTGCGGCGCCGTTACTCAACAAGAGCGGGGCCCGGGCCTGGCTGGCGATCGAGGACCCGGCCAAGCCATGGCCGTCGCTGGGGGAAGGCAAGCACAGTGCCGGGCCTTTCTATCTGGTCTGGACCGATCCGCAGGCTGGCCACATCAGCCCGGAGCAATGGCCCTACGCGGTGGCGACAATCAAGCGCCTGTCGGCCGTGGCCGAACGCTTCCCCGCCCTGCTACCGGCGCCCAGCCTGGCCAAGGACGACCCGGTCAATAAAGGTTTCGAACTGTTCCAGAAAAATTGCCTGGCATGCCACCGGCTCAATGGCGCAGGCGATGCACAGTTCGGCCCTGACCTGAACATTCCCTTCAACCCGACCGAATACTTCTTCGGGGATTTCCTCAAGCACTACATTCGCGACCCGCAAGCGCTGCGTCGCTGGCCCCAGGGCAAGATGCCCGGGTTCTCGGCTGCGGTGCTGCCGGATTCCGAGCTGGATTTGCTGGTGGGTTATTTGAAGCATATGGCGGGACGCAAGCAGCCATTGGCCCCGTGAGATTGCTTTTTTTGTGGCGAGGGAGCTTGCTCCCGCTGGGCTGCGCAGCAGCCCCTTAAAAAGCTTGCGAGCGCTTCGCACTCGAGCGGGAGCAAGCTCCCTCGCCACAAAAGCGCCCTCGTTGGAAGGTTATTGTTGTTGCACCGTGATCACCGGCGCCGGTGGCACGACCAGCTTGGCATGCATCTGCTCGCAACCGCCGCCACGACGCATGCCACGTACCGGGCAGGCGTCCAGGTAATCCAGGCCCACGGCCAGCTTCAGGTGGCGCTCCGGACGGGCCAGTTGGTTGGTCACGTCGAAGCTGTACCAGGCGTCGTCAAGCCAGGCCTCCGCCCAGGCATGGCTTGCCAGGTGTTCGCTCTCTTCGCTGAACAGATACCCCGAGACATACCGCGCCGGCACCCCCAGGCTACGGGCGCAGGCCAGGAAGGCGTGGGTGTGATCCTGGCACACCCCGCTACGACCGGCAAAAGCCTGGGCCGCACTGGTCTCCACCTCAGTGGTGCCTGGGGTGTAGATCATGTGCTGGTTCAGCCCGTGCATCAGGTCGATCAGCGCCGAGCGATCACGACGCTGCTGGCATTGCTGCGCGGCGAAGGCTCGAAGGGCTTCGTCCGCTTCCGTTAGCCGGGTGAAGCGCAGGAACGGCAGCGCCGATTGGCTCTCGTGCTCGGCTTCGCGCAACGGATCGATATCCACCTGTCCGCGGGCACCGATGATGATTGTTTCGTGGGGTTCGTCCAGGGTCAGTACGTGAAGGATATTGCCGAACGGGTCCAACTGCGCACGCACCGGCCGGGGCAAATCCAGTTGCCAGCTCAGCACATGCTGGCGTTCGCTGTCGTGGGGCGTCAGGCGCAGGTACTGGATGCTGGCGCGCACCTGATCTTCATAGTGGTAGGCCGTTTCATGGCTGATCGAGAGTCTCATATGACCTCCAGGTAGGAACTGTGAATGGCATTGCCCAGTTCACGGACCAGTGGGATGAATTCGGTGAGCCAGGCATGCAGGCCCCCGTCGAGGATTTCATTGATGCCGGTGTAGCGCAGGCGTGCGTCCATTTCCGCCGCCAGCCGTTGTGCCTGCCGACCGTTGGTGCCCGGCAGGCTCGCGAGGATCTGGTTGATTTCTTCGGTGCAGGCGCGCAGCGAACGCGGCACATCGGCGCGCAACAGCAGCAACTCAGCCACATGGCGAGCGCCCGGGGCGTCACGGTAGATCTCGGTATAAGCCTCGAAGGACGACAAGGCTCGCAACAAGGCGCTCCATTGGTAATAGGCGTGGGCCGTGCCATCGCTGACCGTGTCGGCCTGGTCACCGGCCATTTCGTAGCGGGCGTCGAGCAAGCGCAGGGTGTTGTCGGCCCTTTCGATGAAGGTCCCCAGGCGAATGAAGCGGAACGCGTCGTTGCGCATGATGGTGCCGTAGGTGGCGCCGCGAAACAGGTGGGATCGCTCCTTGATCCACTCACAGAAACGGCTCATGCCGTAGCGATTCAAGCCTTGCTCGGCGATACCGCGAATTTCCAGCCAGGTGGCGTTGATGTTCTCCCACATGTCGGCGGTGATTCGCCCACGTACCGCGTGGGCACTGGCTCGCGCGGCGCCGAGGCAGCTGTAGATACTGGCCGGGTTGGCCGCTTCCAGGGCAAAGAAATGCAGCAGGCGCTCGGCGTGCAGATCGGCGTGTCGCTCCCGATAATCATCCAGCGTGCCGGTGATCAGCAATGGCATGGCCAGCTCGTGCAAGCCATCGCCACGCCCGTCCTGGGGCATCAGTGACAACGAATAGCTGACGTCGAGCATCCGTGCGAGGTTTTCCGCGCGCTCCAGATAGCGCGACATCCAGTACAGGTCCGAGGCGGTTCTACTCAGCATGGCAGCTCCTCAATCCTCGACTACCCAAGTATCCTTGGTCCCACCGCCCTGGGATGAATTCACCACCAGGGAACCTTCGCGCAGCGCCACCCGCGTCAGCCCACCAGGCACCACGCGGGTCTCGCGCCCCGACAGCACAAACGGCCGCAAGTCGATGTGGCGCGGGGCGATGCCGTTTTCGACAAAGGTCGGACAGGTCGAGAGCGACAGCGTCGGCTGAGCGATATAGGCGTGCGGCTTGGCCTTGATCCGCTCTCGGAAGGCATCGATCTGCGCCGTCGTCGCGGCCGGCCCCACCAGCATTCCGTAACCGCCGGAACCCTGGGTTTCCTTGACCACCAGGTCGGGAAGATTCGCCAGCACGTGGGAAAGTTCAGCAGGATTACGACATTGCCATGTAGGGACGTTCTTCAGAATCGGCTCCTCGTCCAGGTAAAAACGGATCATGTCGGTGACGAAGGGGTACACCGACTTGTCGTCCGCCACGCCCGTGCCGATGGCGTTGGCCAGCACCACGTTGCCGGAACGATAGGAGGACAACAGGCCCGGCACCCCGAGCATCGAGTCCGGGTTGAAGGCCAGCGGATCGAGGAACGCGTCGTCGAGGCGACGGTAGATCACATCCACCGCTTTCGGGCCGTCGGTGGTGCGCATGAACACTTTGTCATCACGCACGAACAGGTCGGCGCCTTCCACCAACTCCACGCCCATCTCTCGGGCCAGGAACGCGTGCTCGAAGAACGCGCTGTTGAAACGCCCCGGCGTGAGCACCACGACACTGGGATCGTCCAGCGGGCTGGCGCTTTTCAGGGTGTCTAGCAGCAGGTTCGGATAATGATCGATAGGGGCGATGCGCTGGGCGGCGAACAGTTCGGGGAACAGGCGCATCATCATCTTGCGGTCTTCGAGCATGTAGCTGACGCCGCTGGGCGTACGAAGATTGTCTTCGAGCACGTAGTACGTGCCGTCACCGTCGCGAACCAGATCGACACCACAAATGTGGGCATAGATGTCGCGGTGCAGATCAAGCCCCTGCATCGCCAGTTGGTACTGCTCGTTGACCAGCACCTGTTCGGCGGGAATGATGCCGGCCCGGATGATCCGTTGTTCGTGGTAGAGGTCGGCCAGGAACATGTTCAGCGCCTTGACCCGCTGGATGCAGCCGCGTTCGACCACCCGCCATTCACTGGCCGGGATGCTGCGCGGAATAGTGTCGAAAGGGATCAGGCGCTCGGTCCCCTGCTCGTCCCCGTAGAGCGTAAACGTAATGCCAGCACGATGAAACAACAGGTCGGCTTCGCGCCTGCGTTGCGCCAGCAGCTCACCAGGCGTTTCAGCCAGCCAGCGGGCAAACGCCTGGTAATGCGGGCGGACCTGGCCGTTGGCATCGTACATTTCATCAAAACCGCTGCGGATCATGCCGTACTCCTTGTCACCCTGGCAGCAAGGCTTCGCAAGCCCCGTGCCATCGGCATAAACGCTTTATGATCAACGGGTTGGATTCTCCTCTGACAGGCCGCGCACTTTTCTAGTGCAACAAATGCCCCCACCCCGCTGCCCCCGCTTCATTGCGACGCAGGGGCGTCGCTCTGCTGAGCATAGTCTCGGAAAAACGACGCGACTTGATCTGGATACAGTTAAGTACAAAACCTGGGGAAGTGATTGTGGTGTGTCAGCGAGTAATGATGTTGATCGTGCAGCCGCCATCGCGAGCAAGCTCGGCTCCCACAGGGACTCTCGTTAGCTCACAGACATGAAAACGGCCGACACAAGGTCAGCCGTTGCTGTGGTTGCGGTGAGTGACTGTCAGGCCTGCAGGCGCCGGATCTCTTGCTTGACACCCCAGCCCTCGATCACACCACCCAAGGGTTCGACGACTGCCTCAAAGTCTTGCTCGAAGTCGCCAATGTCATCGTAAGTGGCGTACATCACCCGGCTCAGTTCCAACGACCAAGCCCCATCGTCCCGTGCACTGATCTGCGCGTTCAACGATTCTCCCCGAAAATGACCTGCCGCCCTGCGCGCCCGCTCCTCGTCCGGGAAAATGGCGTAGAACTCAATGGGATGGAATCGGGAAAAATCGAAACCGCCTTCTTTCATGCGGCGCAACACGCTGGTGCTGATGTCTTCTTGATAGGCTGTGCTCATGAAACGTCCTCCTGAAACCAATGGATAGACTTTCCGTCTTCCCGTGCGTGAAGCCCTCAGGCTGCAAGCAGTACGGCATCAAATGGCCGTCGGGACACAAGCATGTAGCTGACAAGACCGGACCTTGGCGATCCTTTCGCTGATCTCAATTGCAGAGTAGCCGCAAGTGGCGGCCGCTGCCAAGCGAGACCAGGCACCGTTTCATGAAATCGATGTAATGCTGATGATTTCGATACTGTGCTGGGACTTGAGGTTCTTGACGGTGGGATCTTCAGTGCGACCTTCCAGGTCGTTGAGGTCCAGTTGGGCGGAAACGGGCAGCAATTTTTCGCGAATCAGTTGTGCAGCCTGCTCCATCGTAGGCTCCTGCTCGTAGTCGAACTGCTCGGCGATGGCTTCGCCATGATCATCCACGAAAGTGATTTCCCACTTTTGCATCGGTGTCTCCTTGATCAATTCAGGGCCTGGCTTACCTTTATCTCGACATTGAGGTCTGAACAATCGTTCCGCCGAGCGTCTGGACGGCACCCATGAAAAGACCGCCTCTGGGGCGGTCTCTGGGTATGAAGCCGTGGCCGATCAGTTTTCGGCGCGCGCCTTGAGGGCTTTCAAAGTATTGAACGGTGCATCCACCACGAACTTGTTCGCCAGCCAGGACGGCACGTCCCCCCCTGGTTCGGTGTGGACCTGGTAGGTCACTTCGATCTGGCCAGCGCCCTTTGGCGTGAACTTCCAGAAGCCGTCGACCTGGGTCACGCGCACGAAACCTTGCTCTTCGGGCAGGTATTTCGGCACACCCTTGAGCTTGCGGGTCAGGCTGCCATCGGCGCCCTCCTCGGTGGTGACTTCCAGTACCGAGTCCCGGGACGTCACCGGCCATGGCGTGTTGAACTGAGTGTAGGTCCAGCTCTGATTGCCTTCGTGCTTGAGCAGTTTCTGGCTCTTGCATTCATGAATCCAGGCGCAGGCACCGGGAACGTCTTCCTGCAGGGTCCGAAGCTTGGCCATGGTGGTTTTCATCACCGTCACGCCGCGATAGGCCTTGTATTTGGAGCCCGCCACCTCACTGAGGGAAACCTTGATACCGTCTTTCTCCTTGGCAACCTGCCAGTCCTCTGCCTGAGCGGTGGCCGTTGCCAGCAACACGGTCAACCCACACAACACAGCCATACGATGCAGCGAACCCATAGTTCTTTTCCTTATTGTCCAAGTTCGTTCAGTTAGGATCCGTTCATTGACTCATTACGCTGCCGTGATTTGCTCCCACCAACCGATCAGCCGGATGGCCTCTTCACTGCTGCTGCCGCAAACCTCGATGTCGGCTTCGAACGCCGAGCACACCGCCGGACGCTCCGGCAGGCCGAAGATCCGGCACAGGTTATCGACCGACAATTGCACGCAACGTTCTCCCGCCGGCTTGCCTTGGGGCATGCCAGGGATAGGTGAGCTGATGGAAGGGGCGATGCAACAGGCGCCACAGCCTTCACGGCATTTCATGACGACAACATCCTCAGGACAGGTAATGGTTAGTAACAGAACACAGAGTAACGGCTAAAACACTCGTTTTAAATTACCGTCTGCGTGTTTTTTTGCCCACGGCGGGATGACCGAATGGTCAGCGACGAACTGCAGGCCTGTCGAAGGTTTATTGCTTGAATTCGAAGTCCAGTGCTGCGCCTTCCACCTCATTGCGCTCCTGGTTGCGCAGTGGCAGCTGCATTTCATTGCTCAACAAACGGCCATTGAGCTGAAACGGCCCGGGTTTCTCGCCGAACATCGACGGCAAGAGGGGTTCACGCTTGAACTGCACCACCTTACCCGGTGGTTGCAGTTGATCGACCATCTCATGGGGCAAGCTCAAATCCAGCTTGGCCGGCGGCAATGGGGTCTTGGCGACCTCGTGGGCGGATTTGCTCTTGGAGGCGATGGGCGCGCGTTTTTTCTTCGCCGGTGCCACCTTCTTGGCGGAAGGTTTCTTGGCCGCCGTGATTTTTTTCGGCGCATCCTTCGTGACACTGGCGGCCGGTTTTTCCTGCGCCGGCGCTGCCGCGACTACGCCTCCCATGTGGAAGACGCTCAACAGGCCGATCAAAACCCAGGCAGCAGGAACAATGGCTTTCATAGATACAACAGCATTGACGGCAGAGACCCCCATGCTCGCCTGATAATGAGGCGCTGACAAGCACATCGAGCTAAGCCACTGACGTCTAAAGAAATCCGTTGGCTGTCTCCTGGCACAATTGAGTGGCCAACAGCCCCAGCGTCATCAAGGCCCGCTCTGCCTCACGGTTCCAAGGGGTGCCGCAGTTCAAGCGAATGCAGTGGTTGAACTGCTCGGTGTTACTGAAAATCAGCCCTGGCGCGATGCTGATGCCTTGTTGCAACGCCCGCACATGCAACTCCTGGGTATTGACCCGCCCCGGCAGGCTGACCCACAGGATGAAGCCTCCAGTGGGACGGCTCATCTGCGTGCCTTCGGGGAAGTACTGCTGCACCGCCAGCTGAAAGGCGCTGAGGTTCTTGCGGTACTCCTGCCGGATATAACGCAAGTGCCGGTCATAGCCGCCGTTTTCCAGGTACGCGGCAATGCCCATCTGCGTGACGCTGCACGCCGAATGCGTACTGAAGGTCTGGAGCCGCTGGATTTCCTGCTGGAATTTCCCCGCGATCATCCAACCGATGCGCACACCCGGCGACAACGTCTTGGAAAAACTCGAGCAGTAGATGACCCGGTCCAGCCGGTCGTAGGCCTTGAGGGCCTTGGTGCGCCCCTGCTCGAACATCAACTCGCCATAGATATCGTCCTCGACGATCTGGATGTCGAAGTCCGACGCCAGGCGCAGCAGTTGCTTTTGTCGCTCCTCCGGCATGGTGCCGCCAAGAGGATTGCTCAGGCGCGTGGTCAGCACCAGCGCCTTGATCGACCATTGGTTGGCCGCCAACTGCAAGGCCTCCAGGCTCATACCGGTGACCGGGTCGCTGGGGATCTCGATAACCTTGAGGCCCAACAGATCCGCCAGTTGCAGCAAGCCGTAATAGGTCGGCGACTCAGCGGCGATCAAGTCCCCGGGCCGCGTCAGCACCCGCAAGGACATCTGCAACGCATCGACGCAGCCGTGGGTGATCACCACCTCGGAAGGGTCCACCACGACGCCGGCATCGCGCATGCGAATCGCCACTTGGCGGCGCAACGGCTCGAAACCCGGGCTGAACATGTAGCTGAACGCCCGCGGGCTGTGGAAGCGTGTGACCTTGGCCAATTGCTGATGCAGGGCCCGGACAGGCAGATAGTCGACGCTCGGGACCGCCGCGCCCAAGGGAAACACCCCTTCGCGGCGCGACTCGACCAATACTTGCTGAATGATGCTGCTGCGCGTCACCAGCCCCGGACGCTCGACCCGGGCAATGTCCGGCGTCGGTGCCGTCAGGGCCGGCGTCTGGTGCACGTAGTAGCCCGACTGCGGCCGCGCGCGGATCAGCCCCTGGTCTTCAAGGTTGGCGTAGGCCTGCAGCACCGTGGCATGGCTGACGTTGAGCTGCGAGCTCATCTTGCGCACCGAAGGCACGCGTTCACCGGGCTGATACACACCGCGCCGGATGTCTTCAGCCAGCTGTTGAGCAATACGTTGATAGAGCAGAAGGTTGGTCATGACGCAGCACTCGATTTCACGGGCATTTTATTCTTGTCGGAAACGATACCGGAACAGTTTAGAAGTGTACTGGGACAGTTGCCAGATTACTCGACAGTACAGTGGAGTGACAGCTCTAACTGTACTCATCGCGCATCGATTGCAGGGCCAAAAAAACCCGGCGCCTTCTACAGGGGCCGGGTTTTCCAGTGACGCAACCCTTAGCGGGCGGCGCCGAGCTGGCCTTTTTCGTCAGAGAACACAATTTCAACGCGACGGTTCTGTGCCCGGCCGCGCTCGGTAGCGTTGACGTCCACCGGGTATTCATCACCGTAGCCTTCGACCTGGATGCGCTTTTCATCAACCCCAAGGTCCACCAGCACATCCGCGACCGCTTGCGCGCGATCGCGAGACAGCTTGAGGTTTTCCTGCTTGCCGCCCGTGCTGTCGGTGTACCCCTCGATACGCACCACGCGCTTGGGATTGAGCTGTAAGAACTGCACAATCTTGAGCACCACCCGGTTGGCCGAGTTCTTCAGTTCCGCTTCGCCGGTGTCGAACAGCACGTCGCCCAGGGTCATCACCAGGCCGCGATCGGTCTGGGTGGTCGCCATCGCCATGATCTGTTCTTCGAGCCATTTGCCCTGCTGCTGCACACTCAGCAACTTGGATTCGCGCAGGGCCAGTTGCAGGCGCTGGCGCTCCAGTTCGAGCTTCGCCGCGCGCTCTTCGTTGAGCACCTGATTGCTGTGCTCCCGGGCGATCGCACTGTAGCGCTGGCTCAGGTAGGCGTAATGCTGCACATCTTCGCCGCTGCCCCAGTAACTGGACAAACGATCGGCACGGGCCAGGGATTCGCCAGCGCGGATCACGTCCCGGGGCGCGGCACGCAATACGTTGGCGTCTTCCTTGACCTTCTGGAAATCGGTGCTGGCCTGCTCGAGCGCCGCTTCGCTGCGTTGGCCGGCGCAGCCATACAAGCTGGCCAGGCCGGCGAGTACCAGACCGCCCAATACGTGGGAGTGCTTCATTGGGCATCCTCCCTCAGCTGTTTGCGCAAGCGCTTGATGCGGGTGTCGAGCACATTCAGTTGCTCCTGGCTCTTGAGGGTCAGCACCTTCGCTTCGGCCAGGCGGGCGTCGAGTTCGGCCTGTTCGGCCCGCATGCGCGCCTTCTTGTAGGATTCGTCGGCCATGTTGGATTTGGCGCGAGCGAATTTTTCTTCAGCCAGTTTCAATTCGGGCACTTCGTCGGCAGTAGCGCCAACGGCCCGCGCTTGCTCCAGTGCCTGTTCGGTCAGGCGGATCTGTTCATTCGGCGCCGGATCGGCTGCGCAGCCCGCCAGAGCCAGAACGGCCAGGGCAGCGAAAAGAGGTCGAATAGTCACTAATGTTCCCTACTGTTTTGGGGCACTGACAGGTGGCTGCAACTGTGTTTTCCAACGCTCGAGATTGCGCTGCAACACAGCCTCCGTCAGACCGGACGCGGCCAATTCTGTCATCTTTTGCGCCAGCTGTCCGCGTAACCATGGGTCATTGCAGGCGGAGTTATGGGAAACCGCGAGGAACAGCCCGGGTTTGTCCACCGGTTGCGGTGCGGCTTGCAGATCGTTGGCCATCCCCAGTGTCTGCGCCATCGCCAGGCCCGAATAGCGCCCCGCCAGGACATATTCCACCTCTCCCAGCAGCAATTTCTGAAAGGCCTGGGTCAGGTTGGGCGTGCGCACCAGGGACAATTGCTGCTCGGCAAAGACGCCAAATCCCTGGGTCATACGGGCCTTTTCCGACAAGGCCCCGGGATGACCGTGAAGGTCTGCGGGCTGGTTGATGACCAGCGTCGAGTCCTTGCGGGTCCAGACCAGGTAATCGTTTTCGAGCAAGGGCGGATGAACGTAATCCAGCACTTCAAGCCCGGTAACGGTCAATGGCGCGTCGGTGAGCAGGTCCATGCGTCCGCTGCGCACTTCGTCCAACGCCTGGGCGCGCTTGCCGGCATACAGCAGTTCGATCTTGATCCCCAGTTCTTGCGCGACGTGCGTCAGCAGGTCGGCACTGGCGCCAATCAAGTGCTTGGGGTCTTGAGGGTCCTGCCAGAGATAGGGCGGCGCATCCGGGCTGCCGGTAGCGATCAGTCGTTCACATTTGCCGGCGGCGACAGACAGGCCTGGCACGAGCGCCAACGTCCACAGCAACGGCCAGCCGGCCAAACGACGCAGATCCATGGCAATACGCTCCTCTGAGGCAGAAATAAAAAGCCCGGCCAAAGGGCCGGGCTCTTTATAAGTGAAGACGCCGGATTAGACCAGCTTCTCCAGCTCAGGGATGGCTTCGAACAAGTCCGCGACCAGACCATAGTCGGCCACCTGGAAGATCGGCGCCTCTTCGTCCTTGTTGATCGCAACAATCACTTTGGAGTCTTTCATGCCCGCCAGGTGCTGGATCGCGCCGGAGATACCGACGGCGATGTACAGCTGTGGCGCAACGATCTTGCCGGTCTGGCCGACCTGCATGTCGTTGGGCACGAAGCCTGCGTCGACCGCCGCGCGGGAAGCGCCGACCGCCGCGCCCAGCTTGTCGGCCAGGGCGTACAGGTGCTTGAAGTTATCGCCGTTCTGCATGCCACGGCCGCCGGAAACGACGATCTTGGCAGCGGTCAGTTCAGGACGGTCGGACTTGGCCAGTTCTTCGTTGACGAAGCTGGAGATGCCGGCGTCGTGGGCAGCGCCTACCGCTTCAACGGCAGCCGAGCCACCTTCGGCGGCAACCGGGTCGAAACCGGTGGCGCGGACGGTGATGACCTTGACGGCAGCGGTCGATTGCACGGTGGCAATGGCGTTGCCCGCGTAGATCGGACGCTTGAAGGTGTCGGCGCTTTCGACCGAGATGATCTCGGAGATCTGGTCGACGTCCAGTGCAGCAGCCACGCGCGGCAGGATGTTTTTGCCGTTGGACGTGGCGGCCGCCAGGATGTGGCTGTAGCCCTTGCCCAGCTCGGCTACCAGCGGCGCAACGTTTTCCGGCAATTGGTGCGCGTAGGCGGCGTTGTCGGCCGACAGCACTTTGGCCACGCCTGCGATTTTCGCAGCAGCTTCAGCCACGGCGCCAGCACCCTGGCCAGCTACCAGCACGTGAATGTCGCCACCGATTTTAGCGGCAGCAGCAACAGTGTTCAGCGTGGCCGGAGCCAGCGCCTTGTTATCGTGTTCGGCGATTACGAGGATAGTCATGATCAGATCACCTTCGCTTCGTTTTTCAGTTTCTCGACCAGTTCAGCCACCGACTTGACCTTGATGCCCGCGCTGCGTGCAGCCGGCGCTTCGACCTTGAGGGTCTTGTTGGTGGAGGCGGTGGAAACGCCCAAAGCGTCAGGCGTCAGCACTTCAAGCGGCTTCTTCTTGGCTTTCATGATGTTTGGCAGGGACGCATAACGCGGCTCGTTCAAACGCAGGTCGGTGGTGACGATCGCTGGCAGTTTCAGGGAAACGGTCTGTGCGCCGCCGTCGATCTCGCGGGTCACGGCAACGCTGTCACCAGACACTTCGACTTTGGAGGCGAAGGTGCCCTGACCGTAGCCGCTCAAAGCAGCGAGCATCTGGCCGGTCTGGTTGTTGTCGCTGTCGATGGCTTGTTTGCCGAGGATCACCAGCGATGGTTGTTCCTTGTCGACAACGGCCTTGAGCAGCTTGGCCACAGCCAGCGAGGTCAGGTCTTCGGCGGATTCGACGAGGATGGCGCGATCGGCACCCAGTGCCAGCGCGGTGCGCAGTTGTTCCTGGGCGGTGGTCGGGCCGATGGAGACGACGACGATCTCAGTCGCCACGCCTTTTTCCTTCAGGCGTACGGCTTCTTCTACGGCGATTTCGCAGAAAGGGTTCATCGACATCTTGACGTTGGCGAGGTCGACGCCGGAGTTGTCCGCCTTGACGCGAACCTTGACGTTATAGTCGACCACTCGTTTGACAGCTACAAGAACCTTCATGGATTCCTCGTTACTCTCCGGTGAAAAAAAGTCGCCTAGGCGAACCTGGCGGTTGATGCTCATGGGCGCAAGGGCACCTCTAAAAACGCCGGCATGAACCACACATGACCCAGCTCACGGGAGTGAAGACCATTCGTCAGTGACGACCGATGAGTCATTCATTATCGCGGCGTGTAAACTGCGCGTCGGAACCACGCAATGCGTCACTTTGTGCTGCCTTCGCCCTGTCTTTAGAGGTGCTCTTGAAACCAACAGTCAGCCTACGGCGAGCGCAAAACCGCCCGTATCTTGACCGGAACGCCTATTCCGGTCAATACGGCAAAATGGTCAGTCATAAGCCGTACGTCAGTGATTTATCTGGGCTGCGGCAATTTCAAACAAACGTTTGTATTGGACCCTGAGAGTGGTGTAGATATAATGCGCCGCTTAAGAGAGACACGCGTTTCATCCATTGTCGCTTTCGTCGCTTTTTGCGAAGGAAACAACGGATGCAACGCCAAACCTCCAATTAGAAAAAACTGTGAGCCTTGAGTAGGAGATAGCCCTGTGGAACGCGAATACATGGAATTCGACGTGGTCATCGTCGGTGCCGGCCCCGCTGGCCTGTCTGCCGCTTGCCGACTGAAACAGAAGGCCGCCGAAGCCGGTAAGGAAATCAGCGTCTGCGTGGTCGAAAAAGGCTCGGAAGTCGGTGCGCACATTCTCTCCGGCGCGGTGTTCGAACCCCGTGCCCTGAACGAACTGTTTCCAGACTGGAAAGAACTCGGCGCACCGCTGAATACGCCCGTCAAACGCGATGACATTTATGTCCTGAAAAACGCCGAGACCGCGAGCAAAATCCCTGACTTCTTCGTGCCCAAGACCATGCACAACGAAGGCAACTATATTATTTCCCTGGGCAACCTGTGCCGCTGGCTGGCCCAGCAAGCCGAGAACCTGGGCGTGGAGATCTACCCAGGGTTCGCCGCCCAGGAAGCGCTGTTCGACGAGAACGGCGTGGTGCGCGGGATCATCACCGGCGACCTGGGTGTCGACCGCGAAGGCAATCCGAAGGAAGGCCTCTACACCCCG
This sequence comes from Pseudomonas sp. NFACC08-1, assembly GCF_900106735.1. Classification (NCBI taxonomy): domain Bacteria; kingdom Pseudomonadati; phylum Pseudomonadota; class Gammaproteobacteria; order Pseudomonadales; family Pseudomonadaceae; genus Pseudomonas; species Pseudomonas sp. NFACC08-1. The sequence goes on along the minus strand of NZ_FNNL01000017.1, from coordinate 19,339 downwards.
GGCATGGAGTTGCGCGGCAAATACACGCTGTTCGCCGAAGGCTGCCGTGGCCACATCGGCAAGCAGTTGATCAAGCGCTTCAACCTGGACAGCGAGGCCGACGCCCAGCACTACGGCATCGGCCTGAAGGAAATCTGGGAAATCGACCCGGCCAAGCATCAACCCGGCCTGGTGGTGCACACCGCCGGCTGGCCGCTGGACATCATGGGCACCGAGAACACCGGCGGCTCCTTCCTTTATCACCTGGAAAACAACCAGGTGGTGGTCGGCCTGATCGTCGACCTGTCCTACAGCAACACCTACCTGTCGCCGTTCGACGAGTTCCAGCGCCTCAAGCATCACCCGGTGCTCAAGCAGTACCTGGAAGGCGGCAAGCGCGTCAGCTACGGCGCCCGCGCCATCTGCAAGGGCGGTCTGAACTCGTTGCCGAAAATGGTCTTCAAGGGCGGCGCGTTGATCGGTTGCGACCTCGGCACTTTGAACTTCGCCAAGATCAAGGGCAGCCACACCGCCATGAAGTCCGGCATGCTCGCCGCCGAGGCGGTGGCCGATCGCCTGTTCGCCGAATCCGAAGGCGGTGATGAACTGACCGCCTACGTCGACAGCTTCAAGAACAGCTGGCTGTACGAAGAGCTGTTCGCCAGTCGCAACTTCGGCGCGGCGATCCACAAGTACGGCGCCATCATCGGCGGCGGCTTCAACTGGCTCGACCAGAACATCTTCGGCGGCAAGCTGCCCTTCACCCTGCACGACAACAAGCCGGACTATGCCTGCCTCAAGCTGGCGGCCGATTGCAAAAAGATCGACTACCCGAAACCGGACGGCAAGATCAGCTTCGACAAACTCAGCTCGGTGTTCATCTCCGGTACCAACCATGAAGAAGAACAGCCCTGCCACCTGAAGCTGACCGACCCGAGCATTCCGATCAGCAAGAACCTGCCGCTGTACGACGAACCGGCCCAGCGCTACTGCCCGGCCGGCGTGTACGAAGTGGTGACCAAGGAAGACGGCGAGAAGCGCTTCCAGATCAACGCCCAGAACTGCGTGCACTGCAAGACCTGTGACATCAAGGACCCTTCGCAGAACATCACTTGGGTGTCGCCGGAAGGCGCTGGCGGACCGACTTACCCGAACATGTAAGCCGACACGCTGTACATCGAGGCTCCCGCAATGGGGTAATGCTGTTCACTTAAGAAAAATGATGGACCTGTGGCGGGGAGCTTGCTCCCGCTCGGCTGCGAAGCAGTCGTAAACCGGCGGGTGCGGTGTGTCTGATGCTCCGTATTTGGCAGGTTGTGGGGCCGCTTCGCGGCCCAGCGGGAGCAAGCTCCCTCGCCACGGGTTTGTCGACTGTCTTAAGTGAACAGCATTACCCGCAATGGGGGCCTTTTTGTTGCCTGCCATCTAAGCAGCACCACAGCTCGCTCCCACAGGGCGACATCAGTGGATCAGGCGGCGCGCTCTTCCCCAGGGTTGCGCTCGAAGTAACGCTTGTATTCCCGGCTGAACTGCGACGAACTCTGATACCCCACCTGATGCGCGACCTGGGCCACGCCCAAGCCTTCGCTGAGCAGCAGTCGTTGAGCCTTGAGCAGGCGCAGACGCTTGAGGTACTGCACGGGCGACAGCAAGGTGCTGCGCTTGAAATGCTCATGGAAGGTCGAAGCGCTCATGTTCGCGCAACTGGCCAATGTCTCGACGTTCAGCGGCTCGGTGAAGTGCGTATGCAAATGGCTCAGGGCCGCGGCAATCCGGGCGAATTGGCCTTGCTGCTCCACCAGCGCCCGCAGCACATCGGCCTGGGGCCCGCGCAACGCGACGAACAGCAACTCCCGCAGCCGCGCCTGGCCCATGACCTGGCATTCCAGTGGGTCGTGCAAGCACTGCAACAGGCGTTCGACGCATCCGCGCATGGCGCCATCGAGCACGGCGCTGGTCATGGACTCCGGCGTCTGGGCCGCGAGGCTTCGCCCCGGCATCAATCCCATGGCCAGCACCAGCTCGCCCAACAGCGCCCGATCGATCGCAACCGAAATCCCGAGCAACGGAGCATCGGGCATGGCGTAGGTTTCACATTCGAACGGCACCGGCAACGCCTGGATCAAGTAATGCCCGGCGCCGTACTCCAGCGTACGCGGTCCCAGGTACGCCAGCTTGCTGCCTTGGGCGATGATCACCAGGCTCGGCTCGTAGAGCTGCGGGCCACGGGCGATGTCCTGGCTGCACCGCAGCACTTGCACGCCAGGCAGGCGCGTAGGAATAAAGCCGTCACGGGTCGCCAAGGGTTCGATCAGCGAAACCAGCGCCGCGTTGGCATCGAGATGACGGGTCAGCAACATGGGGAAACTTCACGAAAAAATGGATGGGAACATCATCGCAGGTCTGGCGTCACATAGGAGCAATCCTAGGCCAAGGCCGGAGGATTAGGCATGACACCCGTAGGAATGGTCATCGCCGCATACGGTCAAGGCTCCCAGAATAGATCACCTCACTGTTCACTGCTTAGCGAGGTCCATCATGTACACCGCCATCGGATACGCCGCCCAATCGCCCACCACTCCCCTCGCCCCCATGAAGTTCGAACGCCGCAGCCCGCGAGCTGACGATGTGGCGATCGAAATCCTCTATTGCGGCGTCTGCCACTCCGACATCCACCAGGCGCGCAACGAATGGGGCATCGCCGTTTATCCACTGATGCCTGGCCACGAGATCATCGGCAAAGTCACCGCCGTCGGTGCAAATGTCACCCGTCATAAGGTCGGCGACTTGGTGGGTGTTGGCTGCATGGTCGATTCCTGCCGCGAGTGCGAAGCTTGTCACGCGGACCTGGAGCAATACTGCTATCAGGGCATGACCCAGACCTATGCCAGCCCGGACCGGGTCAGCGGCGGGCATACCATGGGTGGCTACTCCAACAGCATCGTGGTCCAAGAGCACTTCGTGTTGCGCATCCCGGCCGCGCTCGACCCGGCCAGCGCCGCACCGATTCTCTGTGCCGGCATCACCACCTACTCGCCCCTCAAGCACTACGGTGTGAAGGCCGGCGACAAGGTCGGCGTGCTGGGCATGGGTGGCCTCGGCCATATGGGTATCAAGTTCGCCAAAGCCATGGGCGCGGAAGTCACGTTGTTCACCCGCTCGGCCAGCAAGGCTGAAGAGGCCCGTCGCCAGGGCGCCGATCATGTGATCGTGTCCACCGATCCCGAGCAGATGGCCGCCGCGGCCGGACGCTTCCATTTCCTGCTGGACACCATTCCAGTGCAGCACGATCTCAATCCCTACCTCAGCACCCTGCGCTTCGACGGCGTGCACATCCTGGTGGGTCTGGTCGAGCCGATCGATCCACCGGTCCATGCGGCCAACTTGATCATGGGCCGGCGCGTCCTGGCCGGTTCGTTGATTGGCGGGATCGCAGAAACCCAGGAAGTGCTGGATTTCTGCGCCGAGCACAACATCAGTTGCGACATTGAGATGCTCGACATCCGTCAGATCAACGAGGCCTACAGCCGCATGATCGCCGGGGACGTGAAGTACCGCTTTGTCATCGACATGGCGACGCTCAAGGCCTGACCTTCGTCAAACCTTGGCACCCAGTTCCGCCGACAGCCGGGCTGTGACCCCTTTGACCAGGGGAATCAGCTCGGCCATCTTTTCCAGCGGCATGTACGGCACGGTGCTGGCGATGCTGATACCGGCAACGATGCGCTTGCCGGCGTCCCGGATCGGCGCCGCCACACAGCGAATCGACGGTTCGTTGTCTTCCAGGTCGAAGGCATAACCCCCCGCCACGTACTCCAGCATCCGTTGCTGGAACTGTTCCCAGGATTGCTCCTGATGCTGGGGCCAGAACTGATTCTTCCCACCGGCTGGCAGGCTGATTTCATACAGCCGCTTCCATTGTTCCTGCGAATCATCGAGCATCAGCGCCTTGCCGATCCCGGTGCGCGCCAGCGGCATGCGATGGCCTACGCGCGAACGCATTTCCGGGCCGTTGCGCCCTGGATTCTTCAGCAGGTACAAGACTTCGTCGCCCTCACGAATCGCCAGGTGAACGGTGTCCCCGGTCAGTGCCGACAGTTCGTCCAAGTACGGCCCCGCCAGGCTCACCAGTGGCAACTCTTCGCGGGCCTGGAAACCCAGCTCGATCAGCTTCGGTCCCAGCAGGTAGCCCACTTGCGGCACCACGCGCAGGTAACGTTCGTCCACCAGGCAACTGGCCAGGCGATGGGTGGTGCTGCGGGTGGTGCCGATCAGCCGGGCGATTTCCTTCAAGTCACGGGCGCCGCTGGCGACCGCCTGGACCACCCCCAGGCCACGCAACAATGTCTGCGTGCCCGTAGGTGCGGCATCCTTGGTGATTTTTGGATCGTCTTGCTGCATAGCCGGCCTTCAACAGTGAGCGGGAACGGGCGGCATTATGGTCGCCCGCCCCGTCGGACTACAACTCGATGCGCTCGACCTTCCCGACCAGCAGGATGTAGGACAGCGCGCCAGCCAGTGCCAGGACAGAGATATAGGTGATGGCCGGGGCAAACGAATCGCCGCTGGCAAGGAAGCCAATGACGATCGGCGTGGCGATCGCCGCCAGGTTACCGATGAAGTTGAACACCCCACCCGTCAGCCCGAGCAACCGCGCCGGGGCCAGTGTGGAGACCAGCGACCAGGTGATCGACGCCAGGCCATTGCCGAAGAACGCCAGGGCCAGGAAGGCGATCACCAGCGGCGTCGATTCAACAAAGTTGGCGCCGATGATCGAGGTGGAGATCAACAGACCGCCAATGATCGGCAGCTTGCGCGCAAACCCCACCGTGGCGCCGCGGCGAATCAGCCAGTCGGAGAAGAACCCGGAGCACAGCACGCCGACAAACGCCGCGAGGAACGGCAACGACGCCAGCAGACCGGACTTGATGAAATCCATGCCGCGATATTTCACCAGGTAGGTCGGGAACCACGTCAGGAAAAACCACAGCGTGGAGTTGAGGCAGAACTGCCCCAGGTAAATGCCCCACAACTTGCGTTGCGTCAGGACAATGCCCAGGTCGGCCCAGCTGAATTTGGCCTTGACCTTGGCGGTATCGGCCTGGATATCCACCAGCCCGCCGCCTTCGCGGATCAGTTCGATTTCGGCGGCGTTGGCGCCTTTGAAATCCCGTGGCTCGCGGTACACCGCGTACCAGATCGCCGCCCAGAGAATGCCCACCGCGCCCGTGGCGACAAACACCATGTGCCAACCGAACGCGTGTTGCAGCCACGCCAGTACTGGCGTCAGGAAAGCCAGCCCGACGAACTGCCCGGAGGTGTAGAAACCGATGGCCGTGGCCCGCTCACGCTCAGGAAACCAGGTAGTGACCACGCGGCTGTTGATCGGATAAGCCGGCGCTTCCAGGGCACCGACCGCCATGCGCAGCACGAACAGCGCGATGAAACTGGCGGCAAAACCCAGCATGACCGTGGCCACCGACCACAACAGCAACGCCACGCTATACAGAATGCGCGGCGGCACCCGGTCCACCAGCCAGCCACCGGGGATCTGCATGGCGGCATAGGTCCAGCCGAACGCCGAGAAAATCAGCCCGACATGGATCGGATCGATGCCTAGGTCGCTGGTCAACGCGGGGGCGGCGATCGAGAGGTTGCTGCGGTCCAGGTAATTGATCACCACGGTGATGAACAGCAGGACCATGATGAAAAAACGCTTGCGGCTGGGCGTCACCAACGACGCCTGCGCGCTCAGGGTGTGCGCTTGCATGTGAGGTGCCTCTTTTTATGTTTATTGAGGGCGAAACTAACGAGCAGTCGAGTCGACCCGTGGCGAGGGAGCTTGCTCCCGCTGGGCTGCGCAGCAGCCCCCTGTATGTATGAACTGACATCTCTGCGACTGCTGCGCAGTCGAGCGGGAGCAAGCTCCCTCGCCACAGGGGTAGTGGGTGTCTAGGCGATCACCACTCGGCAAAACTGCCATCGGCATGACGCCAGATCGGGTTGCGCCAGCGGTGGCCGATGGCCGCGCGTTCGATGACGTATTCCTCGTTGATCTCGATGCCCAGGCCCGGGCCATTCGGGATTTTCACGAAGCCCTTGTCGTAGTCGAACACCTGCGGATCCTTGATGTAGTCCAGCAGGTCGTTGCTCTCGTTGTAGTGGATACCCAGGCTCTGTTCCTGGATGAACGCGTTGTAGCAGACCGCGTCCAGTTGCAGGCACGCCGCCAGGGCGATTGGGCCCAGCGGGCAGTGCAGCGCCAGCGCCACATCGTAGGCCTCGGCCATGTTGGCGATCTTGCGGGTTTCGGTGATGCCGCCGGCATGGGAGGCATCCGGCTGGATGATGTCCACGTAACCTTCGCTGAGCACCCGCTTGAAGTCCCAACGGGAAAACAACCGCTCGCCCAGGGCAATCGGGGTGCTGGTCAGCGGCGCCAACTCCTTGAGGGCTTCGTAGTTTTCGCTGAGCACCGGCTCTTCGATGAACATCAGTTTGTAAGGGTCGAGTTCCTTCATCAGCACCTTGGCCATCGGTTTGTGCACCCGGCCGTGGAAGTCCACGCCAATGCCGACGTTCGGCCCCACCGCATCGCGCACCGCCGCCACGTTGGCCAGGGCCAGGTCGACTTTTTCGAAGGTGTCGAGAAACTGCAGCTCTTCGGTGCCGTTCATCTTCACCGCCGTGAAGCCCCGCGCCACCGCCTCTTTCGCCGCACGAGCGGTGTCCGCCGGCCGGTCGCCGCCGATCCACGAATACACACGGATCTTGTCCCGCACCTGGCCGCCCAGCAGGTCGCTGACCGACACACCCAGGGCCTTGCCCTTGATGTCCCACAGCGCCTGGTCGATGCCGGCCAGGGCGCTCATGTGAATGGCCCCACCACGGTAGAAGCCGCCGCGATAGAGCACGGTCCAAATGTCTTCGATGTTGCGTGGGTCTTTGCCGATCAGGTAGTCGGACAATTCTTCAACGGCAGCCGCCACCGTGTGGGCACGGCCTTCGACCACAGGCTCGCCCCAACCGATCACGCCCTCGTCGGTCTCGACCTTGAGGAAGCACCAGCGCGGCGGAACGATAAACGTGGTCAGCTTGGTGATTTTCATCTTGTTGTCTCTCTTGTCAGATGCAGCGCACAGGGCGCTGGAAAAGTCTTCAGTTCAAGGCGTTCCATGCGGCCACGTAGGCCTTGGCGCGCACCGCCACTTCATCCGCTGTCAGGCCCGGCTTGAACAGCCCGGAACCGAGGCCGAAACCCTTGACGCCGGCTTCGACAAACACCGCCATGTTGTCCGGCGTAATCCCGCCCACCGGCACCAGCACGGTCCCGGCCGGCAGCACCGCGAGCCAGGCCTTGACCACTGCCGGGCCCATTTGCTCGGCAGGAAACATCTTCAACACATGAGCGCCTTCGGCCAGTGCGGCAAAGGCTTCGGTGGGCGTGGCGACACCCGGCGACAGGTACAGACCCGCCGCTTTCGCCGCCCGCAGCACCTTCGGATCGCTGTGAGGCATGACGATCACTTGGCCGCCAGCGGCTTTCACCTGCTCCACCTGCTCCGGCGTGAGCACGGTGCCGGCGCCGATCAGGCAATCGGCGGGCAAGGTGCTACGCAGGATGCGGATGCTTTCGTACGGCTCGGGGGAATTGAGCGGCACTTCGATGACGCGAAATCCGGCGCTGTACAGGACTTCGCCGATGGCCGCCGCCTCTTCGGGACGCAGACCACGCAGGATCGCAATCAGCCCGTTGTGCGCCAGTGCTTGAGTGAGCATGTCAGACCTCCAGTCAGGTTCAGGGGGCGGTGGAATCGAGCAACCCGGCCGCTACGGCCAGTTGCCACAAACCGCGTTCGGTGGCCTGTTCGGCCAGGACCACCCGGGCGAAACCGCAGGCGTCGAGGGCCCGTTGATAACGGACACAGAGTTGGGAGTTGCCGATCAGCACCACCGTCGGCAGATGGAGGCTGTCGCGTCGCCGACGCTGCACCTCGGCCAGCGCCGTCAGCTCATGGCCGATCAGCAGGCCCGAGAGGTAATCGGCCTGGGCGCTGGCCTCCAGTTCGCCGGTCAAGCCCAGACTGCGAGCGCTGAACACCGTGGACAGCGGACCGATCTGGCCGTCCACCGACAACGCCACCTGTACGCCACGATCAAAGGCCACGCCATCGAAGGTCGTACTCCGTTGCTGGGTGCGGCCGAGAATGCTGTGGTCACTGAGCACGGCAAAGATCTCGCCGGTCATGAAGGTGTCGAAATGCACGATGCAGCCATCGGTCACTTCCACCCATTTCGAATGACTGCCGGGCAAGCCGATCAACACCGCTTCGTCCGGCAGGCTGTGCAAGGCGCCGAGCACCTGGGTTTCTTCACCGCGCATGACATTGGGCAAGCGTGAACGCTGAATCACGCCGGGCACGATGTGCACATCGACACCGCGAAGGCTGCGAACGGTTTGTAGGGAATGTCCGAGATTGGCGACGTTGGCGGGTGTTTCGCAGTAAGGCGCTTCACGCCAGCCCTGAGCACTGCCGACCATGCCACAGGCAATCACGGGCAAGCCTGGCTGGGCATCGAGCCAGTCGCCGCAGGCCTCGTCGAAGGCCAGTTCGAAACCGTCGATGCACACCCCGCCGGCCACGGTTCGCGGCCCGGAAGGCAACTGCATGATCCCCGATGACAGCGAGCGCTGCTCGAGCACCTCGCCACCGGCTGCGAGTTTGTAAGCCCGTAATGAGGTGGTCCCCCAATCGAGCGCGATCAATTGCGCCTGCATCCGCTTCACCTGTTCTGTTTTTTGGCAGTGAGTGGAACGGACTATAAACCCGGGCGCGACAAAATCTCAATATATAAATATCACTCCCATATATTGGGATTTGATGAGCCAACCCTAAAGCCCATCGCCATCCGTTCAAGACCCTGCTACGTTTCTGAGCGGACGCCAAACAACTAGGGAAAAAGTGATGGGACAACAGCTGAAAATCCTCGGTCGCACTTCCTCGATCAATGTCAGAAAAGTGTTGTGGACCTGCCAGGAATTGGAAATCGCCTACGAACGCGAAGACTGGGGTATCGGTTTTTCCTCGACCCACGACCCGGCGTTCCTGGCCTTGAATCCCAATGCCCAAGTGCCGGTGATCATTGATGAGAACGGTGTGCTCTGGGAGTCGAACACCATTTGCCGCTATCTGGTGGGCAAACATGGGCGCAAAGACCTGCTGCCTGTCGAACCTGCCGCACGGGCGCGTGTCGAGCAGTGGATGGACTGGCAAGCCACAGAGCTCAACCCGTCATGGGGCTACGCATTCCACGCCCTGGTACGCAAGAATCCAGACTTCCAGGACCCACAGCGCATCGCCGCCGGCGTCAAGGGCTGGAACGAGAAGATGGGTTTGCTGGAGCAGCAGTTGAACCGCACCGGCGCCTACGTGGCCGGTACGGCGTTTTCCCTTGCGGATGTGCTCATTGGCTTGTCGGTGCACCGCTGGCGCCAAGCGCCCATGGAGCGTCCCGACTATCCGGCGGTCGCCGCCTATTGCAAGCGGTTGGAACAGCGCCCCGGATTTGCCGAGTACGCATCTGCCGCATATTGGTGAAGTGCTCAGTTGCCGTGGGCGAAATCCCGTAGCACCTTGCCGTCCATTCGGTAGCGCACCCATTCTTCCTGGGGCTGCGCGCCGAGGGATTTGTAGAACTCGATGGCCGGGGTGTTCCAGTCCAGCACACTCCATTCGAAGCGACCGCAATCATTGTCGCAGGCAATTTTCGCCAGGTGCCGCAACAAGGTCTTGCCCGCCCCGCCGCCGCGCTGCTCTGGCGTGATGTACAGGTCCTCGAGGTACAGGCAATTGCTGCCCAGCCAAGTGGAATAACTGAAGAAAAACACCGCGAAACCAATCGGCACACCGTCACGCAGGCAGATCAAGCCGTGGGCGGTCGCGCCCTCGCTGAACAGGCTACGCTCGATGTCCGCCACACTGGCGATGACTTCGTGACGGGCCTTTTCGTAATCGGCCAGCTCGGTGATGAAGGCAAGGATTTGAGGCGCATCGCTGGGTTGCGCAGGACGGATCTCGATGGACATGAACAGGCCTTGTAGCCAATTGAAAGCGCCATACTAAGCCGCGACGCGGCGCTCGTCACATATCGATCCAACTATTTGATCGCGGCGCACGCCTCCTTCAGAACCGCCATTCGTCGCGTCCGAGGCACCAACCCAAATCCAGCGAGGCCCAAGATCAGGTAAGCATTCTGAAAAATGGAGGCGACACCCATGATCACTTCAAGGCTGACCGCATTCACCTTCGCCGCGTTGCTGTCCTCGGTGGCCTTCGCGGCTTCGACCTCCGGCACCGGGCCGACCGACCCCGTGCAAGCGCCCAACTCCCCCGCCACGCAAGGCCTGCCCAAATTGAACACCGACGGTACCGGCGGCGGCCTGAACAATGGCCAGCCACCCGCCACCGGCACCGATCCGCGTGTACAGGGTAATGACACGGGTCGTCAGGGCGGCATGAATACGCCGGACTCGACAGCGCCTGATAACGCCGAGACCGGGGTGGGCTCGAAAACCACGACCGGTGGTTCGGGCTCCGAAGGGGGCGCCGCCAGCCAATAGCCTCTGCTCAGACATTTGAGGAGGAACATCCATGCCTCGTGGAAGCAAAGACAAATACACCGCCGAACAAAAGCGCAAGGCCGAGCACATCGAAGAGAGTTACGAGAAGAAAGGCCTGTCCAAGGACACGGCCGAGGCACGCGCTTGGGCAACGGTCAACAAACAGTCCGGCGGCGGCGAACGCTCCGGTGGTTCGGGGAAGGCGAAACCGGCCGCGGCAAAGAAAACTGACCGCAAGGAATCGGCCCGCCGCGCCGCCAAGACCCGCGAAGGTCATCCACGCACCAGCAAGGCCTCTCATGAGGCCCAGACGGTGGACAGCCTGATGAAGGAGGCCCGGGCGAAAAACATTCCCGGGCGCTCGAAGATGCGTAAGCAGCAATTGGTTGAGGCGTTGCGCAAGGCGGGGTGATTGTCGGCGTCTGGGTGCACGCCTTCGCGAGCAAGCTCGCTCCCACAGTGGGCCTGCGCTGTGCTGGAGTTCTGCGTCCCGGCACAACATCCTGTGGGAGCGAGCTTGCTCGCGATAGCGGTAGATCAGTCGCCAGAGATCGCTATGGGTTGTTCAGCGTTGTTTCAAGCGGTCGATCACCACCGCCAGCAGCAGGATCGAGCCGCGGATGACGTATTGGTAGAAGGTGTCGATGTTCTTCAGGTTCATCGCGTTTTCGATGATCGCCAAAATCAGCACGCCTGCAATGACGTGGCGGATCATGCCGATACCACCGCTCAACGACACCCCACCCAGCACGCAAGCCGAGATCACGGTCAGTTCGAAGCCCTGGCCGATCATCGGCTGGCCCGAGGTCATGCGCGAGGCCAGGATCACCCCGGCCAGGGCACCGATCACGCCATGCACGGCAAAGATGATGATCTTGGTGCGATCAACGTTCACGCCGGCCAAGAGCGCCGCTTCCTGGTTGCCGCCAATGGCCATGGTGTTGCGCCCGTAGGTGGTGTAGTTCAGCAGCCAGCCGAAAAACAGGAAGCACACGATGGTGATCAGGATCGGCACCGGCACGCCGAACATCTGCCCGTTGCCGAACACGAAGAACGATTCCTGGGACACACCCACCGCTTTGCCGTTGGCGAAGATGTAGGCCAGGCCGCGGACGATCTGCATGGTCGCCAATGTGGTAATCAACGCATTGACCCGCAGCTTGGCAATGACGATGCCGTTGATCAAGCCGACGATCAACCCCATCACCAGCGCCGCGCTGATGCCAAGGAACACGCTGTTGGTGTCGCGCATCACCACCGCCGCGACGACGCCGGCACAGGCAATCACCGAACCGACCGACAAGTCGAAGTGCCCGGACGCCAGGCAATACAACATGGTGCAGGCCGCGATGCCGGTGGTGGAAATCGCCAGGCCCAGCCCGCGCATGTTCAGCGGCGACAGGAAGTTGTCGATCATCAGGGTGCAGAGCACGAAGATGCCGATGGCCGCCAGCAACATGACCCAGTCATCCAGGAAGCGACGCAGGTCCAGGGGTTTGCGTGCCGTTGGCAGTGCATTGTTTTGAATGGTCATGATTTACCTCTCAGTTCGCCGCGTCGGCAACGCGTTGGCGCGGCAGCGCCAGTTGCAACAGGTTGGATTCGTTGGCCTGGTCACGCGACAGCTCGCCGCGCATGGCCCCTTCGCAAAGCACCAGGATTCGGTCGGAAATGCCCATCACTTCCATCAGGTCGCTGGACACCACAATCACCGCGATGCCATCGGCCGCCAGGTTGTGGATAATCTGGTAGATCTCCGCCTTGGCCCCGATGTCGATGCCGCGAGTAGGCTCGTCCAGCAGCAGGACTTTCATCGGCATCGACAGCCAGCGACCAAGAATCGCTTTCTGCTGATTGCCGCCGGACAGGTACATGATTTTCTGTCCCGCCGTGGGGGTCTTCACTTTCAGCGACTTGATCTGTCTGTCGGCATTGCCCCGTTCCCAGTCGCCACGCAACAGGCAGCCGAGCGTGGAATGAGACGGGCGCGCACTGATGTTGATGTTCTCGCCCACACTGCCCAACGGGATGATGCCTTCTTTCTTGCGATCCTCCGGGCAGAGCAGCACGCCCGCGGCGATGGCATCCCGAGGTGAACGCAGTTTCAGTTCCTTGTCGTGCAGGACGAGACTTCCTTCGCGCTGGCGCTCCAAGCCACTGAGCAAGCGCAGCAGCTCGGTACGACCGGCGCCGACCAGCCCGAACAAACCGAGGATCTCGCCCTTGTGCACCTGGAAACTCACCGGCTCATGCAAGCCCGGCCCCAACAAGCCCTTCACTTGCAGCGCCACATCGCCGCGCTCCCGAGGACGGTAGTCATAGATGTCCTGGATATCGCGACCGACCATGCACGTGACGAGTTGATCATGGGTCAACTCGCTCATGTTCTCGAAGGTCCGCACGTAACGACCGTCCTTGAACACCGTCACCGCATTGCAGATGCGGAACACCTCTTCCATGCGATGGCTGACGTAGAGCACCACTTTGCCCTCGTCTCGCAGCCGGCCGATGATCGCCATCAAACGGTCGATTTCCCGGGCCGACAGGCTACTGGTGGGCTCGTCGAAAGCAATGACGTGAGCACCGCGAGACAAGGCCTTGGCAATTTCCACTAATTGGCGCTGGCCGAGGGACAGGCGACCGACTTTTTCCTGGGGGTCGATTTCGTCGGCCAGGCCTTTGAGCAGCGTCAGCGCCTGTTGGCGCAGCACGCCACGATTGACCAGGCCGAAACGCGCCGGCAAATGGCCGAGAAACAAATTTTCAGCGACGGTCATTTCCGGCACCAGGTGCAGTTCCTGGTGAATCACCGCCACGCCGCTGGCGATGCTGTCGGCGGTGCCTTTGAAGGCCATCGTCTGCTCGCCGATCTGCAAGTCGCCGCTGCTCGGGATGTAGGCACCACCGAGGATCTTCAACAACGTGGACTTGCCAGCGCCGTTTTCCCCCATCAAGGCATGGACCTGCCCCGGATGGGCGACGAAACTGATATTGGCCAGCGCCTGCACGCCGGGAAAGGACTTGCCGATCCCGTTGAATCGCAAGCTGCCGCCGATGTTGTGTTGCCGTGTCGCTGTTTGCGCTTGCATAACCACCTCGAACTTACAGAGATCAAGCGACCCCGCCACTCAAGTGACCAGGGCCGCTTTTGAATCAACCGGCCATCAGTTCCACAGGCCGATTTTTTCCAGCTCTTGCTTGAAGTTCTCCCGGGTGATCAGCGTCACCTCGTCCATGGCGGTGTACTTCGGCGGCTCCTTGCCGGTGGTGATCCACTCGTACATCATTTCGGCGGTCTTGTAGCCTTCGATGTGAGGGCTTGGCAGCATCGAGCCGAAGAAGCCGCTGTCAGGCTTCTTCAATTCACCGATGGCGTCGGTGCCGTTGATGCCGATGCCGATCACATTGGCCGCCTTGAACCCAGCGGCTTCGGTGGCGCGCACGCCGCCCAGCACAGTGTTGTCATTCATGCCACCGATGATCAGGTTCTTGGCGGCGCTTGGCAGCTTCACCAGGGCCGAGTTGGTGGAGTCCATGCTCCCGGGTACGTCGAGGGTCTTCAGCGCCGAATAAAGGATGTGGTCTGCCGGCATCCCGGCTTTCTTCAGGGCATCGACCGAACCGTCGGTGCGCTTCTTGCCGGTATCCAGTTCGTTATAGGTGTTGATGACGGCATAGGTGTCTTTCCAATCCCAGCCACGTTTTTTCGCCTCAGCCGCCATGGCGCTGCCCTGCTTCTGGCCGACTTCGAACGCCGCCATGCCCAGGTACGGTACGTCTTCCATGAACTTGCCATCGGAACCGACGAAGCGGTCGTCGACGGCGATCACTTTCATGTCATTGAGCTTGGCCTTGGCCACGATGGCCGGGCCGAGGGAGACGTCCGGCGGGCAGATCACGAAGCCCTTGGCACCGTTGGCGGCCAGGCTGTCGATGGCCGAGAGGGTTTTCTCGCCGTCGGGCACGGCGATCTTGATCAACTGGAAGCCTTTATCCTTGGCCGCCTTCTCGGCAAACGCCCATTCGGTCTGGAACCAAGGCTCCTCGGCCTGCTTGACCAGGAAACCAATTTTTACCGCATCGGCCGCCAGCAAGTGGCTGCTGAGGCTGACCGCGGTAACCGCCAGGGCGGCGCGACACAGGGAACGGATCCCACGACGATGTTTCATAGTTGACTCCTTGTTTTTTTTATTGAAAGCCAAACGACCAGGGTTCTGCTCCACCGTCGGTGGAAATGCGCAGGCTGGGCGGTCACATCAAGTTGCTACACAGCATAGGCCCAAATAGTCATATCGTATGATGATTGGATTACAGGCGAAGTTTCCCACTGCAATCCAGGAATATTCAGTCGTGGTACATGACTGAACGTCCCCCATCGATGGTGATGCATGAGGCATTGATAAACGGTGCTTCATCGCTGGCCAGGAACACGGCCGTCATTGCCACTTCGATCGGTTGCCCGATGCGCCGTGGCGGGTGCAGATCCAGCGCACGCTGGCGTTCGGCATAAGGATCGGCAAAGCCGTTCCAGTAGTCGACGTTCAGTTGGGTCTCGATATAACCCGGAGCGATGGCATTGACGCGTACGCCTTTGGGTGCGTATTCGATGCCCAGCGCGCGCGTCAGGCCGAGCAAACCGTGCTTGGCCACCGGGTAAGGGAAGCAACCGGGAATGATGTGGGACGAATGGGTCGAAGCAATGTTGATGATGCTGCCCACGCCCTGCTCGATCATCTGCGGCAATACCGCCTTGCAACCGTACCAGGCGCCATCCAGGTCGATGGCGAAGCAGCGACGCCAGTCTTCTTCGGTCATTTCCAGCGGGTCACGGAATACATTGACACCGGCGCAATTCACCAGCACATCGATGCGACCGTGCCGCTCGACGGCATGCCGGGCCATGGCGTGCAGGTCCTGCTGGTTCGACACATCGGCTTTCAGCGCATGCACGTCCGCCCCGCGTTCACGCCAATGAGCGGCAACCGTCTCGACCTTCTCGGCCTGAATATCGCTGATCACCAGCCGTGCCTGTTGCGAAGCGAACGCGGCGACGATCGCCTCGCCAATGCCCTGGGCCGCACCGGTCAGCAGCACCACTTTGTTTTTCAGGCGCTCGCCCTTCGGGGGCTCGGGCACTGGCGGCAATGAAAGCGGCTCAGCCATGGATCAAGACTCCCGGACGCAGGCACGACAAAAACCGGGCATCCAGGGACGACCGGTCAAAAGACGTTGTAAGCAGCCGTGAATCGCGTACGCCGCCGAGGCGTACGGGGGAGGATCGTTGCATCACTTCACCTGTCTTGTTTTTTTAGTGTGAGTGCGTATTGCCGATGGAGCCGACTATAAACCCGACCGCCGAATAATCTCAATATATATATTTACATCCCATATTTTGGGATTCATCCCGCAAACCGAGTACAGGCCACGCCCGGTATGTCGACCCGCATGGACAGCACCGCACCGTCCAGCGGATGACCCAACGGGCTCGCCGCACTGGTGATGTACAAGGTCTTGAGGTCTTCGCCTCCAAACACACAGCTGGTCGGACGGCTGACGGGCAGTTCGATCACCCGGTCGACCTGGCCTTGCGGATTCAATCGCAGCAGGCAACTGCCGTCCCAGCGCGCGTTCCAGATATAACCCCGGGCATCCATCGCCGAACCGTCCGGCCCGCCGCGCGGGTGTGGACCGAACCAGACCTCGGCGGGAGCCAGGCTGCCATCGGGATGGATAAAGTGCCGATACAAAGTGCCGTCGAGGCTCTCGCCGAAATACACCGTGGTGCCATCTGGACTCCACAACAAGGTGTTCGGGATACCCAGCCCGCGTAACAACGGCATGACCCGGCCATCGCCACTGACACGAAAGAGGCCGCCGGAGCGCCGCTCGATGGGTAGGTCCTCTGCGTTTTCACCGATGTTGTTCTGCATGGTGCCGAGCCAGAGCTGGCCCAAGGCATCGCAACGGGCTTCGTTGGCACGATTGCCCAGTTGCGGGTCGGCCATGCACAGCAGGGTCAGGCGTGGTTCCAGGCCCGGCGAGTCGAGGTCCAGCCGGTAGACACCACTGCTCAGCGTCACCAGTGCATCGCCACTCTGCGTCGGGATAAAGGCGGACACATGCTCGGGCATCTGCCAGATCTGCACATTGGCGCCGATCAACCGCAGCGCCTGCTTGCCGGCGATATCGACCCAGTACAACGCCTGGGTCGGCTCATCCCAGAACGGCCCCTCGCCCAAGATCGCCCGATGTTCCGTAACAGCCGTCCACTTCATTGAAACCTCCCGTTCCCTATCTGCCCGGTAGCGTCTGTCCGACCGGCCATGACATTAGGGTAAAAGCGCTTGATGGCCAGGTCAGCGTTATCGATCAGGGTCATGCAGGCCCAGACGCCCCGCGCCGCGTCACGGGCCGCGATGGCGTCGGCGATGTCCTTGTGGATGGGCAAGGTGCGGCGCAGCTCATCCGGGTCGGCAGCCGACACCTCGAACGATACCGCCAGCAGCGCGCCCAGGGCCGGGACCATCTGTTCGATGAATTGATTATGGCTGGCGGCGAGGATGCATTCGTGGAAAAACTGGTCGGCGCGGTTGTAATCCGCGCCGCTGTCCACGGCCCGCTCCAGCGCATGGTAGGCCAGGCGGATCGCCTGCACCTGGTCGGCCGTGGCCCGTTCACAGGCCCAACGCACCGCCATCGGCTCGATGGTGCGGCGCAGGTCCAGCAAGTCATCGACGAAATTTTCCGGCAAGCCGCTGCGTGACAGCCAGCCAACCACTTGGGGGTCGAACAGGTTCCAGCGTCGCACCGGCAACACCCGCGTGCCGACTTTCGGCCCGACCTCCAGCATGCCTTTGGCCACCAGGGTCTTGATCGCCTCGCGAATCACCGTGCGACTGACGCCCAATTGTTCGCCCAAGTCCGCCTCGACCTTGATGGTTTGCCCAGGCTTGACCTGGCCGGCGGCTATCCAGCCCCCCAGCCAATCGACGGTCGATGCATGAAAACTGCTGGACATGAAAACCCCGCGAGCCACTCTTATAGGAGGCTCACGCTAATCATCATACGATTGGGTGTCAATTTGAATTTTTACGTAACCCACCTGTGGGAGCGAGCTTGCTCGCGATAGCAGTCGTCCAGCCAACACAGCTGTTGGATCAACCATCGCTCCCAAAAGGGCTCAGGGTTCCAGGCCTATGGGGAAGAACTCGCCACCGCTCCACACGCCCAACCAGCGCTGCCCATCGATCTCGCGACTGACCGCCAGCTCCACCAGTTGGTAGAACACATTGCGATGGATCAGTGCTTCGAGATTGCTGCGCACATGCACGTAGGGCGCGGGTTCCTGGGTCTGGGGATCGATCACCACCCGCAGCAGATGCTCGCCGCCGGCCTCAGTGGTTTCCTCGACATTGGTGGTGAAGCGCAACAACTGCCCTTCCCCCTGCCCTTCGACCTCAAGGGTCACGGCCACGAACGGCGCGTCATCGACCTTGATACCGACTTTTTCCACAGGAGTGATCAGGAAGTAATCATCGCCGTCGCGGCGGATGATGGTGGAGAACAGCTTGACCATCGGCTTTCGCCCGATGGGCGTACCCAGGTAATACCAGGTGCCGTCCCGGGCGATGCGCATGTCGATGTCGCCGCAGAAGTCGGGGTTCCACAAGTGGACCGGCGGCAGCCCTTTGGTCTTGGGGATCTGCCCCAGCAAGTCATTGGCTTTTTGCGGTCCGCTCATGGTGACTCCTGATTATTTATTCGTCGCTCATCCCCAGCAGGCTGCGGGCATATTCACGCAAAGGCGTGGCGATGAGGTCTTGTGGCTGCTTGTCGTGCAACGTCAGTAAACCGCCACGACTCTTGATCCGTGCAGTATCAATCAAATACTGGGTGCTGGTCTCGATCAACATGATTTGAATCACGCTGGTATCGACACCCAAGCGATCCAAGGCTTCTTCATCCTGCCATTCATCCGTGTTGCCGATACGGTTGTCAGCCTTGGCGAAGCGGGTGTACAGCAAATAATGGGCGCCAGCGGAACGGGCCTCGCCCATGGCCTGGTCGAGGCCTTCGGGAACGCGGGCGCGACGGACCATGGGGAAATATTCGATGAAACCATTGAAGGCTTCCTCGGCCACGACGTTGGGACGCGGATAAGCGCTGCCTGGCGGAGCGAAGGCGCCCTGGGCGATGTAGATGAACGAGTCGGGCTGAATACGCAGGTTGTTCACACGACGGCTGTCGCTATGGTCTAGCAGGCCGGCGTCGCTCATGTGGTAACGAACGCCCTCTCCCATGTCACTGACATTCATGCAGCCACCAAGCGCCAAAATGGCCAGCAGCAAAACCAGGCTACGCATCCTACCCTCCAAAAAACCGGTGTCGGAAAACCGGCGAATGGTCGTGGGATGCAGCTTTTGCGCCAGACCTTGGGATTGATTGGATTTTCCGCCTGGAATGCAGTTGTGGCGAGGGAGCTTGCTCCCGCTGGGGCGCGCAGCGGCCCTAAAACCCGGCGACACGGTGGATCAGGTTGATTGAGTGAGCTTGAGGGGGCTGCTGCGCAGCCCAGCGGGAGCAAGCTCCCTCGCCACAAAAGCATCCCGCTCGACCAACCGATTAGCTCTTGAAACTGACACTGATTCGAGGCATTCCCTTAACCCGCGCCATGCCCAATTCCCGTGGCGAGGGAGCTTGCTCCCGCTGGGGCGCGAAGCGGCCCTAAAACCCGGCGAC
>NZ_FNNL01000021.1:0-89664 GCF_900106735.1 Pseudomonas sp. NFACC08-1 | reverse complement strand
CTGCATCAGAACGGACTGCTGGTCTTGGCCAATGTGGCCGATGCGGGCGGTGCGCGCATCGTCGAAAGCTTGGGCGGCAAGGCGGTAGCGACCAGCAGCGCGGCCATGGCCTGGTCCCACGGTTATCAGGATGGCAACAAGTTGCCTCTCGACCTGCTGAGCACCACCGTCAAGTCGATGGCACGGGTGCTCAGCGTACCGCTCACGGTGGATATCGAAGGCGGCTACTCCGATGAGCTGGAGCAGGTCGGCCGAGTAATCAACACAGTCATCGCCGCCGGGGCGGTCGGGATCAACATCGAAGACGGCCTGGGCTCTCCAGAGCTGCTTGTTCGCAAGATTGATGTCGCGAGAAAGGTGGCAAACCAGGCGGGCGTCAAGTTGTTCATCAACGTACGGACCGACGTCTACCTGAAGAACCTTTTCCCCGCCGAACAACGCCTGGAGGAACTCCTGAAGCGCACCGCACTGTATTCCAGCGCCGGGGCGGACGGCCTGTTTGCCGCTGGCGTGGTCGATCCGAACGAAATTGCCACCCTCTGCCAGGAGACCAGACTACCCGTCAACCTGCTGTCCCGGGACGGACTGCCCTCCCCCGACGAATTGAAGCGCCTGGGCGTTAGACGACTCAGCGCGGGCTCCAGCATCGCCGAGTTTCTGCACGGTGCCATGGGAGCATTGGTCCGCAGCTTCCTGGACAATGGCCAACTCGACACCCAAACCTTGAAAGCCCACACATACGGCGAATTGAACGCTTTGATGGCGGTGAAAACCGAGTGATGCTGTCCTGCGGACGAGGGGGCACAATTCGTTTATTACAGGATGGAACCGCGAGCACCCGCTCCATCAGCGTGCCCGGCTCCGCGTTCGTCCATGTCGCAGACGCCGTCGATGCCTGCGCACTGCCAGCCGCAAGCCCCGGATTCCGTCCGGGACTTGCGGTTACTGCCCTCTTGAGGAGAGATTTCTGCTTTTGTGAGATTCGACGAGACTCTGACGCCTACTGGCGGCATAACCTGTTCGGCCCTTGGTGGCGTGGTTGACCGCCCCTTACTATTGCACGTTCATTCCGTCGCCTCTGGCATGGAAGTCCTTTCGTGCTTCGGCGGCAACTTGCATGCCGTTTGACATGCATGAGCGCGTCAATCACAAGAGCGGTCGTCGGAAGCTCCAGGGCTGGGTAGCAGCCTCAAAAGCGTATGCAGCGCTGAACACCGCCAAGTCATCGTAAGCCGGCCCGATAATTTGAAGGCCCGTTGGGATTGAGGTGGTCTGATCTACCCCAGACGGGACGCTGAAGACTGGATACTGGCTGAGAAGATTGAAGGGGGTCGTCAGCAACCATCCTACATAGGGCCTATCGATCGCTTTGCCATTTATTAGCAGAGGGTCCGCGT
This sequence comes from Pseudomonas sp. NFACC08-1, assembly GCF_900106735.1. Classification (NCBI taxonomy): domain Bacteria; kingdom Pseudomonadati; phylum Pseudomonadota; class Gammaproteobacteria; order Pseudomonadales; family Pseudomonadaceae; genus Pseudomonas; species Pseudomonas sp. NFACC08-1. Next base: position 88,267 of record NZ_FNNL01000021.1, on the reverse strand, counting down.
CGTGGCGATCTGCTGGGATCTGGGTCGTTGCCGTAGTTGGTGCGATAAGAAGGTCATAACCCGACATCGCAGCCACAAGCGCCTGATGCATCTCATGCTTCGTTTGATTGGTACGATAAAAGCGCCTGAGGTCGAGATGGCTTCCCTGTTCCATGAGTTCCACAACGAAAGGATCGAGGTCATTCCGAAATTCGGGCAGCAGGTCGCCGCACTGAGCCCATAGTAGGGCCTGCCATTTGATAAGCCAGGCGTCCTCTACGGATGCCCGTTCCCAAGGCAGTTGAATCTCCTCCACGATACAGCCAAGACCGCGAAAAATTTCCGCCGCCGCTAAGGTGTTTTCACGAACCTCTTTAGAGACCTCATAAAACCCGAGATTCATCGACAACGCGATCCGCCTTCCGCGAAGGCTTTCGCCAAACGTGGGTAGAACGACTTGATCCGGCAACGAGTAGAGATCTTTTGGGTGCTGACCCGACATAACGTTCTGCATCAGAGCGCAATCTGCGACCGATCTAGCCAAAGGACCGTAGTGCATCAGGGTCTCCCCGGGCGAGAGAGTGTCCACAGGATTTCGTCCGAAGGGTGGCTTGTATCCAAACAGCCCTCCAAGAGCCGCTGGAACTCGAATTGAACCGCCACCATCAGTACCGTCCGCCAAGGTTGTCATTCCCGCAGCGAGAGCCGATCCAGCGCCGCCGCTGGAGCCTCCGCTGCTATATTCAGGGTTCCAGGCGTTACGTGTCACACCCCACAACGGACTCTTGGTGATCGCGGAATGACCAAACTCAGACATCGTGGTGCGACAATGGACGATGGCCCCGGCATTTATTAGGCGCTCGACGGTCGGAGCCGATTCATCCGGGATGAAATCCGCGAAGGCCTTCGAGCCAACGGTCATGATCTCGCCCTTGATCGGATTGCCATCCTTTATTGCGCAGGTGACGCCTTCGAGCGGCCGAGTCGCCACGCCACGCATGTAGAGGCCCTCCGCAACTTGAGCCTCTTTGAGCGCGCGATCAAAATGAGTGTAGGTTATGGCGTTAAGTTTCGAATTCACGGCTTCGATGCGCGCAATTTGAGCGCGCAAGACATCGACTGGGGATAGCGTTTTCGCTTTAAATTGCGCCACGGCCTCCGTGGCAGTGAGATAGCAAAGATCAAGTTCCGACTTAGACATCATATACCCTTCTGGAGAATTTGAGAAAGTTCTACTCGAGCCGACGGCTTTAGACCCGCAAACTAGTCAACAAGAAACGCCGACGCCTTAAAAGCTCTTACTCGCGCCGACAACAAACCTAGCAGAGCAAACATCCTTGTAAAATATATACGACTGACATTGTGCTTCAGATAGGTCGGTATCGATATAGCTCAAAGACCACTTCACCCCCACGAAATCGCGCGAGAGTTTCGCTTCCCATTCACGATAAGAATCTGAACCTTTCCCGTCGTTGGAAACAAGAACCGGGTCTTTAAAATCTGCCCGCCCGTAACGTACATCTAACGCAGTATCATAAGGTAGCACAAACTTATAACCTACGAACTCATACAACGCTGATTGATCACCAAAGTTATCGCTAGAATAGCTGGCACCCAACACAAAATCATATGCTGTAAGCACTGCATATGTTTCACTAAGATTCAACAACGAACTTTTATCATATGTATATTTAATATACCCCAAATCAAGACTAACCTTATCTGAAGGCTGCCATAGGTAACCCGCTATATAATCTACCTCTTGACGTGCACCTAACCCACCCCCAAAGTCAACATTGGAAGTCCACAGCCCAGCGTATAGCCCGCTAGAATGTGCAATGGTTGCGGAAGCCTGGATAGCGGGGTTACGCTGAGTTTGCGATATTCCTCGTGAGCTATACTCCGAGAACGCTCCGACATTGAGCAACAACGACCAATTTTCATTAAGTTCCACAGCATGAGCGGAAACAAAAGGAACAGTAACACCTACTACCAGCACAAGTCTCGCAAATCGCATATTAGCCTCTCTTTGATTTTATTTACATTGGGGCAGTTTCTAAACAGCGAAGGGCGTTCCCGCAGACGATACACGAGATTTTTATTGTAAAATTCTTATCGCTGAGCTTTTATAACGCTCTTTATCTCTTGAAAGGACGCAAGCCCATAAGGGCCTAACTCCCTACCCTGACTACTTTCCTTATAGCCCCCCCATGACAATCTGGGGCTAACTATTTGTGGCGCATTAACAGTAATAAAGCCGGCTTCTAGGTTATTTACAACCCTTTCAGCGCGTTCGCCGGATTCGGTTACTACCGTAGCAGCTAGGCCGTACACTGAAGAGTTAGCTAAAGCGATAGCTTCTTCTTCTGAATGGAAGACCATAAAACATAGAACAGGGCCAAATACTTCCTGATTCCATATCTCACATTCATGCGAGAAAATTTCTATGAGGGTGGGTTCAAAGAAAAACCCACGCGCACCAACTCCCGGCGGCCTTTTGCCTCCCGCCATAATGTTTGCGTTTGAGTCAGTTCTTGCTTGATTGACCATGGCCAAAACACGATCATAATGTAGTTTCGAAATCAAAGGTCCCATCGTTGTTTCGCCAGAGCGCGGACTACCCACTACGACCTCAGCGATCTTGCTTAGCAACAGTTCGACAAACTTATCTCGTATGCTCTCCGAAATGAGCAAGCGAGATGTGGCGGAGCAGACCTGGCCAGCATTATAAAAAATCCCCGCAACCACTAGATCCAAGGCAACATCGATATCAGCGTCTTCAAACACTATTATTGGAGATTTCCCACCTAATTCAAGACTGACGTTCTTCACAGATCTGGCCGTCTGCGTCAATATTGATTTTCCAACCGAGCCGCTGCCGGTAAAAGAAACCTTACGGACACGGGGGTCTGATATTAGCTTCGTACCAACCACTTCCCCCAATCCTGGTACAAAGTTCACCACCCCAGGAGGAAATCCAACTTCAGCCATAATATCTGCCAACGCCAATTCAGCTAATGGCGTGTATTCAGACGGTTTGACCACCGCCGTACAACCCGCAGCAAGCGCAGCAGCAAGCTTCCATGAAGTGGTGACCATTGGAAAATTCCAAGGCACGATCAAAGCAGCGACACCTACAGGCTCTGCAAGCACTTCAGCGTAAAAGCCTTCCACCTTCAAATCGACGCCACATCGATCTGGATGTGAATGAAGTAGCTCCGCGTAAAATTCAAAAGTTTCCGCAACGGCGACGACATCAATTTCAGCTTCATAATACGGTTTTCCGCTACTTTCCATCTGCAACGCTATCAACGCGTCGCGATAGTCTCTCACTTTGTACGCTACTGACAAAAGGAGAGCAGATCTTTGCTCGGCGGAAGTGCGCCTCCAAGAAGGAAAAGCCTTTGAAGCAGCTTCAACAGCACTATCGGCGTCTTGCTCACTAGCAAGGGCTATGGTAGCAACAACGTCCTCTGTGGCCGGGTTGATTACATCCCAACGCTGTCCGCCGCCAAACTTCCACTTCCCATCAATATAAAGTTGGTTTCGCATTGGCTTACTTACCCCATGAGGATGCCGACGAATCCCGTCGGCGTCCCTGCTTAATTCCAGTGCTTTTGAATCAAACGTGCGGCGCGACGACCACTCGCACACGCGCCTCCGGTATGCGAATGAGCCAGATAATCGCCTGCGAAATATATAGACCGTGGGGCAGCTTCGTACGTCTCGATAAAAGCAGCAACTTTTTTAGCGTATCCTGGATACCAAAGAGGCAACATCTGAGGAATCCATTGTTCAATAACTTCAACGGTGTCCTCATCAACAGCTGGATACATATCCTTGGCAAACTGATGGACATACTGCTTAAGGTAACCTGTCCCACCCTCTGCAACAGCTCGATCTCGCTGTTGAGGTGTCAGTTCAAGATACAGGTGAGGTGGCTGGCGGTGGCCTTCGGGAACATGCTCATCCTCAGGAATTTGCGCATAGAAAACGACGGGGGACGGATGCTTGCGCGTGTACCATTGCAGCTTTTGCTCCAAAGGCTTATTCAGCACATAATAAACAATGCCGCACTCGTTGTATCTCACACTCTCGAAGAATGCTTTTTCCTCGTTATTTAGAGTCGATACTAATGCACTGGCTCGATCCGCAGGTGCCGCAAATACCACGATATCAGCTTGAAGAATATGTGTCCCATCGTTGTTCTCGATCTGGACGTCACACCCAGCACCTTGCTTCTCAACGATGCTGAGGACTTTTGTCTGGTACTTAACGTCAACGTGCTTCGCCAACTCGCGCGTTAACGAGCCGATACCATATTTAAATGTATGGGTCTTCGCAGTAGGCAAATGCCCCATCATGGTCAGCAGGTAAGCCTTGGAAAACTCTTCCGGCTCCCAATTCCATGGCGCGCGAAACAAGGGTTCAATATAATTTTCGAGAAAATCAACAACGCCCTTATCAGTCAAATATTCCGCAACGGACTCAGTATCGAACTCCGCAGCCGTATGCATAAAACAAGGATCAGTTTTCAAACCACTGCGAATGATATCTGGCAGTAATTTAGCCAGCTTAAGCTTTGTTGCAGTACCAAAGGCAGGGTGCGTCAACATGTTACTCACACTGAAATGGTACTGGATATCGTAGACTTTTTGCCCATTATCAACACGCGTAGCATCACGCGTCCATGACACCAATTGATCTTTCATTCCGAGTTCATTGATGAGCCCCATCATATCTTTAAAGTTGTCCCAGATAATGGTGGCTCCCGAATGAACATTAAGGCCTTTCATGTCAACATCGGCCATACGACCACCGGCTGTCGCCGTCGACTCAAGCACAGTAACTTTGTGACCAGCCTTGGTCAGGTCATAAGCAGCGCTAAGGCCGGAGATACCCGAGCCCACCACAATAATATTTTTAGTCATTACAAAGTCTCTCTACACGCCTATATAAACTAGCGAATCGGGTATCAGAAAGGGAAACCCAGCACCTTTACAAAATTGAGCCATAAACGGCGCCACCCACCCTTCTCATCTACTTTACTTAGAGCGGCGAATGTGATTTTTGCGCCAATCCAACGGAAAGGCTCCGGAGGTATATATCCGGAAGGCTCTATGGCGATAGCCAGCTTATAAATCGGGTCGGGATTATTGGTGAGTATCCCCAGCCCCATTGATGCGCCAAATCGACTTCCTGCGACACCAAACCCGGTGTACCCACCCGCATATACAACTTTCCCAGAAAAATATTTTCTGAAGAAAACCGAAAAACGCATCGAATAATCAATAGGCCCACCCCATGCGTGACTGAATCTAACGTCCTTTAAGCTTGGAAATGTTGTATAAAACGCCTCAGCCAGGCTATAGTAAGTATCAGCTCTGGCATCACATTTAGGAGCCGTATCACCGTTAAAATGATAGCTAACACTACCACCAAAAATAACTCGATTATCTGCTGTTAGTCGCATGTAGTTGAGCTGCGTCCGAGTATCATAAACACCCTGACGATTGCCCCAACCTATACGCGCTAGCTGTTCCTGTGAAAGAGGCTCGGTAGCCAGTACATGGTCGCGAACAGCAATAATTCTGCGCTTAATATCACGCTGTCCAGCGTGCCACGCATTCGTAGCCAGGAAAACCTTAGGAGCTGATATCTTCCCTCCTTCAGTACGAACCAGCATTCCATCTGCTAGTTCAGATAACTCGGTCATCTTGGAGTTTTCATGCACCTGTACGCCTAATTTGATCGCCGCAGCCTTGAGCCCCCAAGCCAGCTTGGCAGGATTAATGATACCACTGCGTTTTTGCGACCACATACCGGCTACAAACATAGGCGATTTGAGCTGTTTCCTTGTCTGCTCTGCGTCAAGAAACTGCACCTCATGCCCGTGTTTTAGATGCAGTTCATATTCTTCTTTTAGGTCAGCTACATGCTCCGGCTTTACGGCAATGGTCATCTCACCATTCCACTCGACATCGGCGTCAATCCCATAATCCGCCAACGCTTTCTTGAATCCGTCAAGATTCTCCATACCCAGTCTTTCAAGGATATCGATGTCGTCGGGAAAGACTCGATCTTCGTTCGCCAAACCGTGCATAACTGACGTGGAAATGATTCCACCTGGGCGCCCAGATGCTCCATGTGCTACTCGCCCAGCCTCCAAAACTATAATCGACCAAGTGGGATTCGCTTCCTTTGCGAGAATGGCCGTCCACAAGCCAGTAAACCCGCCCCCAATGACCACCAGATCCACTTCTTGAGAGCCACTGAATGCTGGCGAAGCGCTCGGAGCGTCCGGGCTATCGAGCCAAAAAGGCATGAACTTTGTGGACGACAAAGATTGCTCAACGATCGACTTCATAATTTCTCCAGTCCACCTACAAATCAGGCGTTCCCGACACTGCGTGTATGCCGCGATGCTTTATAGAAAAGGAAACCCAGACAAGGAATTACACACAACGATTGCAAAGCAAGACCGAAGGAACTTAACGACGAGAAACCTGTAGTTAAATTGAGCGTGAATGCGGCGACTAATGGGCCAACGACCATTCCAAGCGAGTCGGCCCCACCGACTGCAGCCGTGGTGCGACCACTACTATCTAAGTGCGCCGAAAACATCCGAATATATGCTATAAGGAAAACATAGAGGAACGACATAATTACAACCACGGAACAAAAGGCAATTACTGATGGTGGTGCGCCATAAAAGTATGATGCAATACCGGAAAGCAAACAGGCTACGGCAATTGGCACAACCGTTTTATTTCGCGCAAATATAAAATTTGCAACAAACGGAACGAGAAGGGTAGGAATGGATGAAAATGATCCGAGTTTTCCTATAGCGGCCAAATCCATCCCCACCGAATGACCAACCTGCTCAAAATAAAGCCAAAGCGTATTCGATCCAGAGCTTGCTAAAAACGCCACAAGAAAAAGTGAAAAGCTCTTTATATTAAACAGGGCATAAACGCCACCTGCTGCATTGGGCAATTGCTTAAGTTTTGCTATGGGCATCCATATGAACAGTGGAAAACAGATCAAAGTGACCACGAGCATGAACCAAAAAATAGAGCTGGATCCAAGATGGGACTGTAAAGCAGGCACCGTAATAAAAGAGATGAGTGATGCCGCTGCAACAATGCCCGATGAATAAGCAAGTAACCTTGTGCCGCCGATAATCTGGGCCAGGGTAGCAAAGCCCATCCCCATGCATAATCCTTCACCGAACCCCGCTATCGCTCTGGCAATAATCATTGGCTCAAGCGACGTGCTTCCGATTGAGAGAAAATGTCCAATTGCTGCAAGCGATAAACCTATCAACGCAGTTAATCTCGGAGGGAGCACCTTCAGCGCAATTGAAACCAGAAGCGATGCTAACGCGATCATGGAGATTTCAGCACTGGTGGCATAGGTCGCGTTGGATGAGTCGACCTGTACTTGATCAATGACCGCACCAAATATGAAGGGCATCACCATAATAGGTAAACTAGCCAGACAAGGTATGACTAACGCAGCGACTTTTTGAATCGGGCGGGCCCTAAAGATCCCATCAGTATTATCTTGCATAACAACCTCGCCATATGAGTAATATTTATTTTTGACGGCAGAGAAAACAAAATGAAGCGATTCGATTTTTTCTAATTCTTTATCGTTGCTTAGCCATGTGTATCGCTCAGCTTAAGATCGTTACCAGACATTACACATAGCATCTATCTGAACAGAGCTGGTCACGCAGCGTCGCAATGGCCCAGCAAGACATTAGTTACATCCCTACCGATATCACCTACGGCACCCCCACCCTCTTGGACGAAGAGTGTAGCAAGCCCCAGAGCTCCTATAAATTGCCCCATTACCTTGCAGCCAATACTATCCAACTTAAACTTCGAGATTGGATCATCTATAAAAGTGTCGAGGGATATTCATAGGAGGGATGCCCATGTATTGATAGGAATTGGACATCATCCCTTCGATAAAAAATGTCCTGGGCTCCATTACCATGATGGTAATCGACATCTAGGATAGATACCCGTGTAGCGTTATCTAGAAACGCCTGAGCAGCAATAGCCGCATTGTTTAAATAGCAAAAACCGGCAAGGTAGTCAGCACCAGCGTGATGCCCTGGAGGACGACACAGCGCAAAGGCAGAAGCTGCTCCATTGCTGATTTCTTCTTGGGCGGTCAATGCCACCTGCGCAGCGCTGTATGCCGCGACCCAATTTGCTTCGGTGATGGGGGTCACCATATCGAAGCTGTAGCGCCCCATTTGCGCGAAGAGATTTTGTGAGGAGTTCGCAGCCCCTTGTTGGGCATTGAACGGCGAAATCTGGGAAAGCAGATCGAAATTGTTGCCTTCTGCCGTCCAGCGCCCCCGCGCTCCTTCAAGGAAATCAATGTATTCGCAACCATGGATACGCAGTATGGGTGATAGACCAAAATCACGTGGTTCTTCCACAGGGCCTACGTTGCGGCTTTTGACCATCTCTAGAATCCGGGTAGCGCGAGCAGGACATTCAAAACTTGAATGGAACACGCCATCAATCAGCTCTGACCGTCCGAAATGCCCGCTATGCTGTGCGCTGTAGATAGTCTTCATTCCGGTTATGCCCTGTTCTGCAAATCGATACTCAAACCTCTTGGTAATGATTCTGCGGTAGGTGCCGGAGCACGCTATATAGCGAACGAGGTCAAAACCGGGCCGAAAGTGTCCAATCGGCTGGCCGCCTAGGAACGAAACACCTTTGGAGATAGTCCGCACCACCTGCGGAAAGCCCTCCGCAAAGCAGCACCATCACTAAAACCGACCTGCTCCGCAATCTGGTCGATGGTTCCGCTCTCAGAGCTCAATAAGGCCTTGGCTTTCGCAAATCGCAGCTCATCGAGCTGCTGCCGGTAGCTCGTATGCTGTCCATCCAGTTGCCGACGAAGAGTGCGAGACGAGCAGTGCATCTGTTGAGCGAGCGCGTCGAAAGCTGGCGGCTCCTTTAAGTTGAGAGCGAGGAATGTTCGCAGTTTCTCCAACCATTCCCTGTTGGAAACAAGGTCTCGATTCTCATGCTGACAGAGCTCTAGAATTTTTCGGTGGCAGAGACTGTTGGCCAGAGGCAAGCAAATGTCCAAAGCCGCTGTGTCGAAGACGATCATCGAGCATGAATATTCAAACTGAACCTCGCAGCCAAAGGCATCTCGGTAAGCCTCTGACGCTCCCTCAAAGCTTTCATACCTGAAGCACGCCTGAACCAACTCAAACGAGCTTCCCACCATATCGCTCATGATGGTTTTGAACGAGCCAAGGCAGAGTTCAGTCAAGATCGGCTCAAGCTCTTTTGGCGCCCTGCAGTGATCCGCGCGCAATTGAACCTTCTCACCGTCAACGACCAGGCTCAGCGAGAAGTAGGTACCTAGCAACGCTGGCAGTGTTATGGGAATTTGAAGACCGCTACGCAGGTCTGCTGCCGTCATCATGGCGTACCCCAGGAGGCCATATGAAGAAATCCGTGCAGCCAATCCGATGTCCAAGCCAAGAAATGGACATCCTGAAAGCCTCAATGCATTCGAGAGCAAAAGTTGCTCCTGATCGAGGTCGACCATTTTTGCTGACTTTTCAAAGTCGAGCGGTTTGAGGCCGGTTCCAAATAGCACATCGTCTAATGGGATACCTGCTTGCTCCAGATAGCTTGTAATGCACGCGCAAAGATGAACAGGTGTCAACGTAGCGTGTTTTTTTGACTGAATGGTCATGATTCACCTCGGACGCCATCTACCAGCAAGAGTATATGGGTCGCCATACTCGCTGGCAGCCTCCTGCGGGTCAAACCTCAGCCCAAAGTAAGCTTCCCCAACCTCCGGTAAAATTCAGTAGGAGGCGCGTGGTTAAGATCTGCGGTGCTAACCGATGGCGCCTACCGCAGCGCCAGGTTGACTGGTAGCTAAAGGCCCACTATGACCGCTCGATTTGCTATCTCCATGACAATTAGAGGGCTGCCAGGCATAGCTGTTTCGCTCCAAACGCCTTATCTAAAACATCCCACATTGGCCGTTTCGGCTCGATTTTGACCCTAACCGCTCTATAGCCTCCTCCACGTTTGATACAAGATCAATCAACCGACCTGCCAACAAAGAGCAACGCTACGTCGATTGTTCTAGTGGGCAAGCGTATTGCTCACCACGCCATCCACCGAGGCGTAGAGATTCCCTCTGTCCAGCGTTCCATGCCCGGCGGATGGATTTGTCGCAAAGAGTTAAGAAGAATTTACCCCTACAAAAACAATGGCCGAAAAAGCCTAAGGAAAATTCTCATGAAGCTGCAAACTTTTAAACTGTCCATCAATGGGCGCGCTGAAGAATCCCTTGAGACGGCTTTCGCTATCAACCCGGCGACTGAGGAGCCTATTTGTGAATACCCCCTGGCTTCGCGCACGCAGCTTGAGGAGGCTGTCCAAGCAGCAAAGATCGCATTCACAGACTGGCGAGTAACCCCCATCGAACAGCGAAAAAAGCTGGTAGCCGCATTCGGGGATATTATTGAGGAACAACGTGAAGCGTTCATCACACTCCTAACCACCGAACAGGGTAAGGGACGGTCTGGGGCTGAATGGGAAATTGACGGTTGCATTCATTGGTGCCGTGAAATAGCCAAACAGTCACTCGAAGACGAGTTCCCTCAGGGGGTAACTGGCGAATTAATCGTAAGCCGTCATACTCCGATCGGTGTAATCGGTGCAATCACTCCATGGAACTTCCCACTTCTGCTTGCAATCTGGAAGGTCGCTCCCGCACTGCTAGCCGGTAATACAATGGTGCTGAAGCCATCTCCTTTCACCCCGCTTTGTACCCTCTGGTTTGGTGAACTCGCAAACAAGATCTTGCCCCCCGGAGTGCTGAATGTGCTGTCGGGAGGAAACGAGCTCGGGCAACTAATTACCGAGCATCCGGACATTGGAAAAATTTCATTCACTGGCTCTACCGCGACGGGTAAACGAGTGATGCAGAGCGCTTCCACCAATCTCAAACGCCTCACGCTGGAGCTCGGGGGTAATGATCCCGCAATCGTATTTCCCGATGTAGATCCGAAGGCTATCGCACAAGATTTGTTTTGGGCGGCATTTGCTAATAGCGGACAATTTTGCGTGGCCACAAAACGCCTCTACGTTCATGAGGATATTTACGACGAAGTAGCTCGGGAACTCGTCGCGTATGCAGGTACAGTTAAAATGGGCAATGGCGCTGATCCGGAAGTCGCGCTCGGCCCTTTGCAAAACAGGATGCAGTTCAACAAAGTCAAAGATCTACTCCTGGACTGCAAAACCAGAGGTTTCTCCTTCCTCATGGGAGGTGAGCTTGAGGAAAGAAAGGGATACTTCATTCCAGTCACGATCATCGACAATCCCCCGGCTGACGCTCGCTGCGTCGTAGAGGAGGCATTTGGCCCAGTGCTTCCAATGATCAAATATCGTGATTTGGAGGATGTAATAAAGCAGGCCAATAGCTCGGAGTATGGATTGGCAGCAACCATTTGGTCCAAAGACTTGGATGCAGCACAAAGAGTCGCAAAGCAGATCGAATCTGGCACGGTATGGATTAATCACGCTCACCAATTTTCTCCACACGTTGCTTTTGGAGGACATAAGAACTCGGGCATGGGAATTGAGAACTCCCTTCATGGCCTCGCAGAATACACAAACATGCAAACAGTTTTATTAAAAGCCGCGCAATGATCCGATAGGAGATCGACTATGGAACATTCAATCGGAAATTGGGTTGGGCAATCAGCTGCACGCTTCGGCAATAAACCTGCGATTATTTTCGAAGGCAAATGTTGGTCTTTCCTAGATATCGACGTGCAGTCATCCCGCCTGGCTGCAAGTTTAGAGTCGATGGGTGTGAAGCGAGAGGATGTAGTTTCGATTTACTCATCCAACTCACCAGAGTGGGTCATCACTTACTACGCCATCTTAAAAATAGGTGCGATCGTCAACCCACTCAATATGATGCTTACCGCCTGTGAAGCGGCGTTTGCGATAAAAAACTGTGGCGCAGTGGCAGTATTTTCTACTTCAGACAAACTGTTGGCTTTACAGGAGCATATCGGGCCAACGGAAGTTACAGCACTAATCTCTTTCGACGGCGTAACTGTCGCGGGGATGCAACAGTTCAATCTGTTGGTCGATGCCAACATTGCAGTACGTGAATATCCAGTTACGGGCATTCAAAAAGATGATATTTCGACCATTGGTTACACGTCTGGCACAACAGGACAACCCAAAGGCGCAGTGCTTTCACATAGATGCATTCTCACAAACGTTTCCATGACTGCAACAATGCATTTACGTACAGCGTCTGACACTGCGGTCAGCGCGCTGCCACTGTCTCATGTCTATGGGAACGTAGTCATGAACTCAGCGATTGCATACGGAATGACACTGGTATTGCATAAAACATTTGATGCAGAAGCTGTTTTATCCAGCATTCAAACCTATGGTGCGACCCTCTTAGAAGGCGTGCCTACCATGTACATCTATCTTCTCAATTACCCTAATCTCGGCGCCTACGACGTGTCTTCGTTAACGCGATGTACAGTAGGAGGACAAACGATGCCCTATACGGCAATGGAAGAAGTCGAGCGCGCATTAGGTTGCCGACTTCTGGAATTGTGGGGAATGACCGAGCTCGGCGGATTAGGCACAACCCACTCTTTCTATGGTGAGCGCCGACTGGGATCCATTGGCGTAGCCCTTCCTCATCTGGAAGCGCGAATTTCCCAGCTTGAGCTTGACGGGGATACCCTGCCGCTCGGTGAAATAGGCGAGCTTCAGATTCGCGGCCCAGTAGTAATGAAGCATTACTTGGGGCGCCCTGATGCAACAGCCGAAACAAAAACAGATGAAGGCTGGCTTCGTACCGGCGACCTGGCAAGAATGGACTCTGAGGGTTTTATTTACATCGTTGACCGCCTCAAGGACATGTTCATTACTGCGGGCTTCAACATCTATCCGGCTGAGCTTGAGCGCGTGATTGCGGAGCACCCTTCGGTGGCGATGGTTGCGGTAGGAAGCGTATTGGACGAGGTCAAAGGCGAGCTAGCCAAGGCCTACATTGTGCCCAAAATCGGATACGAGATTGACACTCAACAAATAGAGCGCCACTGCCGTGATCGACTGGCGGCGTACAAGGTGCCCCGCCTGTTCCAAATCGTCGAAGATTTGCCCAAAACGAGCAGCGGCAAAGTGATGCGGCGGATGCTTCGTCAAGTATTTGAGTCAAAACTGTAAACTGATTGAGGCATAGTTTATGCCGGCACATCGGTCGCGATAGGGACGGCAGTTACCTGCCGCCCCCCGCACAGATCCGTACGTGCAGAACTACCGCATACGGCTCCTGCCTTGGGTACGTGACGCGAAGCGATCTTCAGGGTAAGGATGTGCATTTCTGGGTCTAGGTATGTGGAGGTCAGCAAGGCGTCCATAGCGTGACCATTGAAGCCGATTACGCTAGCTGCGACGTTTGAGGGCTTGCCGTCACAGGTGACATACCGCCAAACGAAAACCGCCAGGACGTATCAGGTTTCCCGGCACCGCATGGTAATTGAAGTAACCGCTCACCACCCGAGTGAGCCATTGCCCTTGAACCCGGATGGGTTCATGACGTCGACGTTTCAGCTCATCCCGAATGGCCAGCAGCGTCGCACGCATTCGCTTCTTGACCGTCAGTCGCAGTATTGAAAGCCACCGTTTCTGTTGGTACTACAACAGTGTGTGAAGCCCAGGAAGTCAAAGGCCTGCGGTTTACCTAAACCTCGCTTCCTACGATTTCTCGCAGCAAAACGACCGAACTCAATCAGTCGTGTTTTCGAGGCGTTGAGCGATAAACCGAACTTGGCCAACCGTTCCTGCAATTGCACCAAAAACTGCTGAGCCTGCACTTTCGTCCTGAAGCCCACCACGCTGTCGTCCGCGTAACGCACAATAATTACATCGCCACGGGCATGCCGCTGGCCCACTGCCTTGCCCACAGATCCAACACGTAGTGAAGATAGATATTCGCCAGCAATGGCGATATCACTGCGCCTTGGGGCGCCCCCTTGGTCGCAGCTACCCTACGGCCATCTTCCATAACACCCGCCTGAAGCCATTTGCAGATAAGCCCGAGCAGGCGCCAGTCTGCAATCCGGTGTCCCAGAAACATCAGCATCCATTCATGGTCGATCTCATCAAAGAACGACGTGATATCCGCATCCAATATCCAGTTCACCTTCTGGCCCTTCAACGCGACCGTCAACGCATCCAGCGCATCGTGCTGGCTACGTCCCGGCCGAAACCCATACGAGAGTCCCAGAAAGTCCTCTTCATAGATCGCATTCAGAACGGTAACGGCTGCTTGCTGTACGATCTTGTCCTCCAGAGAGGCAATGCCCAACGGGCGTTGCCTGCCATCAGTTTTGGAAATGTAGACCCACCGCGATGGCGTTGCTCGATAGGCTCCACCGTGGAGCCTTGCGTGCAAATCAGTTACCCGCTGGAGAAGACCTTCCTCGTATTCCCACCACGACATGCCGTCCACGCCTACCGCTGCATCGCGGTGCAGGGCATAAAAACTCTGCGCCAATAACTGCGGTGTGATGTGGTGCAGCAAAGCCGTGAACTGCATGCCCTTGTTCCTTCGGGCTGCTTCACGTACACCTTCAAGTCCCATCGACGCGCAACTGATCCGGCTCAGTGTCCGGGGCGCGGGAGGCTTGTTGGTGTTTCCCTTGGCTACGTCCCTTTCCCCCACTATCTCCGCAGGGCCAGACCCTTTGTTCGATGGCTTCTCAGGTACTACGGACGTATCCGACTTCTCGGCGGCGTAGACAGCAGGGTTTCGGCTTTTGGCCTTTCCTGCTCCGCCCGGTGCTTGCGCACCGGGCGCCGCTGAGATCTCCCAGTTTCTGTGCGAAGGACTTCCCGACGTGCACAGGGTCTCCGACCGCGCGGGATCAGAGCATGACTGGCGTATAACGCCATGCTCCGTATTGCCTTCTGCTTCGCTTAACAGCATCGGCATCCCGAATTCCTGATTACGCGGCTCAATGGCTGGCCCATCGGTTTCCCCTGTCAACGCTTCACCCTGCACCTCACGGTGCAACATGCATGACTCGGGGCCTGGTTGATTCGCCATTTCTTACCAGTATCGAACTTTCATCGACTATCCTCCGCCAGCTTTAACTGGCGCACTAGGCGTCCGGCCAAGTCACCTACCGAACTCCAGCATTAAGGGTGATTGCGTCCGCTTAGGTGGACGCCATCGCCTTTGGAGTCGGAGTCAGGAAGGTGAGTTGGCCGGACGCTTACCAAACAAGTAACGTTGCGCGGGGACAACCTGATGCAGCAAATGACGTACGATCTCCAGCGCCTGCAAGACGCGGTACTTATGGACGTCCATGCCTGGTTAAGGCACTTCATGGTCGGGCGTATGCGATTTGACACAAGCGGGCATTGCTCGGCTTAGATTTAGACTTCCGAGCCGTGCCGAATACGTGGGCCAGTGGAACTCACCTTTATTGAGCCGTCGCTTAGCAAGCCGGGGGCGGCACAAACCTTACGACAACTCAAATACTTCATTGCGGCAATTGAGTGTGGATGCGTAGCAGAGGCCTCACGCAAGCTCTATATAGTCCAACCCTCGATCTCTACGGCGAGAGATTTGGTGTACGGTTGCTCATCCAGCATCATGCTCAGGGTATGTCCATGACTCCGAGCGGAGCCCCTTTCTACAGGAAGGCTCTCAAACCTCAACCTTGGAAGCTGAGGCTCGGCAATAGCTAGATCAGATTGAGTTCCTGGCCCGTGCGGTTCACTGCCCGGAGAGTTTTCTCTACTAACTCATCAAGCTCAGAATGGTTAGCGATCAAAGCAGGCGCCATGATCATCCGCCCCAAGGTTGAGCGGATAATCAAACCCTCTTCAAAACCGACAGTCCGGCAGTGCCAGGCGATATCGTTCTCCGCTTCAAACCGTTTGCGAGATGATTTTTCTTCAGCAAATTGCAGAGCAGCAACCATTCCCACCCCTTGCACGTCGCCAATCAGCGGATGATTGTTGAATGCCTCACGCAAGATTTTCTGAAGGTACGGGCCCGTGTCGTTTTTAACTTGGGTGACAATCCCTTCATTGCGCAAAGCCAGGATGTTCGCTATAGCAACAGCAGCGGCCACGGGATGGCCAGAATAAGTCAGGCCACTTGCGAAAACACCGCCTTTTTCGACCAGCACCTCCGCTATCGTTTTGCTCAGAACCAGACCCCCCATCGGGATGTATCCGCTGGTCAGTCCCTTAGCGATAGAGAGGGTGTCCGGTTCAAAGCCAAAATGTTCGTGAGCAAACCATTCGCCAGTACGACCAAAACCACCGATCACTTCGTCTGCGCAAAGAAGGACATCATATTTGCGGCAGATCCGCTGGATCTCGGACCAATAACTCGCCGGAGGAAAAATCATGCCGCCTGCGCCTTGGAATGGTTCAGCAACGAAGGCCGCTACCTTTTCTGCCCCGAGTTCAAGGATCTTCGTTTCAAGCTCAGCCGCTGCTTTCAGGCCAAAGGCCTGCTCGTCGAGTTCGCCGCCTCGGGCGTACCAGTAGGGTTCACCAATATGAGCGAAGCCTGGGAGCATGCCACCCATCTCGTGCATGAAACCCATGCCCCCTAGGGCTGTGCTGCCCAGAGTGGAGCCGTGATATCCATTCCAGCGTCCGATCATGATGCTTTTTTCGGGCTTGTCCAGGATCTGCCAGTAACGGCGCACTGTGCGAATCAGTACCTCGTTTGCCTCGGAGCCGGAGTTTGTATAAATCGCGTGACTGTAGCGGTTTGGCAGGAGACTAAAGAGCAGCTCGGACAGCTCATTCACTCTAGGGTGAGTGGTTTGGAAAAACAGGTTGTAGTATGGCAGCTCTTGAAGCTGACGATGGGCAACGTCTGCGAGATCCTTACGCCCGTAACCCAGGTTCGTACACCACAGGCCAGACATGCCGTCAAGGTACCGTTTTCCCTGAGTGTCCCACAGATGCAAACGATCTCCACGTTCGATTACCAGTGCGCCTTTATCGTTTAGCACCTTCTGGTCTAGAAAGGCATGGATATGGTGTGCGGCATCGAGCTTCTGATAGTCGCTTGTAGTGCGTATCGGTTTGGTCATTTCATCTCTCCTGGCGCTGCTTAGCGCAATTGAAACCACGTGGTTTTCAACTGGGTATATTTCTCAAAAGAATGCAGAGATAGATCGCGCCCGAAGCCCGACTGTTTGAATCCACCGAAAGGTATCGTCACGTCCAACGCATCAACGGTGTTTACCGATACGGTCCCCGCACGAAGTTTTTTAGCTACACGGTGGGCGCGGTTCAGATTGTCCGTCCAAACTGAGGCGGCCAGCCCATAAACGCTCGAGTTCGCAATCTCCACTGCCTCATCTTCCGTGTCGAACGGTATGACCGCGAGCACAGGGCCAAAGACCTCTTCGGTGGCTAAGGTCATAGACGGATTCACGTCTGTGAAAATAGTCGGCTCAATGAAGTTGCTGGAATTGTTGATTTCAACGCTTTGCCCTCCACAAACAAGTGTTGCACCCTGGGCCTTCGCGATTTCGATGTGTTCGAGAATGTTGCTTGTTTGCTTTGCGTCGACAATTGCACCAGCGGGGCTTGTGGGGTCCAGCGGGTCACCGGGCATCCAAAGGGCAGCCTTAGCTTTCAGCAGCGCGACGAATTTATCGTGGATACTCCGCTCCACCAACAATCGAGAGTTTGCAGAACAGATTTCCCCTTGGTTGAAGAAGATGCCAAAGGCAGCTTTCTCGGCGGCGAGCTCAAGATCTTCGCAATCAGCAAAGACGAGATTGGCGCTCTTACCACCGCACTCCAGCCATACTTGCTTCAGGTTGGACTGTGACGAGTACGCCATGAACTTTTTTCCCACTTGTGTGGAGCCGGTGAAAACCAGGCAATCAATATCGTTATGTAGCCCAACCAACCGTCCAGTCGTTTCTCCTAAACCAGGAACTACGTTGAACACACCAGAGGGCACGCCCGCTTCCGTTGCCAATTCAGCCAGTCGAATGGCGGAGAATGGTGATTGTTCTGCAGGTTTTAATACGACAGAGTTACCAGCAGCCAATGCCGGCGCAATCTTCCACGACGCCATGTCCAGCGGGAAATTCCATGGCACTACCGCACCGATCACGCCCAGTGGTTCGCGGGTGATCGTAGCCAATACATTAGGCGCCGAAGGTGCGGTTTCGCCGTACAGCTTGTCTAGGCTTTCCGCATACCAGCGAAAAACATTTGCCGAACCTGGAACATCGATGTTCATAGCGTCAGAAATGGGTTTGCCCATGCAGCTTGACTCGAGAAGCGCGAGCTCTTCTCTGTGCTCAATTATCAGATCAGCCAATCGCAACAGCACCTGCTTCCGTTCGACCGGACTGCAAGAAGACCATACACCTGAGTTGAATGCTGCTCGGGCGCCTTCGACTGCTTGATTGACTTCCACCTCCCCACAATTGATGACGTGAGCAAGCGTCTGTCCGGTAGCAGGATTTATGCTTTCAAATGTATTGGGCGAAACTGTGCCTTGCCCTCCAATCCATGCGTGACTGGCGAATTTTTGGCTATGGACCAATGTTTTCCAATATTCCTTTGAAGACATAACAGGAGCCTCGTCGTTTTGTTTGATTGTGACCATTGAGCAAGAATGGTGGAATTAGTAAATTTATCGATCGAGGCTATATAAAAGCTTCCTTGTGTACATCTCTTGTGGTTCGACGGCCTGCGATGCAACTGGGCATGTTAAATACTTCAGTGTTAGATATACTTCTTCCTAATGGCCTAATGACTAGCTAGCCTTTCATACGAGCGCATTCCATCAAGCCGATTGGCGAACAGGTCGTCACAAGCGTTCAGCCGTTGCTTGGTGCTAAGTCCATCTGGCTTGTGGCCTTGTCCCATGCTTACTGAGCCGCAGATCACTGTGGAGACTTCCACTAGATCATGGTCATCATCGCTTCTGCTCTACAAGGGCGATTAACGAGTGCAGAACTTGGATCGAACCAAGGCTCCTAAACCTCAAAAAGCGGTTATCAGTTTTTAGCCTCTAAATTGGAACCTGCAGCAGTGCTTTTCTTTTTAGAGGAAAGTGTCAGACCAGAGTGGCCAACCGCTTCCAGTCCAGCACAAATGGCCTCAAACGTAGCGCGCATCTGGACGGCATGCCCCACCAAGTCAGGCTCAGGTTGAGTGACAAGGCGGGCGAATGCCATATTGCTAAGATCACTGATAATGCGCAGCGCCACGTCAATGCTCACCTCTGGTTTGAACAGGCCTGAACGCTGGTAATATTGCAAAATCAGCTTGACCTCAGACAGCAAGACTTCATTCCAAATGTTGAAAATGTACTGCAGCTCTCCTGCTAAAAGGGCTGGTGCAATTTCAGCCCACAATTTAGGTGGAAATGCTTCCAGCTGGAGTACAGCGACCTCTGTATCAATTTCGCAAAGCGCGTTCAGCAAACTACTGGCTTTTTCGGCACGAAGCCTTAGGCGCTGGATTGCTACCGCATCCGGCGCTTTGAGAAGCTCAAGCAAAATCTCCTGCTTGCCCCCAAAGTAGTTCACTACGGTAGGCGCGGACACGCCGGCCCGAATGGCGATCTGGTCAAGCGTCGCTGCTGAAAATCCGACCTCACTGAATACGGCCAGCGCGGCGTCGGCAATCACCTGCCGACGTTGCGCCTTCTGTCGCTCTCTCAACCCCGTCATGACTGTCCTCTCTTCAGATGATCGTAGATTAGGGTAGTTTTATTTTTTATTCAAATTATTTTCTTTACAAAAATATTTTTTGATGGCAAAAATAAATTCACGGCCCCCGCTACGGAGATGGGTGAGCCTCGCAGAGGCCGATTCAGGCCTCATAGCTCCGGGAGGTTCACCTCCCAAGACAAACAGCTACGCCGAGCTACATCTGATCAGGACGATCTCGAACTCGGAGCTTCCTCACTGCCCTGTTGAACAAAAAAATCAAATACACAGGAGCCACAAATGCATAGGTTCGCACGTACCTACGGCCTCACTTGTCTATCGTATGGCGTTGGCCTGACGCTTTCTGGAACCGCCTTTGCCGGTTACCAAATCCAAGAAGGCGATTTCAAGGCTGATTTCACCCTATCCGCACTGGCGGCCTCGGTTTCTTCAAAAAACGCCAACTTTGGTGCTGGCGCATTCGATATCCGGTCAGGCAAACCGACCGGGCAAAACCATTCCTGGCAAGAGTTCTCGGTAAAGCCAGGCGTAACAATGGAATATAGCGTCAACCCAGACATCACCCTATTGGCCGGAGGTTCCATCGTTGCAGCTACCACACAAGGTGGGGCTGACCCAGGGGGCTACACCCGCAACGGCGCCAACAACACTGCCCTAGAGGAGTTATATGGTGGCGTGCAAGTCGGAGATTGGAAGCTGACCGTTGGTAACCAAAACTTCGCTGTAGGGAACATGTTCCTTATTGGTGATGGGAATGTGGATGCATTTGGTGACGGCGCCTACTACAGCGCGCCCAGAACGGCCTACCGGGACTCTGTCGTTCTCAACTGGACAGGTAGCCATGTCAGTGCTCAGGCTTTTTCTCTTCGCACAGACGGACATGCGGGTGACTTTAGGCTCCAAGGTCTAAACGCTGACTGGCAATTGCCAAACGTCGTGCTAGGAGCAATGGCTTACAAAGTCGACACAATGGAGTCGGAGCTTTCCGCCCTCTCGTCACAACGAAATGGTCAAAACGTTTACAACTTACGCGCGCTCAAAGGCAGTATTCCTGGTCTTCCTGGCCTAGTCTACAACGCAGAGTATGCATTGGAGAAAGGCAGCGGAGACGGAATCAAATACGATGCCAAAGCTTGGTACGGATCGTTGGACTATACGTTTTCCATGCCGTCTGCGCCCTCGATTGGATATCGCTATGCGTATTTTTCAGGCGATGACGATCCGGGCGATAACACCAAGCGAAGCTTTGACCCTAGCACGAAGGGATACACTGACTGGGGACAATGGTTGATTGGGGAAGTTGTCGGCAACTATGTGCTGTACAACAGTAACGCAAAGGTCAGTACTCTCCGCGGCAGAATGAAGCTCAACGAAGTTTTTTCGGTTGGTGCCCAACACCATCACTTTGAGCTGGCGGAAAGTAATTACTTTGGCACGCCAGTGACAAATAAAAACTTTGCAAATGAGACAGGTCTGTACTTGGAATGGACCCCCACCCCTTCCATCTATTCTTTCGTTTCTTTCAATTGGGTGCAGCCGTTGTCCGGTGCGAAGCAAGCATTGGGTGATGAAACCTTCAGCGCACTTGAGTTCTGGGTTGCGTATAAATACTGATCAGACCATCCCTCCAACGCCAAAACCAAACAGGTGCATCATGCACAACCATCACGCCTCCAATGTAAACCGTGATCGACTGCTACTCATATGGATTGCAACCATTGCAATCATTGTTCTTGGTATTCTTCCGATGTTCATTGGGTCGCTTGCGGCGATACGCAATCTAGATCTTTCCGAACAGGGCTGGATTATTTCTGCGGAAAGCTATGGCATGCTGCTCGGCACCGTAGTTTGTGCCTCGCTAGCCAAGCGTATTAAACCTGCCATTCTTTTCATCTGCGCTGGATTAATTGCACTCATTTTTAACACAGTATCCGCCCAGTTTGCTAACTTCCAGGTAGTCCTGGCTTCAAGATTTATGGCGGGATGCGGTGCGGGACTGGCATTCAGCTTGGCTATCTACTATCTAGGATTGATCAAAGGTCAAGAGCGCTCATATGGCATAACGCTAGCACTGCAAACATTGGTCTTCTGCGGGTACGCCATTTTGTACCCAGTCATCGTTGAGTACTACAGTGCAAAAACTGCTATTTACTCTATCGGGATATGGTTTGTCATGATCACTGTCGCTGGCGCTTTTTTAAGCCAGTATCTTTTTCGCCTCCAACAGAGTGTTTCGTCTTCAACATTATTAGGACAAGGTACGCAATTTGATGGCGGCGTTGCCATGTTGGGTATGTTCCTTTTAGAGGTGGCTATATTTTCCCTGTGGGGATACGTTGGTAACATTGGTATGGCTCAAGGGATTTCCGAGGTGGACATTGGCTGGGCATTTGGTATTGGTCTATTAGGAGGTTTGCCTGGAGCCGGTTTCGCCGCCTTAGTTGGCAATACTTGGGGTAGGAAGCCTTTCATTCTAATCGGCTGTATTTTAATCGCCGTCCCGACCGTAATTTTAGCTACGTCAAGTGTCACTACAAACGGACTGATGACTTCGCTGTTTGTAATGAACGTAGGATGGATGCTTGCGCTTTCGTATTACATGGCGCACATCGCCGCAAACGATCCAAACTATATCTACGTTAGGTATATGGGCGTCACTCAATGCCTAGCGGTTGCTCTGGCCCCGACACTAATCGCCAGCGTCATAGTAGGAGACAGCCTCGCGCCAGTGTTCGTGATCTCTGCGACCTGTTCGACCGTGGCCGGGATCATCGTCTACCTGATAAAAGCGCATCCGCCTCGCATCTCAACTGAACTTACGTCAAAAGTCTGAAAGGAGTAACCATGTCAACTCTCTACTACAACGCAAAAATCTGGACGGTTAATAAGAATCAGCCTAGGGCTGAGGCGATGCTGGTAAATGATGGAAAAATCTTGGCTATCGGGGACGTGACCGAGATCAATGCTCTAGCAAATGCTCAAACTGTAAATGTCGACCTCAAGGGTAAGACAATCATTCCTGGACTGCACGATGCCCATAGCCATTTGATCTGGGCGGCGGCACGCAGACTGGGGTTTCAGTGCCAACTGGACGACCCACAGACCCTAGATGAGCTTGCCTCACAGCTCCGGGCTTATTGGACAAAAAACTCACATCGTAAATGGATTACGGCTAGCGTTTACAATCCATTAGTCTTGACCACTGAAATCCTGACGTTGGAATGGCTGGATAATGTCCTCCCCAGTGTACCTATCGTGCTACACGATTTTTCCTACCACAATGCGATGGCGAATAGCGCCGCTCTCGCCGCCGCCGGATTGCATAAAAATTCCCCTCCAATTCCCGGTGGCGTTATTGGGCGTGATGAGGATACCGGGGAACTGAACGGAATTCTCCGTGAGCAAGCTTGGGGGGTTGTACACCGCGCCGCTCCTCAAAGTTCTCTTGAAGAGAACGTAGAAGCTCTTAAAGTGGCGGCGTTGGTTTGTAATGAGCATGGAATCACGTCGGTTCAGGAGGCTTCAGCAAACGAAGCGTTTTTGAAAGCAGCGAAAGCTTTGGATTCCCGTGGACAGCTCACTCTGAACCTGACATGTCACATACCATGGGGCTCGGAAATGCTTGCGGGCTGCAATAAGGCCGGCCAGGATGCAGTGATTGCGAATCGCGCTATGTATGCAAGCCCAAGGGTTGACGTGAACGCTATCAAGGTTTTACTTGATGGGACCTCCATGGCACCCGTTTTCAGCCATGTACCGCTTGATCCGGTGACTGACCAACCGATCACATACAACCTCTTATTAGATCCAGATGAACTGAGCGAACGGATTGCGGACTGGACTGCTGAGGGTCTTATTGTTAAGTCCCATTGCACTGGGTACGGTTCTGCCCGAATTGGACTCGATAACTACGAACGCACATCGCATGTACCTCGAGCCCCAGGCCAATACCACGACATCGCTCATGCCCACTATATTTCTGAGCGGGATCGCAAGCGCTTCGCAGATCTAGGCGTTGTGGCCGAAATGTCTCCGGCGATCTGGCATATTCCGCAGTATCAAGAAGCATTGGGTAGGGCTTACGATTTTCGCACCCTGTACGAGAACGGCGCTTTGATGACGATCGGCACGGACTGGCTATTACCTCCTACTCCAACGTTATTCCCGGCGCTTGCAGGGGTATTGGAGCATGGAGATGAAAGCGTTTCTCTTGAACTCGGAGTGGAAATGTTAACCATAAATGGCGCCATTGCTGTCGGTCGATCAGATCAACGGGGCTCTTTGGAGATTGGTAAAGAGGCGACATTCATTGTGTTGGACACGCCTATATTCGAGGCCTCTCCCGCCGAAATAGCGGAGACGAAAGTACTCAAAACTTTCATCTGTGGGGAAGAAGTCTACTCACTGGAATCGGCGTGAATTAGGAGAATATGGTGACCAACCTGACCACCCATGACCGTATACCGGTCACACTTCTGACCGGTTTCCTTGGCAGCGGTAAAACGACATTGCTCCGCGAGCTTCTCGCCGACACACGCATGGCGCGCACCGCCGTCATCATCAACGAAATCGGTGAGGTTGGGTTGGATCACCTACTGGTCGGAACGCTCGACGACGATGCCGTACTCCTTAAAAGCGGATGTGTGTGCTGTACTATGAAATCTGAGTTTGGGGACACCCTCAAGTCACTGTTTAACCGACGTGAAAGCGGAGTGTTACCAAACTTTAATCGTGTGATTGTCGAAACGACGGGGTTGGCAGATCCTGTTCCACTGGTGAAGCTGTTGCTTGGTGATGAAGGCCTCGTTTCAAGATTTAGACTTCAGGCAGTAGTGACCACGGTGGATTGCCAGATAGGTGCGCTGGAGCATCGGCCTCGGGTAGAGCGAGACAGACAAATAGGTATCGCCGATCACCTGGTACTGACAAAAACAGATCTGGTGAGTACCGATACCCTTGTAGGTATTACTAAAAAGCTGCGCGAATTGTACCCAGATAAACCCATTACAAATGGTCGCGTTCAACAGGATATTTTTTCGTTACTGCTTGAGAACCAACAGCAGCCATTGGCAAAAGAGATGCTTCTAAGGCTTAGACCTACGCATTTCCAACCATCTTTATCGGTGAGTACTTCGACGCACAATCACAAGGGGGTGCATACTTTCTGCTTAAGTGCCGACGAGCCGATCAAGTGGGCCGTCGCCATCTCTTTTCTAAGGTGGCTGGCCCGGACGTACAGCCACAAGCTGTTAAGAATGAAGGGGATTTTGAACATAATGGAATCGGATAAGCCCATCATCGTACAAGGGGTGGAGCATTATCTCTTTCCCGAAACCAGCTTGGAGGCATGGCCCGGGAACTTGCGGTCTACCCAGCTCATTATTATTGGAGATGGACTGCCAGAACGAGACGTGAGGGAGAAGTTTAGCGCTATGGTATTGGAGACCAAATAAACGTGTTTGGAAGTGATGATCTAGTCGGCACTGATGGTCGCGGTAGGGACGGCAAGCGGGCGGCGGCGATCATGAGCCTGATCCAGTCGGCGCCCATCAATGAGCATGATCCGTATGCTTATCTCAAGGATGTGCTCACGCGGCTGCCAACGCAGCGAGCCAGTGAGATCGAGCAACTGTTGGCGCATCAATGGATGCCTGCCTGATCTGAGCAAGGTGTGTTCACTGGCCGCTTACTCACATTGCCGGGATAAAGCGTTTACGCGGCGGTCAAGGCCGCAGTTGAAGTGCTCACCCGTTACAGGGCCATAGAACTACTGAGCGTTCATTGTCCACGGGCCTTTATCGCATCGGATAGCCGCTGACATCTCATATCGTTAGAACCTTCGCAATATTTAAGCGCGTCATCCAACTCGTTGTTTTGCGCACTCAGGTACGCTAGCGTGTAGCGCAGATCCTGATTAGCGGGATCCTGCTCCAATCCTCTTAACAATGATATTTTCGCCTCCTTCTGACGCCCCATCCGGCTCAAAAGCAGACCAAGGTTGTAATGCGCTCGTGGAGTGTCGGCACGCTGCAACCATTCTATTGCCTCTGGAGCATTACCCTGCTGTGCGAGCAAAAGCCCAAGCGTTAAGATAAGCTCCTGCTGCTGAGGCTGTGACGCCAGTCCTGCGCGAAGTAACTGTTCAGCTTCAACGGTCTGACCTTGAATGACCAGCAGACGCACAAGACCCGTACGGGCCGGTACGAAACGTGCGTCCTGTACAAGAGCCTGGCGGTAGTTGTGCTTTGCGTCTTCAGGTCGATGCAGACGCTCCTGCAGTATCGCCAAGTTCACTCTTGTCACAGGCAGATCAGCCTCGCGCGCCAAGCGCTGCTCATGGTCGGCGAGCTGAGAGGAAAGCAGGTCCTGTAACGGCGGCTGCAAGCCAGTATTGTAATAGTCGGCGAGCCCCCGAGCCGCCTGATCACGGACCGCCAGGATCGGATCACGCAACAATGGCAGCAGATACTCCAAACGCTGTGTGGGTGAATGCGCCTCCACACTACGTGCTGCTTGCAGCCGAACCTCTGGACTGTCGTCTTTTAGTGCTTCGATAAAACTGCGATCTAAAGCCGAGCCGTAACTTGCGCCAAGCTCAACCGCGGTAGCCCGGACGATGGCAGGCTGCGTAGTGTCGGTGATGAGCTTCGCTAATTGAGGGAGGACCTCAGGATCGTTGCGACGAGCTGCAGCGAAGACTTCGCCGTAGTGCTTAACAAGGGGAGGTCGGAAATTCCATCCTGCGAGCGCTTGTGCCGCCCAGGCCGGGGTTTCTCCTTTATGACAGCCAGTACAAGCGTCGGGCGATCCGGTCTGTGCATCCAAATCCGGGCGAGGTATGCGCAAAGCGTGGTCGCGTCGCTCATCTACACCCATATAAGTACGAGTCGGCATATGGCAGTTGACGCACTGCGCGCCTTGAGAGCCAGGCACGTGATGATGATGTGCTGGATTATCGTAATTTTTAGGTATCAGACTGGGAAATAGTGGATTGCCTGCCGGATTGTGGCATGCCTTGCAAAGGTCGTTGCCTTCAGCACGCAGCTTCGTTGTGTGGGGCTCATGGCAATTGCTGCAGGTCACGCCTTTGTTAAACATTTTGCTCTGAGTGAATGAGCCATACTCAAAGACTTCATCGAGGATTTGCCCATCGGCATGATAGAGCCCTGCTGAAAGCACCGCTGGGCGCATCGCATCAAGCAGTGGTTTGCCGGGCTGACCACCATTACCAAGGGGTTGGCGACGGCTATGGCAGCGAGCGCATTGCTCAACCAGGTAACCTTTCTGAGAGTTATGGAAGTCGACGGCGAGCCCTTTCTCATCCGGACCGGAACGCTCAGTTTCTTGGGCGCTCTTTGTTGCCCAGTCGATATGCCGTTGACCTGGACCATGGCAGCTTTGGCACCCCACCGCCATTTCGCTCCAGGTAGTTTGGTAGGTATCCGCAGCAGCATCGTAACCTTTGCGCAAATTGCCAGAATGACAGTCTGCACACATGGCGTTCCAATTCTGGTAGCGACCCGTCCAGTGCAGTGCGTCATTGGGGCTGAACCGTTGCCCAGGATACAGTGAAAACCATCGCTGCCCGCCCGCCATCTGCGGACGACTATCCCAGGCTACGGTCAGACTCTGCAAGCGCCCGCCAGGGCGCTCTATCAAGTATTGTTGTAGTGGATAGAAACCAAAGGTGTACGCGATCACAAAGTCGGTGAGTTTACCCTGCTCGTCCTCAGCATTAACGTAAACGCGGTCACCACGCCTGAAAAACCGAAGCTCAATGCCATTGCCATCATTGAAAATGACGTCATTAAAGTCCCCTAAAACGTTACCCTCACGAGCTTCCCGCAGGGACCAACTGTGATGGGAACCTGCCCATGCATTTGCCTCGGCCTGATGACAGCCGGAGCAACTCTCTTGAGCGACATAACCATCCGAAAAGGCTTGTGCGGGAGGAGACGAAGCTGCCATACCGGGCGTCGACAACAAAATTTGCAACAAGCACAAGCATTTTAGAACGGCCCGGTAAGGCATTGATCAATCTCTTATCGAGTAGAAGCCGCGAAGATCCGCCGCTGGTTCCGCTTAGGCGTAAATCAATAGCCGCTAACCTGATCCGGCAGGACCACTTGATTTTGCTGCGCGTACTGGTCCCACGTCTTTTTTAGTTCTGCCACTCTAGCTGGCTCTTTTGCGCTGAGATCGTGCGCCTCAGCCAGATCCGTATGAAGGTTGAACAACTGCCACTCACCATTACCCCATGGCTTGGGCATATGCACCAGCTTCCAGTCGCCTTTACGTACGAAGCGCTTACCGAACAACTCACCGGCCTCCGTTCGCTCAGCCACATTCTGCCCCTTGAGCAGCGGTATGATCGAGGTCCCCGTCATCGGTGCAACTTCACGGCCTTGGTACTGCACTCCAGGACGTTTGACACCTGCCAGCTCTAACAATGTTGGCGCGAAATCTTTGACGCTGACCAGCTTGTCGAGCTTTTTACCGTGCGATTCAATACCCGGAATGCGGATGATACCCGCAGTACGGGTGCCTCCCTCGGTCGGAAAACCTTTAAAAAGGCTAAAGGTCGGGGATGACACACGAGCCCAGTTAGGACCAAGGAATGTGTAGGAACCAGGCTTACCCATGCGTTCGAAACTGAAGTCGTTAGTCTCGTCGATTACCTTGCGGATCTTTGGAAATTTGTCGCCTGGCCATGTATCGTCCAGGTCGTGGCCTTCCGCGCCGTTATCAGAAATGAAGATAACGACCGTATTGTCGTACAGACCATTTTTGCGCAGATAGTCGAAGACACGCCCCGTGTTTACGTCCATTTGATCCACCATCGCCGCATAGATTTCCATTGCACGGGCTTCACGCTTACGTTCTTCGTCGGTGAGGCTATTCCATGGCCGACCTTTAGGGGAACGGGCTGCCGGTTCGGCACCCGCCGGCACCAGACCCAAGGCTTTTTGCTTACTCAGCCTGGCTTCGAGCAATGCATCATAACCAGCGTCGTAGCGACCTCGATATTTGGCCACAGCCTCATCTGGCGCTTGCAACGGCCAATGCGGCGCAGTGAAGGCCATCATGCCGAAGAATGGACGCCCACTGTCCTTATCTGCGGCTATATAGTCGATCATCCTATCCGCGTAGTACTGGCTGGAATAGGTAAATTGCGCGGGCAATGTTTTAAGTATTTTGCCGTCCTCCGCGTAGGGTGCCCTAGCTTCCGGCGTAGGTGCATAGGCAGGCTTCATGTCCGGGAAGTGACTGGCACCACCGCTAAGCATACTGAAGGAATGCTCAAAGCCGCGCTGGTTCGGAGTGGTTTGCTCAGTACTTCCAAGATGCCATTTACCTGCCAGGTACGTGTCATAGCCTGAATCGCGCAATAGGGAGGCGATCGTGACTGCCCGATCATTCAGATACCCTTCGTAACCCTTTTTGCCTTCCTGGTTAGGTGCTGTTTCTTCAGCCATATTGCCCAAACCGACCTGATGGGGGTCCGCCCCTGTCAGCAGCGCGGCACGGGTTGGAGAGCAGGCAGGCATAGCCTGGAAGTTGGTCAGTTGCACCCCGGACGCTGCCAGGGAATCAAGGTTCGGGGTTTCTATCTCACCTCCGAAACTACCAAGATCGGAGTAGCCCATGTCATCGGCAACGACAACTAGAATATTTGGCTTGGTAGGGTCGCTGGAGGCGGCCAGCGCGCACGAGACGCTGAGTGAAGCAGCTATACCGACTGTCGCAGCCAGCGCGGAGCGAAAAAAGGGAGCACGCATCGGATATATCCTATTCGTAATGTATTTATGGTTTAACGTCTTTACGGCAGGAGACGATCACTAAAATGCAAATGAGATGACCAACTGGCTGTAAAGGTTAAGGTCATCGCTACCCTGTTGCGACCCACCCTCTTCTGCGCTCTTCTTCGGCTTATACAAGCCTACTAGCGGGCTGACCGTGAACTGTCCCAAGGTCCAATCGAGGTAAAGATCCAACTCTTTAGCGTCGAGGTTGCCTTGAGCAGGGTCGAGGGTGTTGAAATCGAAGAGAAGTACACCCATCGCTACATCAGGATGCGGTGTCAGGCCAAGGCTGACCATCTGAATGGCGGCATTCCGCTGAAATGGACCTGAGTAATTACCCGCCACCTCGCCCTGGAACCAGGTTCCATACCCCCGACTGAAGCCACTGAACAGCGGATCGTAGTTTTCCGAATAGCGGCTGTAGCGGTAACCGAGACGTGGCTGCCAAGGTGCAGCGGAGAACGTCCAGCCCGCCTCGGCATACCAAGCATGTTCATCACCCAGACTTTTCTCTTCATGGGCATACTCGAAGGACAGGAACAAGTCTTTAACCCCAGCGTTACCCTGGGCACGCAAGCTGGTGACCTTCAAACCGTCGCGCTGCCTGCTGAAAGCATTCGCCAGTTTGTCATCAACGCCTAACCCTTTGATATACGTCAGACCTACCGTACCCTCAGGCGCTACATGCTCAAGCACACCGATACCGAGCTCAGGCTTGGCCTTGATTTCATTATCTGACTTCAACCAGATCAAATCCCCGCGCCAACCCTCCTGTCCACCGAGGCGCAACCAGGCTGTCCGATCGAAGGCATTGCGGGCGGTCAGATAGTAGGCCCCTCCGCGATCAAGGCTACCGTCGGCGAAGTTATTACCCACACTCAGACCATCACCGTTGATGATGAACCCATCACCAATCTTGACCTTCTGGCTGCCGGCGGAGAAGTCTACGCCGTCCTTGCCCAAGGCCGGAAACAGATCCCCGGAGCGCCAGCCAACGTAGGCACGGTCAACAGCCGTACGACGCTCCGTTCCATCGGTATAGCCAGCTGCGTCACCCTCACCCCAGGTAGCATTGCTGACCAAGTTGAATTCTCCATACAACGAAGTGTTTGCAGAACCTGGAAAGACCTGAGTTCCGCTCATCCCGTAGCGTACAAAACCCTCTTGCCATGCCACTGAACCTGGTTTTATCGGGCCACCCTGATTGTAACTTTCGTCGCTATGAAAGAAACCCACAGCCCCTTGAACATTCAATTTCAATGTAGTGTCAGAATCGGAGTATAACTCGTAGGCCCAAGCACCTGAGTTCATGGTACTCAGGGCGGAGAGCAACAACACGCTACGGTGAAACTTGCACATATCGAACCCTCTTTATGCTTATGTGTTGTGAAAGGCAGAATGTTTTGCATATAGCCATCTCACCACAAAAAAATTAGAGGGTCTTGACGATAGCAGCCATGCAACTTGTACCAGCCTGCCAGCCCGAGGGGTCAGTACGCTGCTATCGGGCAACTTTATGTACAAAGAAATTGATGGTCGAGCGAACAGCGACTCAGAGCAGTGGCTGAGTGAATCGGGTCAGAAGTAGTCTACGGGCGGCGGCAAACCTCGAGAGCAGCACCCAGCCAATCCGGTACAGAGTGTCCATGCTTAATCATGAACTCAGTATCAAAAGACGTATCACGCGTCCAACGTCACAAGAGTCGGGGTCTGAGGCAACGAGCCATTGCCAAGATGCTTGATGCCTATGGCGCACCCGTCCTCAATGTTCTTCGATCGTAAGCGTCCGGTCATCCCGTCTGGTTTCTTTGACTGTGGCTGTCAAACAGCGAGATGTCCAACGTCAGCCAGCGGGTCATGGGTAGCCTGTACTATATTGAGACTGCAATCTGTCTGATCGCATGGTGTGAGGCTTGGTGCCGTGTCTTGATAGACTTCTTACCTTCTCCACTGCTCCCTATCCGAGGATCTCTAATGACAAATCAACCCATATTGATCGAGTTGGTTCGAGAGACAAATCCGGTATTGCTCAAGTCTTTGAATGACCTACTCCCCCAGCTTTCCATGAATGCGAAGGCGATGACAATGCAAGAATTGCAGCAGATCGTAGGTGCAGAATGCTCGGATTTATTAGTCGTAAAGGGG
This sequence comes from Pseudomonas sp. NFACC08-1, assembly GCF_900106735.1. Classification (NCBI taxonomy): domain Bacteria; kingdom Pseudomonadati; phylum Pseudomonadota; class Gammaproteobacteria; order Pseudomonadales; family Pseudomonadaceae; genus Pseudomonas; species Pseudomonas sp. NFACC08-1. Next base: position 56,551 of record NZ_FNNL01000021.1, on the reverse strand, counting down.
GCAGGTGGAGAAAATATCTTGGGAGCGCTAACCCTCATTCATTTCCGTATTCCGACAGGAGTTCGTGCGTGGATCGAGGACGTTGTTGTGGATGCTGGTGCCCGGGGACAAGGGGTCGGCAAAGCACTCATTCAGGCAGCTGTAGAAAGAAGTCATGCTCTGGGCGCAAAAACACTGGATCTCACGTCTAACCCAAATCGAGAATCTGCTCATCGTTTATATGAGGGAGCAGGATTTTCTGTTAGAGAAACAAAGGTCTATCGCTATCTTCCCGCTTGATGGATGTTCCCAACGATCAGCCTCCCTGTTTGACCCAGCGAAAAGGGAGCAAGTCGGTAATTTCGCTTGCCCGCTGCGTCGGCAGCCGCATCAGCACGTCCTTCAAATATGCATACGGATCATGCCCATTCATGCGTGCAGACTGAATCAAACTCATGATTGCTGCCGCCCGTTTGCCGCTGCGTAGCGATCCGGCGAACAACCAGTTGGAACGCCCAAGTGCCCACGGCCTGATCTGGTTTTCGACTTGGTTGTTGTCAATGGGCACAGCCCCGTCGTCCAGGTAGCGCGTCAGCGCTATCCAGCGTTTAAGGCTGTGATCCAGGGATTTGGCTGTTGCCGATCCGTTGGGCACCAGATCACGCTGGGCCAACATCCAGTCATGCAGCGTTTTGATGATCGGGGCTGCCTTTTCCTGGCGTATTCTCCAACGATCCCTACGGCCATTCGGCGCATCGTCTGCATGAGACGCGTGCGAAATAAGACAGGCGATGACTGGGGGGCTCTCTTACGACTGCACGACCTGACAACCATGAGCAAGATGGTCGTTTGGATCTCCTGCAGTTATCCTCGCCCGACGTTGACGCGGACACATCCCTACCGATGTGCGATACGCACCAATCCCTGGTCATGCAACGCGCCGAACTCGCTACTGCTCAACCCCAGCACGTCCATCAACACCGCCTCGGTATCAGCCCCCAATTGAGGTGCCGGCTGCGGCGTGCGGTAGTGGCCGTTGAAACGCAGGGGCATGCCGGGGGTGAGTATTTGGCCGATGCCGGGTTGCTCCAGCATTTTGAACAAGGGGTTTTGCTCGGAGCAGGACGGGTCTTCTTCGAGCAGTGTGCTGATGCTCTGGTAGTGGCTCCAGCACACGCCGCTGTCTTCAAAGAGGGCGGTTATCTCTTCCAGGGTGCGCTCCGCCACCCAGGGGCTGACCAATGAGGCCAAGGCCTCACGGGCGTGGAAACGCTCACCTTCGCGATTTAGATCGACCTGTAGGTGTCGACCCAAGGCCGCCACCTGTTCGGTGATAGCTGTGACCTCGCAGAGGCTGCGCCACTGTTTGAGGGTCAGACCAACCACCATAATGCGCTGCCCGTCACGGGTCACGAAGTCGCGGCCAAAGGCGCCGAACAAGTCATTGCCGTGGCGTTGCCGTTGTACGCCGCGCTGGGCTTCGGCAAGAAAGCCCAAATGGCCCATCACTGCCAGCGCCACATCTTCCAGAGCCAGCTTCACCTGCTGACCAATGCCCTGCCGGCTGCGCTGACGCTCAGCAGCAAGTAGCCCAACGGCCGCCATTTGTCCAGTGATCAAATCCCAGGCTGGCAGCACATGGTTGACCGCGCCATCGACGTCTTGGGGGCCGGTGAGATAGGGCAAACCAATGCGCGGATTAATCGTGTAATCAACCGCCGAGCCGCCATGTCGATCGCCCTGAATGGTCAACTGAATCAGGTCCGCGCGCTGGGCACGCAGGGTGTCGTAGTCCAGCCAGCCTCGGGGCGGAAAGTTGGTCAGCAGCATGCCGGCATCCGTGCCCGGCGCAGTGATCAGAGCCTGGGCCAGCTCACGGCCCTCGGGGCGATTGATATCAATAGCCACCGAGCGTTTGCCTTTATTGAGACCGGCCCAGAACAAGCTGGTGTCGTCGTCGGTGACCGGCCAGCGGCGATAGTCCAGGCCGCCGTCGAGACCGTCGACGCGGATCACATCGGCCCCCATCTGCGCCAGGGTCATGCCACCTAGCGGAGCGGCGACAAAGGCCGATACCTCAATTACGCGCATGCCCTTGAGAATTGCCTCGCTCATCAGGCGACCTCGGCTTTCAGTGCGGCTTCCAGCAGGCTGCGGCCAATGACTTTCAACGCCAGGGTTTCTTCGGCGCCCTCAAAAATTGACAGCACCCGTGCGTCAACAAAGTAGCGGCTCACCGCCACTTCCTCGGCATAGCCCATGCCCCCGTGAATCTGCAGGGATTCGCGCGTCACCATTTCCGCGCTGCGGCAGGCAAACAACTTCACCAGGCTTGCTTCCATTCGGCCCTCGCCCTGAGCCAGCATGCGTCCCACCGAATAGGTGAGATAACGGCTGGCGACATAACGTGCAGCCATTTTTGTCAGCTTGGCGCCGGTCAGCGGATAATCCGCCAGTGGGGCTCCGAACACCTTGCGCTCCGTCGCATATTGCAGCCCCGCCAATAGAGCCGCCCGCATCACGCCGCTGGCCCGTCCGGCCGTTTGCATACGCCCGCCTGTCATCCCCGCCATGGTGTAGTAGAAACCTCTGCCCAGGCCCTGAGTCTCGCCAATCACATTACCGTCGGGCACAAAGAAGTCCTCGAACGACAGATCGAACGAATGCATGCCACGGTAGCCGATGGTAGGAATTGCCCGCCCAGTAAGGCGCCCTCCCCCCGGTTGACGAAAATCAAAGTCATGGCCGTCGTAACTAGGCTTCTCCGCCAGCAACAAACTGAGGCCGCGGTGCCCCAGTTTTTTGTCGGGATGAGTACGGGCGACCACCATCAGCACCCCTGCCTTTCCGGCAAAGGTACACCAGGTTTTCGCTCCATTCAGGCGCCAGCCGCCCTCGCAGGGAGTTCCTCGCAGGGTCAGGTTGGCCACATCGGAACCATAATCAGGTTCGGTAATTGCAATCGCGCACAACGGCTCTCCCACAGCCAGTCGCGCAAGCCAGTGCTGCTTCTGGGACTCAGTGCCGCCGCTGAGTAGCGCTCTCGAGAGAATTTCCGGACGAGTGATCAGGCTGCCTGCTGCAGCCAGTGAAGCCTGAGACAGGGCCTCGGTGACCACAATCATGGTTAACGGATCTTCCTGATCGTCTGGAGCGCTGCCGCCGTACTGCTCGGGAATGGACAGCCCGAAGACGCCCATATCGCGCAAGGCTGCCAGCAAGCTGTCGGGGATGGTGAGGTCTTCGCGATGAATGTGCTCGGCAAGTGGTGCCACGGTGTCAGTAGCGAAGCGGCGGAACTGATCCTCAATCATCGACAGTTCGTCCCCCATCGCCACCTGACCGATCTGCTCTGGACGTTCTGCCATTAAACGCGCACTGTCATGCAGGGCAGCACTCGATAAAACACTACGACGCAATGCACGCAGTCTAGGGTCTGCCGCGATGGCATGCAGGGCGCTATCAGCCAGATCCAGCTCTGCACAAATTGCCTCCAAGCGATTGCGCACCAAGGTGATGGCCTCCACAGCAAACACCAAAATCAGGCGTCGATCCACCGCGCTAGTACCGGCATCAATGGCCTGCAATGAACGCTCGGCGGCCAACAATTCGGCACTGGCCCAAGCGAGTTCGAAAGTCGGTACTTGCATCAGGTCCAGCAGGTCAGCATCCAATTGCTGGCCCTTGGTGCAGCGTGAAGCCAAGGCACTGGTGGCCTGCTCCAGTACGCCGCGCAACTGTAACAGCAGGCCCAGCAAATCGTTGGTAGCGGTAATTGGCAGCATAGGTCGAACTCCAAACATTATTTAGCTGGCAGTCGTTGGCAGTGAATGGCAGACATGTGGCGGGTCAGCAGCTCTCGGGCACGGGCGACGATCGGCGCATCGATCATCTTGCCGCGGAAGGCAAAGGCGCCTCGCCCCTCGGCTTCGGCACAGGCATACTCAGCCAGCAGAGCGACGGAGTATTCAACCTCGGCATCGCCAGGAGAAAACACCTCGTTAAGCACTGCCACTTGCTCAGGGTGAATGCAGAAGGCGCCGATCATTCCCAGCTGCCGCCCCAGTACGAGGGTCTGACGAAAACGTGGGATGTCACTGAAGTCGGCAATCGAGCCTGGAAAACCAAAGGGCAGAATTCCTGCGCGGCGGCAGGCAAAGGCCACCTGCTGGTTGGGCCACAGTAACGTTTCCGGCACAGGTTCCATTCCCGCGGACACGGAAAAATCTTCCGGGCCCAGGCTCATGCCCATCAGCCGTGGCGAGGCCGTGGCAATTTCATCCAGTAAGGGCAACGCCGCTACGTCTTCGATCTGCGCGAGGATCAGCGTTTGTCCCACGACCATACCGCGCTCGGTTTCCAAATGGTCCAGTTGCAAGGCCACGTGGCGCACCACCTCGGCAGAGGCCACTTTGGGCAGCACCACGGCACAAACGGCTGGGCTGACAATTGCCTGCAAATCCAACACCCCGCCGCTATCGAGCGTATTGATACGCACCAATACATCCAGGCCATGGTTGGAGATGTTCTGTGCGGCGCTGCTGGCAGCGTCGCGAGCTTGTGTCTTTTGCCCGGGAGCAACACTGTCTTCGAGGTCTAGGATGCAGGCATCAGCGTTTCGCTCATGGGCTTTTTCAGTGAACTTGCCAATATGTGCGGGGACAAACAGCAGCGAGCGCCACATTGGGAATGCACGACTCATTGCGACACCTCCACGTTGGCGGTGGCGATCATGGTGACAAAGCCATCCTGGTTCTGCGTCCACAGATCAACACGATCGCCACTGCGTTTGCTGCACAGCAATAAGTGGTCAGTGTCGAACACCGGGCGCACAGCACGAAAACCAAAACTGCTTACCCGTACCTCGGGCATTTGTATCGTCACCTGCTCGGCCAGTAAGGTCGCCAACAATGGGCCATGCACCACCAGCGCCGGATAATGCTCCTGCCGCGTGGCGTAGTCGCGATCGTAGTGAATGCGGTGACCGTTGAAGGTCAGCGCGCTGTAGCGAAAGAGCAGTACCGGGTCAGGTTGAAACGGCTGCTTGACATCCGCTTCATCTGGCGCCGGCTCGCCGGGCAGCGACGGGCTGGGGCCGTTGGCCATTTCCCGGTAGACCAAGTGTTGTTTCTCCACGAGACAGCGTCGTCCCCGCTGGCTGATCTGATGTTCCAGGCTGACAAACACCAGGGCCCCGGTTTTTCCCTCCTTCAGCTCAACAGAAGTGACCACCGAGCGCTGTTCGGCCAGTTCGCCGATGCGCAATGGTCGCTCACACATGAACTCACCCGACGCCCACATACGTCGAGGCAAGGGCACCGGTGGCAGGAAGCCTCCGGTTCTGCCATGGCCGTCAGCACCCAGGTTGGTACGCTGGGCGCAGTCATTGAAGTACAGCCATTGCCAGGTAGGTGGCAGCGTCTCGCCTTGCATAGGCACCTGTTCGCGATCCAGCGTAGCGCTCAGCGCCTGGACGGCGAACGGCGCCAACAGTTCTTCACGCACACGCTCGCGGCCTACCCAGCCACGCAAGTAGTCGATATCAATTTCAGTCATCGCGCGCTGTCTCTGCGGTGAGTAACGAGAGCCCCAATGCCGCGCGCCGGGCCAACCAGGGGCTGGGGCGGTAACGCGGGTCACCGCTGAGCTCATGCATGCGAGTAAGAATGTTCATCACCCGCTTGCCACCAATGGCATCGCCAAGGCTTAGCGGTCCTTGCGGGTAACCCAGACCAAGGCGCACCGCATCTTCGATGTCAGCGACGCTGGCGATACCCCGTTGAACAATATCGGCAGCGATATTGACGATAGTCGCCAACACTCGCTGGACAACGAACCCGCAGCTGTCGTTGATCACCGTCACTGGTGTGTCTTGTGCGGTCAGCATCGCCCAGGCGGCATCGCGCACCTCTGGACGGGTGACGCTGCTGAGCATCAGGGTACGGTGGTTTTCCAGGCCAGGCAGCGGGTCCACGGCCACCGTTCGGGTGGGGTCGAGACCGTGCACGGCGCAGTAACGCGAGACGTCATCGCCCCAGAACTGCACCAGCGATATATCCGCCTCATCAGGTAGATGGTGCAGCATCATGCCGACCTCCAACACCAGACCTTGCAGGCGTTCGTAGTCGTCGGCAGCCGGGTCCACCCAGACCAACAACTCGTGGTTGAGCGCAGGAACAGGCCGAGCAGGTGCCACCTGTTTTTTGAGGTTGTCGCAGTAGCGATACCAGCCTTCACCCGTCTTGCGTCCATAGAGGCCAGCACCCAGGCGCGGCGCGACCAGAGGCGATGGACGAAAACGCGGCTCTTGGTAAAACTGCTGGTAGATGGACTCCATCACCTTGCCGGAAACATCCAGCCCGGTAAGGTCGAGCAGCTCAAATGGGCCCATGCGAAAGCCACCGGCTTCGCGCATCAAAGTGTCGATGTCCTGTACCGAGGCCACCTGCTCCTCGAGGATGCGCAAGCCTTCGGTGTATAGCCCACGGCCGGCATGGTTAACCAGAAATCCCGGCTGGTCTTCGGCCACCACCGCGCGGTGACCCGCCCCCACTACCACTGACTGCAAGGCAGCGACTGTGGCGGGCGCAGTACGCACAGCGGCGATGACTTCGACGACCTTCATCAAGGGTACCGGGTTGAAAAAGTGCAGTCCGGCCACGCGTTCGGGACGGCGGCAACCGGCAGCGATATCAGCGATCATTAGCGAAGACGTATTGCTGGCCAGAATCGCCGTATCACCCAGCACCGCTTCCAGGGCACGGAACAACTCACGCTTGATACCGAGGTCCTCCACCACCGCTTCAATAGCCAAGTCGCAACCGGCCAAGTCTTCGATGTGTGTGCAGGCGGACATGCGCGCGATAATCGCGTCGCCTTGCTCGCGGCTGTAACGTTCTTTGCTAACAGCCCTGTCGATCAGGTCACGGACAAACTCGATGGCGCTCTGCGCGGCGCCCTCGACAGCGTCATAACAACGCACCGAATGGCCGGCTTGGGCGAATAACTGAACGATTCCGCGGCCCATGGTGCCGGCGCCGATCACGGCGATACTGTGGATACTCATATTTAGTTTCCCGTGTAACGCGGCGGGCGTTTATCAAGGAATGCACGCATGCCTTCGGTTTTGTCCTGCGTGTCGAACAGCAGTAGGAATTCGCGGTTTTCCAAGGCCAGTGCAAGGTCCAGCGATTGATCGGCGCCCAGTGCCAACACCCGTTTGATTGCTCGCAAGGCCTTGGGCGGCATGGTTGCCGTGGCTTGGGCGAGGACGATAGCGCGCGCCAAGGCGCTGCCCTCCGTCACCAACTCGCTGACCAAACCCAACTGGCTAGCGCGCTCGGCGCTGAGCAGTTCACCGGCCAACAGCATCAGGCTGGCCACTGGTTTACCCACGGCACGCAGCAAACGCTGAGTACCGCCAGCGCCGGGCATAATGCCCACCCTCGCTTCGGGCTGACCGAAGCGCGCCGAGTTGTCGGCGACCAGGATGTCGCACATCATCGCCAACTCGCAGCCCGCCCCCAGGGCAAAGCCGCTGACCGCCGCAATCAGCGGCTTCTGGCTTTTCGCCACAGGCGCCCAGTACTGGCCCAGGTCCAGCTCCGCCACTTGTTGGGCGTCTTTATCCACCAGCAGATTGAGATCGGCGCCAGCGGCGAACACGCTATCACCGCCGGTAATCACGATCACCGCCACACCGTTGTCACGCTCCAGTTCCTGCATGGCGCTGGCGATGGCGGCACGCATGCTGAGGTCCAGTGCATTGCGCTTTTCAACACGGTTCAGCCGCAAGATAGCCACCGCGCCATTGCGCTCTACCACCACCGGTGCGCTCATACGAGGTAGTCCACGGTGCTGGTGAACTGCGGCTCGCGCTTCTCTGCAAAAGCGGCAAAACCTTCGCGAAAATCGGCACCGAGCAACAGCACCGCCTGGTCGTCTTCCTCGCGCTGCAGCTCTTCGGCCAAGCTCGCCGACGGGTGATCCAGGCGATTTTTCATTCGAGAAAACGCGTCGCGCGGTAAACGACTCATCCTGCACGCCAGGCTGACTGCTGAGTCCATCACATTTAGACCAACACATTCATCCGCCAAACCCGCGACGACGGCCTCCTCGGCGGATATGTATTGGCCGTGGGTCAGCATGCGCTTTGCTTCGGCGACACCCACTCGGGCAGGTAGTGTTCGCAGCAATCCCCAATCGGGAGAGAGACCCAGCTTCAGAAAAGGGAACAGAAACCGAGTCTTGGTGCCGGCGAGCACAACGTCTCCCAGCAATGCCAGTCCAACCCCCGCTCCTGCACAGATTCCTTCTACTGCCGATATGACAGGCATCGGGAATTGCCCCAACAAACGGCAGAGCTGATGGATGTGCTGCATTCGCTCACGCGCACCGGACTCGTCCAGATCGGCCATGGTCGCGATGTCGCCACCAGCGGAAAACATTCCTCCAACGCCTCCCAAGATAATGGCTCGACAAGCCGCCTGCTCACGCGCCTCAGTCAACGCATCGATGAGTGACTGGCGTACGTCATGGTTTATCGCATTGCGCTTCTCGGGGCGATTAATCAGCAACCGCCGGACGCCGGGGGCGGGATCATCAATCAGGATGGCCATCAGTCTTCTTCTCTACCAATGATGGAAATCGAGCAAACGTTCTGTGATGGCTGCCCGCCAAGGTTGTGAATCAACCCAGTACGCGGGTCTGGCAACTGTCGCGGACCGGCGCGCCCTTGTAGCTGCAAGTAGATTTCGTAGAGCATGCGGATCCCGCTGGCGCCAACCGGGTGACCGAAGCACTTGAGACCGCCGTCAATCTGGCAAGGCGCTCGGCCTTCAGCGTCGAAGTCGCCATCCAGTACGTCGCGCACCGCCATACCTGGCTCAGAGAGAAACAGATCCTCCATGGTCACCAACTCGGTGATGGAGAAGCAGTCGTGTACCTCAGTCAGACTGATCTGTTCGCGTGGCCGGGTGATGCCGGCTTCGGCGTAGGCTTTCCTGGCAGCAATGCGGGTGGTATGCACATAGCTGCCATCCCAGCCATTGCCCTGCATTTCCCAACCGTTGGAGACCGCCACTTGCAGGGCCTTGAAGGTCACCAGATCGGTCTTGCCCATGGCCCTGGCAATGTCCGGGCGGGTGACGATCACTGCCGCTGCCCCATCGGAAACCCCACAGCAATCAAACAAGCCCAGGGGCTCAGCGATGATCGGCGCCTTCAGGCACTGCTCTTCAGTGATGATTTTGCGCAGGTGCGCCTTGGGGTTTTTGGCACCGTTGGCGTGGCTTTTGACCGACACATGGGCGATGGCCCGTTTGAGTAGCTGCGGGTCAACGTTAAAACGCGCCTGGTAAGCCGAGGCCAGTTGAGCGAAATTGGCCGGGGCCACGGCGCTGGGGTACCACTGCGGAATATAGGTACCGACTGTTGCTACCGGCAGGCCGCCGTAGCCGGTGTCTTTCAGCTTTTCCACGCCCAGGGCCAAGGCGATATCGCAGGCGCCAGAGGCCACCGCATACACCGCCGCGCGAATGGCTTCCGAACCTCCGGCGCAGAAATTTTCTACCCGAGTTACACCAATATTTGGCAACCGCAAGGCAATGCTCATCGGTGTACCGCCACGGCCGGTGCCCACATCTTCCATGTGGGTGGAAAACCAGGCGGCGTCGATTTGCTCCGGGGAGATGCCTGCATCAGCCATGGCCTCACTGTAAGCCTCGACCATCAAATCTTCCGGGCTGGCGTCCCAACGCTCGCCGAAGCGGCAGCAGCCCATGCCGAGAATCGCAACTTTGTCTTTGATACCAATGGGCATGACGAATTACTCCAACGGCGCTTGCGGCGCGGGGGTGTGAACGGGGGTGGCTTTCCAGAAGTAGCGCTTGAAACCGCGCAGGTCGTCGATGTCTTTGATGCGAAAGACCATCTCCACCTCGAGCGCGGTCTGCACTTCGCCCTTGGCGACGTCGGTGAATTCCATCAGGATGCGACCGCCCCCCTCGAAGTCGATTTGCCCGTAATGATGGGGCGGCGCCATATAGGACGACAGCGACTCGGCGGACCAGCTCAGCACCCGGCCAAGGCGGTCAGCCAGGGGATGGGCGTCCTGCGTATCCAGGGCGGCGGCATCGGGGGTGTAGGTCAGCCGTGAGGGTGGGAAATGCACGTCACCACTCACACGGCAACGCCCGGCCACCAGGCCGAGAATGGCGCGACGATGGCGATAGGCTGTGCTCAGCGCGGTCTTTTTGTCTTGCTCACCGCGCACACCGCGCTCCAGTTGCAACTGGCCCTTGTAGGTGAGAAAGCGCGTATAACTGAGCTCTTCACGGCCACGGGCCAGCCAGCCGGACACGCCACGGCGAGCGGTGAAGTGTTTGATTTCATCGGTCACCCGCAGTACCACGGCGCGAGCACCGCTGCCAAATTGGGCGAGCACGATCACCTGCCCCGGCTCGGCACTTTCCAGGACATTGGCCAGCAGCAACAGGCCATGGCCGACGCCAGTGTTACCCACTTCTGCCGCCAGGCCATCGACCACCGCTTCGGCAGGGATGCCACAGGCCTGGGCCAGTTGCGCATCCATCTTCGCCAGCGAGGTGGGGAAGATGAAATGTGCCACCGCTTCGGCGTCCACGCCGCTGTCGCTCAGGGCGCGTTTGATCACCTGGGGCATGCAGCGACTAACGCCTTCATCACGCACCCAACGCTCTTCGCCGAAATAATCGATCTCGCGGCCAGTGAGGCGGAAGTGGTCGATAAAGTCGACGCTCGACGCCGCCTGGCCGAGCACTTCTGCGATCACCTGTTCACGACCGAACAACAGCGCGGCAGCGCCATCACCGTAATCCAGCTCCTGCGCGCTGGCGGCGCGGGTGCGGCGGTTGTCGGCGGCTGTCAGCAACACAGTGCCTGGGGCGCTAGCGGCACTGGCCAAGGCTTGGGAAAAACCGGCCAGGGCCGCGCACTGCGAGCCGGTGACGTCACTGGCGCCAGTGTACTCACCCAGGTTTAGCGCTTCGGCAACCACTGCCGCGTTGAGGCGCTCGGCAAACGGCAGGGTGCACGAAGCGAGAATCACCTCGCGCACTCGGCCCTGCAGGTCCTGTCCGCCCAAGGCATCGCGTGCAGCCGCGACCGCCATGGTAATGCTGTCCTCATCCCAGTTGGCCATGGCGCGATGGCCACGGGCTTTGCCTTTCAGCTCGGGGGCGTACCAGGCATTGGCCGCTACCACGGCTTGCCGGCTCAAACGCAGGCGCGGGATATAGGCGCCGAATCCGGTGATACCGATACTCACAGTGCAGTCCTCATTTTAGGTTCCAGTGCTTGCGTAAAAACGCACCGATGCAAGCGATGGCCTCGCGTGCTTCCGCCAGCTCGGCGGCGAATTGTTGGAAAACGTGGAACATTTGCGGCCATACCTGCAACTCAACCGCAACCCCAGCTGCGCGGGCCTTGGCGGCAAACAGAGTGCTGTCGTCCAGACCGGTTTCGCGGTCGCCGACTTGGAGCAGCAACGGCGGCAAACCGGTCAGATCGCCGTGCAGCGGCGAAGCCAAAGGGTCGAACGGATCGCCGTCCTTCCCCAGATACTGCGCGGCCAGGGCAACAATCATTGGGCGTTGGTGAATGGGGTCAGACTCGGCCCGGGTCAGGTAGCTTTCGCCACTGGCGCTGAGGTCGGTCCAGGCCGACAGCAACACAGCGGCGGCCGGCAGCGGGCGGCCTTTGTCGCGTAGGGCCAGCAAGGCCGCGGCGGCCAACCCACCACCCGCGGAATCCCCCGCGATGGCCAGTTGATCGGGTTCAAAACCCTGGGCCACCAACCAGTCGTAGACCGCAAGTACATCAAGCAGGGGTTCGGGAAAACCATGCTCAGGCAGCAGGCGATAATCGACACCCAGGATCCTGCAACCCGCGGCCACAGAAAGGCGCACCATCAGGTCATGGTGAGAGGTGAGCGAGCCCATTTTGAATCCGCCGCCATGCAGATAAATCAACACCTGCTGCTCGGCGGCACCGGACGTTTTGATCCAGCGCACCGGCACACCGTTGGCCCTGGCGTCTTGGGTTTCACACGTCAGCTTATCGGCCCAAAACAAGTCATCCCAATCGCGGCGCAGGGTTTCAATCGGCGTGTACCGACGCCAGCGGCCGTACACGGTCTGGATGCGGGCAATTACCCGTTCCACCGCCTCGTTTTGACCGCGCATCAGCAACCCATCCCACCAGAGACACCAAGGGTTTCGCCGGTAATAAAACTGGCGTCACGACTGGCGAGAAACACCACGGCAGCTGCCACTTCATCCGGCTCGCCCAAGCGCCCCACCAGGGTGGAGGACTCCATGGCCGCCAACAATTTTTCACCGCCACGGTCGAGGGCTTTGCGCAGCAAAGGCGTATCCACTGGTCCTGGCGCGACCACATTGACAGTGATGCCATAACGGGCATTTTCCCGGGCAATGGATTTACTGAAGGCGATCACGCCGCCCTTGGCAGCGGCATACACGGCACCACCTTTGGAGCCCTGACGGCCAGCCTCTGACCCGACATTAATGATTCGCCCGTAGCCGGCCGCCTGCATCGCCGGTAGCGCGGCGTGGGTTGAGGCAAATACGCCTTCGAGGTTGACCGCCAACAAGTAGCGCCACTGCTCCACCGTGGTTTTGGTGAAGAAGTCATGCTGGTCATAGCCAGCGTTGTTAACCAAAATTTCGAATGGACCTAGCATGGTCACCACACGCTCTACTTCGAGCAGGTCGGTGACATCCAGGCGAACGGCCAGGCCGCCCACTTCATCGGCCAGCCGCTCGGCGCTGATCATATCCTGCGCGGCAATCACGACCTTGGCGCCCTCGGCTGCCAGACGCCGCACGATGGCTTCGCCAATACCTTTGGAACCGCCGGTGACAAAAGCCCGTTGACCGGTCAATGCACGCATGGTCATTGGCCCTCGAACTGCGCGGTGCGCTTTTCGATCACCGCCGCCAGCCCTTCACGCACATCACGGGTGCGGCACAGCTCGGCAACGGTACGGCTTTCTTCCGGCATCGCGGCATCGACGCCAAGACCAATGCCCGCCCACAGCAAACGTTTAGTCGCGGCCAAAGCCAGGGGAGCAGCCTCGGTCATCTGCTGGGCGTAGGCCATGGCGGTGGTCTGCAACTCAGCATCTGCGACGACTTGGTTGATCAAGCCCATTGCGAGCGCTTCCGGGGCTTTCACCACCGGGTTCATGAGCAACATTTCAGTGGCTTTGCGTGGTCCTACCAAGCGCGGCAAGGTCACCGACAAACCAGCGTCCGGCGCCATGGCCACGCGAGTGGCGCCGGCAAGAAACTTGGCTGACTCACCCGCGATCACCACATCTGCCGCACACACCAGCCCCATGCCGCCGCCACCCGCAGCAAAGCCCTGCACAGCGGCAATTACCGGTGCATCCAAATGGATCATGGCGCTGATGGCAGCCTGCAAATACACCGTGGCTTGGCGGATGTACTCCGGTAAATCGTCACCCTTGCCGACAAAGGTATGCACATCGCCGCCGGCGCAGAAGTTAGCGCCGGCCCCGGTGAGCAACACCACACGCACACGCCGTTCGCCATGACAGCACATTAGCGCCGCGATAAGGTCTTGCAGAGTGGGAATATCCAGACCATTGGCGGCGTCCGGGCGATTCAGGTGCAAGTGGGCAACGCTGCCATGCAAGCTCAGCAGCACGAAGCCGGAGGTGATCAACAGTTCAGGCTGGCTCATCAAAGGGCACTCAAATCAGGAATGAAAGGGTGTAGAGGGCTTTGTCGGTGTTGACCAACACCACCTTTTTTTGCGGGCCATGCGCAGGCCAACTGATTCGCGGCGCGCCAGACTGTTTCGGCCCGCAGGTTGGGCTCGAAGACCCTGACGTTGGCCGTCACGCGAATTTCGTCGCCACCGGTTTCAACGCTTCGTACTTTAGGGATGGAGGGCGCGCGTCCAATCGTCGTTTTGGACGAATTTCGTTCGAACCATTGGTCAATCGACCTTTGCGGGTCGAGGCGGAATCGGAATACCGCCCATCCCTCCCACGACAAAGCGCATTCCCTGTACGGAGACTTCAGCCTCGATGCTTTTGATCCTGGGAGATGGAGGCCTTAAGCGCGGTGGCAACTCGGCCCGTGACATACAGTTCGCCATGCAGGCGCGATTGAGGTGGCGCAGGGATGCCGGCAAGCCGCGAAATGCTGGATAGACACACCTCCAGGGCACGCGCTTCGGGCAATGCCTCGCCAGCGCAAACACCCTGCAACACGCAGAACATTGCCAAGCACGTGTTACGCAGGTCCTCAAACTGAAAAAAACCTCGCTGTTCACCTGTCTGCAGGATCGTTTCCAGCTCAGCGTCATACTGCGATCTCAGTTCGCTGACCTGCGCCCTACCCGCTTCATCAAGGCTACGAAAATCCAGCTGAACGATGCGGCTTTCAGCCCGCCTTGCGTAATGAAAGCTGACGTAGACGCTCACAAAGCGTTGCAACATCCGCACACTGTCCAAGCGCTTTGGGCGTTGTTCCAACCAGGTAGAAAGTAGGTCTTCCAAGAACTCACAGTGCACATCCAAGAGCAGTTGACCTTTACTTTCGTAGTGGGTGTACACCGAACCGGAGCGCACCCCGAGCGCCGCCGCGAGCTGGCGCAACGACATGGCCTCGAAACCCTTATCCGCCATCAGGCGCACAGCCTGTCTTTTGACTTCTTCCACCCTGCTCATATTTTTCACGCCCTCTGCTGATTTCTGAGGGCGCTCAGAGTCTGCGCGAGGTGTCTGGGTCAACTCGTCGGTTCCGACGGTTTTGCAGCGGGTGAAGAAAATTGTCCGACCGGGGGCATAATCGCTCAAGGACGGCGCTTACAAGCAATCCCCCATGGATTTCCAAAAGTGGATTGGCACGATGAAAAATTACTAACTGATTCATTGAGTTAGCTCGTCGCTGCGCCAGCTCGCCGGCGGCGATGCAGGCCGGTGCCAGCGGGCGTCCGGAAGCCTCGAAAGTGATGACGATAAAAAGCGATGGGCTGGCCGAGGCCCTATCTCGTCGGAAACGACGACAGGTAACCCGCCGTGAAGATTGAAAATAACCCAAACAAAACCCGGCGGCGGATAACCGGGAACAACAAACTGGAGTGCTCCATGAATCAGAATGTTCTGTTCATTACCGGTGCCGGTAGTGGCCTCGGGCAACTCAGCGCCAAGCGCGCGCTGTCCGATGGCTGGGCTGTCGCAGCCATGGACATCAACGAAGCCGGCCTCAACCAATTGGGCTCCTCACCCAGGCTGCTGAAGCTGGTAGTTGACATCACCGACCCCAGCGCTGTGGAAGCAGCGGTCGAGCGCTGCGAAACCGAGCTGGGCCCCATCACCCGACTGACCAACGCCGCCGCAATCATGCCGCTGGGGCTGCTGATGGAACAGCCGCGCGAGGTCATTCAGAACATCATGGCGATCAACTTCGGCGGCATGGTCAATCTGTCCAAGGCCGCACTGCCTAAGATGATCGCCCGTGGCCGCGGGGAGTTCGTCAGCTACGCCTCCATGGCGGGTCATTGGCCGATCATCTACATGGGTGCCTACAACGCCGCCAAACATGCAGTCACCGCCTACACCGAAGTGCTGTTCCACGAGACCCGCAACAGCGGAGTGCGCATCGTCTGCGTGTGCCCACCCATCGTTGCCACGCCGCTACTGGATCAAGCCAAATCGACGGTATGGCCAAAGATCTTCGACGTGTTCCCGCCTATTACCGCCGAAGTGGTACTGAACAAGATTGAGCGTGTACTCAAGGGCAACAAATTGTGGGTGTTTCCCGGACCGATGACTGCCATGTCCTGGAGACTGCGGCGCTGGATACCCAACATCCTGTGGTGGACTGTGCATCAGGTCGAAAAAATCTAAAGCTGTTGGGTGCGCTTCGCGCATCCGTCGGTCTGCGCTTGATAGCCTTGGTGCATACAGCCCCATGCATGGAGCGCGACCACCCTCACAGATTCGTCGGATGCGACGATACCGCCGCTCCCCGCTGTTTCCACAATAGCTGCCAGGCCGCTACGCATGGGCGTTGCGGACCTTTATTGAAACAGCGAAGGAGCACCATCGATGTCCGAAACCAATGCAGCAGAGTTTCCCACCCATAAGTTTGTCACCCATCGGCGCACCATCACCGAGACCGACATCGTCAATTTCGTCAACCTCACGGGCTTTCATGAGCCCTATTTCATCGACATGGAATACCTGAAGGCCAACATGTCCGGCGCCCACCAGAACCGCTTTGCCCCGGGGCCAATGATCATCTCCTACTCGATGGGTTTAGTCTCACCGATTCTGATGAAGGTTGTCGCCGACGTCCTCGAAGGCCATGCCGTGGGCAACTTTGCAGGCATGACTGGGCTGCAGGCACGCATTCATTCCGCCGCATTCCCTGGTGACACCTTGCACGTAGAAGGCGAAGCCAAGATCAAAGCCATCAGCAGTAGCGGCTTTACCATTCTCGACCTGCTGCACGTTACCAAAAACCAGCGTGGCGAAAAGGTCGTGGAATTCACCGAAACCGTACTGTTTCACAAACCCGGTACGACTGAGTAAACCGCACTACCCCGCTCGCCCCCCCCTACCTCGTCAGCGCATCAAGTTTTCGCGACATGGGCGGGTTGCCCGCGAGCGGCGGCAGAACCTTATGTTGCGGCCTGCTGTATCAACCTTGCCCTCCTGCCCTGACGGGCGATCTCGCTACGCGCATGCACCAGACTAGCTCGTGTCGATGCGCGTAAACGGACTTGCGCACCCATGCTGCATCGCCACAGCATAGGTGCGGAAAACGTCAGACAGATGCCCTCACACTCTCAGCACGGGTCGAATGGCCAGTCGCCTGAAGCCTTCCCATAGAATTGCCTTGCTCGGCAAAAGCCTTCGCCTGGAATACATGAAAATGCCGGCCATTAAGCAAAAAGTGCGACAGCGCGGGAATCAGCACCAGCGCAGCCAGCATGTTCCAGAGGAACATAAACGCCAGCAGGATCCCCATATCGGCCTGGAATTTGATCGGTGACCATACCCAGGTGACTACACCCACCGCCAAGGTGACGCCGACCAGGGCTACCATCTTGCCAGTAAATTGAATGGCCCGACGGTATGCCTGCTGCAGGGAAAGTCCCATACGCTGGCCTTCCAATTGGACGCTGAGCAGGTACAGGGCGTAGTCCACCCCGACGCCAACGCCGAGTGCAACCACTGGCAAGGTGGCCACCTTAAGGCCGATGTTCAACTGCACCATGAGCGCTTCGGCCAGCAGGGAAGTGAGCACCAACGGTAGGAGGGCTACCACTACAGCACGCCAGCTGCGGAAGGTCATCAGGCACAGCAAGGCAACGGCGAAATAGACGGCCAGCAACATTTCCAACTGCACACTTTTCACAACGATGTTGGTCGCCGCCTCGATGCCCGCACTGCCGGCAGCCAGCAAGAACTGGCGGTCCTTCACAGTGTGTTGTTCCGCGAACTCGCTTGCCACCTTCAGCACAGC
Source organism: Pseudomonas sp. NFACC08-1 (assembly GCF_900106735.1). Taxonomy (NCBI): domain Bacteria; kingdom Pseudomonadati; phylum Pseudomonadota; class Gammaproteobacteria; order Pseudomonadales; family Pseudomonadaceae; genus Pseudomonas; species Pseudomonas sp. NFACC08-1. The sequence continues at coordinate 39,008 of NZ_FNNL01000021.1, read as the reverse complement.
CTCCAGCGTGGCGGCTTTATGGTCTGAAAGGTAGGCCAAAACAGGCATCAGTGAGCACTCGCTGTTGAGGAACTGGGAGTTCCACACCAAGGCATTATTGACCTGCGGCCAGAGAACCCCCTTATTGTCGCTGATCGTGAACCACTTCGGACTGCCTTCGAAACCACCAGAGGTGTAGGCTCGTACCGTATCGGCCAGCGAGGCGGTGGCCTGGACGCCAGGTACTTGGGACAGCTGCCGGGCAAGTCGGTCAGCCTCGATGAGAGCCTCGTACGAGCCACACTGGTCTGCGGGCGTCTTTATCATGACTGCAAACACATCGCTGGAGACGCCGAACCTCGAAGTAATGAAGGCATTGTCTCGGTTGTAACGCGAGTCGGGACGTAGCTCAGGACTGCCGGCGTGCAGATCGCCCACCTGCAGTTTGCTGCGCTCTACCAACGCCAACACCGTAAGGCCCAGCGCCACGGCAATCGCCAGGACAGCCCAGCGGCGCTCGGTGAAACGGTCGAGGCTGTTCCAAACCCGATCGATGCCCAGCTTATGGATAGTCGTATCGTGCTCGATGATGTGTCGACGCGCCGCTTCCTGGCTGATACCGGTAAACGACAGCAGCACCGGCAGCAGGATCAAGTTGGTGACCACCAGCATGGCGAAACCGAGACTAGCCGACAGTGCCAACTCGCGGATGATCGGAATATCCACCAATACCAGCACGGCAAAACCGACGCCATCGGCAATCAGCGCGATCAGCCCCGGCAGGAACAAGCGACGGAAGGTATAACGGGCAGCGACCCAGGGGTGGGTACCACGGGCGATATCCTGAGCAATGCCGTTCATTTTCTGAAGGCCGTGGGATACGCCAATGGCAAATATCAGGAAGGGAATCAGGATGGTGAAAGCGTCCAGGACACCACCGAAGGCGATCACCAGCCCCTGCTGCCAAAGCACCGCAATAACCGAACAGAGCAGCACCAGGGTGGTGCTGCGAACACAGCGGGTGTGGAAGTAGATGATCAGCGCCGCCACCAACGCGGCGACAATGAAGAACAGCATAACCTTGTAGATGCCATCGATCATGTCACCGGAGATTTTGGCGAATCCGGTGATGTAGATGCCGAGATCAGCCCCCTCGTACTTGACGCGAATGCGTTCGAGGGCCTCGGACAAGTCCTGGTAACTCAGCGGCTGGCCGTCCACGGTCGCCAGCAATGGAATCTCGATCATGCTGGAGTGATAGTCGGTGGAGATAAGACTGCCCACCACCCCCGCACGGGCGATGTTCAAACGCAGTTGTTCGATAGTCTCGGGAGAACCATCGAAGTTGCCCGGCATCACAGGACCGCCGACAAACCCCTCCTCGGTGACCTCGGTCCAGCGCACCACAGGCGTCCAGATCGACTTGACCCAGGTCCTGTCTACGCCCGGGATACGGAAGAGTTCATCGTTCATCTGGCCGAGCGTCTTCAAGTATTCGGCATCGAACACGTCGCCCTTGCGGTTCTCGACCACAAAGCGCACGGAGTCGCCGAGCCCGCGCAGCTGCTCGCGGTTGTCCAGAAAATTGCGAATGAAGGGATGACTGTGCGGCAGCATCTTGTCGAAGCTGGTGGTCACTGTCAGGTTACGTGCCTGCCAGGCTGAGAGCAGCGTGGCGATGACGCAAAAGGCAATGATGAGCAGCCGATGGTTGAAGATCATGCGCTCGAAAAAGTTGCCGGAAAGCCGGTTGAATAGCGCGGGATCACGGATGACGCTCATCAGTCCCGCGCCTTCATGCTTGCTGTCGATCATCAGGTTCTTCTCATTGTTGTAGAGGCAGCGATCAGAGGTCTTCGACCCTGATCCCCAAGGCACCGACAAGCGCCAGGCGGCTGTCGCCCAGCAGAACGGCACCGTAGTAAGGCATCGGCTGGCTCAGACGCAGCGGCTTGAAAATCTGGGCTCCGTCGTCACTCAACAGCGCCTCTCCACTCTGCGCGACTACAAGTAGACGCTGCGCGCCGAGCGGCAGTACCCGCATCAGATTGCTGCCCAGTGGCAACGTGGTGCGACTCCAGTTTTGCCCCTGATCCGCGCTGCGGAAGAAGCTACCGCGCATCCCATAGGCATAGACCTCGCCCTCGGTCGCAGTAACGCCGAACAAGGTGCCGTTGTAGGGCGTATCTATCGAGACGAAATGCTCGCTCTGTGCATCGCGACGCCAGACATGGCCCTGCTCTCCAGACAGGTACAGCTGGCCATTGCGTCCCGTGACAGCGTAGAAGTGCCACTCCTGTGGGTTATTGGTCAGATGCATCTGCGGAAGCCAGCTACGCCCACCATCCTCGGTAGCGAAGATGCGATTGAAGGTGCCGACCACATAGCCGTGAAGCTCGTCGGCAAAGTAAACGTCGAGAAATGGCTGGGTCTCATGATCGACCGCCAGCCGCTTCTCCTTCTCCAGGTAACCCGCCGCATCCGCTACTCGAGCGGCGCTCGCGGTATAGAAATCGATGGCCAGCTGGCTGGCCTGCAGGCCATCGAGCTGTTTCTGCCAGGTGGCTCCAGCATCATCGCTGTGCAGAATCACCCCACCGTGCCCTACGGCCCACCCTTGGGTCGCATTAGCAAAAGCAACAGCGACCAGATCCACACTTACCGGAACCTGCGCCTGACTCCAACTGCGCCCTTGATCGTCGGAAAACAGGATGGCTCCACGCAAGCCAACGGCGACCAGACGCTCACCGGCGCGGGTAATCGCCAGCATCGGACCGGCAGCCATGCGCTCGCTATGCACGGCAGCGACCTGTAGCGGAGGCTCGAACGCGTGCACAAAGGGCGTCGCCAGAGACAAGCAGACAAATAGCAGACGCCCGAGAATCGAGCGAGGCAGAGGGGCAGAATAAAACAGTATTCCAGCAAGCATGACAAACCTCACTTCAGGGCTTTCGAAACGCACACCCATCAGGAACGACCGTCCGCGCGCGCAGGCGATCGCTCCTGGTAGTCGACTCGACCTGTCAGAACGTGGTCTTGAAGGTCAGAGATACCCAGTCACGATCCCAGTACTTACCCAGGGAGGAGTTATTCAGGCTGCCAGCACCGAGCTCATCGTCCGAATGCTTGGAGATGAAACCGTTGTACTTCAGATCAACGCTGTACTGGGCATAGATGTCCGCAGACACGCCCATGCTCCAGGTGCCCTGCCCTTCGTTGCTACCGAACATGACCGGCGAGTTACCGTGCAAACCGATATCGACAAACAACGGCATGGACAAATCGATTCCCGGCATTACCTGGTACCAGGTCGGCCGGAACATCAGAGACGCGCCTAGAGCATCGCGAGTCTGGCAGGCAATCTTGGTGGCGTTATGGTCGTCGGCGCAATTGTAGCCTTTACCATTGTACGTCTGCGCGTTCTCGGTGACTTCGTCCAGATAGGAGTAGTTCAGCTCAGCGGTCAAGGAAGCAGCATCATAGAATGGCGTCTTACTGAAGTAGGCCACACCGTTGAACACGCCGGACCACAGTTTGCCGCGTGGCACCCAAGTATCCGGGGCGGTACCTTCCGGCACAAAGTTAGAAAGCGGCGTAGTAGCCAGCACCGCATCCTCGCGGTAAGTAATGTCGGTACCCCAGGAAATACCCCAGACCTGCTTGGACAGGCTCACGCCGTATAACTTCTCCCGCTTGTTCGAGGAGTAGTCGATACCCGCTCCCGCCGGAAAGGCACCCACACCGGGAATGACCACCATCTTGGTCAGCACCAGCTGTGGGAAGCGGTTGGTGTACTCGCGGTAATAGAAACCCAGGGTGCCATCGAGCCACTGCGGCGACCAGCGGGCCGAAACGCCCCAGTCGCCGTGTTTCTTGTCCGGCTCATCGGTGACCTCAAAGGGCAAGCCGAAGACGCTGCCCCCACTGCCCAAGCTCAGGCCATCGATCGCGCCAAAATAGGTACCGCCGTTGGGGACCAGCATCGGCTTCCAGTCCAGGAGGTACTGCGCGGCAACGGTCAGATCCGGCTGCAACTGGGCGATCATGGATATCTGGTTGAGCGGTTTGAACAGTTCCTTGGCCTCGGTGCCCGGCGTGGCGAGCGCCTTGCGGATATCCACCGGGCCCTGCTGGTAAGACACGCCGTTGACGAAGGAGAACAGCGATTCGCCCCAATACACGTTATGTTGGCCGGCCTTGAGGTTGACCGGCACGCTGCCCAGGTCGAAGCCGGTAAACACGAAGGCATCCAGGATCTCGCCAGAGGGGCCGTTGTTCCAGCGATCGGTGTAGCGGCTGTAGTTGTCACCGTCACGTCCCGCACCGTTGCCAGCACCACTGGCATCGAGTGCACGGTCGCCCTCGACATCACCGTCATAGGCCTGATCGTACCAGCCGCTGGCACTCAGACGCGCACCGTGACGGTCTTTGTAAATGAAGTCCATCTCAGTGAGGATATCAACTCGATTGGTGACCACGTCGCCGGCATCAGAGAACTTGCGGTCGGACTGGTAGGCCGTCACATCGCCCGCGCCCGCGTCGTTTCCACAAATATCCTTATCGCAGTCATTCACCCGAAAACCCACGTTGTAGCGCACGGTGTTATCCCAGCGCAGCGACATATCAGGATTGCCGAGATCGACCGTAACCGCATTTGCCGGCCCAGCCACACAAAAAACCATCATTGGCGCGACCAGCAGGTTGCCGCCCACTGCCCGGTATCGACTTGCCATATTCATAGACTTGGCTCCTTCTTGTTATTTATTAGCCCACTCGCACATCCCGAACATCGCGGCGGAACACTCCTGGCAGAGGAGCATGAATGCCCCGTACGATGACTACTGGCAGACGACGTTACGCTCCACGGCCCCCACCCCTGTCGTCGGAACCGACGAATCCAGTTAGCGGGACGTGAGTCGATAGAAGTGGCCATAGGAAGCCCGGAAACAACAAGGCCCGCCGAAGCGGGCCTGTCTGCAGCCATCCATCGTCCAAATACATCGGATAGGCAGGCATCTGCACCTAGGGAGCGGCACCTCCGGCCTCCAGCGATCCTTTTTGCAGATAGCACCAGGCCGCCCCCGAAACGAATTGCGGCCTGTACCGTTACTCATTCAACGGATACCCGTCTGCCCCATGTTTTCGGGGGACCAGGTGGACTCCGGGGGTTTGCCAATCGCTGCGTAGCCGCCCCCCTTGAAACCCGTAAAGGACGGCAGAATGTAAGCACCTCGCTCCAGATCGAACGTCAGCGTATTGTCCGGAATCAGTCCATAGCCGTACACATAGTTCGGGATGGTCAGCATGCTGTCGATGCGAATCAGCTTGCCGGTGACATCGTAGCTGTCGGCAGTACCGGCCCCGCTCGCATCTTCATCGATGTAGAAGCGCCGCTTGGGTAGCAGATGACGGAAGCCCGGTTTCAGCGTGGCCTCGACCACCCGCACACGGTGCAGCTCCCAGCGGATGCACTCCGGATTCGGGAAACTCTTTGTGAACAGCTTGTCTTCCGAGCACGCCTTGTAGTCGTAGACGGCGAAGTTGTTGTAGTTGATCAGCTTCTCCTCCACTCCCAGATACTTGAAGTCGTAGCGATCCTGTTTCCCCAGGATCAAACGCTGCTGATCCATGGTGGTGATGCCGCCCGCCACTGGCGACGGTGTGTCATAAGCCAGATCCGGGGCCAATTTGACCCGACGCTGGCCAGGAAGGTACTGCCAAGCGCGCTGTTCGCCGCTAACCTGGTAGCGTGCCAGCGTCTGCTCGCCGTTACGCCGGGCCGGGTCGTACACGAAGAAGCGTACGCGCCAAAACTCGGCACCGCTGCCTTTCGGACCGTTGTCGGTGGTATCCAGAAACTCGCTGGATTCCAATACCTTCAATGCATTCAGCAAAATCCGCCGAGCACTACCATCGACCAGATAGGATCGGGCGTTAGCTTGCAAGGGCGGGGAGTACTGCAACTGGTGGTTCCAGATCACTTCGTTGCCGGTCTTCGGCAGCGGGAACGGCAGACCCGCATAGCAGCCCTCGATACTGACCCCGGCGTTGGCGGTCTTACAGGCGTCCACGTTCTTGCGCGTATTGTCCTGATAGGTTTGCGGGAAACGCACAGTACGCCGAGTCTGGTACACATTCATCTTGTACTCGGGGTAGCGCGCGAACAGCGCCTTTTGCCCCTCGGTCAGGCGCTCGGCGTACTGGGAAAGGTTCTGCGACGTGATGGTAAATATCGGCTTATCGTTCCACGGATCACAGAAGTTGGTCGGCTCACCCTTGTCGTAGCAGGCTGGCGGGCTGAGCGGCTCGTCCGAGTAGGCCGGGATACTGCCGTCGGCATTACCGCTACGCTGCGCACCGAACGCCGTCAGCTCAGGCCCACCCAGTTGCCCGGCCTCGCTGGCGAAAGCTGATTGAACGGCGCCGGCCAGGGCGGCAAGCGCCAATACGCTGGCTAGGTTGCTTCGCTTCATGTTTCCCTCTCTTGTTATAATCATCGGGTGGCGCCACCGCGGCAGCACCAGACTAGGGGTCAACGGGCTCGAGGACTTTCGCCCAGTACCCGCAAGCATTTCAGGCATTGGTGCAATCCGTCCGCCCCCAAGCTACGCGCCCGGGTCGCGGGGGGGCGTTGAATTTAACTTACGCTCAGCCCCTCCCGTTTCGGTCGTCGAAAGCGACGAATTGCGCCGCCACCAGGGTTAACGCAGTTCTTCACCTTTGGCGGCCTTCTCCAGCAGCAACACCGGTGGCGTAAAACGCTCACCATAGGTCTGCGCAAGCTCACGGGCACGCTGAACAAAACGCTCGACGCCATAGCCGTTGACAAACTGCAAGAAGCCACCGGTCCAGGTCGGCGCACCAATGCCGAGGATCGAGCCGACGTTACCGTCCGCCACCGAGCGCAACACACCCTCCTGCAGGCACTTCACCGCCTCGATAACCTGACGGAACAACAGACGCTCCTTGATATCCTCGACCGGCAGCACCACCTCCGGCCTGACGAACAGCTCGTAGAGCCCCGGCCAGATGGTCTTTTCGCCGCCTTCCGGGTAGTCGTAGAAGCCACCGCCATAGTGACGCCCCGGGCGGTTGTACTCTTTGATCAGGATGTTGCCGACCGCGTCGCTGTGGCTGTTGTCGAAGACGGTGGCAAACACGCCCATCTCCTTCTGCGTCTCGTTGACCTTACGCATCAGCTCCAGGCTGACTTCGTCGAGTACGGTCAATGGCCCTACCGGCATGCCGATCTGCTTGCCTAGGTTGTCGATCAGCAGTGGATCAACACCTTCCTGGAGCAGCTTGCAGCCTTCGTCGAAGTAGCTGCCGAAGGTGCGCGAGGTAAAGAAGCCCAGCGAATCGTTGACCACGATGGCGGTCTTGCCGATCTGCCGGGCAAAGTCGAAGGCCCTGGCCAAGGCCGCGTCACTGGTCTGCTCACCACAGATGATTTCCACCAGCGGCATTCTCTCCACCGGCGAGAAGAAATGGATACCGATGAAATTGGCCGGGCGCTTGGAGGCCTTGGCCAACAGGGAAATCGGCAGGGTCGAGGTGTTGGTGCCAAACACGGCAGACTCAGGCAACTGCGCTTCAGCCTGCTGGGTGACCTTGCCTTTCAGATCGACGCTTTCGAACACGGCCTCGACGACGAAGTCGACGCCCTGCAGGTCGGCATAGTCCACGGTGGGCTTGATCAGGGCGAGAATCTCGTCCTTCTTCGCTTCGCTCAGGCGCCCCTGGCTGACCGTCTTGCTCAGCAGCTTCTCGACATTGGCCTTGCCGCGCTCGGCGGCCTCCAGACTGACATCCAGCAGCATCACCTCGATGCCGACCTTGGCCGACACATGGGCGATGCCGTTGCCCATCATGCCGGCGCCAATGATGCCGAGCTTGCTCACTTTGCTCTTGTCGAAACCTGTCGGCCGGCTGGAGCCACCGTTCACTTCGTTCATCTGGAAGAACATGGTGTTGATGATGTTCTTCGCCTGCACGCTGGCGGCCAAGTGGGTAAGGCCACGGGTTTCCACCAGCAGCGCGGCATCGAAGTCCAGCAGGGTAGCCTCCACCGCCACAGCGAGAATACGCTCCGGCGCCGGCAGCAGGCCGCGGGTGTTCTTCGCCGTCATCGCCTGAGCCCCGGCGATCATCTGCGCCACATGGGGTTGCTGCGCAGTACCGCCGGGAATCTTGTGCCCCTTGTGATCCCAAGGCTGCAGGCTGGCGCCATCATCGCCGACCTGCGCCTTTATCCAGGCCTTGGCCGCCGGCACCAATGCATCAGTCTGCTCGATCAGTTCATTGACCAGCCCCAGGGCCAGCGCCTCCACTGGCTTCATGCGCTTGCCTTCAAGCAGCAACGGCAGAGCTCTTTCCAGACCCAGATGGTGCACCAGACGAACGATGCCTCCGCCCCCCGGGAGCAGACCGAGGGAGACTTCGGGCAGGCCGACCAACGCGGCAGGGCTGTTGAGCAGCACCCGGTAGTTACAGGCCAGGGCGATCTCGAAGCCGCCACCCAGGGCCGCGCCATTGATCGCGGCGACCACCGGCACCGGCAAACGCTCAAGACGACGCAGGTCATTCTTCGTCAGCTCGATCTTGGCCTGAAAATCGGCTTCGTCACCGGGCTTGAAATCGGTCAGCTCGTTAAGGTCGCCACCGGCAAAAAAAGTGCTTTTCGCCGAGGCGATGACGACACCGGTCAGGCCGTTTTCCTGCTCTAGGCGATTCACGGTCGCGGCCATGGTTTCGCGGTACAACTGGTTCATCGCGTTGACCGGCCCCGGCATATCCATGGTCACAGTGACAATGCCGTCGGCGTCCTTCTCGTAATTGAATGCGCTCATAGGTTGTTTCTCGTAGAAAGAGTGATCCGCCACGGCACAGACTCGCAGCGGCTTTGAAGTGGCTCAGAGGCGTTCGATGATGGTGGCGATACCCATGCCGCCACCGACGCATAGGGCGATCAGGCCGCGCTTGAGGTTGCGCCGCTCCAGCTCATCCAGCACGGTGCCGACCAGCATCGCGCCGGTGGCGCCGATCGGGTGGCCGAGGGCAATGGCACCGCCATTGACGTTGGTGACTTCCGGCGAGATATCGAGGTCGCGCATGAAGCGCAGCACCACCGAAGCAAAGGCCTCGTTGATCTCGAACAGATCGATGTCCTGCACGCTCAGGCCCGCCTTGGCCAGGGCCTTCTTGGCAGCCGGACCGGGGCCGGCCAGCATCAGCGTCGGCTCGGTGGAGAGCACCGCGGTGGCGACGATCCGTCCGCGCGGAGTAAGCCCCAGTTGCTGACCAATACGTTCGCTGCCCAATAGCGTGGCGCTGGCGCCGTCGACGATGCCCGAGGAATTGCCGGCCGTATGGATGGGCTCGATGCGCGCCACCTGAGGGTACTTGCGCAGGGCTACGTCGCTGTAGCCGAGCTTACCCATGGCCGCGAATGAAGGCTTGAGCTGGCTCAGGGCCTCCAGGGTGGTGGCTGGTTTAATGAACTCGTCGCGCTCGAGAACGACCAGACCATTAAGGTCGCGCACCGGCACCACCGAGCGATCGAAGTAGCCACTGTCGCGTGCATGAGCGGCACGCTGCTGGGAAACCAAGGCGAAGCGGTCAACATCCTCGCGCGAATAGCCGTCGAGCGCGGCCAGCAGGTCTGCCCCGATGCCCTGGGGTACCGACTGCAACTTGAAGGCGATTTCCGGATCCTGAATCCAGGCCTGGCCGGCGGCGCCCATTGGCAGGCGCGACATCGACTCAACGCCACCTGCCACGATCAAGTCCTCCCAACCGCTGGCAATGCGACTGGCCGCCTGATTCACCGCCTCCAGGCCAGAGGCGCAGAAACGGTCGATCTGTACACCGGGCACGCTCTCGTCCCAGCCGGCGTACTGAACCACGCATTTGGCAACGTCGCCACCCTGCTCGCCCACGGGCTGGCCACAGCCGAGCACCACGTCATCGACACGCGAGGTATCCAGATCGTACCGCTGCTGCAGCTCGGTCAGCAGCCCGGCGGCCATGTGCACGGGTTTGACGCTGTAAAGCGCGCCATCTTTCTTGCCCTTACCACGCGGCGTGCGTACGGCGTCGTAAATGAATACTGCCTGTGACATTGGGAGGCTCCTCTTGGCGATTTCGGTTGCATGACCGAAGCCTATGAGCCTCCCTGACCGACCACATCGTCGGAAGCGACGATCACCGCAGTACTGCCGCACCAGACTATGCCAACCCGTATCTGCCGCCAGTGCCATACGACCGCGGGCGGTAGCCCGATAACCAGCCCAGAACTCGTTCACGAGTTCCTGGCCGTCGGCCATACGGTGTTTGAAACAGCCTCGAAATGCTCATTTACACCTCGTAGACTCCGCTTCCTCGGCTGCTTTAACCTTGTCTGGTTTTAGTCACAAGCGTTGAAAGGGCTTGCGCCAGGTACCGCTTGCCCCATAGTTTAAGAAACCAATAAGAACAGGCGGAGGCATCGCACCTCCATGAAGGACTCATGATGTCGTCGAATCACCGCTCCTTGCCCTACATCTCGCGAGCCAAGGTGACGCCTCCCGCCACCTCGCACTTCGAAGTCCCGCGTCAGGCCATGCTCGACCGCGCGGGCCAAGCCGAGACCAGCCGTGCCGTACTGGTGCATGCACCAGCCGGCTTCGGCAAGACCACCTTCATGACCCAGCTGCTGGCCCGCTATCGCCAACAGCGCATGACCACCGTCTGGCTTACCCTCGACGCTGGCGACAACGATGTTTCGCGCTTCCTCAGCGGTTTCGCCACCGCCATCGCCGGCCTACAGCCAGACGCGCCGCAACAGGACCTGGGCCAGTTGCGCAACACCGATCTGGTTGCCTGGATCCTCGACCAGATCGGTACACACCAGACCCCGCTGGCCATTTTCTTCGACGACTTCGAGGCCATTCGCAACCCTGTCGTACTCGGCCTGGTGGCTCGCGGCATCGAGGCGATTCCGCACAAGACCTGCCTAGTCATAGGCAGCCGCACCTTGCCGGATATAGGCCTGGCCCGTCTGCGCGCACGTGGCAGCCTGACCGAGATCGATGCCGCCAGCCTGCGCTTCAGTGTCGAGGAAACCCAGGATTTCCTCACTCAGCGCCGCGGTGTCGGCCTGAGCAGCACCCAGGTCGAGCGCCTGCAGTGCAGCACCGAAGGCTGGGTCACTGCCCTCTGGCTGGCCTCGCTGGCCCTGGAGAACCACGGCGACACCGACAAGTTCCTCGATTCCTTCTCCGGTTCCAATGCGGCCATCGCCGCCTACCTAGCCGAGGATGTGCTGGCCGCCCTGCCCGAGCCACTGCGCCTGTTCCTGCTGCGCAGCAGCCTACTCGACGAGTTGAGCCCGGCTTTGTGCAACGCGATCTGCGGCTGCAGCGACAGCCTCGACATGCTGCGCGAACTGGAGCGTCACCAACTGTTCCTCGTCCCGATCGACGAGCAGCGCGACCTTTACCGTTATCACAGCCTGTTTCTCGACTTCCTCCGCCACCAGATGCAACGCCGTTACAACGAAGAGCTGCCAGCCCTGCACCTGGCCGCCTGCAATGCCTATCTTGCGCAAGGACGGGTCATTCCGGCCATCCGCCATGCTTTGCAGTGCGGCAATACACAGATTGCCATCGACCTGCTCCACCAGCATGTCGACATGCTGCTCAGCCAGGGCCGTCTACGCCTGCTGGCCGAGTGCATCGGTCAACTACCGAAGGCAGAGCTTCAGCGTCACCCCCGACTGCAATTGATCCGCGCCTGGTGCACGGCCTTCACCTGGGGCCCCAAGGAGGCCCTGACCCTGGTGGCCGATATCGACAGCAGCACCCTCTCGGGCGAGTCCGCAGCCTATCTGCTGGCCTTGCGCCCGATGCTGCTGGTGATGATGGACCAATCCGAACAGGCCTACGAGATGGGCACGCAGTCCCTGGCCCAGGTAACCACCGCATACCCCTTCGCCTGGGCCATGCTCAACCAGGCGCTGACGCAGACCAGCATCCTCCTTGGCCGACATCAGGAAGCGCACCAATACGTCGATGAGGCTCGTCGGGCGCAGAGCGATTCCGCTGGCGCGTTCGGTTTCGTCCTCGCCGAATCGGCCGAAGCGCTGCTTGACATGATGGCCGGCCGCCTCAAACAAGCGACCGCGCGCCTGCGCCTGGCCACGACCATGCTCGAAGGCTCGCGCCGACGTGATCGCAATGGCAACGCCCTGGCCGCCGTCCAGCTGGCCGAGACGCTCTATGAAAGCGACGAGTGCGAGGAAGCCCTGCGCCTGTTACTGATCTATACCCCCCTGGTGCAAGATCTCGGTCTCTCCGACGGCCTGATCACCGCCCATACCCTGCTGGCCCGCATCGCCGACGACAAGGGCGACCGTGATCGCGCCCTGCAAATGCTCAGCGAACTGGAAAACGTCGGCCACCGCCTGGGTCTGCCCCGCGTCTCGGCCAGTGCGCGCCTGGAACGGGCCATGCAAACGCTGGCCCATGGCGACCAGAACGGCGCCCTCGAACAATTGGCCCTGGCCGAACAGACCTTTCCCTGGACCGAGACCGCGACCCACTGGGGCATCGCCAACGACACCCTGACCCCGACCATCGGCCGCCTGCGCTGGATGATCCGCAGTGGAGCGTCCGGCAAGGCCATCGCGCCGCTGCGCAGCGAGTTGGCCGAAGCCGAACGCCTGCAACGCGGGCGCCGGGCGCTGAAACTGCGCATTCTGCTGGCCGAGGCGCTGTACCGCGACAACCAGGCGAAAATGGCCCTGCGCACCTTGGAGCGGGCCCTGAAGTTCGCCCAGACCGAAGGCTTCGTGCGTACCTTCCTGGAGGAAGGCGCGACCGTGCAGGTCATGCTGCGCGAGCTGCACAACGAACGCGAGGACAAGGACGCAACGGATGACAGCAGCCTCGAACGCTGGCTGCGCAGCAGCGCCACCGCTCAGCCCGCAGCCGGCAGCAACGGCACACTGGTCGACCCGCTGACGCAGAAAGAGCTGAAAGTGCTCAACCTGCTTGGCCAAGGATTGTCCAACGCGGCGATGGCGGAAAAGCTGTTCGTCTCCGACTCGACCGTGCGCACCCACCTGCGCAACATAAACCTCAAGCTGCACGCCAGCAGCCGCACCCAGGCCATCGCCATCGCGCGACGCATGGGCCTGTGCACCTGAACGCAACACCACTCACCAGCGAAAAGACCGCCCTTGGGCGTAATGCCGATCAGTTAAGCCTCAAACCTGAGGGAGCAAGCTTGCTCCCACAGGTTTTGTGTCATGTGATCCTTGACTGACTGGCATTAGCCCGTGCGCCTCATTTATCTGAATGAATCAACCCGGATACAAACACTTGGTAGCGGCTGGTAAAAAATCAGTTGCAGCGCCACAGCCCCCTGTGGCGAGGGAGCTTGCTCCCGCTGGGGCGCGAAGCGGCCCTAAAACCTGAATCCCGGTTATGCCAGATACAATGGTGTCGCCAGCCTTGGGTCTGCTGCGCAGTCCAGCGGGAGCAAGCTCCCTCGCCACAAAAGCGGCCCTGGCGCCTAATCCCGATCAGTTAAGCCTCAAACCTGAGGGAGCACGCTTTGCTCCCACAGGTTTTGTGTCATGTGATCCTTGACTGACTGGCATTAGCCCTTGGGCGGCCTTTTTCGTTATGGCACGGTGCTCAGGCTAACCGGGCACGGTATTCGTCACGCAGCAGGCGCTTGAGCAGCTTGCCGTTGGGCTCACGCGGCAAGCTCTCGGCGAAGTCAATCACCCGCGGACACTTGATCGGCGACAAGTGCTCGCGGCAGTAGGCAATCAGCTCATCGACCAGCGTAGGGGAAGGTTCCACGCCCGATTCCAGTTGCACCACCGCGCGCACCTCCTCACCAAAGTCACGGTGAGGCGTGCCGATCACCGCCACGTCGAACACCTTGGGGTGAGTGATCAGTACGTTCTCGGTCTCCTGCGGGTACACGTTGACCCCACCGGAAATGATCATGTTGTTTTTGCGGTCGGTGAGGTACAGGAAGCCATCGGCATCCACATGTCCGATATCGCCCACCGTGGCCCAGCCGGCCGCATTGTAGGCCTCGGCGGTTTTCTCCGGGTCCTTGTGGTAGCTGAAGCGCGGGCCGTTGGCGAAATACACCAAGCCATCCTGACCCACCGGTAGCTCCTGACCGTCCTCACCGACGATATGCAGCTCGCCAAGAATGGCGCGACCGACAGTGCCGGGACGCGCCAGCGCGGTCTTGCTATCGACCATGGTGGAACCGATGCTTTCAGTGCAGGAATAGAACTCAGCGAGGATCGGGCCCCACCATTCGATCATCGCCTGCTTGGTCGGTACCGGACATGGAGCCCCTGCATGCACCGCAACCTTCTGACTCGACAGGTCATAGCGCTCACGCACTTCCTGCGGCAGCGCCAGCAGGCGGTGGAACATAGTTGGCACCCACTGACTGTGGGTGACGAGGTAGCGCTCAATGGCTTTGAGGGCGTTTTCGGAGTCGAACTTCTCCGCCAGCACCAAGATGCCGCCCAGGATGGTCATGCCTTGCCCCCACTTCATTGGCGCGGCGTGATAGTAAGGCGATGAAGAGAAATACACCGACTCTTCGTTAACACCAAAACCGCGCTGCATAAGACCTGCGATTACCGCCGTACTACCCAAAGGCAAACCGGTAAGGTTCGGCTTCACCCCCTTTGGCCGCCCGGTAGTACCCGAGGAGTAGAGCATTTCGCTACCCTCCACGGCATCACGAATGGGGCTGCCATCGAACGCTGACAACGCGTCATCGAATAGCTTGACGCCAGGCACCGGGTCGAGGCTGTAGATCTGCGGTGGCCTTGACAAGGCGCGCACGGCATCAAGGATCGCCGGTGCTGTCTTGGCACTGACCAGCAGTACCTGGGCTTCGCAGTCAGCCACAATATAGGCCGCCTCGAGAGCAGTCAGACGCGTACTGATAAAGGTGTAATACAAGCCAGCATAATGCGCTCCCCACTGTACTGCTGGACACTCCAGGCGATTTTCCAGGCAATAGGCCACGTGATCACCTGGCTTCAGACCCAACCACTGGTAAAGGCGGCCGAGCCGGTTGGCATAGGTATCCAGTGCGGCGTAGGTCAGCGTGGCGCCTGTTTCAGCCATGATCACGGCGGGTTTTTCCGGCGTACGCATAGCATGCACGCCTGGGTACAGTTGGGGTTGCTTGTCGCTCATTGCAGCGGCCTCTTGACAGTTGGCATTGCTTACGCTCGTGTGGCTGCACACGATTATGGTTGTTATGCAGTGGTTCACAGATGCTTGAGTATCCAGCCGAGTATCTTGCGCACTCGTGGCTTGTAAGGCGGAAAGAACATAGTCGCCAAAAGCACCTGCGTCTTGACGATGGCGCGCTCATGGGAAAATGCGCGAATACCCCATTCGCCATGGTAACTGCCGATGCCGGAGTTATTGACTCCACCAAACGGCAGGTTGTGGTGCAGAAATTGTGCGGCAATGTGGTTGACACAAGTACCACCAGCACTGGTACGGACAATCAGCGCATCGACACTGGCCGGGTCGCGACTCCAGATATACAACGCCAGCGGTTTGGGCGCTGCGTTGATGCGTTCGATCACCTCATCCAGATGATTGAAAGCGATAATTGGCAACACTGGCCCGAAGATTTCTTCTTGCATGATCCGCGCGTCATCAGGTACGTCCCCCAACAACGTCGGCGAAACAAAATGCGCGCCGACATCCACTGCTCCGCCATAAATCAGTCGCGCACCGCGGGTCTTGGCGTCGTCGATCAGGTCGGCCACACGCTGGGTGTGACGCACGTTGATAACCCGTGACAGTTCAGCATCCATGGCGGCCAGTCCCTCGCCGTACCAGGTGTCAAGGTGGGCGCAAACGCGCTGCACAAACTGCGCACGGATGCTGTTGTGAACATAAATGTGGTCTGGCGCGATGCAGGTCTGCCCGGCATTGATGAACTTGCCCCAGGCGATGGTCTTGGCCGCAAGCTCGATGTCAGCGCTCTGGTCGACCACCACCGGCGACTTGCCGCCCAATTCCAGGGTGACACTGGTGAGATGCTTGGCTGCAGCGGTCATCACCACCTTGCCAATCGACGGCGAGCCGGTGAAGAAAACATGGTCGAAGGGTAGCTCGAGTAGCGCCTGTGCCACACTGGCATCGCCCTCAAACACAGCCACTTCAGACTCATCGAACACTTCACGAATGATCTTTACCAATACCGCCGACAGGTTTGGTGCAATCTCCGAGGTTTTGATCATTGCCGTATTACCACTGGCAATGGCCGGGATCAGCGGCCCCAGGGTCAGCGTTACCGGGTAATTCCATGGCGCCAGAATCAGACAGCGCCCCCGCGGCTCATAGCGAACCCAGGCGCGAGTTCCCAGCATCATCATCGACTGTCGCACACGGCGTGGCTTTAGCCATTTCTTCAGGCGCCTGCAATAGTCCGAGATATCCATGATCACCGGCATCAGCTCGGTGAAATCGACCTCCACCGGTGGCCGTTTGAAATCTTTCCCGGCGGCCTCGACTATGGCTTCGCGATGCATCATCAGGACCTCACGCAAGCGTCTCAGCTTGGCGATGCGCTGCTCGACAGTGGAGCTGCGCAGGCTTAGTGCCGTCTGGCGCTGAATCGCAAATATCCGCTGGATATCCGCCGCCAACTGCGGCGTCAGTGTCTCGGTAGGGAAGATCGGTGCCGGGGCAGCGGACATGGCGCAACTCTCTGGTGTAGGACTGACTGACCCTCATCATCGCCAACGCTTCGAAGATGGAAATCGTCGTAAACGACGACACTGAACAATCCCCCCTTGCCTAGCATGCAGGCATCAGCCCAAAGCAAAGCATGGACATTCCTATGATCGACAGTTACCAACCGCGCTGGATGAACGAAGAGCTTCTGGCGCTGCAAGATCTTGCCAGACGTTTCACCGCCGAAGAAGTTACCCCCAATCAGGAGCGCTGGTACGAACAGGGCGCCACCGACCGCGAAGTCTGGCTCAAGGCCGGTGCCGCCGGCATCCTGCTACCGGACATCTCCAGCGAGTACGGCGGTTCCGACGGCACCTTTGCCCACGAAGCGGTACTGGCCCAAGAACTGTGCTTGGCCGGTGATACCAGTTGGCGCTGTGGCCAGCAGATCCATGTGATCGCCGCCCACTACATCGAACGCTACGGCAGCGAAGAGCAGAAACAGCGTTATCTGCCAGGCCTGGCCAGCGGCGAACTGATTGCCGGCATGGGCATGACCGAACCCAGCGGAGGCACCGACCTGCAGAACATGCGCACCCGCGCCATCAAGCAGGGCGACAAGTACATCATCAACGGTGCCAAGACCTTTATCACCAACGGCTCCATTGCCGACATCCTGGTGCTGGCGGCAAAAACAGACCCCAAGCAAAAAGCCAAGGGCGTCTCGCTGTTCATCTTTGAAACCAACAACCCGGGCTTTCGCGTCGGCCAACGCCTGAAGAAGATCGGCTTGCACGGCTCTGACACCTGCGAGCTGTTCTTCGAAGACTGCGAGGTGCCCGAAAGCGCGCTGCTCGGAGGCGTCGAAGGCCGCGGTTTCTACCAGATGATGCAGGACCTCACCTACGAACGCACCTTGACCGGCATCAACTGCGCCGCCGTCATGGAACGCGCTTTCCGCGTGACCCGCGACTATGCCCACGACCGCACCATGTTCGACAAGCGCCTGATCGATCTACAACACCCGCGCTTCGAACTGGCCGAGATCAAGACCGTGGCCACTATTGCCCGGGTGTTCTCCGACTTCGCCGTCGAACGCTATCTAGATGGCACCATCACCGCCGACATTGCCTCGATGAGCAAGTGGTGGATCAGCGAGCAGCAATGCGAAATCATCAGCCGCTGCCTGCAGTTGTTCGGCGGCCACGGCTATATGCTCGAGTACCCGATTGCCCGCATGTACATCGATGCACGCATCGAACCAATCTACGCTGGCTCCAACGAGATCCTCAGGGAAATCATCGGCCGCGGCCTGTAACGCCCCCTTGGCGCAAGGAGACAATGATGTCGGATAACCTAGAATTTGACGCCTTAGTCATTGGCGCGGGTGCCGGTGGTCTGTTTACCGCAGCACTGCTGGCAAAGCGCGGCTACCGCACATTGCTCGTGGAGCGGCTCGGCGAAGTCGGAGGCCGCGCATCGACTCGTTACAAAGATGGCTTCGCCGTGAATACCGGGGCACTCGGGATTGAAATAGGTACAGAAACTGAAGAGGTGTTCAACGAAGTTGGCGCACGGTTGATAGTGCGTCAACCCTCGCCGGGTATAGTTTGCCGGGTCTCAGGCAAGGATATAAACATCTCGGCGGGCCTTCCTGGCATGGCAAACCGTGTTGCTATAAAGCTACTGCGGCTTGCTCTCCACGTTATCCCACCACTCCAGCCCCGCACAGGTGAGTCCAGTCATGCCTGGGTTACACGCTTCACCAACAATCCGACGGTCCTGGGTCTACTTCACAACTTCATTGGATCAATCTTTGCCACCACACCACACCTGTTACCCGCCGATCTTTTTTTGCACTACCTGACGACCAAAGGAGCATTCAAGCAATTCGGATTCCCTCCTGGTGGAACTGTAACGGTATGGCAGGAACTCCTCACGTCCTACAAACGTCACGGCGGCGAGATTTGGTTGAACGCGCAAGTACAGCAACTGAGTTTTGCAGCCGACGGCACAGTGAACGGTGCAACGGTCAATCGCGATGGAATCCCACGGCAACTGACAACCAAGCTGACGGTGAGTGACATAGGGCCACAGGCAACCCTTGGCCTGTGCGGGGACGCAAACCTTCCCGCCGACTACATCACTACGGTAAAGCGCCAGTACCAGCCAAGCGCTATCATCACGATTTACTTTGCCAGTACTACGCCCCTGGCCAGTTTCCCAGGATTTGCCTGCTTCAGCTCCACCCGGAGGCTCTGCTACGCAGCGAATTTCACGCAAACCTGTCCGGAAAACTCGCCGCCAAACTGGCATGTTTACTGCGGAGCCAGCGTACCGCAACCCTGCACCGGTGACTTCAATGAAACCAATGAAATAGAACTCCTGAAAGCCGACCTGCTAGACGAGTTCCCTGGCTTCGCGCAGGCACGCATTTTGGACGTGGTAGTGACCCGCGACGAGTGGCCCGCGCAACGAGCCATGGCTGGCGCGGACTTGCCGAATGAAACCCCCATTGCGAACCTCTGGAACGTCGGTGATGGCGTCAAAGAATGGGGTAGCGCGGCAACGACCGCCTGTGCCGAAACTGCCATTCTGGTAGCGGCCAAGATTGAACGAGCATACCCCTGGCAAGTAGCACAAGCGGCGCTCGAGCCCCAACAACAAGAACATGCAAAAGCCGTATCACAACCCATCCCACAATCCCACGCTGTTGACCACACCAGCAGTAGTCCTAAGGAAGCACTATGAACCAGCGCGTTTTCAGCATCAGCGCCTGGAGCGGTACTGCCGCATTAGTTGTTACCTGTCTCGGGTGGCTGATCGCAGGAATACTGCCACTCCCCCTAGGCCCCTCAACCAGCGCTATAGAAGTCGCCGCGTTCTTCATCGACGATGCGACGGTGACGAAGATGGGCTTTGTCATTGCTTCCGTAGGGGTTGGACTGATGCTTCCCATGTTGGCTGCTATCTCAATGCACATGTTGCGCATGGAAGGTCGTTACCCATTGCTCAGTTTTACCCAGATGATTGCCGGCGCAGTTACCGTGATACTTAACACCCTCCCCCAGTTACTGTGGGCGACCATCGCCTTTCGTACCGATCGAACACCCGAGGAGTATCAAACACTGAACGATATCGCTTGGTTGTTGCTGTTCACGGGGATCATACCTTTCATGATCCAAAACATTGCCATCGGCACGGCAGTGCTCAGCGCCCCCCACAGAGTTTTTCCACGCTGGGCAGGGTTCCTCAATCTGTGGGTTGCACTGGCCTTTGTACCTGACGTACTCGCTTACTTCTTCATGAGCGGACCATTCGCCTGGAACGGGATCTTCGTCTTCTGGTTGGCATTGGGGGCTTACGCGGTATTCCTGGTAGGCATGGGCGTTGCAATCAAACACGCCAATGCACAAATCATTGCCCTCGCCAAAATGGAAAGCGCCTCTGCATGACCTCTCAGGTCCCGGACTTTCTCTGCAACGACGTCGCAATGCCCATAGAGGGTAAACCGTCGCATGCCACCGATAACAACCACCCTGGCGAAGCGGGAATCTGGGTATTCATCTTCGGTGACATGATGATTTTTGGTGCCCTCTTTTTGACGTTCCTTTGGAACAACCGCCAAGATCGTAGTGCCTTTTCAAACGATGCAGGCAGTCTGTTTCAGAGCATCGGTGGCATCAACACACTCATCCTACTCCTCAGCTCATACTGGGTTGCGCTCGCTGTGGGCGCACAGCGTCGCGGTCATACCGTCCGCGCCGGCCGCCTGATACTAGGCGCTTTGGTCTGCGCGTTAGGATTCGCCAGCCTCAAGGCAATCGAATACAGCATTGAAGTAGCCAATGGGCATACACCTACAAGCGCCTTGTTCTTCACCTTTTACTTCGTTCTGACTGGCATCCACTTATTGCACGTTCTGATTGGCGTATGCCTGCTCAGCCTCTGGTGGAGCAGATGTCACAGCCAAGCGCCTTGGAGCGATGAGCGCGTCTTTGTCGAAATCTCGGCGGTCTACTGGCATATGGTCGATCTGCTGTGGATCCTCATCTACACGCTGCTCTATTTGGTATGCATCGCATGAGTGCTTCTTCGCAGCAACATGTGACCATCGTCTGGCTCTCTCTGGTATTAGCCACCTGCGCTACCTGGTGGCTGAGTACCAGCCATCCTTTTTCCGCCACCAGCGAACACCTGACGTCCTCCATTGCGATAGCCATCGCCTTCATCAAGGTCTATTACATCGGCATGGACTTCATGGAGCTTCGCGGGGCTCCTCGGGTACTGCGCCACATATTCATGGCCTGGATCGGACTGACTGGCGGTGCAGCAATCGCACTCTATGCCATCTAGGTGCAACCATGGTTACCGCCAGGCCGCCGGTCTTCGTGATCGTGAAGTGTGTTAGATCAATCCATTCAACTTCGTAGCCTCGCTTGCTGAGGCAGGCTTACAGGAAGTCTGCACATCAACCCTGGCTCACTGGAATCCTGACCACCAGCCCATCCCACTCCTCGCACATTTTCAATTGGCAGCCCAGGCGGCTGCTCTCATTGACCTCGAAGGCGCCTTCCAGCATGAAGGTTTCGTCGCTGCTGCGCGCCGGCAACAGTGACTGCCAGGCGGGATCGACATACACATGGCAGGTTGCACAGCTGCAGGCCCCACCGCATTCGCCGTCGATGCCCGGCACCAGATTGTCGACGGCGATCTGCATCAGCGAGCGGCCTGTCTCGGCCTCAACGCTGTGCACCACATCAGAATGTTCGATAAAAACGACTTTCGGCATAGTTCTACTTCCTACTGTTCTGGCAACGGCGTCAGAGCGCTGCGGCAAGTAACGACTTGAGGTCAATACTTTCGTCCGCCAGCACTTGTGGATCGACTTGAACCCGCTCGGCAACCAGACGCTTGCCGACCATGAAGTCCTGCGGCCGGTTGACCGCGTCGACGGACAACACCACCCCCTTGCGCAGGTAAAAGGCGCAGAAGGATTCAGCAGCCATATCGCCCCGCAGCACCAGTTGGTCGTAGCCCTGGGACAGGCCGACTATCTGCAGCTTGAGATCAAATTGGTCGGACCAGAACCAGGGTACGGCGATGTGTGGCAGGTTCTTGCCACAGATCGTATGAGCGGCCGTGCGCGCCTGCTCCTGGGCACTCGGCACCGATTCGATGCGGATGAGACAGCCGAGGAAACCGTTGACGTGTCGGGCGCAGTCGCCAACCGCCAGGATGTCTGGATCAAGGGTCTGCGCGTAAGAGTCGACGACGATGCCGTTGTCGATCTCCAGACCGGCGTCACGGGCCAGTTGGTCATTGGGCAAGATTCCGATGCCGACGATGATCAAGTCGACCGGCAACTCACTGCCGTCGCTTAGCTGCACCGACTCCACTCGCTCGGCACCCTGGAATACCTGCACGCTGGTTTCCGTACGCACATCCACGCCCCGGCGGCGATGAACGCCCTCGTAGAACGCGGAAATCTCCGGAGCCGCGACCCGTGCCAGCACCCGTGGCGCCGCCTCCAGGACGGTGACCTGCAGGCCGTTCTTGATCCCGACCGAAGCGGCCTCCAGACCGATGTAACCGCCGCCGATCACCAGCAGACGCTTGCCCGCGACGAAGTCCGGCTGTAACCGTTCGATATCCGCCAGGTTACGAATGTAATGGACATTGGGCTTCTGCGCAGCCGGCTCCTCCAGGCGACGCGGCCGCCCGCCGGTGGCCAGCACCAGCTTGTCATAGGCCTGAGTCCGGCCATCACTGAGCGTGACGGTCCGCCGCTCGCGGTCGATGGCGCAGACCTGCACGCCGGTCCAGCACGCCACCTGCAACTTGTCGTACGCGGCCGCACTGCGAATCAGCAACGACTCGCGGCTCGCCTCACCGGAAAGGTAGGTCTTGGACAACGGCGGGCGCCGATAAGGAAGCTCGGGCTCATCGCCGATCAGGATAATCCGGCCGGGATAGCCGTTCTGACGCAGCGTAGCCACCAGTTCGGCACCTGCATGACCGGCGCCGACAATGACGGCAGTTTCGTTCTGTGGATACATGGGGCGGCTCTCTTCGAGATGACTATGGCTTGCATTTTTCAGTCATGCTCGCCCGCCGCCGGAAGCCGCACATCGTCGTTTGCGACGAACTCGTGGCGGCTCCCTTACCTGCCATCCAGGGGTCAGCAACGGGCTCACGCCTGGTTGATCGAGCCGCCTGAACAACGGGGCTGCCCGGCGCAGGAAGCGGCTTCAGGCAGCAACTGCATGACGCACTGGTAGCAGCCCCAGCACGCCTCCCAGGCCTCGTAACCGACATTGATGACCCGCCCTCAACCCGCCGCCGTGCAGCCCCAGCACCTGCGCCATTCCATACTGCTCATGGAAGACGAACTCAGATTAGGAAAGACAGGGTGAAAAGGGCCTTGTCGTTGTTAACCAAGACCACTTTCTTGCGCGCCATGCGCAGGCCGCCTTCTTCTCGACGCAGCAGGTATTCGTTGCGGGTGCACCACACGGTGTCGGCGCGCAGGTTGGACTCGAAGACCATGGCATTAGCCGCCACCCGAATCTCGTCACCACTGGCCTCGATGATCTCGACGTTGGACAGCACCCGCCCCAGGCGCGAGCGCGGAGACTGAGTGTGGCGCTTGCCAGTATGGAACTGCTTGATCCGCAGGGCGATGCGCGAGCGGTTGTCATAGATAATCGACATCTGCGTTTCCGGGTCGATGTCATCGCCGTTGGCCGGCACCCAGTACACACCGTCGGTGGTCCATAGAGCCTCCCAGTCGTCGTACTCGTGAGTATCCTGCAGGCGGGCTTCGCGGTAGAGGAACTGGCTAACTTCGACGATCAGGTTTTTTTCCGGGATAACTGCACTGCCCATTTATTGCGCCTCCATCAGGGAGCGGTAGTGGCTCCAGATGCCACGTGTGGTCACTTCGTCGGTAGCGTCACCGATCAGGAAGCCGTCAGCATCGCGGCGCTCACGCGCCAGGCCGCGGCCGAGGTAGTTCCACTCCGGATTGCGGCTGCGAACCCCACGTTGGGTGCGCTCGTACATTTCCGAGTCGTCGGCGAGCAGGAAACCAGCCGGCCCGACCGAGCCCATTGTCTGCTGGCGCAGGCGCCGATTGAGATCGGGCGCGCCCTTGAACTGCAGCGCGGTGACGTGTTGCACGGTCTCGTCGACCGCCAGCGGTTGGATCACGAAAATCTGGATTTCGGCGATGAACAGGTTGGGGAAGATCATGATGTGTGGCGTGCCATCGATCATGATTTCGTTGGCGCGCTCGGTGCCATATGCTTCACGCATCTTGCTCACGTACTCGGGCAGGCGTGCTTCGGTGGTGCCAAACCAGCCCATGGGCTGGCCGATGCGGCGGAACTCTGGTCGCAGGTCGATCTCGGTGTGGCCACCGCCCATATCCCGGGCCACGGCAGTGGAGTCAGCACTGTACAGATCGCCGATACCGCTGGAGGCGACATCGAAGATCGAGGCATGAACGAACTGAGGATGGTAACCATCGGTCTCGTTCTCGACGATGAACTTCCAGTTAGACTTGGCCTTGTGCTGCAGGAAGCCGGCAGTGATTTCCACCTCACCCTCGGGCGACGTCACCACCAGCGCATCGAGCGCGCCACGGGCCGCACCCAGGTGCTCCTCCAGCGTCGGCCCCTCCACGGCCATGCTGCCGAACACAAAGCCCTGGTAAATGCCGATGCGCGCCACCTTGCCCAAGCCCAGAGTGCTTCGGTCGGTGCCTTCGTAGCCGGCCGCGAACGGATAACCGCGCAAGCTACCGGTATTGGAGAAGGTCCAACCGTGATAGGGACAGGTGAATGACTTGCGATTACCCGCATGCTCCAGGCACACCTGGTTGCCTCGATGCGGGCAACGGTTGAGTAGCAGATGGATCTGCCCCTCCCCGTCGCGGGTCATGATCACCGGTTGCGGGCCGATCGACTTGACCACGAAATCGTTGAGCTTGGGAACCTCGCTGACATGGCCAACGTAAACCCAGGTGCGGTACCAGATCCGTTCCAACTCGAGCTGGAAAAGCTCTTCGTCGGTGTAGACCGAGCCATGCACGCGGTCATGCTGGACCAGGTCATCCCAGTTACGGGTGGGAATTAATGTCGTCATCGCGAACCTCTGAAGGGGAGTGAAGACTCGATAGCCGGCACTGTATCGATGTCCCCGAAACCCCAGATCGTCGTTTTCGACGAATTCCCCAACACCCGCACCAGACAGTCCAGTCGCTGCCGACTAACTGCTTAATTGAACGACCCGTTTCTTAACCTCTTCAATACGACTCACGCTCCTGCATTCGCCCAGAAAACCAAGGGCGCCAGGGTCGAGCACACCCTACATTCCCGCTCGTCGGATTCGACGATTTTCAACCACCTGCCGAAACCGGCAAGCAGGCGAAATCACTTTTTTATTCAGATAGATAGCAGCAGATCAGCGGCTCTCAAAGATTAACAACGTTATTTTTACACAGTTAACAATACTGAAAAATGCTGTTAATTTGGCCCCACACCCCACTGAACACGATGATCCATGGCCCGCCCAGTCTACTCAGCCGATGAAACCGAGAACCTCCGCCAGACCCTGGTGCGAGGAGCCCTGGAGCTGTACCTGGAAGAGGGTATGGACAACGTCACCCTGCGTCGGATCGCCAAGCGGGTGGGACTAAGCCACACCGTCGGCTACCGCTACTTCGCCAATAAGGAAGCCCTGGTCGCCGAGATGCGTCGCGCATGCCTTTTGGAGCTGAAGGCCGCCGCAATGCCGGCCAGCGATGACGAAAGAGATCCGATCGAACGCATCCGCTCGACGCTTCGGGAGTTACTGGCGTTTGGCAGCAGCCAACCAGCCAAATACCGGCTCATTTTTTCTGACACTCAGCCGGATCTCACCGAATACCCACCGCTGCTGACAGAACGCTGGGAGTTTTTCGCCTCGTGCGTCGATCTGGTACAGACCGCCATTGACCAGAAACGCCTGCATGGCAATGCCCTGTTACTTACCCACGGTCTATGGAGCCTGCTGCACGGGATGCTCTCTCTGCACACGGCTAACCAGCTGGTGCATGGCCTGTCTCTGCGCGAAATGGCATGGCCGCTGATCGACAGTTTTCTGCACGCAGGCGATATCGCCCCCCCAACAAAAAACCCGCAGCCACCGACTAGCCAGTCGTCGCATAGCTGATGTAGAGGAGAAGACCTGTGACTATCAATGCCCTGGCTCGCTTTACCGTCCCCCTGGAAAAGCGCGCGGCCCTCGAAAAATTGTGCCGTGTCCCCGGCGCTTCCCCCATGGTGCTTGGACTGCTGATCGCCTCCACCGGCGGCGTGATTGTTGCCGACATCCTGGCCGTGCTCGGCTACTTCAACCTAGGCTGGACCTGCCTGCTCAATACCTTCCTGATGTACTGGCAGTTCACTGTGGCCCATGACTCGATTCACCGTTCAGCGGCGAAGAATCAGAAGCTCAACGACCTGTTTGGCCATATCGGCATGGCCACCTTCGCACCGCAGATCAGCTTGGGAATTTTCCGTTGGGCGCACATCCAGCATCACCGTTTCACCAATGGCCCGAAAGATCCTGACAACTGGATGCACGGCCCCTGGTGGAGCCTGCCGGCACGCTGGTCCCTGCTGGAAATTGGTTACCTGCTATTCATCATGAAAAACCGGGATCCGATCGCCATGCGCCATCTGCGCGGCACACTGCTCAATGCCGCGATCACCCTGGCCATAGCCGCGGCGTTGACCTACCTGGGTTACGGCATGCATGTGCTGCTGTTGTGGTTCATCCCCTCGCGCCTGGTCTTCATCTTGGTGGGCTGCGTGTTCTTCTGGCTGCCCCATGTTAAGGACGACGTGGAATCCGCGCAGGACTTGACCCTGGCTACTTCCATGCGCCTGGGCCACGAGTGGTTGCTGACGCCGCTGTGTCAGTACCACAACTACCACCTGATTCATCACCTGTTCCCGACCATGCCCGCGTATCAGCATGTGAAGGCCTGGCAGCTGCTGGAGCCGGAGCTACGACAGCGCAACCTGCAGATTCAGCATGGCTTCGCCATTCAACCCGTCATCCATCTGGCCACCTGAAGAGGAGCCGACCATGAAACGTTGGCAATGCAGTTTCTGCTCACACATTTACGATGAGCGTCTTGGTGATCCGGACAACGGCATCCCTCCCGGCACCCCGCTGGAAGACCTCCCTGACGACTGGATGTGCCCGGACTGCGGAGCCGGCAAGGCGGACTACTTCGAGATTGTATGACTCATCATCGCCCGGGCCACTTTGGCCCGGTGTACCTGCACAAATGCGTTGAATGAGACTCCCCTACGCCCTCCAAGCTGCCCAGAAGCATCCGCCAGAAGCCAAGGAGCGTCATATGCGCAATCTGTCCGTGCGTGCAAAGCTGTACTTTCTGATGTTCTGCTTCATCACAAGCCTCGCCGTCGTAGGGACCGCCAGCCGGCTCGGTATCCACAATGCCGGCCACAGCATGGAAGAGGTCAGCGGCGCGCTAAGTGCCGTTGATGCCTTGGCATCTCTGCGTCACGCGCGACTGATCTCCATCGCCGCCATGCAGGAGGGCGCCAGTTGGCGCCCCGAGGCGTTCGACTCGATGAGCGACAAGAGCGACGCCCTGGCCGAGGCCCACGACCTGTTCAACGACATCCTCACGCGCCACCGCCAAGCCTTGACACAGGCCGAGCTGGCGTTCAAAGCCTACGATACCCAGACCAAAAGCAGTGAAGAGCAGGCCCTGTGGCAGGAATTCAGCGCGCTGTGGAACGAATTCCAAAGCGCCGACCAAGTGCAGACCGAAATCTGCGAGACCCTCGCTCAAGCGAAGAGCTGGGACGACGTACATATTCGCTCGTTGGAGCTGGTAACTAACACCCTACCCTGGGCAGCGGCGATCCACGCCTCCAGTGAGCCGCTGGAGAAACTGCTCAAGCTTGGAGTCACCGATGCCGCGCAGGCGCAGGCTGGCGGCGAGTCGGTAATCGCCACCGCCAACAGCCTGATCGCCAGCGTACTAGGGGCCACCATGCTGATCCTCGGTATTCTCGCCGCCCTGATCGTACGCAGCGTGGTCAATCCGCTGCATCAGTTGCGCTCGACCTTCGAACAGGTGCGCAGCAGCAACGATTTTTCCCTCCGTGCACTTAACCATGGCGGCGACGAGGTGGCGCAAGCCGCCAGCGCATTCAACGCCTTGCTCGAACGGGTGCAGACTGCCTTGCTCGAAGTGATGGTCGGCGCTAATCGCATCGACCAAACGGCCCAACAGACCAGCACCATGGCTAAACAGGTGGCCAAGAGTTCGGTGCAGCAGAACGAAGCAGCCACAGACATCGCCAGCGCGATCGAACAGATGAGCGCGTCCATCGGCCAGATCAATGCCAGTACCCGCGATGCTCACGCCCGAGCCCAGGATGCTGCGGACGCCGCCGGTTGTGGCGCGCAGGCAATCAGCCGCACAGCAGAGGAAACCGACCAGGTGACGCGCCAGGTCGGCCGAGCGAGCGAGACTATCAGCGCACTAGGCAACGAAACGGATCGCATCACCACCATCGTCGAGGTGATCAAGGCGGTTGCCGAACAGACCAACCTGCTCGCCCTTAACGCCGCCATCGAAGCAGCAAGGGCCGGCGAGCAGGGCCGTGGCTTCGCCGTGGTGGCCGATGAGGTACGCCAGTTGGCCGAGCGCACGCGCACTTCGGCCGAGGAGATCCGCGATATGGTCAGTTCCATGCAGGCCTCCGCCCGCCAGGCCGTCGCGGAAATGGCCATAGTGACCAGCCGCACTCGCGAAAGCCAGGCGCTATCGGAAAACGCGGCGGCCAGCATGAACGAGATCCTGCAGAGTGCCAGCCTGGTATCGGAGGGAATCAGCGCGGTTTCCCAGGCACTGATCGAACAGGACCGCACCACCCAGATAATCGCCCAACGGATCGAGGCGGTGGCGCAGATGAGCCAGGAAAATTGCAGCACCGGCGAACACGCCGCAGCGGTCTCCCGCAGTTTGGACGGTGCCGCTGCTGACCTGCGCCAGGCCATTAATCAGTTCAAGGTCTGACCCCCATTAATTCGTCGATTTCGACGACGCCGGGTGAACGTCAGGGGAAGAGGATAATACCTAAGTAACAGTGCTCACGATTCATCGCTCAGGGAACGCCTGAAGAAGACTTAGCGAATTTAGTGAAATGCGCCGATCTCGTTGCCCGGACTTTTTGACGATGCAGACCGTCTTCCGACCGACGCAAACTCCGCGAAACTATATTCACCCTGACAGACCGCATACTGAATTTCATGAAACAAATACAACAAGCGCATAGCCATCGGAGAAAAACCATGAAATCCATATACAACATCCCCCAACGCCCCCACTTCACAAGTTGGCGCTGGTGCGGCTGGGCAGGTTACCTATACTGCATTATCGTCCTTATAGCCTGGGCTGGAGTTGCGGGCTTTTTACCGCCTCCCGCACAGAGCCTTAGCGTAGATGAAACCCATCAATACTATATTGACAACAGCCTTCGCATCCGAATCGGCATGCTAATGATACTTCTATCCACCCCCCTCTATTACATATGGGGCAGTGCAGTTTCCAGAACCATGCAATATGTCGAAGGCCCTAATGGCACGCTTTCCCTCATACAATTAATGGGGGCCTTCGGCACTGTAGTGGCGACCTGGGCCTCATGCGTAGGCTGGGAGGCATCCGCCTATGACCCCGAACTGAAGACAGCACAAGACATAAAATTGCTGGCCGATTACTCTTGGTTGTGGTTTGACACCACAGTCATGGTATCCGTCACCCAGTTTGTTTCATTTGGCTGCCTGTGCCTAATTGATAAAAACCCAAGACCGCTATTCCCCAAATGGCTGGGATGGTTCTCGATTGCCATGGGCCTATCGTTCCTTATGGCGGTATTAATTCCGTTCTTCCGGACAGGCCCATTCGCGTGGAACGGTCTTCTTTGCTACTACGTTGGCCTGTTTGATTTCTTTATATGGATCATCATCGCCACTCACTATGTACTGAAAGCCATTAAGCGCATCGAGCAGGATTCTATTGGCATCGCTTGACTGCAATTGTTTACCGAGCACCATTGATTCCCTGCAAAAAATGATAGAGCGACCGTCCTATTGCACACTCGCGGGCGTGCAATTGGGCTTCAAACTTCCATAACAGAGCGATTTGAAATGGTTGCCAGCATTGAGAAAGTAAAAAACAGACAGTACAACTACCCGCTCGGAGCACTACACAGCTCTCGCCCAGAGCAACATGAAACTATTCCTACTCGAACAGAAAACAAGCACGCCCCTGGCGAGGAAGGAGTGTTCATCCTTGTCCTGATGGACATGATGTTATTTATGATTATTTTCTGCTCTTACTTTTATGAAAGAGCCAAAAATCCTGACAGCTTCATTCAATCTCAATCATCGTTATCCGTAAATGCGGGAATTTTCAACACGCTCATTCTCTTAACCAGCTCATGGTTTATCGTATTGGCCATACGTAGCCTGTCCAAGCTGAACCGGCGCACCTGCATGGTGTTTATTCTCCTGACTCTAGCGTGCAGCTTGGCTTTCACGATTTCAAAGATCCTAGAGTACAAAGAAAAACTGTCTGCCGGCATAAGCATGCTCACCAACGACTTTTTCATGTTTTACTACATGATTACCGGCCTGCATTTTATGCATGTACTCATTGGATCAATTGTTCTAATCGTCATGTTTTTTCGCATAAAAAATGGCTCATCGGGCGTTCACGGACTTGAAAGCTCCGCCACCTTCTGGCACATGGTGGATTTACTGTGGATTATAATCTTCCCCCTGCTCTACATCATGAGATAGAAAGATGACTTACTCATTCACATCTCGCGAAACTTTTGTCTGGCTGCTTCTGATAATGGCCACGCTAGTGACTTTTTATTTCTCGGGCAGCACGCTTGGCAGTGCGATCACCAGTAGTGAGAGCCGCTTGATCATGATCGCTATTGCAGCATTTAAATGCAGGCTAGTCATGCGGGAATTCATGCAGATCAAGAACATGGCACTGCCATGGAAATTAGCGTTTGATGGCTGGCTGCTGCTTGTTTCCACAATCATATTTATTGGACTCAGACTAGGCCAAGATTAAACACTTCACTTCCAGCAACCCAGTAAAAAATGCAATCCAAAGCGTTTATTTATACGCCTCACCGACCCAACCGATCACGCACAAATTGAAGGGGCAACATGAAACCTATCATTCGCAATCCTGCAGAGTTTACCCCAGCCTGGTTAACGGACACCCTTACCAAGGCCGGTGCGCTTACAAAAGGACATGTGTCCAATCTTACGGTGGAGACCGTTGGCACAGGGCAATTGGGCTCTGTCGTACGCCTGACGCCTACTTATGAGGGAGCCGATGAATTTGCCCCCAATACCATTATTGCCAAACTGGCTTCCGTAAGTGAGACCAGTCGTCAAACGGGCGTTGCCATGGGAGTGTATGAAGCCGAAGTACGCTTTTATCAGCAAATCAGTCGCACCGTTGAAATCAGAACGCCACGCTGCTGGTTCGCAGAGTTCGACCCGACCGAAGGCTGGTTCACTTTGCTGTTCGAAGATCTTGGTACCTACAGTGTGGGCAATGTCATTGAGGGAGGAACCGTCGAGCAAGCACGTCTCGCGCTACAACAACTTGTCAGGTTACAGGAACCGCGCTGGAACGACCCATCGCTCCTGGACCTGCCATGGCTCGCGGACCAGCGACGCACCGTGGGCTTGTTCTCTCTCTTCCCTGGTGCTCTGGATGGGTTTTCCAAAACCTTCGCGCCTCTTATCGACCCCGAGCTGATTCGCCTGGCGGAGCGCGTAGTGCCTCGCTCAGTCGAATACATTAGTAGGTTGGACGGCCCCCGAGTCATACAGCATGGTGATTACAGGCTCGACAATATGCTCTTCGGTCACGATAGCGAGCATTCGCCATTGATAGTTGTTGACTGGCAGACGGTGCGCTTAGGGTCGCCGATGGTCGACGCCGCGTTTTATCTCGGAGCCGGCCTCTCCACGAAACTCCGCCAGCACCATGAGCAAGAGTTAATCCGTGACTATCACGAACAGCTGCTTGCCATGGGAGTAAGGGGCTTTTCTTGGCAAGCCTGTTGGGATGGCTATCGCCTGCATGCCCTGTATGGCTTTTTCATGGCGGTGGGTACTTCCATGCTAGTTCAACAGAATGAGCGCGGCTTAGCGATGTACAAAGCTTCGCTGGAGCGTCACGGCGCGCATGTTCTCGAGCTGAATGCAGAAGCACTCTTCAACTAAAACTGAAGTGAGCATCCGTCGAGAACTGCGTCATACGTCCGGACAGGCAGCACTCTGTAGCAAGGCGCTGCCCTGTAAATACGATAATAATCAGGAGTGGACATGAACAAGGTAGGTAATAAGTCTTCAACAGCAGCATTTTCCCTAGGACCGGAACACGACCTCCGTCATAAATTAGGTAACGAATCCCATGCGCGCGAGTCGCTGGTTTTCATGTTGCAGCTTGCCGAAGAAAACATCGCCGCTTTCATTTACACCTGGGTGAGCGGGGACAATAAAGCAGGCGCCGCCTTGAGCGTTTACGGTTCCGGCGTGGGCAAAGAGCCCATATTTGAGATTTGCGACGGTATTCTTGTACCCAGTGATATGGATTTTGACGATTGGCACGTGGGTGATGTCCAAGTCCGCCATCGCTTACCGCTTGAGTCTGCGGAAGTTCACTACTCCGGCCAGAAAGCCAGTATCGAATACCAGTTCGAAGCGATGCACCCAGCCTACAACTATGGCTCCAGCCCGGAAGGATGTCCAACCTGGATGGCGACAGACCGTTTTGAGCAAAGTGGGCGCGTAAAGGGCGTGCTTCGCCTTGGCGAGCGCACGATTCCCTTCGAGACGTTTGGTCATCGTGACCACTCGTGGGGGACGCGTGATTGGGGGCAAGTGCAGCAGTCGAAGTGGCTCGAAGCTCAGGCGGGCCCCGATGTGGCCTTGAATGTCTTTCAGTACATGGCTGTTGGCCGCACTGGCTTCATGGGATACATCCAGAAAGAGGGACGCATTGAGCAGGTGACGGACGTGCGGGTCGACTTCACGCTAGACCCAATGTTTTATCACACCGAGATGGCGTTTGTTATCGAAGATGCAGCCGGACGCGTCACCACTGTACGTACCAAGCTATTTGCCTTGTTTGAGTTCGAAGTCAGCCCTCTGTACACCCTTAACGAGGGTTCGATGATTGTGGAGATTGATGGTGAACCAGGTGTAGGTCACGTCGAAATGGGGTGGTCGAAGGCTTATCTTGATTATCTGCGTCAAAGTGAAAGCTAAGAACCAGAGCTGTAAATAGAGTTTTGCACGTAACGGCGGGATCACCCAACAAGGGGATGCTTACCAGCGCTGGATAGTGGGTTTTTCATGGGTAGTTAGCAGATACCGTGTCAACCACCTGTGTTGGCGCCGCATATTTTCGAACTATCAGCAAACAATCCAGCGCTGTTACACCAAATCGTCGTAACCGACGATTGGCCACGCAGCGGAGATGGCTAGCTTTCGTGGTATCGACTAGATGCAGTCTCACTCGCGTAACCAGACCCCATGCTCGACGCCTACCGCCCCCACCGGATGAACGACGAACTCGATCCCTGCGCAACCTTACTCGCCGCTTCGGGACGAAGCAGGTTGTGCCGTACCAGGAGCGCTGGTGCGAGCTGGGCGCAACCGACCGAGCGGGTGACTGTTCGACAATTGCTGCCTTACCCGCCGCAGCTGTTCGGGACGTGGAAAAGCGAGCGCCAATAATCGGGCCGACCTACACCTAAACCAACGAACTCCTCGAGAAATTGATCGGACAAACTCTATGATGCTTTCGCCAACACAAGAAAAACTGACTATTCGCCATAAAAAAGGACCTCTCGCGATGACGACCGAACGCTCGGCAAGTTACCGAATCCTGCATCTGTGCAACTACTCTGTTCTGATCGTCGCGCTTGGTGGACTACTTGGGTTTGCTGTATTCGCGGGCTTCTGGCCCCCGCCTCCGGCCTACCTCAGCGCAAGCGAAATCAGCAGCTATTTCCGAGATAATAGTTTCGGTATTCGAGTGGGCATGATGGTCATGTTCGTCTGTATGCCCTTCTACCTGACCTGGACTGCGGTCATGGCCAAAATCATGGAACGCATCCTGACGGACTCCATGAGCGTTCTCTCGCAGGTGGTGCGTACTAGCGGCGTAGCTGCCATGTTGACCTTGATGCTGCCTGCACTCTACTGGATGACCGCCGCCTTTCGGCCCGACAGCCGCTCCGATGGGGAGATCCAGATGCTCTACGACCTAGGCTGGTTCATGTTCGATCCACCCTTTGTGATCTTTGCGATCGAGTGGTGCGCCATTGGCATCTGCATGCTGATGGACAAGCGGGAGCAGCCCCTATTCCCATCCTGGATCGCGTGGTTGGGTTTCTTCACCTGCGCAACTTTCATCTCGGTCCTACTGATTCCTTTCCTGACCACCGGCATCTTTGCATGGCACGGCCTGATCACCTTCTGGCTCGTGTTCGTGACGTTCTTCGTCTACCTCTTTTGCCTTGTGCCGTTGACCCGGAAGGCTTTGCTGCGACTCGAAGCGGAAGATCGGGGGAAGAATTGAAGTTAATTCCGTCACGCCAGCGTGTTACCGCCAGGCTCATCTCGCCCCCCATGTGCACGCCACAAGTCCGTCGCCTGCCGGGTTTGGAAGGTATCTGGGTATTCGTCGGCCTGGACATGATGATCTTCGCGCTGCTGTTCGGCTCATTCATGGTCGAGCGCTTAAAGAATCCTGGCACCTTCGAGGCTTCACGTCAGGCTCTAAACCTCCACTTTGGAGGAGGCAACACGCTGATCTTACTGACCAGTTCCTGGTGCATGGTCCGCGCCGTCCAGGCGGCGCGCCGGCGCACCGCGGTCGGTCCGTGGCTGGCGGCCGCCCTCGCCAGCGGCATCGCGTTTGGCATTTCGAAAATCTTTGAATACATGGGGAAGATTCAGGCCGGCTACACCATGCTGACCAACGACTTCTTCATGTTCTATTTCGCGCTGACCGGCATCCACCTCCTGCATGTCGTCGCCGGCTGCGTAGCGCTTGCCGTATTTTGGGCACACGCTCGGGCGGGGACATACGCCAGAGACAGCAGCCTGGTTGGTATCGAGAGCATGGGAATCTACTGGCACATGGTCGATTTGCTTTGGATCATCCTTTTCCCGCTACTTTATCTCATGAGGTAATACATGGACCGCGCACAACGATGGGTGACCAGCGTGTGGTTGTTGCTGAGCATCGCGACAATCGTCACGACCTGGGGCTTGTCGAAAGACAGCGTCACCGCAGCAACCGCCACGATCGCGACGATATTGATTGCCGCCTGGAAGGTGCGTATGGTCCTGCTCCACTTCATGGAACTGGATCACGCCCCCTGGCGGGTGCGGCTCTTGTTCGAAAGCTGGACGGTGCTGGTGGCCGTCGTCATCCTCGCGCCCTATTTCCTTGCTCCGCTGTTGGCGTGACGCGCGCCAATGACCGCTCTGCTCGAAAAGTCTGACCCATTCTTCAGATCATGACCTGCGAACACAGAATCGCGATATGCGCCTTGGTTCAGCCCTGTTTAGCCAGAATCTGGTCGTCCTTCTCGCCAGCGCGAACGGGACCATGGGCCACGCGTGGAGGAGTAAGGCTGGACAGCCTGCGCGGTCGACTCGAACGAAATGGCCACCACCTGCAAGGAAGCCAAACAGCCAGTCAACCTGCTGTCCCGGGCGGACTGCCCTCCCCCGAAGAATTGAAGCGCCTGGGCGTTAGACGACTCAGTGCGAGTTCAAGAAGCGCCGACCTCTCACACCACCGTCCAAACAAACTTGCTCAAGCTTAATGACGCGATAGAGGCGACGCATGCCGGAGAGGAAGCGATCCTCAGGCTTGCGTGGGGCGATTTCGCCTATAAGCCATAGTTGTGCTCATCCTCAACACTACCTGTTTCGCGTCGCGCAAACGCCAGTCGCCGTCGCCGCAGTGAGCTCCACCCAGATACCACTTCCATCCGTCGAAACTTAATGTGTGAGTGGTACTACCCCCCTCCGCGCCTTTGGTAGTAGGCGCCTTTGTACAATTGACGCTTCTGGTCAGCCCTCCCAATACTTCACGCCGCAAAACCAGCCAGTCACAACAATAATAATTACTGCCGGGCGCCTAGATGCGCCGATGAGACAAGGAGTTCTTAAATGCTTGGTTACTATGCGCAATACAGCAAGGAATACATCACAACCCTGATGGTGGTGACCACCCTCTTCTTTGCCTTACCCATCTTTTTCGCCCCGCTCCAATGGGCCCGGCTCATGCGCTGGACCGTCCCCGAACACGAACATCTGGCTATCTATTTCGGTCGTTGCCTCGGTGCGTTCATCCTTGTCGTTGAAGTAGCGATGTTGCGCTCGGCCACCACAGGCACCAGTTTCAGCTATGCCTTCGATATTCTTTTCGTCGTCTTCACGCTGATGTTCGTTGTGCATGTCTACGGCGCAATCAAGAAGATCCAGCCTATTACCGAAACACTGGAAATCGGTTTCTGGATGATCCTCTTCGTACTCAATATTTTGTTCTACCCCACCCCCAACATCACGCTGTAAACCTTCGCCGGACCGCGGTCGGAAGTTTGCCGGTCGCCGTTCAACCCCATTGAAAGTCCGCATTGCCTGGCGCCTTCGCGTCGGCGGCCCCGTATCCGCCGAACGCTGCGCCATGGTCAGTTCAAGGGGTGAACATGATCCAATCCAGGGAAGACGCCGTGCTCAAGCCGGCGCTCAAGGAATTAGTGCGCGACCTGCTCCTGCAGGCCACCGGACTGGCCCCGGCATCGCTGCACGATGAAGCGCCGTTTCATGAGATCGGCCTGACCTCCCTGGCGATCCTCGACTTCAACGAGCGAATCCAGCCGGTGTTCCTCGGCCTCAACAAGACCTTGCTCTTCGACTGGCGGTGTGGTCGAGCACCTGCTGCGCGAGCATCCCGAGGCCTGCAACCGCTACTTGCAACTGCAGCTATAGAACATACGCCTTCCCCTGTGCCTCCACATTTTCCAGCCCGAGGGCTTGATCGATCGCGCTCAGTGCGCGCAGCATGCACGGTCGGCACGCTTGAGATCGTCTTGTGAGGTGGCGGATGTCACCGGACCGGTGATCGTGAGATTGCCTTTGCGCAACAGCTGGCCACTGACGTAGACCACCCCGCGGTGCACCACGTCGGGTACGTAGTCGCGGCGCGGGCGGGTCGGGGAGCACGACACCGAGTTGGGCAAGCTTTGCGCACGAGATCATGCGGGCTCCATGTGATGGGCAGACCGTCGGGAGCCGACAGCCTACCATCCGGAAACCTGCGGTTTACTTGCCCAGAATGTTCTTCAACGCAGCGGTATGGCCGGCCGGGTCGTTTACGCTGGACATCACTTCGATGATGGTGATCTCCTGATCGTTCATCGTCATCAACGAGGCCATCAGTAGTTTCAGGCCGTTGAAATCGTCGGTGCCGTCCAAGCGGTACATCTTCAAGCCGTTCACCTGAATGGTCTTCTCGCTAGTCATGCGAAAGTTGGGTGACGCGGCCTGCTGCTTTTCGTTCAAGGTATCCACGGCAAGGCGAAACGCAGCGTCCGGGGTAGTGCCCGCAGTCGGCGCCGGACCTTCAGTAACGATGATGGCCCGCTCGCTTTTCGGATCGAAGTACATCGTGCCGCCGTTCTCGCTGTTCAAGGTACGGGCCTCGACACCTTTCAGCACGAACTTCAGCTTGCCGCCTGCCAGGGACACCGATTGCGTGTCCGATGCCGCCGTAGCGGTTTTTTCAGGCTCGGCGGCAACTGCCATGGTGACCGCGCCGCTCAAGGCAGCAAGCACGCACAAGGAACGGGTCCAGCCCAACAGCAAATGTTTCGACATTGATAGCGCCTTTGTTTTCAGGCCGTCGAATACCAACGGCCAGTCGTGCGAACAGCCTAGCTTACTTGCCTGCTCACTTGCCCAGGATGTTGTTCACAGCCGCGGGTGACCGCGTCTGACTACCCGACAACCAGATACAGCCTCGGGCGCTGGGGCGCAAGAACTGGCTCTTTGCTGGGTCGCTACGCAGCGGGCGAGTGAGATTGCAGCGCTGCTACCGCATAGGTGGCGTCCGGCTTAGTCGTGCAAGACGGTTTGCCCGTGCGCTTACAAATAGTCCCCCTATTGCTGGTTCCAATGCATGGCGGTTGCTCAGAGGCAAGGGCGAGGGTCGTGGGACCTTTTGCGCTCCTTTCGCTCTCCAGAAAAGCGCGCGCCCACCGATTGAACGATTACTCCTGCTGACCCAATGCGGTTGTTACCCGAGGAGAAGACACAATGGAGAGTAAATCTGCTGTTGCGCCTACAGAAAATCACCTCAAGGAAATGCTGAGGTATTGGAAAGCAGCTGCGAGTCGTAGATCGCTCCCCGCCGGACCTTGCGTTTTTAACTCCAACCCTCCCCGAAGTGGCATGCTTACGTCACAGATGCCCCATACTTAAGCAACGTGCATTGCACAACCGGCCTCTAACACACCGTCCCTCGCCATTAAAGGCACAACTTTCAAAGGAATTGGATTGTCATGACTGCACTGGATACCGCTTTTCACAATCTGCATCAGAACGGACTGCTGGTCTTGGCCAATGTGGCCGATGCGGGCGGTGCGCGCATCGTCGAAAGCTTGGGCGGCAAGGCGGTAGCGACCAGCAGCGCGGCCATGGCCTGGTCCCACGGTTATCAGGATGGCAACAAGTTGCCTCTCGACCTGCTGAGCACCACCGTCAAGTCGATGGCACGGGTGCTCAGCGTACCGCTCACGGTGGACATCGAAGGCGGCTACTCCGACGAGCTGGAGCAGGTCGGCCGAGTAATCAACACAGTCATCGCCGCCGGGGCGGTCGGGATCAACATCGAAGACGGCCTGGGCTCTCCAGAGCTGCTTGTTCGCAAGATTGACGTCGCGAGAAAGGTGGCAAACCAGGCGGGCGTCAAGTTGTTCATCAACGTACGGACCGACGTCTACCTGAAGAACCTTTTCCCCGCCGAACAACGCCTGGAGGAACTCCTGAAGCGCACCGCACTGTATTCCAGCGCCGGGGCGGACGGCCTGTTTGCCGCTGGCGTGGTCGATCCGAACGAAATTGCCACCCTCTGCCAGGAGACCA